>NZ_JAYKYQ010000002.1:0-781233 GCF_035544775.1 Nocardia implantans | reverse complement strand
AAACCCCGCGAAATCCACATCGTCCCCGAACTCCCCAAAACCCGCAGCGGCAAAATCATGCGCCGCCTCCTACGCGACGTCGCCGAAGGACGCGAACTCGGCGACACCTCCACCCTCGTCGACCCGAAGGTGTTCGAATCGATCGCCCGCGGGTAACCACAAGGAGCGGCGGACCCGGCCACGAACAGATGAGGGGGTCCGGGTCCGTCGCTCCATTCCGGATTGAACCGCCGGATCACCCTCCCCGTGAACAAGGCGAACGCGGAACCGGCACAGCGCAGGCCGCGCCTTCGAGGGAGATCCGATGAAACGACTCGAGCCCTGGCTCACCCATGACCAGCTCCGCACTCGGCGCGGTGTGGTCATCGCCGGTGCGGGCATCGCCGCCGCGGCGGTCACCGCCTGCACCGCCTCCGCCCAGGACGACCCCGCGCCCGATGCCACCCCCGCCGCGCAGGGAGACCGGCCCGCCGATGCGGACCGCCCCGCGAACGCGCTGGCCAAGACCGCCGACATCCCCGTCGGCGGCGGCGTGATCGTGGGCGACATCGTGGTGACCCAGCCCAGCGCGGGAACCTTCGTCGGACTGTCCTCGGTGTGCACGCATGCCGGCTGCAAGGTCGCGACCGTTTCGGGGGGCACCATCAACTGTGCCTGTCACGGCAGCCGGTTCACGCTGGACGGCTCGGTGGCACGCGGGCCGGCGAGCAGACCACTCGCACCGCGCGGCGTGCGCGTCTCCGGTGATTCGGTGGTGGCGGACTGAGCCGGTCCGACCGCGCTCAGGAGCCGCCGAACTGCTCGGCCATCCGGCGGTCCATCTCGTCGGGCGGCACATCCTCCACATGGGTGGCCACGGTCCACCGGTGCCCCCACGGGTCCTCGAACGCGCCACTGCGGTCGCCGTAGAACTGGTCGGTCATGGGCGTGAGTTCCTTGGCGCCGGCGGCCAGCGCGGCGGCGAAGGCGGCGTCGGCGTCCTCGACGTACACGTACAGGTTGACGGGGGTGCCGCCGATCGTCTTCGGGTCGAGGAAATCCATATCGGGCGCCGAATCGCCGAGCATGACGACGGAATCGCCGAACATCAGCTCACAATGCGCGATCTTGCCGTCCGGACCCGGCATTCGCATGCGCTCGGTCGCGCCGAAGATGTTCTTGTAGAAATCGATCGCCGCCGCGGCGCCGTCGATCGCCAATCCGGGCGACACCACCGGATATCCCTCGGGAACGGGCTTGACATCGGACATCGGAAACCTCCGGTCGAGGCGTTGTGTCGGACCATGCCGAGCCTATTCCGGCGACCGGCGCGATTCGGCCGGATCGTGGGAAATCACGGTCCGGCGACGCCTTGCACTCTGCGCACCTGGGCCGCGGTCAGCGCGCTGAGCACCCCGGGGTCGACCGACTCCGGCGCGGTCACCGCGACCTGCACCAACGTGCTTCCCACCTGGACGATCGCGACCGACGAGCCGAGGGTCAGGTCGTCGCTGGTGGTGCGCACCTGGAACGGCGCGCAGGCATCGCCGGCGGGCGGCTGGGCCAGGCCGCCGACGCGGTAGTCGACCGGGATGTCGGAGCCGTCGGCGCTGGCGTAGTGCGCGCAGCGACGCAGAATTCCCTGCACGTCCGCGAAAGCGGCCGCGACCGTGTCCGCCGGATAACTGGCCGCGTCGATATCGATACTGGAGAAATTCGGCCCCGCGTAGTGCGTGGACGCCCGCGCGAGCGCGCCGGAGCGTTGCGCACCGAGCGGCGCGAGCACTTTCACGCATTCGGCCGGATTCGTCGGCGAACCGCTGGCAGCGCCTGCCCCGGGTTCGGCCGCAGGCGGCAGCGCGGTGAAACCGGCGGGAAGGTCGGTGTCGCCGAGCAATCGCTCGCGCAGCCGAGCGGAATCGGTCTCAGGGGCGGTGGTCACGGGGGCCGCGGCAACGACCGGACCCAGCGCGGGAAGATCGGCCTTTCCGGCAGGCGCGGGCTCCTGCGAGCCACATCCGGCGACGACGAGCGGCACGAGCGCGGCCAGCATTCCGCATCGGCGGATCATTCGGCCCACGACACCTGCGTATCGATCGTCTGCTGCAGCGTGCTCTCGCTGTGCGGGTCGCGGTAGGCCTGGTGCCCGCCGACGGTGATGGACCCGGCCACCGGCAGCGGCAAGCCGAGATCCACCGTGATGGTGCCCGCGCCCTGCATGGCGTAGTCGTCGATGTCCAGGGTGCCCGCGTTGTTGGGCAGGTCCCACACCGGCGACTTCGGCTTCTGGGTGACGCGCAGTTCGATGGTGAGCCGGTCGCCGTCGCGCTTGCTCAGCGTCGCGGTGGTCACCTGGTCCAGCAGGATGCCGCTGTTGACCTCTTGCCGCACCGTCCACACCGCGCCCTCGCCGACGGGCTCGTCCGGGAACGCGATCGACCGATAGACCGCCTGGTAGAACGCCTGCTCGAGGGCGGAGCGCGCGGTGTTGGACGCGTCGGGCGCCGGCTCGAGGCGCAGGGCGGTGATCGCGCCGAGATCACTGAGGTCGAAACCGGCGTGCGAACCGCCGATCTTGGTGAGCGCTTTGGCCAGCGTCGGATCCGGCGAGGTGACCGTGCCCAGAGTGAGATCGATGCCTTCGGCGGTGGTCTCGGCGGTCATGGGAATGGTCATAGCCGGGGTGGAGAAGTCGGGCTTGGGCTGCCCGTCGATCCGCTGTTCGATGTGGTGGGCGGTGTAGAGCGTGACCCGCTGCACGGTGCCGGCCGGATACTCCGGCCGCAGCAGCGATCGCGGCTCGGCGCCGGCCGATTGGACCGTGGTCACGGCGGCCGGAATCGGCACGGTCACTTCCTTGCCGATGCCGAGCGGCTCGGTTCCGTCGGCCTCACCGCTCGACTCGGCGCGGTCGCCGCAACCGACGCCGAGGGCCGAGAGCCCGACCGCGAGCACCATGAGCAGCACACCCGAGCGCGCGCTACGGGCATGGCTCGCGCTTCGTGGCAGGCGGGGAGAAGACAACACCGTCACGAGCAACAGGGTACGACCGATTCCTGAGTGTCAGCTGGGACATTCGGATGCGAGCCGGTCGGCGCGGCACGCGAACGCCCGAGGCGCGGGGCAGCGGCAATCGGACGCGCGCACGGCGCTCGATTCCGCTCGAGAGATGATGGTCGGTGTGAGTGACGACCGGCCGCCCGAGGAAACCCCAGCGAACACCGCAGATCCGACGACCGTGTCGGCTCCGCCGCAGCGCCTGCGGACACTGCTCGTCCTCGCCGCGGTCGTGCTCGGCCTGGATCTGCTCACCAAGACCCTCGCGGTCGCGAAGCTCACCCCGGGCGATCCGGTGCCGATCATCGGCGACTTCGCGCGCCTGAGCCTGGTGCGTAATCCGGGCGCCGCGTTCTCCATGGCCACCGGCATGACCTGGCTGCTGACCCTGGTCGCCGCCGCCGTCGTCATCGGCGTGGTGCGCATCGGCCGCACTCTGCGCTCGCTGGGGTGGGCGATCGGACTGGGCATGGTGCTCGGCGGCGCGGTCGGCAATCTGGCCGACCGGCTGTTCCGCGCGCCGGGCCCGCTGCAGGGGCACGTGGTGGATTTCGTCGCGGTGGGCTGGTGGCCGGTGTTCAACGTCGCGGACTCGGCCATCGTGTGCGGCGCGATCCTGCTGGTCGTGCTGACCGTGTTCGGCTTCGAACCGAACGGCACCCGGGTGGGCCACGGCAAGACCGGTGCGAGCGAGGGCAGCGCGGCATGAGGGAGACCAGGACCATGCCCGTCCCCGACGGGCTCGACGGCATGCGCGTCGACGCGGGCCTGGCCCGTCTGCTCGGCCTGTCCCGCACGGCGGTGGCCGCGCTCGCCGAGGAGGGGTCGGTGCAGCTCGACGGCGTCGCCGCAGGCAAATCCGACCGCCTCACCGCAGGGGCCTGGCTGGAGGTGATCTTCCCGGAGCCGAAGCGGGAACTGACCATCGAGGCCGAACCGGTGGAGGGCATGAAGATCCTCTACGCCGACGACGACATCGTCGCGGTGGACAAGCCGGTCGGCGTGGCCGCGCACACCGGCGTCGGCTGGAGCGGGCCGACGGTGGTCGGCGGGCTCGCCGCCGCCGGGTACCGCATCTCCACCTCGGGCGCCCACGAGCGGCAGGGCATCGTGCACCGGCTGGACGTCGGCACCTCCGGCGTGATGGTGGTCGCGCAGTCCGAGCACGCGTACACGGTGCTCAAGCGCGCGTTCAAGCAGCGCACCGTCGACAAGCGGTATCACGCCCTCGTGCAGGGACATCCCGACCCCAGCAGCGGCACCATCGACGCCCCGATCGGCCGGGCCCGCGGCAACGACTGGAAGTTCGCGGTCACCGCCGACGGACGACCGAGCGTCACCCACTACGACACCGTCGAGGCGTTCCATTCGGCCAGCCTGCTCGACATCCACCTGGAGACCGGCCGCACCCATCAGATCCGCGTGCACTTCTCCGCGATCCGCCACCCGTGCTGCGGCGATCTCACCTACGGCGCCGATCCGCGCCTGGCCGAGCGGCTCGGGCTGCAGCGGCAGTGGCTGCACGCGCGGTCGCTGGGCTTCCAGCACCCCGCCGACGGCCGCTACCTGGAGATCACCAGCGAATACCCGGACGACCTGAGACACGCGCTGGACGTCCTGCGCGATGCGTGAGCGCCGGGTGCCGCCGTGGCGCGGAATCCTCCTCGGCGCGGCGGCCGTCGCGCTGGTCGCGCTGATCCTTGCGCTCGGCGCGCTGTATCCGCCGTATCGCACCGCGGTGTCCACCGACCGGCTCGGGCCCGACCAGGGCGAGCAGGTCGCGGAGTATCTCGCCCGCGCACGCGACTCGCTGGACGCGGGCGGCGACGAGCCACGCTGGGCGCTGGCGTCGTTCACCGAGCCCCTCGCGCCCGGCGACATTCCGGCACACAGCGGCGGATTGCGTATCGCGCAGGTGCTCTACCGGGTGCCCGCGCCCGGCGTGCAGACGCCGCTGGTGGCCGTGCCCGTACCGGAAGGCGTTGCGTCGGCCGTGGATTCGTCCTCCGACGCGGCCTGGCTGCTGCCCCGCCCCGCCGACGAGCGCTCCGCGCGCGTGGTCGCGTTCTCCGCCGCGCGACTGCGCGGCGGCTGCGGCTGCGTCGTCGGGCTGGTCGTCCGGGGCGCCCCGGCGCAACTGCGAGACCTAGCCGGGCAGAACGGCATTCGCGCGGTCCAGGCGCTTCCCGCCGACGCGGTGGCGGGCAGCTTCGCGGTGGCCCCGCTGCTGCCCGACTATCGCGACGTCGTGGGGCCACTGCCCGACGACGGACCGGTTCCGCAACCGTGAGCTAGTCCGGCAGGGTGACCACGCCGTCGAGGTAGCGGCGGCATCGTCCGAACAGCAGCACCCGGTCGTCGGTCAACTCGCAGCGCAGGCTTCCGCCGCGGCGCGACAGCTGCCTTGCGCGCAGTTCGGTGCGGCCGAGCCGCTCGCTCCACAGCGGGACCAGCTGCGCGTGCGCCGATCCGGTCACCGGGTCCTCCGGGACGCCGACGGCCGGGGCGAAGACGCGGGAGACGAAGTCGACCGAATCGCCGGGCGCGGTGACGATCGCGGCGCGCGGCAGCGCGGGGAAGGCCGCCAGCACGGGCGCGACATCGCGCACCTCCTGTTCGGTCGCCACCACGATCACCTCGTCGGTGCCGGAGTACCCGCTCACCGGACGCACCCCGAGCGCGGCGACGAGCGCCGGATCGGGCTGCACCGGGATACTCGGCACGGCGGGCAGATCGAGGACGAACTCGTCGTCGTCGGTGCGGTCGACGTGCAGCCAGCCGCTGCGCGTGTAGAAGCTCACCCGGTCCTCGCCGGGGTGCAGGTCGGCCAGGATCTGCGCGGCGCTAGCCAGCGTGGCGTGCCCGCAGAGCGCGACCTCGACCCTCGGAGTGAACCACCGGAGGTGGAACGCGGGCCACTCGCCCGGCGGCAGGCCCGCTTCGGGAGGTAAGCGCGAGGTGTAGAACGCGGTCTCGGCGAGGTTGTTCTCCTCGGCCAGCTGTTGCAGCAACGCATCCGGCAGCCACGACGGGAGCGGCATCACCGCGGCCGGGTTGCCCGAGAACGGTGCGTCGGCGAACGCGTCGATCTGGTGCAGCAGTACCTCCATAATCTCCAGAAGGTACTCCAAGTCTGAATGGCCGCTTCGCACAAGGCTTCTCGTGGCGCGGCGAGTCAGGCGTCCAGTCTGTCAGGCGGCTCCGCCGGGCGAGCTCGGCAGCAGTTGCCGCTTCTCTCCGCGCAGCGCCGCGCTCACCCACCAGGCCGCCTCCACGAGCACGATGCCGACCACGCCGCAGCTCACCGCCGCGCCGGTGAGCGCGAGGTTGGACGGGTCGAGTTTGAAGAACTCGCGGGTGAACGGAACGGTGAACAGCACCACGTACGCCGCCACCGACACCGCGATCAGCACCACCTTCCACCACGCGTACGGCCGCGCGACGATGGCCAGCACCCACACCGCGATCATGATCAGCGTGATGAGCGCGGTCGTGCCCGCCTGGACCTTCTGCTCCTCGCTGGCGTGCGGCCCGGCGTAGGCGATCAGGTAGGACACGAAAGTGGCCGCGCCGATCACCACCCCCGACGGGATGGCCAACCGCATGACGCGCCCGACGAAACCCGTGCGGGCCCGCTCGTTGTTGGGCGCGAGGGAGAGGATGAACGCCGGAATGCCGATGGTGAACCAGGCCGCGATCGTGACGTGGCGCGGCAGGAACGGGTAGCCGATGGGCTCGTAGTCGAAGATCTGCGATCCGATCCCGGCCATGCCGACCAGGAAGGCCAGCAGCACCGAGTAGACGGTCTTGGTGAGGAACAGATTCGAGACCCGCTCGATGTTGCCGATCACCCGGCGGCCCTCGCCGACCACGTACGGCAGCGTGGCGAACTTGTTGTCCAGCAGCACGATCTGCGCCACCGCCCTGGTCGCCGGGCTGCCCGCGCCCATCGCCACGCCGATGTCCGAATCCTTCAGAGCGAGTACGTCGTTGACCCCGTCGCCGGTCATCGCCACCGTGTGCCCGCGCGCCTGCAAGGCCGACACCATGGCGCGCTTCTGATCCGGGCGCACCCGGCCGAAGGTGGTGTTGCCGTCCAGCACGTCGGCCAGTCCGTCGAGGTCCTCCGGCAACTGCCGCGCGTCGACCGGATGCTCGCCGCCGGGCAGATCCAGCGAAGAGGCCACCGCGCCGACCGACACGGCGTTGTCGCCCGAGATGACCTTGATGGAGACGTCCTGGCCGGCGAAGTAGTCGAGGGTGTCGCGAGCGTCCGGCCGGACCTTTTGTTCCAGCACGACCAAGGCGGCGGGCCGAACGACGCCGGGGGCGTCCGCCGCGTCCACCGCCCGGTCACCGCGCGCCAGCAGCAGCACGCGCAGACCGGAGGCGCCGAGTTCCTCCGCGACTCGCGCGTCCGCGGAATCCGGGTCCAGCAGCACGTCCGGCGCGCCCAGCAGCCAGTCGCCGTGCTCGCCGTAGGAGCAGCCGCTCCACTTCTTGGCCGAGGAGAACGGCGCGACGGCGGTGCGCTGCCAGCCGGGACCGTCCGGCAGCGCCTCGGCGATCGCTTGCACGCTCGCGTTCGGACGCGGATCGTCGGCGGCGAGCGCGGCCAGCGCGGTGCGCACCTCGGTGTCGTCGAAGGCGCCGAGGACCTTCAGGTCCGACAGCCGCATGCCGTTCTCGGTGAGCGTGCCGGTCTTGTCCGCGCAGACCACGTCGACGCGGGCCAGCCCTTCGATCGCGGGCAATTCCTGGACCAGGCACTGCCGCCGGCCCAGTCGCACCACGCCGACCGCGAACGCGATCGAGGTCATCAGTACCAGGCCCTCGGGCACCATCGGCACCAGCGCGGCCACCATGCCGGTGACCGCGGGCCGCCACGACTCGTTGCTGGAGACCAGCTGGTTGTAGATGCTCAGCAGGCCTGCGGGGATCAGCAGGTAGGTGATGAACTTCAGAATCTTGTCGATACCGCTGCGCAGCTCGGAGTGCACCAGCGTGAACTTGCTCGCCTCCTCGGCCAGCCGCGCCGCGTAGGCGTCCCTGCCGACCTTGGTGGCGCGGTAGGCGCCGGACCCGGACACCACGTAGCTGCCCGACATCACGGTGGCACCGATCGCCTTGTCGATCGGGTCGGCCTCGCCGGTGAGCAACGACTCGTCCACCTCGAGCTGCGCGGATTCCTCGACCGTTCCGTCCACCACGATCTGGTCGCCCGGACCGAGTTCGATCAGGTCGTCGAGCACCACCTCGTGCGGCGCGACCTCGACGGCCCTGCCGTCCCTGCGGACGGTCGGCTTGGCCTGACTGACGATGGCCAGCTCGTCCAGGGTGCGTTTGGCGCGGATCTCCTGGATGATGCCGACCGCGCTGTTGGCGACGATCAGCAGGCCGAACATGCCGTCGATGATCGATCCGGTGGCCAGTACCAGCACGAACAGGACCCCGAGGATGGCGTTGATCCTGGTGAAGACGTTCGCGCGCACGATGTCGCGAACCGAACGGCTCGCGCGATCGGGGACGTCGTTGGTCAGCCCGTCGCGGCGGCGTCGCTCGACCTCGGCCGCGGTCAATCCGGTGGCGCCCGACGCCTGCACGGTAATCGACATGACCGCAAGGCTACGTGACAACTACGTTCGTACATCGTGCGGCGAAGCAGGTCCATCCCCGGTGTGGCGTTCGGAGCGAGCGCGTACTTCTTGTGGGGACTTTTCCCCGCGTTCTTCGGGTTGCTGGCATTCGCAGGCCCGGGCGAGGTGGTGGCGCAGCGGGTCGTCTGGACGCTGGTGGTGGTGCTGGCGGTACTCGCCGTAACCGGCCGGATCCGCGAGCTGCGCGGCATCGGCGGCCGGGTCTGGCGCCTCGCGGCCGTCGCCTCGGCCGCGATCACGCTGAACTGGGGCGTGTACGTCTACGGGGTCATCTCCGGGCACGTCGTGGAGTGCGCGCTCGGCTACTTCATCAACCCGCTGGTCACCGTCGCGTTCGGGGTGGTGATCTTCCGGGAGCGATTGGCCGCCGCCCAGTGGGCCGCCCTCGCGCTCGGCGCGACCGCGGTGGCCGTGCTCACCGTCGACTACGGCAGACCACCGATCATCGCCTTGGCACTGGCCTGTTCCTTCGCCACCTACGGCTTGGTGAAGAAGGTGATCCCGCTGGACGCGCTGCGCGGCATCGCGGCCGAGGGCATCGTCGCCGCGCCCTTCGCGCTGGCGTTCGTGATCGCCCTCGCGATCACCGGGCACAGCGAATTCGCCACCGGAGCGGGACATACCGTGTTGATGGTGGCCACCGGGCCGGTCACCCTGCTTCCGCTGCTGCTGTTCGCCGTCGCCGCCCAACGGGTCGCGCTGTCCACCATGGGCCTGCTGCAATACCTCACACCCGCACTACAGATGGCCTGGGGCGTCGCCGTCGCCCACGAGCCGATGCCCGCCTCCCGGTGGGCCGGTTTCGCTCTGATCTGGGTGGCGCTGGCGCTCTTCACCGCCGACGCGCTGCTGCGGACCCGTCGCGCGCGACGCGCGGCGCGCGCGGGAGCCACCGAATCCAGCCTGCTCGCGGACGAAACCCGGTCGACGCCATGAGCACGACGCAGCAGTTTGCTACGCGCGTAGCATGACTGCGTTGCCCGCTCGTGAACTGCGAAATCACACCGCCGAGGTACTGCGTCGCGTCGAGGCCGGCGAAGAGATCGAGATTCTCAAGGACAACCGACCGGTCGCGAAGATCATCCCGATATCCAGGCGGCGGCAATGGGTGCCCGCCTCGGAAATTCTCCGAGAACTGGCTCGCCTCGGCCCGGATACCACAGGCCTCCGACAGGAACTACGAGAGACCCTGACCGAAACGACGGATGACCTGCCGTGGTGAACAGTGAAGCGATGAGTCCCGAAGTGTCGGCACGTAGGTTGGCGAGCTACCAGCTCGCGCAACGGGTTCAGCCACTCGAGGTGGATGAGACCGTCGCACATTGGGCGCTGCTGATCGCACGCCTTCGGTCCGCCGGGCGCAAAGTACCGATCAACGACTGCTGGATCGCAGCAACCGCACTGGCACATGACATTCCGATGGTCACGCAAGATGGCGATTACGAAGCGATGCCCGATCTAACGGTGCGGAAGCTGTAGCAGTTCGTCGGGATCGGTCGCAAACGTGTCGGATCCGACACTTCTGCGGGCTGCGGCTGCTCCGTAGCGTCGATGCATGACCGCGCCCAGACCTCTCCGCTCCCGGACCGACACGTGGCGAACGCCCGCCGCGACTCCCGATCCGCTCGGCATGACCGGGCGGGAAATCCTGCAGGCCACCCTGGACGGACGATTCCCGGGTGCGCCGATCCTGGGCGCACTCGGTTTCCGGCTGGTCGAGGTCGGCGACGGAATCGTGGTCTTCGAAGGCCAGCCGGGCGATCAGCTGCTCGACCCGACGGGCGGGGTGTACGGCGGCTTCGTGGCCACGCTGCTCGAATCGGCCCTCGGCTCGGCCGTGTTGACGCGATTGGCGGGCGGGACGCGTTCCACCTCGGTGAAGATCGGGATGGACATCCACCGGGCCGTGCGCGGCGACACCGGAAAGCTGCGCTGCGAAGGCACCGCGGTCCACGTCGGCCCCACCACGGCCAGCGCCGAGGCCCGGCTGATCGGCGCCGAAGACGGCGAGCTGTACGCGCAGGCCACCTCGATGTACGCGATTCTGCGCATACTCTGAGCGGCGCACCGGGTGTTATGCGAAGTATGAAGTGCGCCAGAGCTTTTCCTACGACGACGGCCGGTCGCCGAGGCGGAGCCCCGGCGACCGGCCGTCGAGTGCACTCAGCTGCAGGCCACCGACTGCTGACCGAGGTTGGTCAGCATGGTGCAGGCCCATGCCTTCTGGATCTTCCACTTGCCGTTGTCGGCGACGAACGGCACGTCGACGATGTTCTCCTGGCCGTTGAGGGTGAACTTGGCCTTCGCGTTCACGCTGTCGCCGAAGGAGGTGACGTCGGTGACCTCGATCTTCACGTCGGCGCCCGACGCGGCCTGGGACAGGCGGTCCGGCAGCGTCGGGTCGGCCTCGGCGCCCTGGACGTTGTCCAGCTTCTCGGAGGCGGGCACCGACGGGTCGAGCGCACGGGCGAGGGCGGTGTTCAGCTCCGCGGGGGTCGGGACCGGCGGCAGGTTCGCGCTCGCGGTCGCCGACGCCTTGGCGCTGGTCGACGTCTTGGCGGCGGGCTTGCTGTCCTTGTCGTCGCCACCACAGGCGGTCAGGCCAAGCGCGGCGACGATGGCCAGTCCGGCGATCGCGATGCGTCCAGTCTTACGAAGCTTCAACTGCTCGTCCTTTGCGTTCGAGAGGTCCGTGTCGTGTTCACCATGGCAGCCGCCCCCGAACCGGCGGCGCTGCACGAGGTCCCAGGCTACCGGCCCCGGGCGGCGTCAGCCGGACCGGCGATGGTCGTCGGCAGCGAACGTACGCGCCCGGCCGGGCGATGTCGAGCCGCGAGCCCGGATCTCAGCGCAGACTGCCCAGCGGATCGGCCCGGGTGAGCGCGGCATCGTCGGCGGCGAAGGTGCGCGCGGGACCCGGGCCGGTGGAACGGGTTTCGAAGCGGACGGTCACGACGCCGAGCCCGGCGCCCTGCACCCACCCGTGACCGTGCTCGGGATGCGACACGTCCATGCCGGGATGCCAGGCGGCGATGGGCAGGACCGGCGCGGTGCGGTCGGCATCGCCGAGGTCAGCGACCTGCGGCTGTTCGGGTTCGGGCCGCGCCGAAGCGATTCCGGCCGTGCCGCGATCCAGTTCGGGGAACAGCGATTCCTGGCGGACGGTGGACAGGCCGCCGTAGCCGACGCCGACGAGACGGATCGGGCCCAGCTCCCTCGGGTCGAGCGCGGAGCGCTGCGCGGCGGCGGCGAGCGTGGCCAGATCCTCGGTGGCATAAGGCAGTGTGAAGGAGCGGGTGACGATGCTCATATCGGACTTCTTCAACTTCAGCACCACCGTGCGCGCGGCACGCCCGTCACCGGTCAGGCGCCGGTGCGCCGCGGCGGCCATGTCCTCGATGGCAGGACGCAGCTGCTCGAGACTGACGATGTCGGTTTCGTAGGTTGTCTCGGCGCTGATCTGTTTCGCCTCGGTGCGTTCGGCGACCGGACGGTCATCGATGCCGCGCGCCAGCCGGTGCAACGCGGCGCCGATGCTGCCGCCGAGGATCGACATCGCCTCCGATTCCGGCAGCGCGGCGAACGCGCCGACGGTCTCGATGCCCAGCGAGCGCAACCGGCCCTCCGCGACCGGGCCGATCCCCCACAGCTTGCGCACCGGAAGACCCGCGAGCAGGCGCGGCTGCTCGACCGGCGAGATCACCCGCACCCCATCGGGTTTGGCCAAGCCGGAGGCGATCTTGGCCAGCTGTTTTCCGGTGCCCGCGCCCACCGAGGCGGTCAACCCGGTGCGTGCGCGCACCACGGCGCGCAATTCCTCGCAGAACGCGTGCACCCGGGCGACCGTCGCGCCGGCCAGCTCGGCGGGCTCGCCGAACGCCTCGTCGTACGACAACGTCTCCAGCACCGGGATCCGGCTGCGCAGCGCGTCGAACACCTGCCCGCTGACCACGCCGTAGACCGCTCCCCGCGGCGGCACCACCACCGCGGTGACACCGACCAGCCGGCGCGCCTGATGCATCGGCATCGCCGACCGGGCGCCGAACACGCGCGCCTCGTAACTGGCTCCGGCGACCACGCCGCGTCCGCCCGTCCCGCCGACCAGCACCGGCCTGCCGCGCAACGTCGGCCGGGTCAGCTGTTCGACGGAGGCGAAGAACGCGTCCATGTCGATGTGCAGCACCCAGCGCCGTGCGGCGCTGTCCGCGTCGGCGAGCACCGGCGGCGGGCTCGCCGGGCTTGCGCCGGAGGTGCTCCCGATCCCCGTCGACGGCGCGGCCACGCGCTCGACGGTCGGTTTCTCGGTACGCACGGGTGCAATGTACGCCCGTGCACCGACAGTCCGGGCCCGGCGGTGACGCTGTCCGGTGGCTGTGCGCTAGCTGCTGGTTACCTGTCGGTATCGCCCCGCCCTCGCTCGCGCCTCCGCAGGCCGATCCGTCCCGCCGCGACGGCGTTGATCTGCCCTTTTCCGCGCCGAACCCGGTACCGGACAGTCCTGAAATAACCGCCGACGTGCCGCGGGGACGGGGCCGGACCCTCGGTCCGATATGTGATGATCGGACCCATGAATATCCGCAAGGCCGTCATCCCGGCCGCCGGTATCGGCTCCCGGCTGCTTCCGCTGACCAAGGCCATCCCCAAGGAGATGCTGCCGGTCGGCGACAAGCCGGTGATCGAGCACACGGTCCGCGAGCTGGTCGCTTCGGGCATCACCGACATCACCATCGTGGTCAGCAGCGGAAAATCACTCATCCAGGATCACTTCCGGCCCAATCCCGCACTGGTGGCCCAGCTGCGCGCGGACGGCAAGACCGCCTTCGCCGACGCTGTCGAAGAGGTCGGCGAGCTGTCGCGGCTCGGCCACATCACCTACCTGGACCAGCACGGGCCCTACGGCAACGGCACCCCGGTGCTCAACGCCGCCCGCAATCTGGGCGACGAGCCCATGCTGGTGCTGTGGCCGGACGACGTATTCGTCGCCGACGTGCCCCGCGCCCAGCAGCTCATCGACGCCTACGAGGCCACCGGAGCCCCGGTGCTGGCGCTGATGCCGATGGATCCCGCCGAGTCGCAGCGCTACGGCGTTCCGGTGGTCGCCGACGATCACGGCAACGGCCTGCTGCGCATCACCGGCCTGCGGGAGAAGCCGAAGCCGAAGGACGCGCCGTCGTCCTTCGCCGCGATCGGCGGCTACGTCGTCACCCCCGGCATCATCGACGAGCTGCGCAGGCAGACCGAAGCGTGGTACGAACACCGCACCGGCGAGGTGTATCTCACCGACGCGATCAACGTGCACGCGGCGAACAATCCGGTCTACGGCCAGGTCATCCGCGGCCGGTGGTACGACACCGGCAACCCGGCCGACTATCTGGTGGCGCAATTCGCCTCGGCGCTGGCCCATCAGCAGTACGGACCGCTGCTGCGCACCCTCGCCGACGGCCTCGGCGACTGACCGCACCCCGGCCACCCGGAGCGCGGCGGTGCTGTCCGCCCCGCGCCGAGCGGTGACCAGGGTGCATCCGGCGTCGGCGCATCGGTGCCGCTCCCGTCCGACGGCGGGCACGGCCGAGTCGCCGCGGCCCCGGCCCACATTCGCAAGTCGGGGCCGTTTCCGCGCGGGCGTAGCCGCGCCGGGTGCGCTCAGAAGCGACGGATGGCGTAGATGTCGAATTCGTCCAGCGGAGTGAAGCCGACCGGCACGCCCTGCCCGTAGGCGTTGAGCACCTGGCCGTTGCCCGCGTAGATACCGACGTGCGAACCGTCACTGTTCAGCACGATCACGTCGCCGAGCGACAGCGAACCACGCGGGACGGGCGCGCCCACCTTCGCCTGCTGCCAGGTGGTCCGCGGAAGGCGCACGCCGACCTGGCGATACGCCCACTGCACGAGGCCCGAGCAGTCCCAGCTGTCGGGGCCGGTGCCGCCCCATTCGTAGGGCTTGCCGATCTGCGTCGTCGCCGCGGCCAGCGCTCCGACGCCGAACACACTGGGTATCGGCAGGTCGGCCGAGCCGCTGGCGCTGCCGGACGACGAACTGCCGGTGCCCGACGAACCGGATGACGCGCTGCCCGGCCCGCTGCCGGAGGCGCTGCCGGTGTCGGCCCACGCCGGTCCGGCGAGCAGAAGAGTCGCGATGATCGAGAGCAAGAATCCGAGTGCGATGCGATGCAACGATTTTCTCGGCACGTACTCGCCCCTTCCATGGGCGCAGTTGACTGGCCGCCGATCGGCAGCCTGGCTAACATATGGCATCGGCAGCGGTCCCCGATGCGGAGCCGCGGCCACCCGTGCCGGACACGTTCCCAGCACGGCCGAATCCCAAGTACGACACGCGAAAAAGAGAAACTGCCGCCCCCGGAGAACGCCTGGGCAACAGTAGCGACATCGCAGATTGTGCCTGGGATATCGGCGAATTGTCGGGAATCAGCAAACTCTCAGCATGTGATCTAAATCACTATGTAGTGACGGTGGCCGCCGATGTCGGAAGCCGAGCACCTTGCTGCTGGGTAGCGGTCCGGTCGCGGGGCGATGCGTACGTCGTCCGCCGTACCGACCCGAAAAAGCCGGGGCGGGACCTTTCGGTCCCGCCCCGGCTCGCCGAAGTACCCGACGCTCAGGCCTTGGCGATCTTCGCGCGTACACCGCCGACCAGATCGGCGGCTTCCGGGCCGGCGTCGCCGAAGGTCAGCGTGGTGGCCAGGATCTCACCCGCGATCAGGTCACGATGCGTCTCGGCCCACGCGGCCCGGTCCGCCGGGACGTCCAGCACCACGGTGATGCGGTCGGAGACGTCCAGCCCGGCGGACTTCCTGGTCTCCTGCAGGTCGCGGATCAGGTCCCGCGCCCAGCCCTCGGCCTCCAGTTCCTCGGTGACCACCGAGTTCAGCACCACGAGGCCCGCGTTGCCCGGCAGCGCCGCGGTCGACTCGGGTTCGGCCGCGACCAGGCGCTGGGTGTACTCCTCAGGCAGCAGGGCGATCCCGGCCGCGCGGACCGTGCCGTCGGCGTCCTCCGACCACTCGCCCGCCTTGACCGCTTTGATCACCGCCTGCACGTCCTTGCCCAGTCGCGGTCCCGCGGCGCGGGCGTTGACCACCAGCTCGAACCGGCCGTGCGCGTCCACGTCGGTGGTCAGATCGACCTTCTTGACGTTGACCTCGTCGGCGACGATGTCGGCGAACGGCGCCAGCCGCTCCGCGTCGGCCGCGGCGATGGTGACCTCGGCCAGCGGCAGCCGCACCCGCAGGTTCTGCGCCTTGCGCAGGCTCAGCACCGTCGAGCACACCACCCGCACCTCGTCCATGGCGGCGACCAGCTCCGGATCGTCCGGCAGCTCGCCCTCCTTCGGCCAGTCGGCCAGGTGCACCGACTCGCCGCCGGTCAGCCCGCGCCAGATCACCTCGGTGATCAGCGGCAGCAGCGGCGCGGCCAGCCTGGTGACCACCTCGAGCACCGTGTGCAGGGTGTCCACCGCGTCGCGGTCCTCGCTCCAGAACCGCGAGCGTGAGCGCCGCACGTACCAGTTGGTCAGCGCGTCGGCGAAGGAGCGCAGTTCCTCGCAGGCGCCTGCGATGTCGTAGGTCTCCAGCGCCTCGGTGATGACGTCCCTGGTGCGCGCCAGCTTCGCGAGGATGTAGCGGTCCAGCACGTGCGGCGAATCCGTGCGCCACACACCGGGCTTCGAGGCGTACAGCTGCAGGAAGGTCCACGCGTTCCACAGCGGCCGCAGCGCGTGGCTCACGCCCTCGCGGATGCCGCGCTCGGTGACGATGAGATTGCCGCCGCGCAGGATCGGCGAACTCATCAGGAACCAGCGCATCGCGTCCGAGCCGTCCCGGTCGAACACCTCGTTGACGTCCGGGTAGTTGCCCTTGGACTTGCTCATCTTCAAGCCGTCGTCACCGAGCACGATGCCGTGCGCGGCCACGGTCTTGAACGCCGGGCTGTCGAACAGGGCCGTCGCCAGCACGTGCAGCGTGTAGAACCAGCCGCGGGTCTGCCCGTTGTACTCGACGATGAAATCGCCGGGGAAGTGGCTGTCGAACCACTCCTTGTTCTCGAACGGGTAGTGCACCTGGGCATACGGCATCGAACCGGACTCGAACCAGCAGTCCAGCACCTCCGGCACCCGGCGCATGGTCGACTTGCCGGTCGGGTCGTCGGGATTCGGCCGGGTGAGCTCGTCGATCATCGGACGGTGCAGATCGGTCGGGCGCACACCGAAGTCGCGCTCGAGCTCGTCCAGCGAGCCGTAGACGTCGACGCGCGGGTAGGCCGGGTCGTCGGACACCCAGACGGGGATCGGGCTGCCCCAGTAGCGGTTGCGGCTGATGTTCCAGTCGCGCGCGCCTTCCAGCCACTTGCCGAACTGGCCGTCGCGGATGTGCTCGGGCACCCAGGTGATCTGCTTGTTCAGCTCCACCATGCGGTCGCGGAACTTGGTCACCGCGACGAACCAGGACGGCACGGCCATGTAGATCAGCGGCTGCCCGGAGCGCCAGCTGTGCGGGTAGGAGTGCTCGATCGTCTCGTGCCGCAACAGCTTCCCGGCGGCCTTGAGGTCCTTGATGATCACCGGGTTGGCGTCGAACACCATCAGGCCCTCGTACGGCGGAACCATCGAGGTGAACTTGCCGCCCGGATCCAGCGGCTGCACCAGTTCGATGCCGTGGGCGGAGGCGACGTCCATGTCCTCCTCACCGAACGCGGGCGCCAGATGCACGATGCCGGTGCCGGAGTCGGTGGTCACGTAGTCGGCGGTGAGCACACGGTGGGCGTTGGGGTGGCCGGCGAAGAAGTCGAACGGCGGCGCGTAGGACAGCTCGGCCAGCGCGGCGCCGTCGAACTCCGCGAGCACCTCCGGCTCCTCGCCGAACTCCCGCGCGTAGTGCGAGACCCGTTCGGCCGCGAGCACATAGCGTTTGCCGTCGGCCGCGCGCAGGTGCACGTAGCGGACGTCGGGGTGCACCGCGATCGCCAAGTTGGACGGCAGCGTCCACGGCGTGGTGGTCCAGATCAGCGCGTTGGCGCCGTCGAGTTCGTGCAGCGGATGCTCGGCGGGCACGCGCAACGCCATGTCGACGGTGACCGCAGGATCCTGGCGCATCTTGTAGGCGTCGTCGAGGCGGGTTTCCTGATTCGACAGCGGCGTCTGCTCGTACCAGCTGTAGGGCAGCACCCGGAAGCCCTGATAGATCAGCCCTTTGTCGTACAGCGACTTGAACGCCCACATCACCGACTCCATGAAGTCGGTGTCCAGTGTCTTGTAGTCGTTGTCGAAGTCGACCCAGCGGGCCTGGCGCGTCACGTAGTCGCGCCATTCCCCGGTGTAGCGCAGCACCGATGTTTTGCAGGCCGCGTTGAATTCCGCGAGCCCCATCGCATCGATCTGTGATTTGTCCGTGATACCGAGCTGCTTTTCGGCTTCGATTTCCGCGGGCAATCCGTGGCAGTCCCAGCCGAATCGCCGGTCGACCCGCTTGCCGCGCATCGTCTGGAAACGCGGGACGAGGTCTTTGACGTATCCGGTGAGCAAATGTCCGTAATGCGGCAGACCGTTGGCAAAGGGCGGCCCGTCGTAGAAGACGAATTCGGCTGCGCCGGAACGGTTTTCGATGCTCGCGCGGAAAGTGTCGGCGGCCGCCCACGCGTCGAGCACGCGGCGCTCCATCTCGGGGAACGACGCCCCGCTGCCGACGCTCAGGTCGACGCGCGGGTACGCGCTGTTGCTGGAAGTGTGGTCCGCCATCGCGGATACGTCTCCTCGTGCCGAGTCGTTTGGCACGGGGACGATGTCGGCGCCCGGTGCGCCGAAACCGCGGTACCACCCCGCTTGTCCGGCGTGACGAACACCGGACCTCTCATTCGCGAGCTGTGACGGGCTCACCCGTTCGGTTCTACTGAGCGGCCCCCGGGCCGCCGTTCTTCCGAAGGCTCCCCGGTGATGGCCGGATCGACGCCGTGTTCATGTTTGATTCTAGCCGGATCGGTCAACTCACTTTGCAGCGCAGGTCAGCGTTTGGCATGACGACCAGGAGGCGGCGGGGAATCACCATCCGGACTCCGCATGGACAAAGCACTCACCAGCAAGAGCATCGCGCCGATGACGCACACCACGATGCAGCCCCACGCCCAGATCACCGATCCGGTGGTGAGCGCTGCCACGAGCAGGGCGAAGCCGATCGCGGCAAGGACGAGTGTCAAGACGAGCATGGTGACCCCCAAGGCATGCCGGGCGGCTCGACAGTTCCTCTAACGGTATGCGAACTGCTGTGCTGGGGCGCGGCGAGCTACTTGCCGCCCTTGGCGAACGACGCCGGCGCGAGGTTGTTGGCCGTGTTGGCATCCGCGAAGGCTTCGCCGCCGTCGACCGGGACGGCCGAGCCACGGTTCTCCAGCTCCTCGAGCTGCGACTCCAGGTACGACTTCAACCGCACCCGGTACTCCCGCTCGAACGTCTTGAGCTGCTCGATACGGCTCTCCAGCACGCTGCGCTGCTGGGTGATGGTCGCCATGATCTCGGTGTGCTTGCGCTCGGCGTCGGCCTGCAGGGCGTCGGCCTTCTCCTTGGCCTGGCGCAGCTGGCTGTCCGAGCGGCTCTGCGCGTCCGACAGCATCGCGTCCGACTTCTGACGGGCGTCGGCGATCATGGCCTCCGACCGGGTCCTGGCGTCTCCGACCAGTCGCTCGGAATTCGCCCGAGCATTCGACAGCAAGCTCTCCGCCTCGGCCTTGGCGTCGCTGGTCAGCCGATCCGCCATCTCCTGGGCGAGGCTGAGCACCTTGGCGGCCTGCAGGTTCGCGTCGGCGCCCGGCGCGTCCTTGGCCACCGGCGCCGCGGGCATCGGGGCGGGCGGCGCGGCGGGAACCGGAGGCTTGATCGGTTCCGGCTGCGGCGGCGGGGCCTGCGGAATCGGCGGTTTCGCCGCGTTCACCCCGGGGCCGCGGTTCTTCTTGGCGTCGGCCAATTCCGCGTCGAGCTCGGCGACCCGCTGGCGCAGATCGGCGTTCTCCTCGATCAGACGCGACAGCTCCTGCTCCACGAGATCCAGGAACGCGTCGACTTCATCCTCGTTGTAGCCGCGCTTCCCGATCGGCGGTTTGCTGAACGCGACGTTGTGCACATCGGCTGGGGTCAGCGGCATGGAAGGATCCCTTCACGCGTCTTTTGGAGATCTAGCAGATCTAGCAAGCTGTCTTACGGCCCATTCTGTCACACCGGAGCTACCGGCTGCCCGAGCCTGCCCACGATCGACATCAGGATGAAGACGATGAAAAGCAGGACCATAATCGACAGATCCAGGCGAATTCCGCCCAGCGACACCGGAGGTATCAACCGCCTGAGCAGTTTCACCGGGGGGTCGGTGATCGTGAAGATCACCTCCAGGACGACGACCACGACACCGGTAGGACGCCAGTCTCGGGCAAAGCTACGGATGAACTCGACGATCACCCGGCTGATCAGCAACAGCCAGAAGATGAACAGTACGAAGTACAGCACCGCGAACAAGGCCACGAGTTCACTCTGCCGTAAAAATCGCTTCGCGCAAAATG
The DNA here is from genome assembly GCF_035544775.1 of Nocardia implantans. Classification (NCBI taxonomy): domain Bacteria; kingdom Bacillati; phylum Actinomycetota; class Actinomycetes; order Mycobacteriales; family Nocardiaceae; genus Nocardia; species Nocardia implantans. Next base: position 760,984 of record NZ_JAYKYQ010000002.1, on the reverse strand, counting down.
ACCGCGCCGCACAACCTGCGACCGGTCCGCTTCACCCCCCAGATCACGAGCTTATTTCTGGTTGTAGAAGCCGGTTTCCGCGATGCGCCTGCGTTCTTCCGCTGATACGTCGACATCCGCCGGTGAGAGCAGGAACACTTTTGTCGCGACCTTGTCGAACGACCCGCGCAGCGCGAAGGCCAGGCCCGCGGCGAAGTCGACCAGCCGTTTGGCGTCGGCGTTGCTCAGATCCACCAGATCCATGATCACCGGATTGCCCTCGCGGAAGCGTTCGCCGATGATCCGAGCCTCGCTGTAGTCGCGCGGGCGCAGCGTCGTGATCTTGGACAAGGGGCCTCCGTCCTCGAAGATCCCGGGCCGCCGCACCGGGGCGGGCTCGGGACGCACGCGCTCCTCCAGCCTGCGCTCCTCGGCGTCGGGGTCGACGGCGAGCGCGCCACGGGTCGTGCCGCGCAGCGGGGGCGCGCTCCCGCCCGCGCGGAACCGGCCCGACGGCGCGGAGTCGATCCGGGTGGGACGCCGGGGCGCGTCGTAGCGGTCGTCGCCGTAGGGCTCGTCGACGTAGTCGTCGCGCCGCGACACCGAGTAACCCGCCTTGTAGGGCGACTTGTAGGCCGGCTCGGGGTAGTCGACATCGTCGAAACGGCTTGCGCCGTACCGATCCTCGCCGTAGCGCTCGACGTAGCCGTCGCGGTCGGAGTAGTCACGGGGCCGGGGCCTGCGAGCGCCGCGCTCGTCCACCCCTCGGGGAGCGCGATCGTCGACGTAGTCGTCTTCGTAATCCTCGAGCGGAACCATGCCGAAGTACGCCTTGAACTTGTGCAGCGTGCTCATTGGTCGACCTTCCTTCGGCCCCGGTGGCGGCCGGGTGTTGAAGTCTTGCTCAGCCCTCGTCAGATCCCAGCATATGTGTCGAATGTGACTGATGAGGTTTCTTTGCTAGCCCGAGGTTATCGGTCGCATACCCATCAAGGCGGTACCGACACGCACAACCGTCGAACCGTGTTCGATCGCGGATTCCAGATCACCCGACATTCCCGCGGAAAGCTCTGTCGCGTCCGGATGATCGGCGACCAACAACGTGTGCAACGTCGCAAGTCGCGCAAATGCGGCATCGGTCTGCGCACCCAGCGGCGGAATGGCCATCAGGCCCGACAAACGTAATCCGGGAGCGTCCGCAATCCGTTCGGCGAGCGCGGGAAGATCGCCTGCCGTGACGCCGCCTCTGGCGGGGTCGTCGTCCAGGCTCACCTGGAGCAACACCCGCAGCGGTTCGGTGCGCTCGCCCGCCTCCAGCGCGGCGACGGCACCGGCGTCCAGGGCGGTAGCCAGACGTTCGCTGTCCACCGAATGGACGGTGTGGGCCCAGCGGGCGACACCGCGCGCTTTGTTCCGCTGCAACCGCCCGATCATGTGCCAGCGGATGCCGGAGAGGTCTTGCTCACGTAAGTCCGCCACCTTCGCCGCGGCCTCCTGCTCGCGCGACTCGCCGAACTCGCGCCGGCCGAGCCGGTGCAGGATCGCGACATCGGAGGCGGGGAAGAATTTCGTCACCGGCAACAGCCGCACCGACTCCGGCGCCCGGCCCGCCGCGCGGCACGCCGCGTCGATGCGCGCCAGCAGACCGGCCAGGTTCTCCGACAGCTCGGCGGTCCTCGCGGCGAGCGCGGCGTCCACCGCGATCCTCGCTTCGGTGCTCACGCGCCCACCTCCCCCGCGCTCGGCTCCGCGAGCGCGCCGATGGCGTTCCGCCCGCTCATGCGGCCTCCATCCAGATCACCCCGCCGATCCGGCCGGTCGGCGCGCCACGGCGATGGCTGAACAAGGTGTGGTCCTCGATGGTGCACCGCGGGTCGACCGCGATCGCGCCGACGCCGGCCTCGGTGAGCTGGCGCGAGATGCCCGCCCGCAGATCCAGGCCGGGGGTGCCGCGGACCGTGGTGGTCGCGCTGCCGGGCAGATGCTTTTCGACGTCGGCGCGCATCCCGGCGGGAACCTCGTACTGACGGCCGGAGGCGGCGGGCCCGAGCAGCGCGCCGATCCGCTCCGGGCGCGCGCCGACCGAGACCATCGCGTCGAGCACGCGCGGCACGATGCCGATGCGGGCGCCGATCCGCCCCGCGTGCACCGCGGCGATCACGCCCGCCTCGTCGTCGGACAGCAGGATGGGCACGCAGTCGGCGGTGAGCACGACCAGCGCGAGTCCGGGCACGGTGGTCACGAGCGCGTCGGTGGCCGGGACCGGTTCGGCGCGCGGGCCGTCGACGATCTCCACGTTGCGGCCGTGGATCTGTTCCATCCAGACCAGGCGTTCGGGCGGCAGGCCGATGCCTTCGGCCAGCCGGTCGCGGTTGCGCCGGACGGCCGCGGGATCGTCGCCGACATGGTCGCCGAGATTGAACGAGTCGTAGGGTGGCGCCGAGAAGCCTCCGGACCTGGTGGTGGTCACCCGTCGGACAGTGATGGTCGGCGCGATAGTCATGGCGACGAGCGTAGTTGCGCTCGCGGAATGGCGTCGAAATGCCCAGGTAGAAGCGAAATTTCCCCCCGGGGCCGAATCAGTTGCGTCGCATCGGGCGCCGTGACGCCCGGTCTCGCTCGGCCGGCCCCGCGCCGGCGTCCCCCGGAAAATGCTGCGCGATCGTACTGCGGGACACCGCTTCGGCGGGTCCCTCCGAGACGTCCCGGCGCGGGCCGGGATCGCTCTTTCCAGCTCGGTCCCGGCGCGCGCCGGAACCGGATTCCAGCGCTCAGCCCCTCCGCATGAACGACGGCACGTCCACGTCGTCGTCATCGTCGCCGGCGTCCGGCGGCGGCGTGAGGTGCGATCGCGTGCCGCTGGTGACCGACGGCTCGCCCAGCGTGCGCGGCCGTTCGGTGTCCCGGTAGCTCGGCAACGCGCCGCGGCCCGCCGTGCCCGCGACCGAGGCGCTCGGCGTGCTGTCGCTGCCGCGCGCGGCGATCTCGCTGGTCCGGCTCTGCCCGATCTCGCCGGAGCGCGCCGTGCCGATGGTGCTGCGGCCCGACGTCTCGAAGGTGCGCCGGGCCGGGCCGCCGCCGTCGAAGCCCGCGGCGATCACGGTGACCCGCACCTCGTCGCCGAGCGAGTCGTCGATCACGGTGCCGAAGATGATGTTGGCCTCGATGTGCGCGGCCTCCTGCACCAGCGAGGCGGCCTCGTTGATCTCGAACAGTCCCAGATCCGACCCGCCCGCGATCGACAGCAGCACGCCGTGCGCGCCGTCCATGGAGGCTTCCAGCAGCGGCGAGTTGATCGCCGCCTCGGCGGCTTTCACCGAGCGGCCCTCACCGCGCGCCGAACCGATACCCATCAGCGCGCTGCCCGCGCCGGACATCACGCTCTTGACGTCGGCGAAGTCGACGTTGATCAGACCGGGGGTGGTGATCAGGTCGGTGATGCCCTGCACACCGTTGAGCAGCACCTCGTCGGCGGAGCGGAACGCGTCCATCAGGCTCACCGCCGCGTCGCCGAGCTGCAGCAGCCGGTCGTTCGGGATGACGATGAGCGTGTCGCACGACTCGCGCAGCAGATTGATGCCGACCTCGGCCTGGTTCCCGCGCCGCTTGCCCTCGAAGGAGAACGGGCGGGTGACCACGCCGATGGTCAGCGCGCCGAGCTTGCGCGCGATCTGCGCGACGACCGGTGCGCCACCGGTGCCGGTGCCGCCGCCCTCGCCCGCGGTCACGAAGACCATGTCGGCGCCCTTGAGCACCTCTTCGATCTCGTCCTTGTGGTCCTCGGCGGCCTTGCGGCCGACTTCCGGGTCGGCGCCCGCGCCGAGACCGCGGGTCAGCTCGCGGCCGACGTCGAGCTTGACGTCGGCATCGCTCATCAGCAGCGCCTGCGCGTCGGTGTTGACCGCGATGAACTCGACACCTTTGAGTCCCTGCTCGATCATCCGGTTGACGGCATTCACACCGCCGCCGCCGATACCGACGACCTTGATCACCGCAAGGTAGTTGTGCGGGGGCGTCATGGGCTCTCGCCTTCCTTCGATCTAAAGCCTGTCGTTTCCGGATGCTCGGCACCCCGCCTTTTCGGCCCGGTCCGGCGGTCGGGTCGCTGCGAAGAGCGAACCGCGGCTCGGGCAAACCCTAAAGCTCAACCATAGGGTTAGCGTTATGTCAAGTATCCGACTGGTGCGGAACGCTATTCGCAGCCGACGCGATACGCGCGCAGGCGCGCCGAAACGAGAGCCAGAATCTTGCGTGATCCCGCTCGTCTCGCCGCTCCACACGTCGTATGGTGAACGGTTGCCTCCCGGCTCCCTTCTCGGCGCCGGAACCGCTCCCGGACCGCCGAAAATTACCTGGGCGCAATGGGTGCGGATCACTTTACCGTGACCAGATTGGGACTCGACACATCGAACACCGTTCCGGGGCGCGTCAACAACGGCAACACGACCGCCGCCTTTCGCTCGGCGTCGTCGCTCCCGCCCCAGAGTACCGTGCGGCCGTCCTTCAGATTCAGCGAAATATCCGAAATGGACCGCGCCGCAACCTCGCTCACCTGAACCGCCAGCGCAGGGGGCACGATGGCGAGGACGGCGACCGCCGCCCTGGTCACCGGATCCGCGCCGCCGGGATGATCGGTGATCAACTTCGGCACGCCGATCGGCGTCGGCTCGACCGCGAATTCCACGCCCTCGGCGTCCAGGAGATGCGCGCCTTCGTGACTGTCGTAGAACAACACCGCGGTGCGCTCGACGACCGTCACCCGGACCGTGGACGGAAAAACCCGCTGCACCCGTGCCGAGCGCACCTTCGGAATGCTCGCCACCCGCCGCGCCACGGCATTCGTGTCGATCCGGAAGATCGAGCGGCCGGAAGGAATTTCGAGCACATCGCGCACCTGCTGTTCGGGCACCGCCACCGCACCTTCGATCCGCACGGTGCGCACCGACAGCACCGGGGTGAACCAGGCGAGCACACAGAGCACCGCAAGAACGCACACGCTCAGCAATCCCCACAGGCGAATCCGGCGCCAGTCGAGTTCGCCGAACCGATCACCCGCGCGGCGCCCGGCCGCGCGCGCCGACCCGACCCCGCGCACGCGGGTCACCGTCCGTGCTGGGGACGCGCACGTAATCCGTCGAGAATCTGACCGCCCAGCATCGTCACGTCGCCCGCGCCCATGGTGATCACCACGTCACCCGGCAGCGCCAGCCCGGCGACCTGGCGCCCGACCCGGGACATGTCCGGCTGGTAGTGCACCGGCTTCGTCACCGACTGCGCGACCAGCGCGCCGTTCACGCCCGGCAGCGGTTTCTCCCGCGCGCCGTAGACATCGAGCACGACGACCTCGTCGGCCAGGCTCAGCGCGGCGCCGAAGTCCTGTGCGAAGGTCGCGGTGCGGCTGTAGAGGTGCGGCTGGAAGACCACGATGACCCGGCCCTGCCTGGACCTGGCGCCGTCGCGGGCCTCCTGCTGGACCAGTTCGGCGGCGGCGCCGAGCACGGCGCGCACCTCGGTGGGGTGGTGGGCGTAGTCGTCGAACACCCGCACGCCGTTCTCCCGCCCGGCGAACTGGAACCGGCGGTGCACCCCGCCGAACCCCTCCAGGCCCTGGATGACCTCGCCGACCTCGGCGCCGGTGGCCCTGGCGGCGAGCAGCGCGCCCAGCGCGTTGAGCGCCATGTGCCTGCCCGGCACCGCCAAGCGCAGCGTGCGCGGCGCGGCCTCGTCGGCGAGCTGGAATTGCGCGATGCCGCCGACATCCCGCGGCTCCCAGCTGTGTAGCCGGGCGCCCACCGGCACCGGCGCGTCCGCGAGGTCGCCCGAGCCGTAGCCGAGGACCTGGACGTTCCGCTCGGCCAACCGCGCACCGACCCGCTCGGCCAGCGCCAGCGAGCCGGGATCGTCCAGGCACACCACCAGCAGGCCGCCCGCGGCGAGCCGGTCGGCGAAGTCGTCGAAGACCTGCACGTAGGCCTCGTCGGAACCGAAGAAGTCCAGGTGATCGGACTCGATGTTGGTGACGACGGCCACGTCCGGCTCGTATTGCAGCAGCGAGCCGTCGCTCTCGTCGGCCTCCGCCACGAAGATGTCGCCGGTGCCGTGGTGGGCGTTGGTGCCCGCCTCGTTCAGCTCGCCGCCCACCGCGAACGACGGATCGAACCCGCAGTGCTGCAACGACACGATCAGCATCGAGGTGGTGGATGTCTTGCCGTGCGTCCCGGACACGAGCAGCGTGCGATGGCCCTGCATGAGCGAGGCCAGCACCGTGGGGCGCAGCAGCACCGGGATGTCTCGCCGGTTGGCCTCGACCAGTTCCGGGTTGGTCTTCGGAATGGCGGCATAGGTGGTCACCACGGCCGTGGGGCCGCCGGGTAGCAGGTCGAGCGCGGTGGCGTCGTGCCCGATCCGCACCTGCGCGCCGCGAGCGCGCAGCGCCAGCACACCTCGGCTCTCCTTGGCGTCCGATCCCGACACCGCACCGCCGCGGGCGAGCAGGATCCGCGCGATGCCGGACATCCCGGCCCCGCCGATGCCGACCATGTGCACGCGCTCCAGCTCCGGGGGCAGCGCGGTCCGCTCGGCGCCGTTGTCCGAGGCCACCCGGTCCGCGGTGGTGTCGCTCATCGGCGCGCCACCTCCAGCGCGATCCGCGCCACCTCGTCGGCGGCGTCGCGGTGCCCCGCGCCTGCGGCGGCCCGGCCCATCTCTGTCAGCCGTGCGGAGTCCATGAGCAGCGGAATCACCTCATCGATCACGTACTTCGGCGTCAACTCGGAATCGGGGACAATTCTGCCACCGCCCTTGCCCACCACGGGCCGGGCGTTGAGTTCCTGTTCCCCGTTACCGTGCGGCAGCGGCACGTAGAACGCGGGCAGTCCGACCGCGGAGACCTCCGCCACGGTCATCGCGCCCGACCGGCAGACCACCGCGTCGGCGGCGGCGTAGGCGAGGTCCATCCTGGACAGATACGGCACCGCGACGTAGCGAGCGCCGTCCGCGGCGGAGTCGTCCACCTCGATGGTGTTCTTGGGTCCGTGCGCGTGCAGCACCGAGATGCCCGCGGCGGCCAGTTGCGGCGCGGCGCCCGACACCGCCTCGTTCAGCGTCCGCGCGCCTTGCGAACCGCCGAAAACCAGCAGCACCGGCCCTTCGGCCGGAAGACCGAAGTGCGCCCGCGCCTCGGCCCGCAGCGCGGCCCGGTTGAGCCCCGTGATCGATTCGCGCACGGGAATGCCGACCACCCGCGCGTTCGCCAAACCCGAGTCCGGGACCGCGGCGAGCACCCGTGCGGCGCGGCGGGCGCCGACCTTGTTCGCGATGCCGGCCTTGGCGTTCGCCTCGTGCACTACCACCGGCACCGGGCGCCTGCGGCGCAGTACGCCCGCGCCGGCGGCGAGATACGCCGGAAGCGCCACGTAGCCGCCGAATCCGACGATCACATCGGCCTCGACCGCATCGATGACCGCGCGGGTGGCCGCCACCGAGGCGCGCACCCGGCCGGGCAACCGCAGCAGGTCGGCGGTGGGCTTGCGCGGCAAGGGGACGGGAGGGATGAGCTCGAGCCGATAGCCGCGCTCGGGAACCAGGCGGGTCTCCAAGCCGCGTTCGGTGCCCAGCGCCGTCACCCGGATCGAATCGTCGAGCCGCCGCAACGCGTCGGCCACCGCCAGTGCCGGTTCGATGTGGCCCGCCGTGCCGCCGCCCGCGACGATTACCGAGATCACCTGGATCTTCCCCGTTCTCTTGCGTGATTGACCGGATAGCTGGGTTCCCAAGCCCTGGTGGCACGCGCCGAGCTGGTGCCGCGGCTCTCCGGCGAGCGGCGGCGCGGTTCCGCACGCCCCCGCCTGCCCTGCGGCTGCGCCGACGGTCCTCGATCCGAAGGCCGCGGCGCCCGGCCACGGCGGGCACTGGCCCGAGCCGGTGCGTACACCTCGGGTTTGGGCAACCGCAACAGCCTACTGAAACGCCCGTCCTGTCCGGCGTGCAGCGCCGCGACGGCCTCCGGCTCGTGTCTGGCCGCGTTGGCGATCAGGCCGAACATCAGCAGGGTGATCGCCAGCGACGAGCCACCGGCGGAGACCAGCGGCAGCTGCAACCCGGTGACCGGCAGCAGACCGACGACATACCCGATGTTGATCATGGCCTGCCCGGCGATCCATGTGGTCGCCGACGCGGTGAGCAATTGCAGGAACGGATCAGCCGACCGGCTGGCGATGCGCAGGCCCGTGTAGACGAACAACGCGAAAAGCCCGAGCACCAGCGCGCAGCCCAGGAAGCCCAGCTCCTCTCCGATGATCGCGAAGATGAAGTCGTTGTGCGCGTTCGGCAGGTAACTCCACTTGGCCCGGCTCTGTCCCAGGCCTCTGCCCCAGATCCCGCCGTCGGCAAGGGAGTACAGCGCCTGCCGAGCCTGATAGTTGTCGCCCTGCGGGTCCGAACCCGGGTTGAAGAAGGACCGCACCCGATTCGACCGGTAACCCGCGGACATGGCGAGCACGCCAGCGGCGACCACGCCGGACACCGCGATCGTCACGAACAACCGGACCGGAAGGCCGCCGAACCACAGCAGAGCGCCGAGGATGATGCCCACCGCCACCGTGGTGCTGAGGTTCGGCTGGACCACGATCAAAAGACACACCAGCACACCCGCCGGGACCAGCGGCACCAGGATGTCGCGCAGACTCGAACCCATCGCGCGCCGGGAAACCAGCAGGTGCGCACCCCAGACGATCAGCGTGACCTTCACGACCTCGGACGGCTGCACCGACACCGGGCCGAAGACCAGCCAGCGCCGCGCGCCCTGCACACTGGTGCCGATACCAGGGATGAGCACGAGCGCCAGCGCCAGCACCGAGAGCGCGAACAGCGGGAACGACGCCTGGCGCAGCAGCCGCAGCGGAACGCGCAGAGCCAGATAGAACAGCACCGCGCCGATGCCGGCGAACAACGTCTGCTGGATGAACAAGGAGTACGCCGACCCGCCCTCGGCGTACTCCACGACTCCGGACGCGGACAGGACCATGACGAGTCCGAGTGCGGTCAGCAGCGTGGCGATGGTGACGACGAGATGGAAGGACGCCAGCGGCCGTGCCAGCCACGAACCGGGGCCGGTCGCCATCCCGCGGCCACGCCGCGGGGCCGCCGCGGCTTCTCGCGCGCCCGCGGTCCGGGCCGCCCTGCCGGTCCAACGCCTGCCGGTGCCCGAAGTCACGAGACACTCGCGCTCGACGCCGGTGCGACCACCGTGGCGGCGGACGAGCTGACCGCTCGCGCGTGAAAGCGACTCGACCGACCGGAGCGGGTGTCCGTACCCCGCCCGCCCCGGCCGGCGGTCATCGCAAACCCCCGATATCGGTGGTGCCTAGATCACGGTCTTCCAGGGCGTGCACCGCCGCGGCGAAACTGCGGCCACGGTGGGTGTAATCGGCGAACATGTCCAGCGACGCGGCGGCCGGCGCCAGCAGCACGGTGTCGCCGCGGCGGGCGAAACCGGCGGCCGCGCGCACCGCCCGCGCCATGACGGCGTCGGCCGCGGCGGTCCTCGACGCTTCGTCACCCATCCCTGCATCGTCTCCCGCGACCAGCTCGACGACGGGGACCTCGGGCGCGTGTCGCGCCAACGCGGCCGCGAGCACCGGCGCGTCGACGCCGATCAGCACCGCCGCGACCAGCCGGTCGGCGACCTCCTCCACGAGGTCGTCGACGTGCGCGCCCTTGAGCTGACCACCCGCCACCCACACCACCTGCGGATGCGCCAGGATCGACGAACGCGCGGCGTGCGGATTGGTGGCCTTGGAATCGTCGACGAACTCGACGCCGGCCAGCTCGCGCACGAACGCGGCGCGGTGCGGCCCGACCTTGTGCTCGATCAAGCCTTCCCGGACGAACTGCGGCGCGACGTCGATCGCCCTGGTCAGCGCGGAGGCGGCGAGGGCGTCGGCGACGCCCGCCGGGCCGGGCGGGCTGATGTCGCCCACCTCTGCCAGGATCGCGGCCTTGGTGAACGCGCGGTCGAGCAACTTGCCGTCCACCACGCCGAGTTCACCGTCGGCGGGCACGCCCACCCGGAAACCGACGGTCCGGCGCGCCTTGGACTTGCGGGCCAGCGAGGCCGCGACCGGATCGTCCAAGCCGACCACGCCGACCCGGCCGACCAGCGCCCTGGCCTTGGCCGCGGCGTAGGCGTCGAGGCCGCCGTGCCAATCCAGGTGATCCTCGGCCACGTTCAGGACGACGCCCGCCTCCGGGCGCACCGACGGCGCCCAATGCAGCTGGAACGACGACAGCTCGACCGCGAGCACCTGCGGACCCGGATTGCGCCGCAGCGCGTCCAGGATGGGCAGGCCGATGTTGCCGCACGCGACGCTGGCGATGCCGGCCGCGCGCAGGATCGAGTGCGTCATCTGGGTGGTGGTGGTCTTGCCGTTGGTACCGGTGACGACCAGCCATTTGCGGACCGGGCCGTAGATTCTGGCCTGATCGACCCACCAGGCGAACTCCACGTCGCCCCACACCGGCGTGCCCTCCGCGACCGCGGACGCCAGCACCGGCGAGTCCGGCCGCCACCCCGGGCTGGTGATCACCAGCGCGAAGCGGCTCCAGTCCGCGCTCTCCAGCTCCGCGGTGGTGGCCACGTCCAGCCCGAGCCCGGCCGCCTCGGCCAGGGCCGCTGCGCCGCCGTCGGTCACCACCGGACGCGCGCCGATGTCGCGCAGCGGTTCCACCAGCGAGCGTCCCGACACGCCCCAGCCCGCGACCAGGACGTCGCGCCCGCGCAGGAATTCCAGCATGGGCCCCGGTGTGCGCAGAGCGCGCGGAGAATGTTCGACCATCTCGCTCACCCGACCGCGGAGAGGTATTCGCTGTAGAACAGCCCGAGCCCGACGGCGGAGGCCATCGCGGCCAGCAGCCAGAATCTGATGATCACCGTGGTCTCGGCCCACTTGCTGAGCTCGAAGTGATGGTGGAACGGCGCCATCTTGAACAACCGGTTGCGCGTGGTGCGGAAGACCGCGACCTGCAGCACCACCGAGGCCGTCTCGGCGACGAACAGCGCGCCGATGACGATCATGAGCAGTTCGGTGCGGGTGGTGATGGACAGGCCCGCCAGCAGGCCGCCCAGCGCGAGCGAGCCGGTGTCGCCCATGAAGATCTTGGCCGGTGCGGCGTTCCACCAGAGGAACCCGACGCAGGCCGCCGCGCCCGCCGCGCAGACCAGCGCGAGATCCAGCGGGTCGCGCACGTTGTAGCAACCGGTCTCCGGCTTGGTCTCGCAGGCGTGGTAGTACTGCCAGAACGTGATGATCACGTAGCCGCCGAGCACCAGGCTCATCGATCCGGCGGCCAGCCCGTCGAGTCCGTCGGTGAGGTTCACCGCGTTGGACCAGGCGACGACAACGAAGCAGACGAACACCAGGAACACGACCACGCCCATGGTCACGGTGCTGATGTCGCGCACGTAGGACAGGTGCCTGCTGGCGGGCGTCAGCCCGCTGCCGCCGCGGAACTGCAAGGCGAGGATGCCGAAGATCACGGCCGACGACAGCTGGCCGAGATACTTGCCCGCAGCGGTCAGGCCGAGGTTGCGCTGCTTGCGGATCTTGATGAAGTCGTCGACGAAACCCACCGCGCCCAGCGCCGTGGCCAGGCCGAGCACGAGCAACGCCGATGCCGACGGCCCGTCGGCGTCGTACCCGATGCCGATCAGGTGCGAGCCCAGGTATCCGGCCCACATGCCGACCAGGATGGCGACGCCGCCCATCGTCGGGGTGCCGCGCTTGGCCTGGTGGCTGGCGGGACCGTCGACCCGGATCTCCTGCCCGAAGCCCTGCTTGGCGAACAACCGGATCAGCAGCGGGGTGAGCAGGATCGAGACCGTCAGCGCGATCGCCGCGGCGAAGAGAATCTGTCTCATCCTGCTGCCTCCGTGTCCTGTCCCACCCCGTTGCTCACCGCGCCGCCGCGTGCGGCCACGGCGCTCGGGTCGGTCAGATGCTCGGCGACCTCCCACAGGCCGACCGACTTCGATGCCTTGACCAGCACCACGTCACCGGGGGCCACTTCCTGCTCCAGCAGCGCGATCGCCGACGCGATGTCCGGCACGATCACCGATTCCTCGCCCCACGACCCCTCCATCACCGCGCCCTGGTGCAGCGCGCGGGCGGGTCGGCCCGTGCCGACCACGACCACCCGGCTGACGTCCAGCCGCACCGCGAGCCGGCCGATGGCGTCGTGCTCGATGACGGATTCCTCGCCGAGCTCGCCCATCTCGCCGAGCACCGCCCAGCTGCGTCGCGGCGTCTCGGCCGCGCGCGCCATGCTCACCAGCGCTTTGAGCGCGGCGCGGACCGAGTCCGGATTGGCGTTGTAGGAGTCGTTGACGACGGTGATCCCGTCCGCGGTGGTGCGCACGTCCATCCGGCGGGCGGAGGCGGCGCGCGCGCCGGACAGCGCGACCACGACGGTGTCGAGGTCGGCGCCGCATTCCAGCGCGACCGCGATCGCCGACAGCGCGTTGCCCACGTGGTGCTCGCCGTGCACGGCCAGACGCACCTGGGCGCTGCCCGCGGGGGTGTGCACGGTGAACTCGGCCCTGGCCTGGTCGTCGAGCCTGATGTCGGTGGCACGCACGTCCGCGGTCGCGGCCTGCCCGACCGTCACCACCCGCGCCGCCGTGCGCGCGGCCATGGCGGCGACCTGGGGATCGTCGGCGTTGAGCACGGCCAGTCCGGTGGAAGGCAGCGCCTCCACCAGCTCGCCCTTGGTCTTGGCGATGGCCTCGCGGCTGCCGAACTCGCCGAGATGCGCGGTGCCGACGTTGAGCACGACGCCGATGCCAGGCGGCGCCACCTCGGCCAGCGCCGCGATATGGCCCGGCCCGCGCGCGGACATCTCCAGCACCAGGAAACGGGTGCTCGCGTCGGCGCGCAACGCCGTCCACGGGTGGCCGAGTTCGTTGTTGAACGACCCCGGCGGCGCCACCACGGTGCCCAGCGGCGCGAGGACGGCCGCCAGCAGGTCCTTGGTGGAGGTCTTGCCGGACGAGCCGGTGACGCCGACGACGGTGAGCCCGCCCGCGGCGACGAGACGCGACACGCTGGCGCGGGCGAGCGCGGCGAGCGCGGCCAGCACGGCGGCGCCGGAACCGTCCGCGTCATGGCTGAGCGCGACCGAAGTCGACGGCACGGCGCCGCGGCCTGGCGTGACCACGATGGCAGGTACGCCGACCGGCCGCGCGGCCAGCACCGCCACCGCGCCGGCCGCGATCGCCGCGCCGGCGTAGTCGTGGCCGTCGGAGCGCTCGCCCGGCAGCGCCAGGAACAGATCGCCGGAACCGATTCGGCGCGAATCGAATTCCACCGCGCCGGTCACTCGCACCTCCGGGTCTGCGACGTCGTGCAGCGTGCCGCCGACGACGTCCGCGATCTCCCGCAGTGTCATCTCGATCATGAAACCGTCAAGTCCTCCGCGTGGTTACCTTGCGGACTGCGTCTTTCCAATGCGGCCGCGAGTACGTCGCGGTCGTCGAAGGGGTGCTTCACGCCCTGGATCTCCTGCCCTGCCTCATGTCCCTTGCCCGCGATCAGCACCACGTCGCCGGGGCGCGCCCAGGCCACCGCGGCGGCGATGGCTTCGGCGCGGTCGCCGATCTCCCGCACCTCACCGCGTTCGGCCTCCGCGACCTGGAGCGCACCGGAGCGCACGGCGGCGCGGATGGCCGCCGGATCTTCGGTGCGCGGGTTGTCGTCGGTGATGATCAGCAGGTCGGCGCCTCGTGCGCCCACCGCGCCCATCAGCGGCCGCTTCGCCGCGTCCCGGTCGCCACCGGCGCCGACCACCACCGCGAGCCGTCCCGCGGTGTCCGCCGCGAGATGTCCTCGCAGCGTGGCGATCACGGACTCCAGCGCAGCGGGCTTGTGCGCGTAGTCGACGATCGCCAGGAAGTCCTGTCCGCGCTCCACCCGCTGCATGCGGCCGGGCACGTCCACGGTCGCCAGCGCCGGGGCCGCCACCGAAGGCTCGACGCCCGCCGCGGCGCACACCGCCACCGCGAGCAGGCCGTTGGCGACGTTGTAGTGGCCGGGAAGCCGCAGGCGCACGGGGATCTCGCCCCGCGGACCCGCCGCGGTGAAGTCTTGTTCGCCGCCGTGCGCCGACACCGCGCCCGCGACGCTCCAGGCGGCGGTCCGGGTGGTCGACACGGTGACCGGGTCCGGCAGGCCCGCGGCCAGCCGCCGCCCCCACTCGTCGTCGACGCAGACCACGCTGGTGCGCGCCGCGACCGGCGAATCGGGTTCGAACAGTTTGCGTTTGGCGGCGAAGTAGTCCTCGAAGTCGGCGTGGAAGTCCAGGTGGTCCTGGGACAAGTTGGTGAACGCGCCCACCGCGAACCGCACGCCGTCCACCCGGCCCAGCGTCAGCGCGTGGCTGGACACCTCCATCACCACCGCGTCCACGCCCTGCTCGACCATCAGCGCGAACATCGCGTGCAACTGCGGCGCCTCCGGCGTGGTCAGCGCGCTCGGCACCCGCCTGCCGCCGATCCTGGTCTCGATGGTGCCGATCAGGGCGGTGGACAGCCCCGCGGCGGCCAGTCCCGCCTCGACCAGGTAGGAGGTCGTGGTCTTGCCCGAGGTGCCGGTGATCCCGACGATGCGCAGCCGCTCGGAGGGATTGCCGTAGATCGTGGCCGACAGCTCGCCGAGCACCGCTCTAGGGTTCTGACGCACCAGCACGGGCACCTCGAGCGGACCGGCCAGCTCCGCGCCCGCCGCGTCGGTCAGCACCGCCACCGCGCCGCGGGCTACGGCGTCGCGCGCGAAACGCGCTCCGTGCGCGCGGGCGCCGGGCAGCGCGGCGAACAGGTCACCGGGCAGCACGGCGTCCGAGCGCTGCTCGATGCCGGTGACCGACACGTCACGCACAGCCGATTCGGGGCTCGTCACGGCCCCGATGGCGGCGGCCAGCGACGCCAGCGGCGTCGACGGCGAATGCTCTGGCCGCAATGCGCGTGGTTGACCGGACTGCACAGAAACCAGGCTCCTTTCGGGGGCGGCGATCGACGTGTCAGGTTACCGGCGACCGGTCACGGCGGGACCATGCGCCCCGTCGCAAAGCCGGGGAAGTCGCCCACCGCACCCTACGGGTTCGCTCGCCCGGCCCGGACCGCGCCACGCGGCACACGGACGCCATCGGCCCCCGACGCGGCGCGTACCGAGGGCCGCCCCGCGCCTCCGGCCCTCGAACACCGCACTCACCTGCTGTTTCCTCCGCATACATCCGTTCTCGCCGCTACCGCTCGCACGCCCGCGCAGCGGTCCGATCACCCTGCCTGCAAGACGAATTGCCGGGACGGCTGCGCGGAGGGCGGGATGCGGTCGCGCTGCAGCGCCCAGGACGCGATGTTGTGGAACAGCGGAGCGACCGAACCGCCACCGGAGCCATCCGAACTGCGGACGGGCGCGTCGAGCATGAGCCCGATCACGTACCGCGGGTTCTCCGCGGGCACCATGCCCGCGAACGTGATCCAGAACGACGACGTGGAATAGCACCGGCAATTGCGATCGACCTTCTGCGCGGTGCCGGTCTTGCCCGCCACCTGGTAACCCGTGATGGCCGCCGGCCATCCGGTGCCGTTCTGATTGGCGTTCATCGGGTCACGCTGCACGACCGCTTGGAACATCGTCCGCAAGGTGGCGGCGGTCTGCTTGCTCACCACCCGCACGCCGTCGGGCTGGGTCTCCTCGGTGCGGGTGCCGTCCGGCGCGATCTTCGCCCGGACGATCCGTGGCGGGATGCGGACGCCGTCGTTCGCGATGGCCTGGTACATCCCGGCCATCTGCAGCGTCGTCATCGAAAGGCCCTGACCGATGGGGAGATTGGCGAAGGTGCCGCCGGACCACTGATCGCGGTCCGGCATCAGGCCCGCGCTCTCGCCCGGCAGGCCGATGCCCGTGCGCTGCCCGAGCCCGAACCGGTGGGCCATGTCGGCGAAGCGGTCCTCGCCCACGCGCTGCGCGAGCATCAGCGTGCCCACATTGGATGACCTGCCGAAAATCCCGGTGGTCGTGTAGGGCTCGACGCCGTGCGACCACGCGTCGTGCACCGTGACACCCGCCATCTGGATGGCGCCGGGCACCTGGTGCACCTCGTCCGGATCGGTCAGGCCGTACTCGATGGCCGCGGCCGCCGTGACGATCTTGTTCACCGAGCCGGGCTCGAACACGTCCGTGACCGAAGGATTGCTCAGCTGGGCATTGGCCCATTTCTGCGGTCCCAGGTCGGGATTGAAGGTGTTGTCGTTGGCCATCGCCAGGACCTGCCCGGTCTTGGCGTCCAGGACGACGGCGGAGGCCGAACCCGCGCCGGAGACGTCTTTGGCCTGCTGCACCTGCTGCTGCACGTAGTACTGCAGATCGGAATCCAGGGTGAGTTCCACCGTCGATCCGTTGACGGCCGGCTGCTCGTCACGCCAGCTGCCGGGGATGACCGCGCCGTCGGAGCCGCGGTCGTAGGTGTGCGATCCGTCGGTACCGGCCAGCACCGAGTCCAGCGACGACTCCAGCCCGATCTGCCCGTGGCCGTCCCAGCCGACGGCGCCGACGACATTCGCCGCCAGCGACCCGCCGGGATACACCCGGGGGAACTGCTGATCGCTGCCCACTTGCGGGTACTTCTCGGTGATCTCGTCCGCGACGCGGGGATCCACGTTCTGGGCCAGGAACACGAATTGCTCGTCACTGTTCAACTTGGCGAGCAGGTCCGCTTCCGCGGGCGCGTCCTTGCCGAGCTTCTCGTGGATGGTGCGCGCGATGTCGCGCAGCCGCTGGTCCGGATCGGGCGCCTTGTCGTTCTCGGCCTTGGCGTCGGCCAGTTCCTTGCGGACGGCGACCGGCCGGAAGTGCAGTTTCTTCGCCGACACGGTGAAGGCCAGCGCCTTGCCGTAGCGGTCGGTGATCGGCCCGCGAGTGGCCGGATCGGGCTGATGGGTGGTGCGCTGGCTGGCCGCCTGTGCCGACAGTCCCGGCGCCGCGATGCTCTGCACCCACAGCAGTTGCAGCGCGACGACGGCGAGCGCGACGAACATGACCACCCGCCCGACGCCGAGGCGTAACCGAAGCGGACCGTCCGGGACAGCGGAACGGGGTGGCCGCGGGCCGCCCGCCGCGCGGGGCGCCGACGACCCGCGCCGCCGGCGCGGCGCGGGCCCGGGATGGGTCACTGCGGCACTCCGTCGGGCGCCGCCTCCGGCGCCTGCGCGGCTTCCTGCCGCGGCGCCGCTTCCGCCTGCGGCTGCGGCACGGCGGCCTGCGGCGCGGCCGACGGTCCCGGCTGCGGCGGATTGCTCGCCGAGGCCGGAGCCGGGCTCGCCGCGTTGACAGGCGCGTTGTTCTGCGATCCAGGGTTCGGCTGACCCGGCACCGGAGCACCGGGCGTGGTGGTGACCGGCACCACCCGCTCCCCGCGCGGCGACCGCGCGGACGGCGAGGCGTTCAGCGGCGGCACCGGGGTGCCCTCCGCCGGGACCGGCTTGCCGATCACCGTGACCGAGCCGTCCGGGCCGACCAGCAGGCGAGCCGGGTCCTTGGCGGGGATCATGCCCAGCTCCCGCGCCCGCAGGGCCAGCTCGGGCGCCGAATCGGCGACCTCGACCTCACGCTGCAGGGCGGCGCGCTCGTCGGCCAGCCGCCGGTTCGTCGCTCGCGCGTCGCCGAGCTGATAGCTGTCCTCGGCGGCCCTGGTGGTCAACAGCAAGGTCAGCGCGAGACCGCACCCGAGCAGGGCGATGATCGCCGTGACGAACGGAATGCGCGCCGCCATCGCCGAGCGCCGCACGGCGGGCAGAATCGCGCTGTCCGAACCGCTTTCGCGCATGCGCCGCCGCGCGTAGGCGCGCTGCGCCGCGCCCGACTTCACCCGCTCGGCGTCCTGGACCCGCCGGGCGACCCGGCCCGGCGCTTCGACGGTCCTCGTCCGCACGCTCATGAATTCCCCTCCTCCGTCCTCCGGGGACGCCGGGCGGGCACAGCGCTGCGCTGTCTCATCCGGCCTCCGCCACCGCTGCGGGACATCCGCACCCGGTCGGCGCGCCGCGGGCACTGCTCGCTCACCGCGCCTCCTGGATCCGCTCGGCGGCGCGCATCCGCACCGGAGCCGCCCGCGGGTTGTCTTCGATCTCCTGCTCGGTCGCTTTCTCCGCGCCACGGGTCAGCATCCGGAACTCCGGTCCCATACCGGGGAGCTCGACCGGCAGGTCCACCGGCGTCCTGGACGCGGTGTGGGCGGTGAGCTCGTGCTTGACCACCTTGTCCTCCAGCGATTGGTAGGACATGACGACGATGCGGCCGCCCACACGCAGCGCGGCGAGCGCGGCGGGCAGCGCGGCCCGCAGGGAGTCGAGTTCTCCGTTGACCTCCACCCGCAGCGCTTGGAACGTGCGCTTGGCCGGGTGCCCTCCGGTGCGGCGCGTGGCCGCGGGAATCGTCGCGTACAGCAGCTCCACCAGCTCGGCGCTGGTGCGGAACGGTTTGCTCTGGCGACGGCGGATCACCTCGGCGGCGATCCGGCTCGCGAAACGTTCCTCGCCATAGGTCCGCAGCACCCTGGTGAGGTCGCCGTGGCTGTAGGTGTTGAGCACGTCGGCGGCGGTGGGTCCGGTGGTGGGGTCCATCCGCATGTCGAGCGGGGCGTCGACGGAATAGGCGAAGCCGCGGTCGGCCTCGTCCAACTGCATGGAGGAGACGCCCAGGTCCATCAGGATCGCCGACACCGAACCGGTGGCGGGCAGCCCCGCCTCCGCCAGCGCGTCGGCGATGCCGTCATAGCGGGTGTGCACCAACGTGATTCGATCCGCGAACGGCGCGAGCCGCTCACCGGCCAGCTTCAGGGCGGTGGTGTCGCGGTCGAGCCCGACGAGACGGACGCCGGGGTAGGCGCTCAGGAAGTGCTCGGCGTGACCGCCGAGGCCGAGTGTCGCGTCCACGTAGACCGCGCCCGGCTCGGCAAGGGCCGGTCCGAGCAGCGCGTCGGCTCGCTCCAGCAGAACCGGAACATGGCGGGGACCGCGCTGTTCACGGTTCACCTAGACCTCCCGGAGTCTGCCTCGCGTCGTCGCGCACCGCACACGGGTCGCCTTGATACACAGTGCTTTCTATACGGATACGAATGCCCCGTGGTCTCTGACCGAACTTCGGCACCTGGCGTCGGGGAAGTACGTCAGGGTCCGCGTCCGGGCAGAGACCGCGTGGCACTCGTGCGCCCGCGGCTAGAAGATTCCGCCCAGCGACTCGTCTCTGGCTTGCGAGAAGTCCTCCTCGTGCTCGGCGAGGTAGGACTCCCACGCCTGCTTGTCCCATATCTCCAGGAAGTCGACCGAACCGATCACCACGCAATCCTTTTGCAGGTTGGCGTAGCGACGATGGTCGGCGGACAACACGATCCGGCCCTGCGCGTCCGGACGTTGCTCGTCCGTTCCGGCCGCGAGTGCCCGGACGAACGCACGGGCCTGCGGATTGGTTCGAGACGCGGCCGCGGCTCGCCGGGCGAGCGCGGTGAACTCCTCTTTCGGGTACACGGCAAGGCTGTGGTCCTGCCCCTTCGTGACCATCAACCCTCCCGCCAGATCGTCTCGAAACTTCGCAGGCAACGTGAGTCGCCCCTTGTCGTCCAAGCGAGGTGTGTAGGTACCGAGAAACATCCCGATACCTCCCTAGTCGATCACCTCGATGGTCGGCCCTTCGGTACTGCGCGCTCCACATTACCCCACTTTCCCCCACTTTCAATCGAAACAGGCGGTGATCTGGCTCCCGACTCAGACGATTCCGCAGGTCATGTCAGCTATCACCGGCGTGGAGAACTTTCGCGAGTTCTGCCGACACGCGCCGACCCAGGTGACAAACGCCCGAAAACACCCAGCAAACGTGCTGGTGCGGCACCGGAGGGGGCGAAGTGGGGGAAGTTCGTGGGGAGGTGTGGAGGAAGGGGGAAGACCTCTCCGAAGATCATCCGACACGTGACCGGCCACACACGCGAACCGGCGACGCCGCACCATCGCGGTGCGGCGTCGCCGGTCGTGCTGAAGTTGTCAGGCTACGGGCGAGCTACTCCTGCTCGAACCGCCGCCGGAAGCGATCCTCCATACGCTCGGAGAACCCGCCGGCCTTGCGCTGGCGACCTCGCCCGCCGCCGGCGGATGCCTGCCCGCCGGGCCGATCGTTCTTCGCGATGCTCTTGGAGGTGCCGAGCAGCAGGAGCACGCCCGCGCCGAACATCACGATGAAACCGATCAGGCTGATGATCGGGAAGCCGCCGGGCTTCACGGGCGCGGCGATGCCCGCGACGAGGAGGAAGAGGCCGAGGACGAACAACGCCGCGGCCTGGAGTCTGCGACGACTCGAGGTCGAACGTAGCCGTCCGCCGCGGACGGACGAGGCGAACTTGGGATCCTCAGCATAGAGAGCGCTCTCGATTTGTTCGAGCATGCGCTGCTCGTGCTCGGAGAGTGGCACGGTACCTCCCCCGGCACTAGGACGTGGCTGTCGCCTCCGGGTAGACGACAGATAGCCGACCTTGGCGGCCATCTGTCACCAATGATACGAGTTCGATCAGGGCCAGACCACCTTATGCACACAGTCGGACGCAGTCCGTCCTTTCCCCGCGCACGGCCGCAGCGAAGGCGGAGGTACGCACAACAAGCACAGCCGGACGCAGTCCGTCCTCAACCCGCGCACGGCCGCAGCGAAGGCGGAGGTACGCACAACAAGCACCGCCGGACGCAGTCCGTCCTTTCCCCGCGCACGGCCGCAGCGAAAGCGGAGGTACGCACAACAAGCACCGCCGGACGCAGTCCGTCCTTTGCCCGCGCACGGCCGCAGCGAAAGCGGAGGTACGCACAACAAGCACCGCCGGACGCAGTCCGTCCTTTGCCCGCGCATGGCCGCAGCGAAGGCGGAGGTACGCCTAGGCCGTCATACCGCCGGTGACTCCAGGGGCCGGGCGCAGCCGGGCCGATGTGGCGAGGAGGTCTTCCACGTCGTGGAGGAATGCCGCCACCCGGGAAGAGAACTCGTCCGCCTCGTGTTCGTCCACATTCCGGTCCAGCCCCGCCTCCAGCGCCGCGCGGATCTCCGAGCGGGCGCTGAAGTAGTCGGCCCACATCACGAATTCCGGCGCGGCGCGCTGCATCAGCACCCACGCGTTGCGCGAGCGCGCCCTCGGCGCGGCATCGGCGCCCGTGAGCGCGATCACCGCGCCCGCCCCGCGCAGCGCCGCCAGGTAGGCGGTGCGGAACCGCTCCCGCGGATCCCGTTCCCCCGCCGCCTGCATGAGCAACCCGTCCGCGCGCTCCAGCAGCTTGCCGGCCCGGCCGGGCCCGCCCGGATGTTCCACTCGACCAGACATCGCCGTCCCTCCACCCTCGCGTACCTTGGCCCATAGGGCGCAGGAGGCGGCGTGCCCCACCGCTTTCCAGCACCGCCCGGACCGAACAGGCATTCGAACGTTTGAATTGAGCTTCAATATAGAGACGCCCACCGACAAACTTCCGCGTCCGCGCGACCGACGAGAGCCATGACCGCCGTCAAGCCCAATCACACTCCCGCACCCGCCGTCGTCGATCTCTCGGTAGCGGCGCTGCGCTCCCGGCTGCACGACGCGCTGTCGGTCTACGTGGCCGCCATGGACTACCCGCGCGGGACCGAGAACCACCGCGCGCCGATGTGGACCGAGCACACCACCCGGCCCGGCTGGCAGGCGGTCGCCGCGGTGCTGCCCGACGACTCCGGCCGGATCGATCTGCGGCGCGCGCCGATCGTGGCGATCGCCTACGGCTATCGCGGCGCCGCGCACCAGTGGTGGCACCAGCAGGTGCACAGCGGCATGCGGCGCTCGGGCTGGCCGGAACATTCCGCGCGCGAGTTGCTCTCGGACTACTTCGAGCTCACCGAGCTGCACGTGCATCCGGCCGCGCAGGGCCGCGGCATCGGCGGCACGCTGCTGGAACGGCTGCTGCGCGACCGTACCGAGCGCGCGGTGCTGCTGTCGACGCCGGAGGTGGCCGAGGAGGACAACCGGGCCTGGCGGTTGTATCGCAGGCAGGGATTCACCGACGTGGTCCGGAATTTCGTCTTCGCGGGCGACAACCGGCCGTTCGCGATTCTCGGCAGGCGGCTGCCGCTGTGAGGATCACGTGACGGCTGTCGTCGTCGGCTCGGGTCACAACGCCTTGGTGGCCGCCTGCTACCTCGCCCGCGCCGGGCACGAGGTCGAAGTACTCGAGCGGGACGACGTCCTCGGCGGAGCGGTCTCGACGGTCGAACGGTTCCCCGGTCACCGGGTCGATCGCGGCTCGTCGGCGCACATCATGATCCGCCACACCGGCATCGTCGACGACCTGGAACTCGACCGTTTCGGCCTGCGGTACATCGACTGCGACCCATGGGGATTCACCCCGGCGCACACCGGCCGCCCCGCCATCGTCTTCCATCGCGACCTGGATGCCACCTGCGCCTCCATCGCGGCGGCCTGCGGCAGGCGGGACGCGGAGGCCTACCGCCGGTTCGTCCGGGTGTGGGGTCCGCGCAGCGCCAGGGTGATGCGGGCGTTCGGCGGCGCGCCGACGCCGGGCAGGCTGGTGCGGTCGTTCTGGGGACTGGACGCGAACAGCGGCGGCAGCGCGCTGTCGCGGGAATTCCTGCAATCCGGCGACGCCCTGCTGGACTCGTTCTTCGAGGACGAACGGCTGAAGGCGGCGCTGGCCTGGTTCGGCGCGCAATCCGGGCCGCCGATGTCGGAGCCGGGCACGGCGCCGATGGCCGGCTTCGCCGCGCTCATGCACACGCTGCCGCCGGGTCGCGCGGTCGGCGGCAGCGGAGCGCTGACCACCGCGCTGGTGGCACGGCTGCGATCCGACGGCGGGGTGGTCAGCGCGGGCGATGCGGTGTCCGCCCTGCGTCGTGACGGAGACCGCTGGCTGGTGCGCACCGCGTCGGGCCGAGAGTTGCGCGCCGGCATCGTGATCGCCGGTTGCCACGTGCTGACCACCCTGGACCTGCTGCGCGCCGGTGGCTTCGACGGCGCGGTGCTCGACGACTGGCGCGGGCGCATCCGCGTGGGCCCCGGGATCGGGATGGTGGTGCGGGCCGCGACCTCGGCGCTGCCCCGCTACCCCGGCAGCCCGATCGAGCACTCCTCCCGCGGCCTGCAGTTCCTGGTGTCCGATCGTGCGCAGTTGCGGCG
Source organism: Nocardia implantans (assembly GCF_035544775.1). Taxonomy (NCBI): domain Bacteria; kingdom Bacillati; phylum Actinomycetota; class Actinomycetes; order Mycobacteriales; family Nocardiaceae; genus Nocardia; species Nocardia implantans. Next base: position 737,767 of record NZ_JAYKYQ010000002.1, on the reverse strand, counting down.
CGCCCACGGAGCGGCGCTGGCGGGTGACCTTCCGCCGCGGCCGGTCGTGCTCGCGATGAGCTTCAGCGCCGTCGACCCGACGATCGCGCCGCCCGGCGAGCACCAGTTGTCGCTGTGGGCGCAGTGGCACCCGTACCGGCCCTCCGGCGCGGACTGGGCCGACCTCGCGCAGCGGGAAGGCGACCGGATCATCGCCGAAGTCGACTCCTACGCGCCCGGCTTCGCGGCGACCGTGCTGCGCACGCACGTGCAGACGCCGGTGGACCTGGAGCGCGAACTCGGGCTCATCGGCGGCAACGTGATGCACGTGGAGATGTCGCTGGACCAGATGATGCTGTGGCGTCCGCTGCCCGAGCTGGCGGGGCAGCGGGTGCCCGGCGCGCCGGGGTTGTATCTGACGGGCGCGTCGACCCATCCCGGTGGCGGCGTCTCCGGCGCCAGCGGGCGCACGGCCGCCGCCCTCGCGCTGCGCGACCTGAACCGGCCGAGGTTGCTGCGGTGGCTGCGGCGATGACTGACTCGGGCTACTCGCCGCGCGTGGCGCCCACCGGGTCCGCGCCCACGCGGGAAGACCCAACGGCTCGGTCGGCCGGCTTGCTGCTGCCACTCGCCCTGGTCGCCATGACGATCGTCGCGCAGATCGGTTACCCGCTGACGGCGGGTGCCGCGCGTGACCGCGTCACCATCGCGGTCGTACTGCTGTCCGCCGCCGCCGCGCTGGCGCACGCGACCGCGACAAGGGGGTTGCGCTATGCCGTCGGTTTCCTGGTGGTCGTCTCCGGCATCGGCCTCACCGCCGAGGTGATCGGCACCGCGACCGGCATACCGTTCGGCTGCTACGAGTACGCGACCGACCGGCTCGGGCCGGCCCTGCTCGAGGTGCCGCTGCTGGTCCCGCTGGCCTGGACCGGCGGGATGTATCCGGTGTGGGTGGTGGCCGGGTTGCTGTCGCGGCGAACGGCGGTGCGAGTCGCGGCGACGGCGGTGGGCGCGGTGGGCTGGGATCTGTTCCTGGATCCGCAGATGGTGACCGACGGGCAGTGGACCTGGTGCGACACCCGATCCGGGCTGCCCGGACTGGACCTGATTCCGGTCACCAACTACCTGGGCTGGTTCGGCGTCGCGCTGGTGATGGGCTGCTTGCTGGCGGTCTGGGAGCGAGCGGCGCCGGATCCGGTACGGATGCGGCCTGGTGGCCGCGCGGTCGCGGTCCCGGTGGCCTTCTTCCTGTGGACCTGGCTCGGGTCGGCGCTGGCGCACGCGGCGTTCCTCGGTCTCGCGCCGTCGGCCGGATACGGTTTCGCCGGCATGGGGATGCTCGGCGTTCCCCTGCTCGTCGCGCTGGCTCGCGCGCGGCGCTGACCCGGCGCGCCGACGCGCGCTGCGACTGGCGCGTTTCATTCCGGGCGGATGGCCTGGCACGATGTCACCCGTGCAGCCGAGTCCCGTCACCACGAAGCTCGATTCCCCGGATCTCCCGCAGCGACGGGTCCCACGCCGCGGTGTGCGTGCCGCTTCGGTCGTCCTGCTCGCGGCGATGCTGGTCCCGCTGCTCGCCGGCTGCCTGCGGGTGCAGGTGTCGATGGGAGTCTCGTCCAACGACCGGGTGTCCGGACGGATCGTCGCCGCCGTGGTGCCCGCCGACGCCGGGGACAAGGGCCCGCAGCTGAAGGCGCCGGAGACGCTGGCCGCCAAGGTGCGGGTGGAGCCGTACGCCCAGGACGGGTACACCGGCAGCCAGGTCTTCTTCGAGGATCTGTCCTTCGGCGAGGTGCAGCAGCTCGGCCAGCTGTCCGAGCAGACCCAGGGCATGTTCCAGTTGCAGTTCCAGCGCACCGGCGACCTGGTCAGCCTGACCGGGCGAGTCGATCTGAAATCGGTTCCGCCGCACGGGTCGGACGTGCAGTTCACCATCGCGTTCCCGGCCCGCGTCGCCAAGACCAACGGCAGCCGCGAAGGCGACAACGTCGTGTCCTGGAAGCTGCCGCCCGGCGATGTCTCCACGCTGCGCGCCGAGGTCAGCTACGCCGACCCGAACACCCGCTCGTTCGCGGGCTGGGCCGGCATCGCAGGCGGCATCACCCTCGCGGTGGCCGCCATCGTGGCCGCCATGGCGTACATGGACCGCAACCCCGCCGCGCCCGGCGCGCCGGAAGTCGGCTTCTCCCTGAGCCGCTGGTGGCGGTCGGTGACGCAGAATCGCTGAGCGACAGGTCGGTGCGCCGGGATAGCGTGGCCCGCATGGTGAGGATCCTGCCTTCCTGCGCCACCGCGGTGGCGGCGCTCGGCGCGGGCATCGCGCTGTACAACCGGGTCACCGTGCGGCGGTTGACGACCACCCCGACGACGGTGATCGAACCGGTCACCGTCTGTATCCCGGCGCGTGACGAGGCCGACCGGCTACCCGAGCTGATCGGCGACCTGCGCGCCCAGATCGGCGTGCCGCGCATGGCGGTGCGCATTCTCGACGACGCTTCCACCGACGACACCGGCGCCGCCGCCCGCGCGGCCATCGACGGCGATCCGCGTTTCACGCTGCTGCGCAGCGAGTCCCATCCGGTTCCCGGCTGGACGGGAAAGGCAGCCGCCTGCGTCCGGCTGGCCGAGGAAGTGTCGACGCCGGTGCTGATCTTCTTGGACGCCGACGTGCGCCTGGCCCCGACGGCGCTGGCGGCGGCGGTCGGGGCGCTGCGCGGTCGGGGCGCCGCGCTGGTCTCGCCGTGGCCCCTGCAAGTCGCCGGTTCGGCGGCGGAGGCCGTGGTGCAGCCCCTGCTGTGCTGGTCGTGGGCCTCGACGCTGCCGATCACCGCGGCCGACCGGAGCCTGCGGCCCGCCACGGCGGTGGCCTGCGGCCAGTTCCTCGTGTTCGACAACGCCGCCTACCGGTCGGTGGGCGGTCACGCGGCGGTGGCCGGGAGCGTCACCGAGGACCTCGATATCGCCCGTGCGCTGCGGCGAGCCGGTCACTCGACGGTTCTGGTGGCCGCGGGAGCGTCGGCCCGCACCAGGATGTATCGCGGCGCCGCGGAATTGGACGCGGGCTACACCCGCTGGCTCTGGTCGGCCTACGACGGCACGATCGCTGGCGGTGCGGCGGTGGGACTGATTGCCGCCTTTGCCTATTGGGCGCCGCCCGCGATGGCGGTGTTCGGCCGTGGAGCGACCCGAACGACCGGATCGATCGGCTGGCTCGCCGCCGTCGCCGGGCGGCTGCTGGCCCGTTCGACCGAGACCGGCGGCCCGCTGCGGCCATCTGACCTGCCGGCCGCCGTCGCGCACCCGGTGTCGGTGGCGGCGTATCTGCTGCTGTGGGCGCGGTCGCACCGGGCCCGTCGCCGCGGCACGGCGCGCTGGAAAGGTCGCTCGCTTCCCTGATCGCGCCGAGCCGCGGCCGCAACCTCACGGCACCGGCGTGATTCCGACGGTCGGCAGGAAGACGCAGGACTTGGCGCCGTTCTGCACCGAGCCGAAGACCGCGGCGAGCACGGTTCCCTTGCCGGTGTCCACCGGAACGGCACGCACCCCGCCCATCGGGAGCGACGCGACGAGGAAGTCGCGGATCGCCTGCTCGGCGGCTGGTCGCAGGTCGGCGGGAACGGCCGCGGGGATCATCGAGCGGGCGACCTCGGGCAACGGTCCCATGGCGGCCGTGCCGCCGCGGCCGGTGTTCAGATTGAGCCAGGCCACTTGCATGCCTCCGGTATTCGGACCGTCCGGCCCGAGGCCGTAGGGCACGAAGGTGAACATGGCTTGCCCGGCCTTGACGGCGCTGAGATCCTGGCCGGGAATCTGGACGGTGTTCTTCGGCCACGGCCCCGGGATGGCGCCTGCCACGGCGGGCGCCAGCCCGGCCGTGGTGTTGTCGAGGCAGAACGCCGACGCGCTGGGGTAGGCGAACGGCTGGATGCCGAGCGCGCGCAGCGCGTCGAGCGCGGCTTGATACGCGCCGAACAGGTCACCGGGAGCGGCGATCGGCACGGAGTCCTCGGCGGATGCGGGAAGCGTTACGTCCGGAGCCGCGAACGCGGCGGCGGGCCCGGAGAACACGAGGGCCATCGAACTGGTCGCGACAGCGGACAACTGGGTCAGACGGCGCAATATGGTCACGAAACCTCCTCATCGGCGGAACGATCGAGGGGGACAGTACTCCGGCAAACGCATTCATCAGCCGGGATTCCACACAGCAATTTCGTGGCGAGTCCTGTTTGCCCGGAACGGACCTCAGCGTCGCACACCGGCGTTCCCCAGCCTCGGTGATACCCGTATGCTGCATCGGACCGGCATCGTCCCGCAGCGCCTGTCCTGCACCGCGCCCTCGATCGAGCAGCGCACGCCTGGTTACTACAAGGATCCGATGCACGCGCGTGGGCAAGGTCTACGCTCACGGTGATTACTTCTCTTGTTCCATGCTTCCCTTGCTGGGCATCATGATTCGGCTCGCCCCTGACACCCGTTGACAGGGGGTCGGCGCCAACCATCCAGAGCGACCGAGAGACCTGGCTCGTCGACGTCGCAGCAACCCCCCGGTCACCGGGTGCGGGTGCTTCCGCCGGGACCGATGGAGGAACCGAAGTGATCATCGAGGACCCGTCATGAGCGCGTCCACCGCGCCGGACGCCGCCCCCGAGGCCGCCGCGCCGAACGAACCGGACCCGACCCGCACGCCCGCCCCTGTCGCGAGCGCCGCGACGCCTACCGTCGCGAAGACCCGGCATCCGTGGCGCTGGGTGGTCAGCACCGTCGCCCTGATCGTGCTCGCCCAGTTCGTGCACGGCCTGGCCACCAACCCCGGCTGGGACTGGCCGACGTTCGCGCGGTACATCACAGCGAAGTCGGTGCTGTCGGCGCTGCGGGTCACCCTGGAGCTGACCGCATGGGGCACGGCGCTGGGCTTTCTGCTCGGCACCGCCCTCGCGATCGCCCGGCTGTCGAACAACCCGGTGCTGCGGGTGCTCTCGTGGGTCTACATCTGGGCGTTCCGCTCGATCCCGCTGATCGTGCAGTTGCTGTTCTGGTTCAACATCGCCTACCTGTACCAGACCCTTTCGGTCGGCATCCCGTTCGGGCCCGCGCTGTTCACCTTCGAGGTGAACGGGGTGATCAGCGGTTTCACCGCCGCCGTTATCGGCTTGGCGCTGCATCAGGCGGCCTATTCGGCGGAGATCATCCGGGCCGGGTTCATCGCGGTGGACGCGGGTCAGCTGGAAGCCGCGGCGGCGCTCGGGATTCCGCGGCTGCGGCAGTTCCGCACGGTGGTCATGCCGCAGGCGATGCGCTCGATCCTGCCGAACGCGACCAACGAGGTGATCAGCCTGTTCAAGGGCACCTCGATCGTGTCGGTCATGGCGATCGCCGAACTGTTCTACCAGGTCCAGGTGATCTACGGGCGCAACGGCCGGGTGGTGCCGCTGCTGATGGTCGCGACCGTCTGGTACATCGTGCTCACCACCGTGCTGTCGGTGGCGCAGTACTACATCGAACGCCACTACGCCAAGGGCGCGCACCGCACGCCGCCGCCGACGCCGCTGCGACGCGCGTGGCGGAAGCTGCGCGAGGTCGCCGAGGCCGGTCCCGCCGCACCGCGCGGAGCGACCCGATGAGCGCCGCACCCGCCGTGCGGGTCCGCGGCCTGCGGAAGTCCTTCGGCTCGCACGAGGTGCTGCGCGGCATCGATCTCACCGTGCGCTCCGGCGAGGTGGTGGCCGTGATCGGCCCGTCCGGGTCCGGCAAGTCCACCCTGCTGCGCGTGGTCAACCATCTGGAGACGCTGGACGCGGGCACCGTGCACATCGACGGCGAGCTGATCGGATACCGGCTGCGCCGCGATCGCCTGCACGCCCTGCCCGACCACGCGGTGCGCAAGCAGCGCTCCCGGATCGGCTTCGTCTTCCAGCAGTTCAATCTGTTCCCGCACCTGACCGTGCTCGACAACGTCACGCTGGCGCCGCTGTCGGCGCAGCGGCGCGACCGGACCGAGGTGGAGCGCGAGGCGCGCCTGCTGCTGGACCGGGTCGGCATCGGACACCTGGCCGACGCGTATCCGCGCAGGCTGTCGGGCGGGCAGCAGCAGCGAGTGGCGATCGCCCGCGCGCTGGCGCTGCGCCCGCGCGTGATCCTGTTCGACGAGCCGACCTCCGCGCTCGACCCGGAACTGGTCGGCGAGGTGCTCGACGTGATCCGCGATCTGGCGCACGGCGGCACCGCGCTGGTGATCGTCACCCACGAGATCGGTTTCGCCCGTGAGGTCGCCGACACCGTGGTGTTCCTCGACGAGGGCGTCATCGTCGAGCAGGGCCCGCCCTCGGCCGTCCTCGACCATCCCGAACACCCGCGCACCCGCGCGTTCCTTTCCCGAGTCCGTTGACGAACAGGTTTCCGATGAAGTTCTCCGCCCTGGTCACCGTCGCCGCCACCACGGTCGCGCTGCTGGCCACCGGCTGCACCGAACCCGAGGCGGACAACGCCGCGCAGCCCGCCGGTTCGATCACCTTCGACCTCTCCCCCGCCCAATCCGGCCGGATCAGGGTGGCCAAGGTCGACGCCATCGCCGCCGAGGTGCCGAAGGCGATCCGCGACCGCGGCACGCTGGTGGTGACCGGCGCGGCCGGCGCGGCGCCGCCGCTGCGGTTCTACGCCACCGACGACAAGACGGTGGTCGGCTCGGAAGTCGACTTCGCCTCGCTGATCGCCGACATCCTCGGCCTGAAACTCGACGCGCGGGTGGCCGATTGGTCGCAGAACTTCGTGCGGGTGGACTCCGGCGAGGTGGACGCGTTCATCTCCAACGTCACCGTCACCGAGGAACGCAAGGAGAAGTACGACTTCGCGACCTACCGCAAGGACAACGTCGCGCTGGAGGTGCCGATCCAGAGCAAGCTCGACTACAAGGACCGCACGAGCCTGGCGGGCAAGCGGATCGGCGTCGGCAGCGGCACCAACCAGGAACAGCTGCTGGTCAAGTGGAACGAGCAGAACCGGGCCGAGGGACTGGCGCCGATCGACATCGCCTACTTCCAGCAGGTCACCGACTACTACCTGGCGCTGGCCTCGCAGCGGCTGGACGGCTACCTCGGACCGAACCCGACGGCGATCTACCACGCGGCCACCGCGAAACAGACCAGGATCGTCGGCACCTTCTCCGGTGCGGGCGAGGCGCTGCAAGGCGAGATCGCGGTGCTCACCAAGAAGGACAACGGGCTGATCACCGCCGTGCAGCACGCACTGGCCTACGCCATCGAGCACGGCGCCTATCAGCAGGTGATCGACCGTTGGGGCCTGCAGAGCGAGACGGTCACCGAATCGCGGATCAACCCGCCCGGCCTGCCGAAGAAGCGATGAGCCGATGGCGCGTCGCGCCCGAATGGCGCCGCCGCGTTCCCAGCAGGCCGTCGGCGACCGCCGACACCGACCCCGACCCCGGCGAGAAACTCGTCCGTCCCGAAGTATCTGGAGTTGCCCCGTGATCCGAACCCGTCACCGAATCGTCGCGCTGGCCGGCGCGCTCGCCACGGCCACCACCGTGGCCGCCTGCGGCAGTGATTCGGCCGCGCCCGGCGGCGACGCGGGCCCGCCCCAGCCGGGCGGCACGCTGCGCTACGGCCTGTCGCAGGCGCCGACCTGCTCGGATCCCGCCCAGGCAGGCACCAATCAGACGCTGTATGTCGCCCGGCAGATCGTGGATTCGCTGACCGACCAGGACCCGGCCACCGGCGAGCTGAAGCCGTGGCTGGCGCACAGCTGGGAGTCCAGCCCCGACGCGAAGGTCTTCACCTTCCATCTCGTCGACGGCGTCACCTTCAGCGACGGCACGCCGCTCACCGCGGAATCGGTGCGCAACACCTTCGATTCGGTCGTGAAGCTCGGCTCGGGCAAGGCGCCGCTGGGCAGCAGCTACCTCACCGGCTACGTCGGCACCACGGTCGTGGACCGGCTCACCGCCCGGGTCGAGTTCAGCAAGCCCAACGCGCCGTTCCTGCAGGCGTCCTCGACCGCCGCGCTCGGCATCCTCGCCGACGTGACCACCGCCAAGCCCGCCGAGCAGCGCTGCCTCGGCGACAACGTCGGCAGCGGGCCGTTCACCTACGCGGCCTACCGCCAGGACGCCGCGGTGACCCTGGCCAAACGAACCGGCTACCACTGGGGTTCGACGGTGTTCGCCCATCGCGGCGAGGCTTACCTGGACAAGATCGAGTTCACCGTGGTGCCCGAATCCGGTGTCCGCACCGGCAGTCTCGCCTCCGGGCAGCTGGACGCGATCAGCGACGCGCTGCCGCAGGACGCGGCGCAGATCGAGGCGGCGGGCGGACGGGTGCTCAGCACCGCCAATCCGGGTGTGCCGTTCGGCTTGCAGCTCAACGTCACCCGGGGGCCGCTGCGCGATCCGGCGGTGCGCACCGCCCTGCTGCCCGCCATCGATCGCAAGCAATTGGTCGACACCGTGCTCGGCCCGCAGTTCAAGCCCGCCACCAGCACGCTGGCCAGCAGCACACCCGGCTACACCGACCTGTCCGCGCGCCTGGCCTACGACCCGGCGAAGACGCGCACCCTCCTGGATCAGGCCGGATGGCTGCCAGGGGCGGACGGCGTCCGGGCGAAGAACGGCGAGCGGTTGTCGTTCTCGGTGCTGTTCAGCCAGGTGTTCGCGGGCAACCAGGCGATCCTCGAACTGGTCCAGCAGCAGCTGCGGCAGGTCGGCGTCGAGCTGAAGCTGGATCTGGTGTCCACGGCGGAGGCGACCGCTCGGCAGGGCAGCAAGGACTTCGACGCCTTCTACGGCAACACCACCCGCGCCGACGGCGACATTCTGCGCACCACCTTCGGTCTCGACGGGCGCAATCTCAACGCGCGCGGTCCCATCCCCGCGTTGGACGACGTGCTGAACGGGCAGGTCAGCACCGTCGACACCGCGACACGCAACGGGCTCATCCGCGCCGCGCAGGAACAGGTGCTCGACGCCGGGTTGCAGCTGCCGACCGTCGAGCTGTCCCAGGCCATCGGAGCGAGCGGGAACACACGGGACCTGAAGTTCGAAGCCTCGGCCCGATTGCAGTTCTTCGACACCTGGCTGAGCGGACGATAGTCATGGCGCGCTATCTGGCCCTGCGGGCATTGCAGGCGATCTGGGTGCTGTGGGCGGCGTTCACGCTGTCGTTCGTGGTGCTGTATCTGCTGCCCGCCGACCCGGTCTCGATCGCGGCCGACGGCGGCGGTGCCGGCACGCCGGTGGACAAGGCCGCCATCGCCGAGCTGCAAGCTCGCTACGGGCTGGATCGGCCACTGTGGGAACAATATTCGACCGCGCTCGGGCACGCGGTGCGCGGCGATCTGGGGCATTCGATCGCGACCGGGCAGCCGGTCACCGGCGCGATCGGTGACGCGCTGCCCGCCACGCTCGAATTGGCCGGGACCGCACTGCTCTTCGCGGTCGGCGGCGGTGTCGCGCTGGCGTTCGCGGCGACGCAGAGCCGGCGGCCCTGGCTGCGCAACGCCTTGACCGCGCTGCCGTCGCTCGGCGTCTCGGTGCCGACCTTCTGGACCGGATTGCTGCTGTTGCAGGTGTTCTCGTTCCAATTGCGGCTGGCGCCCGCGTTCGGCGGGCACGGTTTCGCCGGCACGGTGCTGCCCGCGCTCACCTTGGCCCTACCGATCGGCGCGGTCATCGCGCAGGTGCTCACCGCCGGGCTGGAGACGACCTGGCGTCAGCCGTTCGTCGACGTAGCCCTGGCCAAGGGCGGTTCGCGCTGGTGGGTGCGGCGCACGCACGTGCTGCGCCCGGCCAGCGTGCCCGCGTTCACCATCGCCGGGGTCCTGGTCGGCAACATGCTGGCCGGATCGGTGGTGGTGGAGACGGTCTTCGCCCGCCAGGGCGTCGGGCGGCTGACCCAGACCGCGGTGCTGGCGCAGGACATCCCGGTGGTGCAGGGCATCGTGCTGCTCACCTCGGTGGTGTTCGTCAGCGTGAATCTCGCGGTGGACCTGCTGTATCCGCTGCTCGACCCGCGTATCGCCGCCCGCTCCCGCAGGGTGCGCGGCGAGTCCGAGCAGACCGCCGCCGACACCGCCGAGGAGGCGATCGTTCGTGCCTGACCCTGCTCCCGTCCTTCCCATCGCCTGGCTCGTGCCCGGCGCACCGCTCGCCGAGGGGGTGCGGACTCGTGGTTGACGTCACCGAGGAACAGCGCAGAGCGGTGCTGCCCGGCCTGCGGCGACCGGTCGTGCGATGGAAGACGTTGCGCGGCAATGCCGGAGTGCTGGTCGCGGGCGCCGTCGCCCTGCTCGCCGTCGGGTGGGCGCTGGCGCCGTCGGTCTTCGCCGGTGGCGACCCGCTGACCGGCGTGCCCGCGCAGAAGTTGCAGAGCCCCAGCGGCCAGCACTGGTTCGGCACCGACAATCTCGGCCGCGATCTGTACACCCGGATGGTGCACGGCGCCGGTCTGTCGCTGACCGCCACCCTGGCCGCGGTGGGCATCGCGCTGATCGCCGGGTCACTGCTCGGGCTGCTGTCCGGCGCGATCGGCGGCGTGGTGGACGCGGTCGTCATGCGGGTGGTCGATGTGCTGCTGTCGGTGCCGTCGCTGCTGCTGTCGCTCGCGCTGGTCACCGCGCTCGGCTTCGGCACCCGCAATGTGGCCGTCGCGGTGGGCATCTCGCTGGTGGCCAACTTCGCGCGCGTGATGCGATCGGAAGTGCTGCGGGTGCGCCGAGCGGTGTTCGTCGAGGCCGCCCACGCCGCGGGCGTGCGCTGGTACACGGTGCTGGCCAGGCACGTGCTGCCCAACTCCTACCAGCCCGTACTCGCCTTGGCCGCGGTGGAATTCGGCATGGCGGTGCTGGCCGTGTCGGCGCTGAGCTTCCTCGGATACGGCGCGAAGCCGCCGACACCCGAGTGGGGCACGCTGATCTCCGAGGGACGCAACTATCTGGCGACCGCGTGGTGGATGACCACCCTGCCCGGTCTGGTCATCATCGCCGTCGTGCTCGCCGCCCAGCGCCTCGGACGCGCGATCGGGAAGGGGGAATCCGCGTGAGCGCCTCGGCATCTCCGCTGTTGCAGGTCGAGAACCTGCGGGTCCGTTATCGCTCCGACACCGGCCCGATCACCGCGCTCGACGGTGTGTCGCTCACCGTGGCCCGCGGCGAGGTGGTGGCGCTGGTCGGCGAGTCCGGCTCCGGCAAGTCCACGCTCGCCCACGCCGTGATCGGCTTGCTCGGTCCGAACGCCGAACTCGCCGGGGGAACCGTGACCTTCGACGGCGCCGTGGTCGACACCGGTTCCGAACGGGCGCTGCGGCGGCTGCGGGGAGCGCGCGTCGGCTTCGTCCCGCAGGACCCAGGGCTGTCGCTCAACCCCGTCCGGCGGGTCGGCGCTCAGGTGGCCGAATCGCTGCTGGTGCACGGGCTGGCCGACCGCAAAGCGGCGCGAGCGCGGGCGATCGAGCTGCTGGCCGACGCCGGACTGGACCGGCCGCAGCTGCGGGCCGCCCAGTACCCGCACGAGCTGTCCGGCGGGCAGCGTCAGCGGGTGCTGATCGCCGCGGCGCTGGCCTGCGCACCGGAGCTGGTCATCGCCGACGAGCCGACCAGCGCGCTCGACGCGACCGTCGCGCGCCGGGTGCTGGATCGGCTCGCCGAGCAGATCGCGCAGCGCGGCACCGCGGTGCTGCTGATCACCCACGACCTGGCCGTCGCCGCCGAACGCGCGGACCGGCTGGTGGTGCTCAACGGCGGCGAGGTGGTGGAGAGCGGCGCCACCGCCGAGTTGCTGGCCGCACCGCGCCACCCGTACACCAAACGCCTGCTCGCCGCTTCGCCCAGCCTCGCTCCCGCGGGCGGCTACCGCGACCCCGAGCCGCGCGACGGCGAGCCGCTGCTGATCTTGCGCGACGTGCACAAGACCTTCCGGGCGCACGGGGGCGACAGCGTGACCGCGGTGGCGGGGGTCGGCTTCGAACTCGGTCGCGGCGAAACCCTCTCGCTGGTCGGTGAATCCGGATCGGGCAAGTCCACCACCGCGCGGATCGCGTTGCGGCTCACCGAACCGGACCGCGGCGAGGTCGTCTTCGACGGGCAACCGCTGTCGCGGGCACGCGGGTCGCGGCTGCGCGCGCTGCGCAAACGCTTCCAGGTGGTGTATCAGAATCCCTACGCGTCGTTGGATCCGCGCTGGCGGGTGGGCGCGATCATCGAGGAACCGTTGCGCGCGTTCGGGGTCGGCGACCGCGCGCAGCGCCGCGACCGCGTGGCGGAGCTGCTCGCGCAAGTCGCGCTCCCGGCCGGGTTCGCCCAGCGCAAGCCCGCCGAGCTGTCCGGAGGACAGCGCCAGCGCGTCGCCATCGCGCGGGCGCTCGCGCTGCACCCGGAGCTGCTGGTGCTCGACGAACCGGTGTCCGCGCTGGACGCCTCGGTGCAGGCGCAGATACTCGAACTGCTCGACCGGCTGCAGGCCGAGTTGTCGCTGAGCTACCTGTTCATCTCCCACGACCTGGCGGTGGTGCGCCGCATCAGCGATCACGTGGCGGTGCTGCGGCACGGTCGCATCGTCGAATCCGGCCGCACCGCGGAGATCTTCGGCGATCCGCGGCACGAGTACACCCGCGAGCTGTTGTCGGCCATCCCGGCGCCGGCCGTGGCGAAAGGCGTGCCCTGATGGCCCCTCCGACCTACCGCCACAGCCGCGTGCTGAACCGGCCCTGCTGGGCTCCGTGCCGCAGTCGCCCGGAACCCGTCCCGTCCTCCGCGATTACCCCTCCCCGCTCACCGGAGCCCACCAGCGGCCACAAGCCGAGCACGTGGTGGCACCGACCGAAAAGGATCGCCCTGATGGTGTACTACGCCTTCAACCGGAAACCCGCCGCCGACGCCGACCCCGCCGACGCGCCGGACGGTCCAGCCGCCACCTTCGACGCCGACCCGGCCCGCTGGTGGCGCACCCGGATGCGCGCCCCGCGTGCCGCCGGCACCTTCGGCAACGGGCGAGTGCACGCGGTCGCACCGGTCCGCGCCCCGCGGGACCGACGCGACGTCCGGTCCTCACCCCCGCTGGCCGCCGCACTGTGGCAGCAGGCGTTGTTCCTGGCACCCGATGTAGCCGCAGCGGGAACGCACCCGGCGCTGCGGCAGCAGATCGACCCGGAGGGCACGGCCTGATGACCCATCGCCTCCAGCGCCGTCCCCCTCGCCCCACCGCCCACGAAGGAGTCCAAGCGTCATGACCACCAGCATCACCAGCGTTTTCGAGACCGAGTGGGCGCGCTGGCACCACGCGCGCGAAGACCAGCTGCGTGACCCGCTCGGCTTCCTCAGCCTGACCGGGCTGCACTGGCTCACCGACCGTCCCGAGCGGCTGCCGGGTGTCCCCGGCACCTGGTGGGTCACCGACGAGAAGGTGTTCATCACCGCCCAGCCGGCCGATCGGCTGGAGTACGACGGAATCGGCATCGCGGGCGTGCAGATCGTCACGCCCGCCGAAGGCGCGCCCGGACTGCACGTCCGCCAGGAGCGGCGGGTGCTCGAGGTGATCCGCCGCACGGGTCGCTACGCGGTCCGGGTGCACGACCCGGCCGCGCCCGCCCTGCTCACCTTCGACGGCATCCCGTCCTATCGACCGGACCCGCGCTGGGTGGTCTCCGGGCGATTCACACCGTTCGAGGAACCGCGGACCGTGGTCACGGGCGCGGTGGTCGAGGGCATCGAACACCAGCACAGCGCGGCGGGCACCATCGAATTCCGCATCGGCGCGGTGACCGAACGGGTCGTCGCGTTCGGCGACCGCGACGACCTGCGCGTGCTGTTCACCGACGCGACGAGCGGTGTGACCACCTACCCGGCCGCGCGTTCGCTGACCGTCGGCGCTCCCGGCCCGGACGGGACGGTCGTGCTTGACTTCAACCGCGCGGCGAATCTGCCCTGCGCCTTCACCGATTTCGCGACCTGCCCGGTGGCGCCCGCGCAGAACCGGCTGCGCGTGGCCATCGAAGCGGGCGAGCAGGATCCGCGGCAGGGGCGTGCGGCATGAGCGGGCACGTTCCCCTATCCATCCTCGACCTGTCCCCGATCAGCGCCGGCTCCACCGCGCAGCAGGCGCTGCGCAACACCGTCGATCTGGCCCAGCACGCCGAACAGTGGGGTTACCACCGGTACTGGCTGGCCGAACACCATTTCGTCTCGGTGGCCAGCTCATCCTCCATCACCCTGATCGGGTTGGTCGCCGCGGCCACCGAGCGCATCCGGGTGGGTTCGGCGGCCGTGCAGGTGGGTCATCACACCTCGGCCTCGATCGTTGAGGCCTTCGGCACGATCGACGCGCTGTACCCTGGCCGGCTCGACCTGGGACTGGGCCGGTCGGGTCATCGACGCAGCCAGTTCGGGGCCGAAGCCGGGCGGCACAAGGGCGGTAAACCGGTGGTGGACACCGTGACCGGGCGCACCGAGATCCGCGACGGCGTGGTCGTCCCGCCGCCGTTCGACCCGGGCCGCATCCTGGACCGGTCCAAGTTCGTCGCCTCGGTGGGCGCGCTGCAGCAGCGCGGCGCGCAGCCGCTCGACTTCGCCGAGCAGATCGGTGAGGTGCGCGCCCTGCTGGCGGGCAGCTTCGTCAGCCCAGAAGGCGTTGCGCTGCACGCCGTTCCGGGGGAGCACGCCCAGGTGCGGCTGTGGCTGTTCGGAAGCACCGCGGGCGAGAGCGCGGAGCTGGCCGGACGGCTGGGACTGCCGTTCGCCGCGGCATATCACGTCTCGCCGGGCACCGCGCTGGACGCGATCGAGGCGTATCGCGCGGCGTTCCGCCCGTCCGCCGACCTGGCCGAGCCGCAAGTGGTGATCTCCGCCGACGCGGTGGTGGCCCCGGACGACGCGACCGCGCAGCGGCTTGCCGCCAGCTACGGGCATTGGGTCTACAGCATCCGCAGCGGCGCGGGCGCGGCCGAGTACCCCGACCCTGCGACCATCGCTCCGCTCACCGCGGAGCAGCGACGTCTGGTCGACGACCGCCTGGCCACCCAGTTCGTCGGCTCACCCGGCACCGTCGCAGAACGGCTCGACGCGCTGCAACGCGTCAGCGGGGCGGACGAATTGCTGGTCACCACGATCACCCATCGGCACGCCGACCGGCTGGAATCGTATCGGCTGCTCGCCGAGGCATGGGGGCTGCGCGCGGCCGTCGCGGCCTGAATACCGGTGCGCCCTGGTGCGGCGCCTGCAGACTTCGC
Source organism: Nocardia implantans (assembly GCF_035544775.1). NCBI lineage: Bacteria > Bacillati > Actinomycetota > Actinomycetes > Mycobacteriales > Nocardiaceae > Nocardia > Nocardia implantans. The sequence continues at coordinate 722,561 of NZ_JAYKYQ010000002.1, read as the reverse complement.
GCTCCGTCGGTCGGCGTCCGGGCCCGCCGACCGTCGGTTCGTCCAGGCGCCCGTTCCCCCGGACAGCCGTTCGCGTCAGGCGCTGACCGGAGTGGCCGTGACGCCGTAACCGAGGTTGGTCAGCACCTCGCTGGTCGCCTTGGCGAAATTGAGCGTGATGAAGTGCAGGCAGGGCGCGCCCTCGTCGATCAGCCGCTGAGCGATCTCGGTGGCGATCTCGATGCCCGCCGCGCGCACCGCGGCGGCGTTCTCCTCGCCGCCGTCGCCCGCCGCCTTGCGCAGCCGGTCCAGCACGGCGGCGGGCAGCGGCCTGCCGCACAGCTCCTCGGCGCGCTGCACCGTGCGCAGCGACGTGATGGGCATCAGCTCCGGAATGATCGGCTTCGCGCCCTCGATCGGGTCGAGCGCAACGAGGCGATCGCGCAGGCGCAGGTAGTGCTCGACGTCGAAGAACATCTGGGTGATCGAATACTCCGCGCCCGCGCGCAGTTTCGCGGCCAGGAACGCGGTGTCGGTCGCCAGGTCCGGCGAACGGTGATGGCCCTGCGGGAAGGAGGCCACGCCGACGTGGAAATCGCCGAGGTCGCGCACGATGCGCACCAGTTCCTCGGCGTAGGAGACGCCCTCGGGATGCTTGTGCCACTCGCCGAGCGGATCACCGGGCGGGTCGCCGCGCAGCACCAGGATGTTGCGGATGCCGGAGTCGGCGTACGCGCCGACCAGCGAGCGCAGCTCGGCGACGCTGTGCTCCACCGCGGTCAGATGCGCCACCGGAAGCAGCGTGGTCTCCTGCGCCAGCTGCCCGGTCACGCGGACGGTGCGGTCGCGGGTGGAACCGCCCGCGCCGTAGGTCATCGACACGAACGCCGGGTGCATGCACTCGAACTGCCGCACAGCGCGCCACAGCCGCGCCTCGGCGGCGGCGTCACGGGGCGGATTGAACTCCACGGAGAACGGCACCGCGTGCCCCGCGTGCGCCCGCAGACTCTGTACGACCGACGGTGTGGCGGAGACGTTCGGGTGCGTCCGGGACGGCCGGCCAGGGGTCGAGCTGCCCCGCACGTTGTCGAAAGTCACCGGTTCAGTGTAGAGGTGGCCGGTGGCGGTCCTGTCGGGTCGCTCGCACGCCCCGCGTATCGTTCGCAGCGGGCGAGTTGTTCGCCACGCCGAGCGACACGCGCGACCGCCTCCCGCTCGGCCCCGAATCATCCGCAGCGCCGGGGCACCCTCCGCGACCCCGTGCGTCCACCGTCCGCACGACCTTGGAGGCTCCTCTGTCCGCCGCAACCGGTACCCAGAAGCCGCGTCCCGCGGTGCCGCAGCCGGGCACCCCCGCCTTCGTCACCGCCGTGGAAGACGCCCTGACCCGCTTCTTCGCCACTCGCCGCCCGGCGACCGAGCGCCTCGGCCCGGTCTTCGTCGAGGCCACCGACGCGCTCGAGCAGTTCGTGCTCCGCGGCGGGAAACGCACCAGGCCCGCGTTCGCGTGGACGGGGTGGCTCGGCGCGGGCGGCGATCCGCAGGCGCCCGACGCCGCCGCGGTGCTCACCGCCTGCTCGGCGCTCGAGCTCGTCCAGGCGTGCGCGCTGATCCACGACGACATCATCGACTCCTCCCGCACCCGCCGCCGCTTCCCCACCGTGCACGTCGACTTCGAGCAGCGCCACCGCGACCGCGGGTGGTCCGGCGATGCGGCGCACTTCGGCGTCAGCGTCGCCATCCTGGCCGGCGATCTGGCGCTGTCCTGGGCCGATGACATGGTGCACGCGTCCGGCCTCGCGCCCGCGGCGATCGCCCGGTTCGCTCCGGTGTGGGCCGACATGCGCACCGAGGTGCTCGGCGGCCAGTTGCTCGACATCAACGGCGAGGCCGGCGGCGACGAATCGGTCGAGGCCGCGCTGCGGATCAACCGGTACAAGACCGCCGCCTACACCGTCGAACGCCCGCTGCACCTCGGCGCCGCCATCGCCGCCGCCGACCAGGAACTGGTCGAGGCCTACCGCGAATTCGGCACCGCCATCGGGATCGCCTTCCAGCTGCGCGACGACCTGCTCGGCGTGTTCGGTGATCCCGCGGTCACCGGCAAGCCGTCCGGCGACGACCTGCGCGAGGGCAAGCGCACCGTGCTGCTGGCCGAGGCGTTGCGGCGCGCCGACGCCGGCGATCCGGCCGCGGCCGCGCTGCTGCGCGCGAGCATCGGCACCGATCTGAGCGCCGAGCAGGTGCAGCGGCTGCGCGCGCTGCTGGTCGAACTCGGAGCGGTCGACGAGGTGGAGCACCGGATCGCCGAACTCACCGACACCGGCCTGGCGGCCATCGAGGCCAGCTCGGCGACGACCGCGGCCAAGGAACGACTGCGCGCGATGGCGCTGGCCGCCACCAAGCGCGCCGCGTGACCAAGGAGACTCGGATGAGAACCGTCGCGGGACCGACCGATCGCGTCGTGGTGGTCGGCGCTGGACTGGCCGGGCTGTCGGCCGCCCTGTATCTGACCGGCGCGGGTCATCGGGTGACGCTGCTCGAGCGAGCCGACCACCCCGGCGGCCGGGTCGGGCGCTACCTGGGCGCCGACTACGAGATCGACTCCGGCGCCACCGTCCTGACGCTTCCCGAGCTGATCACCGACGCGCTCGCCGCCGTCGGCCGTACCCCGGAGACCTGCGCGCCGCCGCTGCGCATCCACCGGCTGGCGCCCGGCTATCACGCCCGGTTCGCCGACGGCGCCGAGATCAGGGTCTTCGCCGACCCGGACGTGATGGCCGCGGAAGTCGAGCGCAGCTGCGGCCCGGGCGAGGCGCGGGGATACCGGCGCCTGCGCGACTGGCTGGCGCGGATCTACGCGGCCGAGTTCACCGAGTTCATGGACACGAACTTCGACTCGCCGCTGGATATGGTGCGCGTCCCCGACAAGCGCCGCGCCCTGGCCGAACTGGTGCGACTCGGCGGCTTCGGCAGGCTCGGCCCCCGGGTGCGCGGGTTCCTGCGCGACCAGCGGCTGGCGCGACTGTTCACCTTCCAGGCGCTCTACGCGGGCATGCCACCCGCTCGGGCGCTCGCCGTCTACGGCGCGATCCCGCACATGGACACCTCGCTGGGCGTGTACTTCCCCGAGGGCGGGATGCGGGCGATCGCCGCAGCGCTGGCGCAAGCGTTCACCGAAGCCGGCGGCACACTCGAACTGAACACCGAAGTGATCGGGATCGACTACGCGGGCCGTCGGGCCCGGCGCGCCCGCGCCGCCGACGGACGCTCGTTCGACTGCGACGCGCTGGTGCTGACCGCCGACCTCGGCTCGCTCGACCGGTTGGGCGTACGGCCGAGGCGCGGTCTACGTGCCTCGCCGTCGGCGGTCGTCGCGCACGGCACCGTCCCCGCCGCGGTGGCGGCGAGCTGGCCGGTGCAGGCGCACCACACCATCGAGTTCGGGCAGGCCTGGGACCGGACGTTCGCCGAGATCACCGCCCGCCGGGGCCGCGGCAAGCTGATGAGCGATCCCTCGCTGCTGCTGACCCGGCCCGCTCTGACCGACCCGAGCCTGTTCATCGACCGCGCCGACGGCCGCTACGAACCGTTCTCGCTGCTGGCGCCGTGCCCGAATCTCACGGCCGCACCGCTGGACTGGCCGCGCCTCGGACCCGCCTATCTCCGCGAATTGCTCACCGTGCTGGAAAAGCGCGGCTACCAGGGAATCGCCGAGCACTTCGCCGTCGATCGGCTCGACACCCCGCGGACCTGGCTCGACCACGGCATGCTCGCGGGCACGCCGTTCTCCGCGGCTCACCTCTTCCGCCAGACCGGTCCGTTCAGGCCGAGCAATTTCCCACGCTCCAGCGACAACGTGGTTATCGCTGGTTGCGGCACCACGCCCGGTGTGGGCGTGCCGACCGCGCTGCTCTCCGGGAAACTGGCGGCAAACCGCATCGCCGGTGAGCTCGGACCCACTTCGCCTGGAACCCCGCGCACCAGCCGGATAGTGTTCGAGGCGACGCCGTAAACTAAGCGCCGACCTATTCGCTCGCGGTTGCGACCGCCGACCATTCGGGGGGACCGACACCAGATGGCATCCCCCGAAACGCGCACCGCTGAGGCCGCCTCCGCCGGTGACATCCGCTCCTCGTCGCCCGCCTCCGCAGGTCGCGAATCGGCCGCCCCCCGCCGTTTCCTGTGGTGGGTCCGCACCTCCGCCGACTTCGCCAGAAGCCCGGAGGGGCATGCCGCCCTGCTCGGCTTCTTCGGCGCGATCATGATCATGTTCGGCGGCTTCGGCGCGGGCAGCGTCCGCAAGCGCGACCCGCTGCTCGAGGCCATGCACCTGTCCTGGCTACGGTTCGGGCACGGCTACGCGCTGTCGACCATCTGCATCTGGATCGGCGTGCTGCTCATGATCACCGCGTGGGTCCGGCTCGGGCGCGCGACGATCGGCACGGCCGACCGCACCGGCGCCGAGGTGACCCTCAACGAGCTGCGCGCCATCGTGGGCATCTGGATCGCGCCGCTGCTGTTCGCCGTGCCGATGTTCAGCCGCGACGCCTACTCCTATCTCGCTCAGGGCGCGCTGCTGCGCGACGGCTTCGATCCCTACCAGGTCGGTCCGGTGGCGAATCCCGGTGTGCTGCTGGACAACGTGAGCCCCGTGTGGACCACCACCACCGCGCCGTACGGCCCGGTGTTCCTGCTGCTCGGGCGGGCGATCACCGCTGTCACCGGCGACAACGTGGTGGCGGGCACCATCGCGATGCGACTGGTCATGCTGCCCGGTCTCGCGCTGATGATGTGGGCGGTGCCGTATCTGACCAAGCACCTCGGCGGCAAGCCGACCGTCGCGCTGTGGCTGGCGGTGCTCAACCCGCTGGTGCTCATCCACCTGATCGGCGGCGTGCACAACGAGATGCTGATGGTCGGCCTGATGTGCGCCGGCATCGCGCTGGTGCTGGAGCGCCATCACGTGGCAGGCATCGTCGTCGTCGCCATCGGCGTGGCCATCAAGGCGACCGCGGGTGTGGCGCTGCCGTTCCTGGTCTGGATCTGGATGCTGCACGAACGCGAACGCCGCGCCGCGCAGCGGGTCGGGCGCGATCCGGCGCACCTGCCCGCGAGCGAACAACCCGGTGACGCCGCCGAGCCCACCGAGGACATGCCGCATCCCGCGCTGGTGTTCGGCAAGATCGCCGGTCTGGGTCTGAGCGTGTTCGCGGTCGTCTTCGTCGCCGCCTCGGCCATCGCGGGCGTGGGCATCGGCTGGCTGACCGCCCTGTCCGGGTCGAAGAAGATCATCAACTGGCTGTCGCTGCCCACCGTGATGGCGCACGCGGTCACCTGGATCACCCCCCTGCGGCTGGAATCGGTGCTCGAGGTGACCCGCGCGATGTGCGCGCTGGCCTTGGTCGCGGTGCTGGCATCGACCTGGTGGCGGTTCCGGCACAGTGAGCGAGAGGCGGTGGCGGGCATCCTGATCGCGTTCGTCGCGATCGTCATCCTCTCCCCCGCCGCGCTGCCCTGGTACTACTCGTGGCCGCTGGCGTTGGCCGCCGGGTTCGCGCTGTCCACCACCACGCTGATGGCGCTGGTCGGGGTGTGCACGTGGCTCATGCTGGTGTTCCAGCCGGACGGTTCGATCGGCCTGTACAACTTCTGGCACGTCGCCGCCGCCACCTTCGCCGCGGTCGTGGCGGCGCTGTCGCTGCGCACGGTGGACCCGCTGCGGCTGCGCGCCACGCCGCCGGGCACTGTCGCGGCAACGCCAGGCGAGGCCACCGCTTCGCCCGCCGCCCGATGACCGAGGGCCGCCTATCCGGTTCCGCCCTGCTCCCGCTGGCCTATCGCGAGTGCAGGCAGATCGCCGCCACCCACGGCCGCACCTATTTCCTCGCCACGCGGCTGCTGTCGGCCGAGCGGCGGCCCGCCGTGCACGCGCTCTACGCGTTCGCGCGGATGGTGGACGACGTCGTCGACCGCGCCGCCCGTCCGCACGACGGCGGCCCGGCCGCGGAACTCGATTCGATCGAGCGAGATCTGCGGGTCGCCCTGGAATCGCGCTCCGGCGTTGCCGCGCAGCACGCGTCGTCCGCCGAGCACGGCGAGAGTTGGGCATCGGTCCCACGGCCGCGCGATCTCGTCTTGGCCGCCGTCACCCACACCATCCACCGTTACGGCATTGCCCCCCAGCACTTCTGGACGTTCCTGGATTCCATGCGGATGGACGCGCCGGGCGCGCCCACGTTCCGTAACCGCTACGGCACCATGGCGCAGCTGCGTGAATACATGCGGGGTTCGGCGGCCGCGATCGGTTTGCAGCTGCTGCCGGTGCTCGGCACGGTCGTCCCGGTGTCCGCGGCCGAGCCCGCCGCCGCCGCGCTGGGCGAGGCGTTCCAGCTGACCAACTTCCTGCGCGACGTGGCGGAGGATCTCGACCGCGACCGCGTCTACCTGCCCGCCGATGCCATCGCCGCGTTCGGCGTCGACGAGGAGCTGCTGTTCGAGTGCCGCCGCACCGGCCGCACCGATCCGCGCGTCCGCCGCGCCCTCGCCCACCTCATCGCGGTCAACCGCGACCTCTACCGCCGCGCCGAACCGGGCATCGACCTGCTCGAACCGCGAGTACGCCCCGCCATCCGCACCGCGGCAACCCTGTACGCCGACATCCTGCACCACATCGAACGCAGCGACTACGCCGTCTTCGACCACCGCGCGGTGGTCCCCCGCCACCACCGCCTCCGCATAGCCGCCACCGAATTCACCACCGCCACCCTCCGCGACCGCCTCGCCCGCTGACGGCGGCCCCGCCCATGCGACACCGGCTTCGAGCGAAGCCCAGACCAGCAAGGTCATCACGCAGACCAGTCACTCCAGACCCGCATGCGACGGACAGCGCATTCCGCTACCGACGCGCCCAGCGCACCGCAATACGACTTTCGAGCGAAGCGAGACCGAGCCTGTTCCGTTCTCGGCCCGGCTCGCGTGTGCGCGGTCGCCGCGCAAGCGACGAAGGAGCAAGCGGCGGTCACTCGGACGCGAGCCACAAGAGGGCCGCGAACACGCCGCGACGAAGTCGCGGCCGAACTAAAACGGCTCGGCGGCGGCTCGGCGCAGCACTTCGCGGGCCAGTGGCCCGTGCAGGGCGTCGATCGGCTTGCCGGGCAGGCTGTCGTCGTCGGTGAAGATCCACTCCAGGATCTCTTCGTCGGTGTATTTGGCGTCGCGCATCACGGTGATCAGGCCGGGCAGCGCTTTCACGACCGCGCCGGTGTCGTCGAAGAATCGCTCGGGCACGCCCGCCACGCCCGCTCTGCGGACGGCGATCAGTTGGTGGTCGCGCAGCATCTGGTGCACCCGGGTCACCACCAGCCCGAGTCGCTCGGCCACCTCCGGCAGCGACACCAGGGGCACCGACTGCGGAAGGACGTCGTCACTGCAGGGAAATGCACTCACCCGCACAACGGTAGACGGTCCCCCGCCGCACGTCGTGAGACACCCGGGGTGGTGCGAGTCGATACCATCGTGGGGGCCGCACGGAGCGGCTGACTTGTGAAAGCCGGAGGACTTCTCTTGATCGGCCAGATGCTGGAAGGGCGCTATCGGATCGATGCGCCGATCGCCCGCGGCGGAATGTCGATGGTCTTCCGCGGGGTCGACACCCGCCTGGACCGGCCGGTCGCCATCAAGGTGATGGACCCGAAGTTCGCGGGCGACCCCCAGTTCCTGTCCCGATTCGAGTTCGAGGCGCGCGCGGTCGCCAAACTCAAGCATCCTTCGCTGGTCGCGGTGTACGACCAGGGCGTCGACGGCGACCACCCCTTCCTGATCATGGAGCTGGTGGAGGGCGGCACGCTGCGCGAGCTGCTGCGCGAGCGCGGCCCGATGCCGCCGCACGCGGTGCGCGCGGTCGCCGAACCGGTGCTCGCGGCGATCGGCGTCGCGCATTCGGCCGGGCTGGTGCACCGCGACATCAAGCCGGAGAACGTGCTGATCTCCGACGCGGGCGAGGTGAAGATCGCCGATTTCGGTTTGGTGCGCGCGGTGGCGGCGGCGAACACCACCTCGGCGAGCGTCATCCTCGGCACCGCCGCCTATCTGTCGCCCGAGCAGGTGACCAGCGGCTCCGCCGACTCGCGCAGCGACGTCTACTCCTTCGGCGTGCTGATCTTCGAGATGCTGACCGGCCGGGTTCCGTTCACCGGTGACACGTCGATCTCGGTGGCCTATCAACGCATCGAGAACGATGTGCCCAGCCCGAGCGGGTTCATCTCCGGGGTGCCGCCGGAGTTCGACGATCTGGTCGCGAAGGCGACCGCGCGCGAACCCGGCCACCGGTTCGCCGACGCGAACGAGATGGCGGCCGCGCTGCGGCTGATCGGCGCCGAGCTACGGCTGCCCGCCTACCGGGTGCCCGCGCCGCAGGACTCCGCCGAGCATCTCAGCGCCGGCTACCGAGCCGTTCCGCCGGACGACCGGCCCGGCTCGGCCGGTGCGTCGGCCCATCCACCGCAGCCGGTGCAGCACACCAAAGTGGTCACCGCCCAGCGTCCTCGTCTCGAGCACAACGCGCTGGAGGGTTACGACCCGCAACCGGTGCGTCAAGCGCACCCCGCACCGCCGTATCCGCCCTACGCCGACGACCTCAACCGCTCCCGGCGCACGGTGTGGGTGTGGGTGGCCGTCGTCGCGGTTCTCACCCTGCTGGTCGGCGTCGGCGGCTGGTGGCTCGGGGTCGGCCGCTACACGGCGGTGCCGCCGATCGCCGGGCTGGACACCGACAAGGCGGTCGCCACCCTGCAGAACGCCGGATTCGAGACCGAGATCAGGCAGAAGGCGTCGGACACGATCCCGGTCGGCGGCGTGGTCGGCAGCGACCCTTCGGCCGGATCCAAGATCACCAAAGGGTCGACGGTCGCCGTCCTGGTCTCCAACGGCAAGCCCAAGGTGCCGGACGTGAAAGCGGGTGACCAGGTGTCGAAGGTCAACCAGCTGATCCGGGACAACGGCCTGCAACCGGTCGACGCGGGCGAAGAAGGCAGCACCGCGCCCAAGGGATCGGTTGCCAGGGTGGAGCCGAAACCGGGCACCGTGCTGCCCCTCGGCGCGCAGGTGAAGGTCTACCGCAGCAAGGGATCCCAGCCGGTGAAGGTCCCCGACGTCCGCGGCAAGTCCACCGAGGAAGCCACCAGGGTCCTCGCCGCCGCCGGCATCGCGATCCGCGAGACGAAACCGCAGTTCGACCGCAGCGTCGAGGCGGACAAGGCCATCGGCACCCAGCCGGGCGCGGGCGCCACCATCCAGTCCGGCGACGGCGTCGTCCTGCTGATCTCCAACGCGTTGAAGATGCCCGACGTCCGCGGATGGACCGTGGCCAACGCCCGCGCGAAGCTGGAGAGCCTGGGGTTGCAGGTCGAGGTGAAGCAGTTGGCGCGCGCGGACAGCTCCCTGGTGGTCTCGCAGACCCCCGCGATCGGAGTCAACCTCGAGGCGGGCGACACCGTCACCATCGTCGCTCTGCCCTGATCACGGCTCCGCGGGAAGGCAGGCGCCCACGCGCCTACCTTTCCGACGATCGCCGTGCGGAACTCAGCGCAACATCTCGGCCACGAGGAACGCCAGTTCCAGCGACTGCTGGGTGTTCAGCCGCGGGTCGCAGGCGGTCTCGTAGCGGCCGGACAGATCGAGGTCGGAGATGTCCTGGGCGCCGCCGAGGCATTCGGTGACGTCCTCACCGGTGAGTTCGATGTGCATGCCGCCGGGATGCGTGCCGAGCGCGTGGTGCACCTCGAAGAAGCCCTGCACCTCGTCGACGATGCGGTCGAAGTGGCGGGTCTTGAAGCCGGTGGACGCCTCGTGCGTGTTGCCGTGCATCGGGTCGCACTGCCAGATCACCTGGTGACCGGTGGCCTGCACCTTCTCGATGATGGGCGGCAGCACGTCGCGGACCTTGCTGTGGCCCATGCGCGACACGATGGTCAGCCGGCCGGGCTCGTTGTTCGGGTCGAGCCGTTCGACGTACTCCACGGCCTGCTCGGGCGTGGTGGACGGGCCGATCTTCAGGCCGATCGGGTTGGCGAGCAGTTCCGCGAACGCGATGTGCGCGCCGTCGAGCTGGCGGGTGCGCTCGCCGATCCACAGGAAGTGCGCCGACAGGTTGTAGAGCACCGGCTCGCCGATCGCGTTCTCGCTCAGGCGCAGCATGGCGCGCTCGTAGTCCAGCACGAGCGCTTCGTGGCTGGCGTAGATGCGGGCCGACTTCAGGCTCGGGTCGTTGACCCGGCACGCGGTCATGAACGCCAGGCCGCGGTCGATCTCCTCGGCCAGCGCCTCGTAGCGGGCGCCCGCGGGCGACTTGGCCACGAAGTCGCGGTTCCAGTCGTGCACCTTGTGCAGGTCGGCCATGCCCGCACCGGTCAGCGCGCGCACCAGGTTCATCGCGGCGCTCGCGTTGGCGTAGGCCCGGACCAGGCGCGACGGGTCGTGCTCGCGCAGCGCCGCGTCGGCGACCAGCGAGTTCACCATGTCGCCGCGGTAGGACTTGAGTCCGAGCGCATCGGTGTCCGACGAGCGCGGTTTGGCGTACTGGCCCGCGATCCGCGCGACCTTCACCACCGGCAGGCTGGCACCGTAGGTGAGCACCACCGCCATCTGCAGCAGCGTACGAATGTTGCCGCGAATGTGCGGCTCGGTGTTGTCGGCGAAGGTCTCCGCGCAGTCACCGCCCTGCAGGAGGAATGCCTCACCGCGGGCGACCTCGGCCAGCTGCCCGCGCAGCTCTTCCACCTCGGCGGGCACGCAGATCGGCGGGACGCTCTCCAGCACGGTGCGCATTTTGGCCGCCTGCTCCGGGTCCCAGGACGGCTGCTGCAGCGCGGGGCGCGCCAGCGCGTCGTCCAACCGCCTGCGCAGCTCGACGGGCAGCGGCGGCAGTTCCGGCAGGCGATCGATGGGTACGTCGACGGTCCAGTTCACGACTTCAGCTTACGGACCGCAGACCCTGTGGGGACACCCAGTCCCAGGGGTGGAATCGCTCCACCCAGGGTGAATGGGTTCTGCCCGGTAGGTGGCGCCACCTCGCGCGACCCGTATGGTTCCAGTGCGATCGAGAACATCGGCAACGCCCCCATTGCGGTCGAACTTCCGGCCGACGGAGATATCAGAGAGGCACAGTGCTTGCGATATTTTTATGACTGCGAATTCATCGAAGACGGAGTGACCATCGATCTGGTCTCCATCGGCGTCGTCTGCGAGGACGGCCGGGAGTACTACGCGGTGTCCACCGAGTTCGACGCCGGGCGTGCGGGGCCTTGGGTGCGCAAATTCGTGCTGCCCCAACTGCCTTCGCCTGCTTCGCCGCTGTGGCGCAGCCGCGCCCAGATCCGCGACGAGCTGTACGCGTTCCTGGTGCCGCGGCCGACCGTGCAACCGGAACTGTGGGCCTGGGTGTCGGCCTACGATCACGTCGCCCTGTGCCAGTTGTGGGGTTCGATGGTCGACCTGCCCAACGCGCTGCCGCGCTACACCAACGAATTGCGCCAGCACTGGGAGGCGCACGGCCGTCCCGAGCTGCCGCCGATCCCGCCGGACGCGCACGACGCGCTCGCCGATGCCCGGCACAATCTCGCCAAGTTCGAGGCCATCGAAGCCGCCCGCCGCGCGGCGCCACGCCTGTGACAACGGCGGCATGACGCGTGACGGCCCCGAGTCGTGATCGACTCGGGGCCGTCGGCGTAAGGGGGCGTCAGTGGCCGTGCTTGCCGTTCGCCGCCTCCTGCGCCTGCTGCAGCACCTTCAGCTGCTTGTGCTCCTCGGCGTGCTCGATCTCGAAGTGCCGATCGCTCTCCTCCTGCGGGTCGGGCCGCAGGAAGCTGCCGGTGCCGGGCTTGCCGGCCGAACCCAGCTTGCTCATCTTCTTCGGCACGGGCGCGCCCTGGTACTCCAGTGGGATCGGGTGGCCGTGGTCGTCGACCGGGCCGAGCGGCTGGTGCACCTCGATGTACTCGCCGTGCGGCAAGCGCTTGATCACGCCGGTCTCGATGCCGTGCTCGAGCACCGCCCGGTCGCTGCGCTGCAGGCCGATGCAGAACCGGTAGGTGAGGTAGTACGCCACCGGCGGGGCGACGAGCAGGCCGATGCGGCCGATCCAGGTGGTCGCGTTCAACGAGATGTCGAACTTGAGCGCGAGGATGTCGTTGACGCACGACAGCGTCAGCACCAGGTAGAACGCGATGGCCATCGCGCCGATCGCGGTCCGGACCGGGACGTCACGCGGACGCTGCAGCAGGTTGTGGTGCGCGCTGGTGTCGCCGGTGAGCCGCTTCTCGATCCACGGGTAGGCGATCAGCACCGCGAACACCAGACCCATGATCAGCGCGACCCAGAACACCGCGGGCACCGTGTAGCGGCCCAGGTACAGCTCCCACGGCGGCATCAAACGCGCCATGCCGTCGGTCCACATCATGTAGAAGTCCGGCTGCGAACCCGCCGAGACCTGCGACGGGTTGTACGGACCCAGGTTCCAGATCGGGTTGATCTGGAACACGCCGCCCATGATGCCCACGATGCCGAGGGTGAAGGCGAAGAACGCGCCCTGGTCGGCGGCGAACACCGGCACGATCCGGGCGCCGACCACGTTGTTCTCCGTGCGGCCGGGGCCGGGGAACTGCGTGTGCTTCTGATACCACACCAGCGCCACGTGCGCCGCGATCAGCGCCAGGATGATGCCCGGGAACAACAGCACATGCGCGATGTAGAGCCGCGGGATGATGATGTCGCCGGGGAAGTCACCGCCGAAGATCAGCCAGTGCATCCAGGTGCCGATGATCGGGATGCTCATCGTGATACCGCCGAACGCGGCCCGCAGGCCCGTGCCCGACAGCAGGTCGTCGGGCAGCGAGTAACCGAAGAAGCCCTCGAACATCGCCAGGATCAGCAGCAACGAGCCGATCACCCAGTTCGCCTCACGCGGCTTGCGGAACGCGCCGGTGAAGAAGATCCGGAACAGGTGGATGATGATCGACGCCGCGAACAGCAGCGCCGCCCAGTGGTGCACCTGCCGGACGAACAGACCGCCGCGGACCTCGAAGGTGATGTTCAGCGCGGTCTCGTAGGCGCGCGACATGGTCACGCCGCGCAGCGGCTGGTATGCGCCGTTGTAGACGACCTCGCTCATGGACGGGTCGAAGAACAAGGTCAGGTAGACGCCCGACAGCAGCAGGATGATGAAGCTGTAGAGCGCGATCTCGCCGAGCAGGAACGACCAATGCGTCGGGAAGACCTTGTTGATCGACCGCTTCACGAAGGCGGCGGCGCGGTAGCGCTCGTCCGCCTCGCTGGCTTGGGCTGCGACTGAAGGACTCATGAACGGCGCTCCCAGTAGGCCGGGCCGAGCGGCTCGATGAAGTCGCCGTTGGCGACCAGGAAGCCCTCAGCGTTGACGGTGATCGGCAGCTGCGGCAGCGCGCGAGCGGCGGGACCGAAGACCGGCTTGCCCCACTCGGTCGCGGAGAACTGCGACTGGTGGCAGGGGCAGAGGATCCGGTTGGTCTGCTGCTCGAACAGCGAGGTCGGGCAGCCGAGGTGGGTGCAGATCTTCGAATAGGCGAAGTAGTCGCCGTAGTTGAAGCTCTCCTGACCCTTGCGCTTGATCGCCTTCTGCGCGTCCTCGGTGCGCAGGCGGATCAGCATGACGGCGTTGCGGATGCCGCGCAGCGACTGCAAGGTCGCGTGCTCGTCACCGCGCCACTTCTCCTTCCACGGGAACACCGTCTCCATGGCGCCCGCGTCCAGATCCTCCGGACGCACCAGCACCACGTCCTCCGGGCGACCGGTGTCGCGGCGGATGTAGATGGTCTCGCCCGGGTAGTCCGGAGTCCAGCCGGAGACCCACAGCGGCGACTTGTCGCCCTTGGCCCACGGGTTCTTGACCAGACCGCCGACGAACACCAGCAGCGCGCCGATGCCGAGCACGCCGACGCCCGCGCCCGCGGTGCGGGTGATCATCTTGCGGCGTCCCAGCGTGGAGGTATCCAGCGCGTCCTGCAGCTCGGCGACCAGCGTGCGGCGCTCGACCTCGGGCGAAGGACCGTCGTGCCGCTCCTGGATGGAGAGCTCGGCGGGAATGAACAGCTTGCGGATCAGCACCACCGCGATGCCGATGACCAGCACCGAGATGCCGAAAGTCAGGCCGACCAGCGGGGTGAACAGCGAGTAGAGCCCGTGGCCCTCCTCGTCCTTGCCCTTGAACTCCCACGGCCAGAACAGGAACACGCCGACCAGCGCCGCGGCCGCGATGCCGGACACGGCGAACCAGAAGGTGACCGCGCGCTCGGCCCGCTTCTCCGCCCGGGTGCCGGGGATCGGGAAGCGCTCGCGGCGGTAGGCGACGTCGACGCCGTCGCGCTCGGTTCCGAGCTTGACCAGCTCGTCGCGCGACATCTTGTCGAGGTCGGCCTCGGTGGGCTCCGCCGGGGTGGCGTTCACCGACTGCTCCTTCGACAGTTGCGCGTCGTGGCCCTCATCCGGCCGACCCATGTCGTCTCGCTCCTTCTCGCTATTGCTCATGACCTGGATCCGATCCACATCGCGGCGCCGACGACGAGCGTGATGCCGACCACCCAGATGGCCAGGCCCTCGGTCGCGGGACCGAACCCGCCGAGATCCCAGCCGCCGGGGCTGTGTTCCTCGGTCGCGTTCTTGACGTAGGCGATGATGTCGCGCTTCTCCTCCGCGCTCAGCTGGCGGTCGGAGAACTTCGGCATGTTCTGCGGGCCGGTGAGCATCGCCGCGTAGATCTGCTGCTCGCTCGCCGGTTCCAGCGGCGGCGCGAACTTACCGGAGGACAGCGCGCCGCCGCGTCCGGTGAAGTTGTGGCAGGACGCGCAGTTCATCCGGAACAGCTCGGAGCCGCGGGCGATGTCGTCGCCGCGCATCGACTCCTGGGCGACCTGGCCGTCGGCGTCGCGGACGACGGTCGGACCGCCGCCGTTGGAGGCCACGTACGCGCTCAGCGCGTCGGTCTGGTGGGCGTCGAACTTCGGCGGCTTGCGCTGCGCCTGGGCCTCGTTGCGGGCCATCGGCATGCGGCCGGAGGACACCTGGAAGTAGACCGCGGCCTCGCCGACGCCGATCAGGCTGGGACCGCGGTCGGCGACACCCTGCAGGTTCGCGCCGTGGCAGGTGATGCAGGACGTCTCGTAGAGCTGCTGGCCCTCGCGGATGAGCGCGGACTGGTCCTCGTTCGCGGTGGCGCGCTGCGGGTCCGGTGTGAGGGCCGATGCCAGGAAGCCTGCTCCGACGAGGCCCACCAGCAGCGCAAGCCCGCCCGCGATGCGACGGCGAACGCGGCGCTGCCTGCGCGTCTTGCTGGCCTGGCCGTTCCCGGGGCTGGCGGGCTCTGGCGCTGACGGGGGCGATGAACTCATCTGTGTCCCTTTGGAGTAGACGGAACCGACTTGTGCGAAGGATCTTGGGTCGCACCGCGCCCGCTGAGCGGCGCGGCGTCCACGATCAGCGGACGAAGTAGATCGTGGCGAACAACCCGATCCACACGATGTCGACGAAGTGCCAGTAGTAGGAGACGACGATCGCCGCGGTGGCCTGCGCCGGGGTGAACTTGCTGACCTTGGTGCGCGCCAGCAGGAACACGAACGCGATCAGACCACCGATGACGTGCAGACCGTGGAAGCCGGTGGTGATGTAGAACACCGAGCCGTAGGAGCTGCTGGAGATCGAGGTGCCCTCGTGCACGAGGTTCATGTACTCGTAGCCCTGGCCGCCGACGAAGAACGCGCCCATGATCAGAGTGATGACGTACCAGCGGCGCAGGCCGAACACGTCGCCCTTCTCCGCGGCGAACACGCCCATCTGGCAGGTGAACGACGACGCGACCAGCACGGTCGTGACCGGCACTGCGAGCTTCAGATTCAGCTCGGTCGGCTCCGGCGGCCAGTTACCGTGCGCCTGGGCGCGGGCGACGAAGTACATCGCGAACAGGCCGGCGAAGAACATCAGCTCGCTCGACAGCCAGATGATGGTACCGACGCTGACCATGTTGGGCCGGTTCAGCGAATGCACACGCTGGGTAATGGCCGATCCTGGGGTCCCTACTGCGGTCGTCACGGGGGTAAGTATGACTCGTCGTAGTACGACGGCCGTAGCCGGGTACGAAACTCGTTCCTCCGTGTCGGAAAACGCAGGCGAGGACGGGCTCCCGACCAGGCGGGGGGCGGTGACGAGCTCGGTACGCGAGCCGCGCGCGGACGAGCGCCCGGTCAGCATGACAGGCGAGGGTAAGGAGAAGCTGAGATGAAGGTGACACCGCGACTGCGGCGGCTGCTGCGGCGGGACCGGCAGGCCGCGCTCGACCCGGACCGGGCGGATCTGGTCGTGGTCGCGTCCGGCTTCGACGACGCGGAGGCGTGTTCGGCCGCGCTGGCGCGCGCGACCGATCTGACGCCGGACGCGCCCGCGGTGCTGCGCCACCACCTGCGCATCCCGGCCCGGCACGTGCAGGCCGTCTGCGCGATCGCCGCGCAGGACGGCTACTCCCCCGCGCCGCGGGTCGGCGGCCCCGGCGCCGACGAGTTCGAGACGGTGATCCTGCGGCGCGTCCAGATCCTCGACGCCCTGCACTGCTCCCAGGAGCGCTCCCGGATGGCCGGGCTGGCCCAGCGCCACGACGGCATCGCCGACGGATGGGACGCCTTGCAACCCGGCTCCGCACCACACGCCCCGGCATAACCGGTCGCGCACTAGGCTGCTCTGCGGACAAACTGGTGCGCGGACCGGTGTGCCGGGACAGGTCGCGACCAGTGTGACGGGAGTGTGGAATGAGCGTGCGCAGCTGGCCCCAGGTGCTGGGAACCCTCGCCGACGGTGGCGACTTGGCCGCGGACGACACGGCGTGGGCGATGAGCGAGATCATGTCCGACAACGCCACCCCCGCGCAGATCGCCGCCTTCGGCGTCGCCATGAAGATCAAGGGCCCCACGCCCGCCGAGCTGACCGGCCTGGCCACCGGCATGCTCGAGCACGCGCGGCTGGTGCGGATCGATGGCGACGCGGTCGACATCGTCGGCACCGGCGGTGACCGGTCGGGTTCGGTGAACATCTCCACCATGTCCTCGATCGTGGTGGCCGCGGCCGGGGTGCCGGTGGTCAAGCACGGCAATCGGGCCGCGTCCTCCAAGAGCGGCGGCGCCGACGTGCTGGAGGCGCTGGGCGTGAAGCTCGCGCTCGGTCCGGAGTCGGTGGCGCGCTGCGTGCGCGAAGCCGGCATCGGGTTCTGCTTCGCGGCGGTGTTCCATCCCGCCCTGAAGTACGCGGGTGCGGCGCGCAGCCAGATCGGCATCCCGACCGTCTTCAACGTGCTCGGTCCGCTGACCAATCCCGCGCAGCCGCGCGCCGGTCTGGTCGGCTGCGCCTTCACCGAATTGCTGCCCGTGATCGCGGGCGTGTTCGCCGAACGCGGCGCGAGCGCGCTGGTGGTGCGCGGCAACGACGGCTTGGACGAGATCACCACCTCGGACACCACCGAGGCGTGGATCGTGTCGGGCGGACGGACGCGCCGGGCCACCATCGATCCGACCCGCATCGGTATCCCCCGGGTCGATCTGGACGCGCTGCGCGGCGGGGACGCCGAAGTGAACGCGGGCGTTGCCCGCGACGTGTTCGCCGGTCGCGGCGGCGCGGCGCGGGACGCGGTGCTGGTGAATTCGGCGGCCGCCATCGTCGCCTACGACTGGTCGCGCGGCGTGGGCGATCCGGACGCGGACCTGCACGCCGCGCTGGCGGCGGGCGTCGAGCGCGCGGCCGAGGCGATCGACACGGGCGCCGCCACCGCGCTGCTGGAGCGCTGGGCGAAGCTGACGCAGACGCTCGGCGACAACTGACGCCCGGCCTGGCGCCGCCCGGTGGAGAACTACTCCCCGAGCGAGAAAGCGGCCTCCACCTCGGCGCGGGAATACGACTTGAACGCGATGTGCGTCGTGGTGCGCAGGACACCAGGGGTCTTGTCGATCCGGCCGGTCACCACATCGGCGATCTGCTCGTGGTCGCGCACCCGCACGATCGCGATCAGGTCCACGTCGCCCGCGCAGGAGTAGACCTCGGCGACGCCGTCGGTGTCCGCGACCGCCTGCGCGGTCTCCGGGATACGGCCGTTGTCGGCGTGGATCAAGACGATCGCGGTAATCATGACGCTCAGCCTAAGCGGTCCAGATAGCCCTGCTCGGTCGGTTGGGCGCGGACCGCGGCGTCGGCCAGTTCCGCCCAGCCCAGCCAGCGTGCCGCGCCATACATCGGCTCGTGGTAACCGTCCGTGGTCCGCACGATCCGCACCCCCGGCCGGGCCAGCCAGCGGGCGACCAGCGCCACTTCTTCCGGGGACGCGCCGCGTAACGGCGGGGCGTCCTCGACCGGAGTCCATGTGTGGTCCGGCAGGTGCGGGCCGAGGGCCGGCAGCGCGCCGGGGTTCGGCAGAGTGGCCGCAACCACGGTTTCGGCGGCGGCGGCGATCTGCTCCACGATGGGCATCGGCGGCACACCGCGCGCCGCGGTGCCGGAGCCGGCGAGGCGGCCGTACCGGATGACCGCGAACTCCCACCCGCCGTCGCCGTCGGGATGCGCGGCGATCAGTTCGGCGATGCGCGCCACCGCGGCCAGTCGCTGGGTGCGCCGCAGCGCGCGCACCACGCGCGCGGCACGATCGCGCAGCCGCGCGGCCGCCTCGAAACGCTCAGCGCGCGAATGGGTTTCGATGCAATCGAGCATGAGGCGAATCGGCGCGTCGCTGTACCCGGCGAACAACGCGCGCACGAGCGCGGGCGCCGCGGCGTACTGCGTCATGTTCAACCGCTTCCCGCCGGAGCCCGCCGGACACCCGCCGACCAGAGCGGGCGGGCACTCGTGCACCGCCTTTCGGGACAGCCGTGCCGTGCAAGTGCGCAACCCGGTGAATTCGGCGATGATCACGCCCAGGTCGGCGGCGTCGTTGCGGGAGTGGAACGGCCCCAGCGCGGCCGCGCCCGACTCCCGCACCACCGAGAAGCGCGGGAACGGCTCGTCGGTGAGAGTGAGCCACCAGGCGCGCTTGGGAAATTTCGACCGGCGGTTGTAGGGCGGGGTGTGCGCCACCAGCAGCCGAAGTTCGCGCACCCCCGCCTCGAGCGCGTGCGCGCACACCACGTGGTCGACCCGAACGGCCAGTGACACCATCTCTTTCATCCGCCCCCGGGTCTCCGAACCGGTGAAGTAATTGCGGACGCGACGGCGCAAGTTCACAGCCGTGCCTATATATAGGACTTCATCGGAAGGCCCCCGGAACAGATACACCCCCGGAGCGGCGGGGAGATCGGCCGCGAGGGCGCGTTTGGAGCGCTGCCGGGGTGTGACGTCGGGCAGATAGTCGAGCAGCTCGGTGAGACTGTGCACGCCTTGGTTCCCGACCCGGGCGATCAGGGCGTGCAGCACGTCGACGGTCGCGCGGGCGTCCTCCAGCGCCCGGTGCGTCGGCTGGGTGGTGGCGCCGAGCAGCCGGGCCAGCGAACCCAGCCGCACCGAGGGCGCCTCGTCCCGTCCGAGCACCCGCCGCGCCAGCTTCACGGTGCACAGCACCTGCGCGGGCGGCCATGCGGTGTCGCACTGCGCCGCGGCGGCGCGCAGGAACGCCATGTCGAACCTGGCGTTGTGCGCGACCAGCACCGCGCCCGCGGCGAATTCCAGGAAGCCGGGCAGCACCGCCTCGATGCGCGGCGCGGCGTACACCATCGCGGTGGTGATGCCCGTGACGTGCACGACCGCGGGCGGAATCGCCCGACCCGGGTTGACCAGCGTCGCGAACTCGCCGAGCACCTCCCCGCCGCGCACCTTCACCGCTCCGATCTCGGTGATGCCGTCGGCTCCCGGACTGGTCCCGGTGGTCTCCAGGTCCACGACCACGAAAGTCGTGTCGTACAACGGGGTGTCGAGCTCGTCGAAGGCCAGCTGCTTGGCGGCAGGGCGCGGCACGGGTTCGGACACGGCCAGCAGCGTAGAGCGACGGTCCGACAGGAACCGGACGCGCGGAGACGCCACGAAATGTCCGAATAACACCGTGCGGATTCGGAGGCGATACCCGGGAATTGATCTAGAAAATCGAAAAAGAGACCCAGATCACATAAGGTCGAAAACTGTATCAAACATTGCCGCGCGTCCGGTGAAACGCGAGCCGGCACGGCCGGGCGTGTCGCCGCCGGTCGGCTCTACGGTGTACGAACCGGCGACCATACCGGATCCTACGGCGAGTAAACCGCTTCTAGCTGGCGAAATGCCGCACATCCGCACCCCGGGCGGAAGGCTGGTCCGTCCCGCCTCGCGACCCCACCCGGGCGCACATATCCCTACGCATTCCGCGTCGTTATCTTTTCGTGATTCGCTGGGACATATCTCACACCCATTAGCCACCGAAATTGTTGAGCAAGCCCTTTTCGCTTTGCCGCGGCTTTACAAACGACCGTGATGTATTCGTAACCTTCCTGAGACCTCACGGAGTCCGCCGCGCCGAACGGTGCGGCGCCGACGAAGTCCGCGGCACCACCGGGTGCGGCGTCGTGAGGCAGATTGGGAGTACCGCATCATGACGACCAACGCCGCCAAGCGTCAGGCGAAGCGCGCCGTTGCCGCCGGGGCCGTCGGCGCTGCCACCATCGGCGCGTTCCTGCTGCCCGCAGCACCCGCGTCGGCCCAGCCGGTGACCATCCCCGGCGTGGGCACCTTCGACGTTCCGAACGAGCTGCCGGTTCCGCCGGGCCTGCCCGGCCTCGAGCTGCCCGGCCCCGCTCCCCTGCCCTTCGTGGCACCCAAGTCTTCCGGCGACGTCGCGCTGGACGCCGCGCTCAGCAAGGTCGGCTCGCCGTACGTCTACGGCGCGGCGGGCCCGGACGCCTTCGACTGCTCCGGCCTGGTCCAGTGGTCCTACCGCCAGGCGGGTGTCGAACTCCCCCGCACCAGCGGCGCCCAGCTGGCCGCAGGCAGCCCCGTGTCGCTCGACGACCTCCGGCCGGGCGACCTGGTGTCGTTCTACGGCGGCGGCCACTCCGGCCTCTACGCCGGTGACGGCAACGTCGTGCACGCGTCGACCTCGGGCCAGCCGGTGAAGGTGGCGCCAATCTCCTCCATGCCGATCGCGGGCGCGCGCCGCTTCTGAGCAGCCGGTCGGGCCGCGACGCCGCGGCCCGACCGCACCACGGCCCTGTGATCAATTCGTTCTCTGCTGGACATCGACACGGGCCGTTCCGTAACCTAACCGAGACCTTCGACCGATTACCCCGGGTTCGCCCGGAGCAAACCTCGGGGTTCGCCGAAAGCTTCACGAGGAGAACGGGGCACCGCGGGCTGTGGCTGTACATCACCGGGGACAGCAGACCAAACGTCTGGTCGCAGGAACGCTGGCAGCCGGATTCCTCGCCGCTTGTCTCTACGGCGGCGGCCCGGCCGGAGCGGATCCGGTGGCGCTCCCCACGACCGCCGGCGAAGCCGTACAGCGGATGATCGACCTGTCTCGTCAGTCCGAACAGCTCAACCAGCAGGCGCTCGGCGCGGAAGCCGAGTTGGAGGCGAAGCTCGCGGTCCGGCGTGACGCCGACGCCAGGCTGGCCGCCAGCACCGACCTGGTGAACCGGGCCAAGGACGAGGTCCGCCGGTATCAGCCGGTCATCGACCGCACCGCGATCGCCGCCTACCAGGGCGCCCGCACCAATCGCCTGTTCGCCGTGCTGGTCAGCGATTCACCGCAGCAACTGCTCGACCAGATGTCCACGCTGGACGTGGTGTCCGCGCAGACCTCCGCGCAGCTCGAGCACTACAAGAAGGCCACCGACGCCGCGACCGCGGCCGAATCGGAGGCCCGCACCGCCGCCGACGCCGCCCGGTCGGCCGCGCAGAAAGCCGACGCGGTGCGCATCGATCTGGAACGCAAGCGCAGCGATCTCGGCGGCGCCATCGCCGAGGTGGTGCAGGCCTGGGGCACGCTGTCGGCAAAGGACAAGTCCGCCCTCGCCGGATCGCCGTTCCCGCCCGGCTTCGACCGCGACAGCCTCTTGCAGGGCCTCGTCCCCGGCAGCGGAACCAGCGCGCTGGCGGCCGGGCTCACGCGGGTCGGCGACCCCTACGTGTGGGGCGCCACCGGTCCGGACCAGTTCGACTGCTCCGGTCTCGTGCAGTGGGCGTTCAAGCAGGTCGGCAAGAACGTGCCGAGGACCAGTTCGCAGCAGGCCACCTACGGCACACCCGTGCCCAAGGAGGATCTGCAGCCCGGCGACGTGGTGTTCTTCTACTCCGACATCTCGCACGTCGGCATCTACGCGGGCAACGGACTCATGCTGCACGCCTCCACCTTCGGCGTGCCCGTCGCGGTCGCGCCCATGGGCTCGACGCCGTTCCATTCGGCTCGGCGATACTAGAGGCCGTGAGCGAGCCAACCAGCGGCACCGCGTTACCCACCACCCCACCGACCCGCGACGGGCGACGGTGAGCCAGCCGCGCGGTCGGCGCGGCATCGCCGCGGCGAGCGGCACAGCCGTGTCCCCGGCCGGGGCGCGCCGATGACCGGGATGCGAAGACTGCGCGCGTGGTGGTCGGCGCGGCGGCGATTCGAGTTCTGTCTCACCGTCGCGATGGTGGTGGCGCTCACCGGCGTGTGCGTGGCGCTGATCATGTTGCCGAGCACGGTGCTCCCCGAGCTGCGGGCCGCGGAGCCGGGGGCGACCGAGGCGGTGGGTCAGGCCGCGGCCGCCGATCCCAGGCTGGCGGAGGTGCGGCGCATCGTCGAGCCGTTCGGATCGATCGTCGCCCGCCAGGTGCCGACCGGAGACGGGCGGCGATCGCTGATCGTCGGGCATCCCGATCAGCGGATCGAGATCGACGTGCTGGAACGCGAACTCGCCGACGCCACCGCCGCGGTGACCGACGTCTGGGGTCCCGGCTGGGCGCAATCGGCGCTCGTCGTCGTCGCCTCCTCGCCTTCCGAATTCGCGGCCCTGCTGCGCTCGCCCGATCTGCTGTCCGCCGAGGTCGCCGCCGCCTCGGTCGCCGACCCGTTCACGCCGGGCAGCAAGCCGACCGGCCAGCGGGTCGTGTTCGGCCCCGACACCGGACGCCGCCTCGATCCCGAGGGCATGGCCACGCTGCTGCGGCATGAACTGACCCACATCGCCGCTCGCGCCGACACCGTCGACGGCGCCCCGCTGTGGATGCTGGAAGGTTTCGCCGAGTACACCGCGCACCATCGCGACGGCCAGCGGTTCGCCGACATCGCTCCCACGCTCACCGCGCACGCCCACGCCGGTCGCATCCCCGACGACCTGCCGCCCGACACCGACTTCTCCGGCCCCGACGCCGCCTTCACCTACGAGAAGGCCTGGTCGGTCTGCGCCTTCGTCGCCGAGAAGTACGACCGAACCCACCTCGTCGAGCTCTACCGCCGCATCGCCGCGAGCAGACAGACCCCCGCCACCGAAGACGCCGTCCTCCGCGAAGTCCTCGGCACCACCCGCACCGACTTCGTCGGCGACTGGCGCGAGTGGCTCCGCACCCGAACCGCCTGACCCCGCTCCGATCGTCGGCGCGCGCGGCGCCGCCCCGCTCCCTTGGTCGGTGACCCCATCCTTCGGTCTGCCGCCGCCGCACGGCCCGCACGCCGAGTGGGACACATGACGCAATCGCGACACCACCCGCACCGATCCGCCGACCCGAATGGGCCCGACCCTTCCTCTTCGCAGGCGGAGGTTTCGCCATGCATCGCAGCCTGAGCCCTCGGCTTATGACATGCCCCGCGCACCGCGACGCCTTCCGAGCGAAGCAAGACCGAGCCCCCGCCGATCGCGGCCGGAGCACACATCCAACTACCCCCGCCCACGGTGACCCACCAGTCCAACCCACACCGCCCACGCACAGCGTCCCGACTTCGGATCCCGGACGCGCCCAGCGCACCGCGACCACGTCTTCCGAGCGAAGCGAGACCGAGCATCCGCCGTTCGCGGCCCGGCTCGCGTCCGAGTGGCCGCCGCGCAAGCGACGAAGGAGCAAGCGGCGGCCACTCGGACGCGAGCCACAAAGGGGCCGCGAACACGCCGCGCCGAAGGCGCGGCCAAACAAACACAGTATTTTGTTGCGCATGGCCCGAACTTTGCTGGTTACCAATGATTTCCCGCCGCGGCCGGGCGGTATCCAGTCGTATCTGCAGGCGCTGGCCGGTGAACTGCCGCCGGACG
Source organism: Nocardia implantans (assembly GCF_035544775.1). Classification (NCBI taxonomy): domain Bacteria; kingdom Bacillati; phylum Actinomycetota; class Actinomycetes; order Mycobacteriales; family Nocardiaceae; genus Nocardia; species Nocardia implantans. Next base: position 698,337 of record NZ_JAYKYQ010000002.1, on the reverse strand, counting down.
ACCTGGTGGTCTACGCGCCGCGCTGGCGCGGCGACAGCCATCTGAAGTTCGACGCCGGGCAGAAGTTCCAGGTCGTCCGCCATCCCACCACGCTGATGCTGCCGACTCCGCTCGTGCTGCGCCGCGCCGCGCGGCTGTTGCGCGGCGAGCAGTGCGACACGGTGTGGTTCGGGGCGGCGGCGCCGTTGGCGCTGATGTCGCCCGCCCTGCGCCGTGCGGGCGCCGAACGCATTCTGGCCAGCACCCACGGGCACGAGGTCGGGTGGTCGATGCTGCCCGGCGGCAGGCAGGCGCTGCGGGCCATCGGTGAGCACACCGATGTGGTCACCTATGTCAGCCGCTACACCCGCCGCCGGTTCGCCTCCGCGTTCGGCCCGAACGCGGCGCTCGAGTATCTGCCGCCCGGCGTGGACTCCGAGGTCTTCCGCCCGGATCCCGCCGCGCGCGCCGAACTGCGCGCCCGGTACGGCTTGGGTGACCGGCCGACCATCCTGTGCCTGTCGCGGCTGGTGCCGCGCAAGGGGCAGGACGCGCTGATCCTGGCGATGCGCGATATCCGTGAGCGAGTGCGGGGCGCGGTCCTGGTGATCGCGGGTGGCGGTCCGTTCGAGGACAAGCTGCGTGCCCTCGCGGTCGCCGCGGGCGTCACCGAGGACGTGGTGTTCACCGGCCGCGTCCCGTCCGGTGAGCTGGCCGCGCATCACACGCTGGCGGACGTCTTCGCGATGCCGTGCCGGACCAGGGGCGCGGGGCTGGATGTGGAGGGGCTCGGCATCGTCTACCTGGAGGCGTCGGCGTCGGGCGTCCCGGTGGTCGCGGGCAATTCCGGCGGCGCGCCGGAGACGGTGATCGAAGGCAAGACCGGCCGTGTGGTGGACGGCCGTTCGGTGCAGCAGATCGCCGACGCCCTGGTGGAGATCCTGTCCGACCGGGACGCCGCCGCGCGGATGGGCGCGGCGGGACGCGCGTTCGTCGAGCAGCAGTGGCGCTGGGACAGCCTGGGCGCGCGCCTGCGACAGCTGCTGCGGTGATCCGCGTCGCATCTACTACGCTCAGCGGAGTGAGCAGTATCCAGGTCGCAGACCAGACCTTCGTCGCCGCATCGGGTGCCGCCGTGGCCGAGCTGCTGGCGGGGCCGAACAATTGGCGCCGCTGGTGGCCGGACCTGGCCTTGGAGGTCAGGGAGGATCGGGCCGAGAAGGGTATCCGCTGGTCGGTGACGGGTGCGCTGACCGGGACCATGGAGGTGTGGCTGGAGCCTTCGCTCGACGGGGTGATCCTGCACTACTTCTTGCACGCCGAGCCGCAGCCCCCGCTGCCCGCGGGCAAGCTGGCCGCCGCCAACCGGGCGCGCCGGGTCGCGGGCAAGAACATGTCGTTCGAGTTGAAGTCCCGGTTGGAGGCGGGCCGTCCCGCCGGTGTCACTCCCGCGCCCCAGCCTTGATCCACCGGCACCGACGCTGAAAGGAACCGCTGTCCGCATGGCCGACAGGACCCAGAGATCGATCGTCATCGAGGCCCCGTCGCAGCAGGTGATGTCCGTCATCGCCGATCTGGAGTCCTACCCGGAGTGGGTGTCCGCGGCGAAGTCGGTCGAGGTGCTGGAGACCGGGCCGGACGGTTTGGCGAAGACCGCGCGATTCGTGCTGGACGCCGGGGTGGTCAAGGACACCTACGTGCTGTCCTACGACTGGCGCGCCGACCGCAAGGCGGTCAGCTGGCGGCTGCTCAGCGGCGAATTGCAGAAGGCGCAGAACGGCACCTACGAGTTGATCGATCGGCCCGGCGGCACCGAAGTCGTCTATACGCTGACCGTCGATCTGAACATCCCGATGATCGGCATGTTCAAGCGGAAGGCCGAGAAAGTGATCACCGATACCGCGCTGAAGGAACTGAAGAAACGGGTCGAAGGCTGACCGCGCACAAGACCCGGGTCGAGCTGTTCATCGGCAAGGGCGGGGTGGGCAAGACCACGCTCGCCTGCGCCACCGCCATGGCCGAGGCAGGGTCGGGCCGTCGCGTGCTGATCGCCTCGCTCGATCAGGCGCATTCGCTGGGCGACGCGCTGGGTTTCCGCTTCCCGCACGATCCGGGCACCGTGACCGGTATCACCACCGTGCTGCCCGGACTGGACGTGATCGAGATCGATTCGCTCGCGCTGCTCGAGGACCGGGTCCGCGACGTGGTGCGTCTGGTCTCCACCGGTCGCGGGCACGAGCACGGCTTCGACCTCGGCGCGCTGGATCCGGCGGAGCTGACCGGTTTGCCCGGCGTGCAGGAACTGCTGATGCTGGTGGAGATCGCCCAGTTCGCCGCCGAGGACGACTGGGATCTGATCGTCGTCGACTGCCCGCCCTCGGCGGACATGCTGCGCATCGTCACCGCGCCAGGCACCCTGCTCGGTTACGTGGAACGGATCTGGCCGCCGCACGCGCGAGCGATGAGCGCCGCGGGCACCGACCTGCGGCGCGCCGTGCTCGCGGCCACGGTGGAGCGAATCGTCAAGGCGGTCGCCGAGGTTCGCGATCTGCTCGCCGACCACCGGCGCACCGGCGCGCGGCTGGTCACCCTCGCCGAGCGGGTGGCGGTGGCCGAATCGCGGCGGGTGCGTTCCGCCGCGGCGCTGCTGGGCTTGCGGCTGGATGCGGTGGTGGTGAACAAGGTGCTGCCCGATCTCGCGGCGCCCGCTGGGGCCGAACATCCGGCGGTGCAGTGGTATTCGAACCGGCGCGGCGAGCAATCGGACATCATCGCCGAGTTGCGGAGCGCGATGCGGGATATTCCGGTGGTGATCGCGCAGCACACCGGTCCCGAGCCGATCGGGCTGAAATCGCTGGCCGCGCTGTCGGACGCGATGGGCTCGGCGGGCGGCACCGGGGACGCTGCGCTTATGCTGAGCGACAATCAGACGGAGGTCGACGCGAGTTCCGGCGAACCGCTGGTTCGCCTGGAATCCGGCACCGGGTTGCGGTCGGTGTACGCGCTGCGCATGCACCTGCCGGTGGTCGACGCCGCCACGTTGCGCCTTGGCCGAGTGGAGGACGATTTGATCGTGGGAGCGGACGGTGTCCGGCGCCGGGTGCGCCTGGCGCCGGTATTGCGGCGGTGCACGGTCGACGGCGCCGAACTCGAGGACGAATATCTGGTGGTCCGCTTCCGGCCCGATCCCCGGGTCTGGGCGCACGCGTCCGAAAGTCACGGCCATGACCGGTGATCCGCACTCGCCCAGGGGCGAGCAGGCCGGCGGTCACACCGCGCCCGACGGTGTCGCCGAGTTCGCCGAGGAGCTGAAGCTGCTGGCCGAGGCGGTGCTGGAGCGGGTGGAGCCGGTGCTGCGGCGCGCGGCCGACGGTCAGGTCGAGTGGTCCAGCTGCAGCTGGTGCCCGGTGTGCGCGGCCGCGGCGCTGGTGCGCGGTGAGCACCACGAGGTGCTGGCCGCGATCGCCGATCACGGCACCGCGATCGTCACCGTGCTGCGCGAAGCGCTGGCGGGGGTGCCGGTCGAACCGGTCATGCCCACCGACGCCGATCCGGAGACCGGCGCGCCGCATCACCACGACCGGCGCGGGGACGACGACGGCCCCCGTTACGTCGACATACCCGTGACGATCAAGGTATGACGCAGCAGATGGCCGGTACGCGATCGCTGACCGTCGGAATAGACGTCGGCGGCACCAACATTCGGGCGTCGGTGATCGACGACAGCGGCGAGGTGCTGGACACGGTCCAGGCGCCGACGCCGCATTCCGCGCGAGCGCTGGAGGACGCGCTGGACCGGGCCGTGCGCGAGCTGTCCGGCAGGCATCCCATCGGCGCGGTGGGCTTGGCGGTCGCCGGGTTCATCAACGGCGACCGCTCCACCGTCCGGTTCGCCCCGCACCTGCCCTGGCAGGACGCCCCGGTCGCCCAGCGCCTGACCGAACGACTGGAACTGCCGGTGATCCTGGAGCACGACGCCAACGCGGCGATGTGGGCCGAGTACCGGTTCGGCGCCGCCGCGGGCGGGCACAACGTAGTGCTCGTCGCCATCGGCACCGGTATCGGCGCCGCCCTGCTCATCGACGGCCAGTTGTACCGGGGCACGCACGGCGTCGCGCCGGAACTGGGTCATCTGCAGGTGGTTCCGCAAGGGCGGGCCTGCCCGTGCGGCAAGCGCGGATGCTGGGAGCGTTACTGCAGCGGAACCGCCCTGGCCGAGACCGCGATCGAGATGCTGGCCAGCGACACCGTGCGCTCCGTGCTCGCCAGGGACGTGGCGCGCGATCCCGGCTCGCTGACCGGACGGCGGGTCGCGGGCGCGGCGCAGGACGGCGACCCGCTCGCCGTGCGGGTGATGGCCGACTTCGCGCGCTGGCTCGGGCTCGGGCTCGCGTTCGTCAGCGACATCTTCGATCCGGACCTGGTGGTGATCGCGGGCGGGGTGAGCAGTTCGGCGCCGCTGTTCCTGGACGAGGCGCGCGAGGAGTACGCGCGGGCGATCACGGGCGCGGGGCACCGGCCGCTGGCCCGCATCAGGACCACTCAACTCGGCGAGGCCGCAGGCATGATCGGCGCCGCCGACCTCGCCAGGGCCGCGCTGCCCTCGGACGCGCGCAAGTCCGCGCGCGTCGCCCGGACCAGCCGGTGACACCGCCGCCGCGAGCCGTCGCGGCCTGCCGCGACACGCCGACGCGTACCATCGCTCGGCGTCGGGGCCGAAGTGTGGTGAGATTCGCCGCTGCGGTTGGATGTGATCTTGCACCAGCGGTAAAGTCGGCAATTGACGCAGGTGCCCGCTACTATCCCGGTCCCGGGGGAAGGACGTCATGTTCTACTGGCTGCTGAAGTTCGTGCTGCTGGGACCGTTCATTCATCTCTACAACCGGCCGACGGTCGAAGGTGTGGAGAACATTCCGGCGGACGGGCCGGCCATCATGGCGGGTAACCACCTCTCCTTCGCCGACTGGCTGTTCGCGCCGCTGCTGAGCCCGCGGCGAATCAACTACCTCGCCAAGGCCGAGTACTTCACCACGCCCGGCATCAAGGGCCGGTTGCAGAAGTTCTTCTTCAGCGCCACGGGTCAGTACCCCATCGACCGCAGCGGCGCCGACGCCGCCGAGGACGCGCTGAACGCCGCCCGCAAGCTGCTCGACCAGGGCCGTCTGGTCGGCCTCTACCCCGAGGGCACCCGCTCCCCCGACGGCCGCCTGTACAAGGGCAAGACCGGCTTGGCCCGCCTGGCGCTGGAGACCGGCGTCCCCGTCATCCCGGTCGCGGTCATCGGCACCGACGAGGTGAGCCCGCCAGGGCCGTTCCGCTGGCGCCGCAGGAAGGTGACCGTCAAGTTCGGCGAGCCCATCGACTTCTCCCGCTACGAAGGCATGGGCGGCAACCGCTTCGTCGAGCGCGCCGTCACCGACGAGGTCATGTACGAGCTGATGCGGCTCACCGGCCAGGAGTACGTCGACGTCTACGCCCACAGCCTGAAGAAGGGCGTCCCCAGCGGCAGCCGCCCGTCCTCCGTCTCCGTCCGCATCCCGGACACCGCCGCGGGCTGACCCGAAGCCCCGCCTCGGCCCCGAGACAGTTCTCGGGGCCGTTTTCGTATCGGCTGAATGCCCGCGCAGCGCGGCTCCGCGACCGCAGCACCCCGAAGTGGGCCGCCGCGCCCTCGGGAGTCCGCCGCCGCTCGAGCCGTGGCCGCTTCCGTGTGCCTCTCGGAACATGCTGCCGTGTCGAGCATTCCGAGTTCGGCAGCGCGACCGGCTCCGGACGCGGGAGAAGTACGGGACAAGGGATCGAGATGGCGTTGCCCACAACGTAAGGGAACGCCAAGGTTTTGTTCGGCGAGGTCGGGGAGACTGCGGAGCATGTTCGAGAAGTTGCTGGCGGCGGCCGGGGTCGGCGGGGCCGAAGTGGAGACCGAGTTGTTCACGCCGGGGGTGCAGCCCGGGGGCACGGTGGAGGGCGTGATCCGGTTGCGGGGCGGGGCGGTCGCGCAGGAGATCACCCGGGTGGCCGTCGAGTTCGTGACCAGGGCCGAGCAGGAGTACGAGGATCACGAAGGCGTGCGCGACATCGCGTTCGGCCGTACCGGGGTGCACGGGCCGTTGTCTCTGCCCGCGGGTGCGCCGCTGGAGTTCCGGTTCGCGGCCCGCGCGCCCATGGAAACACCGATCACGTTCTACAACGGACGGCACCTGCCCGGCACGGTCGTCTCGCTGCGCACGATCGTGGAGATCCACGGCGCGGTGGACGCCGCCGACACCGACCCGATCGGCGTCGGCGCGCTGCCCGCCCAGCACGTGCTACTGGAAGCGGTGGAGCGCTTGGGATTCCACCTGCGCAGCGCGGACGTCGAGTCCGGCCGGGTGCACAACACGCCGCAGACGCTGCCGTTCTACCAGGAGATCGAGTTCACCGGCGCGCCGAACTACCCCCGCTTGAACCAGCTCGAGGTGACTTTCGTCCCGACCGACACCGGCATGAGCGTGGTCCTGGAGGCGGACAAACGCGGCGGCTGGCTCTCCGAGGGCCGCGACGTCTTCGACGCGCTGTGGGTGGACTACCAGCAGCTGGGCGGGGTGGACTGGACGGGCGAACTGCACCACCGCATCGCGCGCCTGGCGCACTGAGCCCTGCTTGTTGTCCGCCCGGACCCGGCCCGTTCACGCGCCGTTGAGGTAGTCGCGTCAAGGTTGCCTCATGACCGGCTCGGACTCGAGACCATCCCGGCGAACCGTATTGCGCGCCTCCGCACTCGGATTGGTGGCGGCTCCCGCGCTGGCGGCATGCGCACGGGACGACGGCCCGGCGCTGGTGCGGCAGCGTCCGGCGCTCACCCACGGAGTCGCGGTGGGCGATCCACGCGCGGACGGCGCACTGATCTGGGCGCGCGCCGATCGCCCCGCCACGTTGCTCGTGGAAACCGCGGCTACCGAATCGTTCCGCGACCCCAGGCGTTTCACCGGGCCGCTGCTCACGCCCGACTCCGACGGCACCGGCCGGGTACGCGTCAACGGCCTGCCCGCCGGGACGCAGGTGCACTACCGGGTGACGCTGCGCGGCGAGGACGGCGCCACCTCCGAACCGGTCACCGGCGTCTTCCGCACCGCGCCCACGGCCGCGTCGGACATCCGGCTGCAGTGGTCCGGTGACGTCGCGGGCCAGGGTTACGGCATCAACCCGGAGCTGGGCGGCATGAAGATCTTCGCCGCCATGGCCGCCCGCGACCCGCACCTGTTCCTGCATTCCGGCGACTCGATCTACGCCGACGGACCGCTGCGGGAATCGATCACCCTTCCCGACGGCCGGATCTGGCGCAACGTCGTGAGCGAGGCGAAAAGCGCTGTCGCGCAGACTTTGGACCAGTTCCGCGGCAACTACGCCTACAACCTGACCGACGAGAACTACCGCCGCTTCAACAGTGCGGTCGCGCAGGTGGTGCAGTGGGACGACCACGAGACGGTGAACAACTGGTACCCCGGCGGCCTGGTCGCCGAATCCAAGGGCTACACCGAACGCGCCATGGACACCCTGGCCACCCGCTCCTGGCAGGCCTTCCACGAGTGGATGCCATTGGAACCGAGGGAAGCGGTGGACGGCCGCCTGTACCGCAAGATCGCCTACGGCCCGCTGCTCGACGTCTTCGTGCTGGACATGCGCACGAACAAGGACGCGAACGACGCCAACACCGGACCGGACGGACGCATCTTCGGTCCGGCACAGACCAAGTGGCTCGTCGACAGCCTGCGCGAGTCCACCGCCACCTGGAAGATCATCGCCAACGACCTGCCGCTCGGCCTGGTCGTCGCGGACGGTGAGCAGAAGAACGCCACCGCATTCGAAGGACCCGCCAACGGCGATCCAGGCGCACCGTCGGGCCGGGAGCGCGAGATCGCCCGGGTGCTGTCGTCGATCAAGGCGAACAAGGTGACCGGCGTCGTCTGGCTCACCGCCGACGTGCACTACACGGCGGCGCACCGCTATTCGCCCGAGCGCGCGGCCTTCACCGACTTCGACGAGTTCTGGGAGTTCGTCTCCGGCCCGCTCAACGCGGGCGCGTTCGGCCCGAACCAGCTCGACGGGACGTTCGGTCCGGAGGCGGTCTACGTCCACGCACCGCCGGTGCAGAACAGCTCACCGCTGGACGCCTTCCAGCATTTCGGCGAGGTGCGCATCGACGGAAGATCGAGGGAACTGACCGTCGATCTGTGCGACGCCGCCGGATCCGTCCTGTTCAGCAAGAGCCTTGCGCCCGCGTCGCGATGACACCCGGCTTCGGGGAAGCGGCGCGGGCCGCGCTGTGGTTAGCTTTTCTGCCATGAGCACGCCGCACATTGTCTCCAACGCCGAGGAATACCTCCCCCGCGATACCGCCGATGTCGTTCGCACGGTGCGGGATTCACGCGGGCGAACGGAACGGTTGATGGTGCGCGGCGGCGAGCTGATCGACGAGGGGCTCACGCTGCCCGCCCAGCCGACCGTGGTGTCGCTGCGCCGGATGAACCAGGTGCTGGACATCAACCTGGGCCGGCGCACCGTCCGGGTGCAGGCGGGCGCGAAACTGTCCGATGTCGACCGCAGGCTCGGCGCGCACGGACTCGGCCTGCCCATCGTCGGCGACCACCGCGACATCACCGCGGGCGGCTTCGCGTCGGTCGGCGGCGTCAGCGCGGCCTCGCACAAGCACGGTCTGTTCATCGACCAGATCGTCGATCTGGAGTACGTGGACACCGATGGGCGCATCGGCACCTGCGGGCGCACCCACCACACCGAGCGGTTCCAGCGCATCCTGGGCGCGGGTGGCCGGGCGGGCATCATCACCGCGCTCACCCTGGACGCGATCGAGATCGACAAGGAGCGCACCTGGCTGACCACGCACGCCGACCGGTTCCTCGACTTCGACTCCTTCGTCGAGCACGCCTACGCGGAGATCCTGCGCCCGGGCAACGCCGAACTCCAGGTCGGCCGCTGGGTGGACACGGCGCCGCTGAAGGTGGCGCGTCCGGTCGGCACCGGCCACGTGCAGCTGGGCACCGTGCGGTTCGGGCAGTGGTCGAGCCTGTACCCCACCGCGCCGACCAGGGGGCTGCGCGCCCGGCGCGAGGTCGGGTCGCGTGCGCGGAAATCGCTGGGCGCCATCGCCTCCGCCGCGCCGGGCAAAGCGGGCATGCCCGTGCGCAACGCGGCCGCGGGCGCGGTGCTGTTCGCGCCGAAGGTGCAGACCCTCCGCGATGCCGAGTATCTGGCCGATACGGCGCTCAGCTCGTCCGAGCGTGGTCCCGCCTACCGGGTGGGCGTTTTCGCGCCCCTGTCGAGCTACACGTCGGTGTTCTACCGTCTGCACGACCTGTTCTCCGGCCACCGCGAACGCACCGGCTGCTTCACCGTCATCTCCGCGATGACCTACGGCGTCCGCTCCCGCTACCTGCGCGCCGAATCCGCCGCCCGCGGCCTGCCCGCCGAGGACCACGGCCTGATCACCTTCACCTGCCGCCTGCGCCCCGCCGCTCTCCCGTCCGAGCAGTTGCGCGACATCGTCTCCGGCATCGAGGAGATCTGCCGTTCGGAGAACTCGCTGCGGTACGAAGCGGAGTAGCGGTTCGGCCCCGCGCCGTCCCGTGGATCCGGTGCGCCCGGACCACGGTCGGTGGCTGGAGCAATTCGTCGCCGGCCAGTCGCTCGTGCAGGCGGGACGCCGCGTCCCGTTGGTGGGTGGCGTCTACCTCACCGCAGGCATGCCGCACGATCGGCTCGACGCGATCCTCGCCACGGATCCGTGCCTTCTCCACGGCGTCGCGACGCACGAAGTCGTCGAATTCACCTTGCTGCTCGGCATGCCGACCTGCTCGCGGCCACTCACACGGAATTCCCGGAAACGCCACCGGTAGCGAGTCCCCGTGCGACATAGTTGTAAACGCTCGCGTTCCCTACTTATACGCGGGCGTACCCCACTCCATGTTCGTGATCGGATCAGACTTCATGAGGACGAGCACATCTGCCGCGGCGATCAGCGCATTCGCCATTTCGGCCCTGGTCGCGGGGACCGCGGCCTGCTTTCCGGCAACGGCCTACGCCGACGACGCACCCGACGGAGCCGCACCGGGGGTGATCACGGTGGACACCACCAGCGACGAGGCAGCGGCCGATCCCCGAAGCGGGCAATGCCGCACGGCCTCCGGCGCCTGCACATTGCGCGCCGCGGTGCAGGCGGCCAACGCCCATCCGGGTAGCACGATCGCGCTTCCGGCCGGTCGATATGTTCTGACGATAGCCCCCGACCAGCGAAAAGTGCAGGGGCGCAACCCCGATGCGACGACAGGAGACCTGAACCTCACCGCGCCGACGATGCTGCGCGGCGCCGGTCGCGATCGGACGGTGCTGGACGCCGACGGGATCGACCGCGTGCTCAGCGTCTCCGCGCCCGTGACATTGACGGGTTTGACCGTCACCGGCGGAGTCGCCGCCCAGCACGAGATCCCGTTCTATGACACCGGCGGGGGCGGCATCGCGAATTCATCGGATCTCGTCCTCGATGACGTCGTAGTCCAGGGCAACAGCGCCGGATACGGCGGCGGCATCTTCAACGTGCCGGGCTCGGACCTGAAGACGCGGAATACGGTCATCACCGGCAACTCCGCGGGCGAGGCGGGCGGCGTGCGCTGCGACAACACCTGCGCCTTCACCGACACCACGATCACCGGCAATCGCGTGGTCGACCCCGGAGTCTGGTACCGCCCTGGCGGATTCGCCGGTCGTGGCGGCGGCGTCGACGTCCGAGGCAGGGGCGTGGTGACGTTCGATCGCGCGACGATCACCGGGAACACCGCTTCGGACGGCGGCAGCGGCATCAACGTGGCGCCTGCCTACCTCGACACCCTTCCGCGCCGGCTGACCGACCTGGTCGGCGTCCCGCTCGGCACGGTCGTCCTGCGGGACTCCACCGTTCTCGGGAACAGATCCGGCGCCGCCGTGGTCAACTGTGTCGAGGTGTTCGCGAGAATCGTCTCCGAAGGCGGCAATACCAGCGACGATGCGTCCTGCAACCTCACCGGGGCCGGCGACAGAGTCCTGTCCTAGCCCGCGGGCGTCGCCGGGCCGAGCAAGGCGCGATGGATGTACACGACGGCTTCCTCGAGCTCGAGCAAGTCTCCTCCGGCCCGGAGGGTTCGTCGGATGGCCTCGTTGGTCGCGTCGGTCACCGCGAGGTACGCGTGGTCCGGAACGGAGGGATCGACCGGGCCCGCCGTCGCACGCCACGATCGGATGAAACCGGCGAACCAGTGCTGGCATCGTTCGAACGACTCGATCGCGCGCGGCCCCGCCACGGCGGTCTCCAGATAGAAGGCGCGGGCGAACGACGGCTCGTCCCGCAGCAGGGTGAGGTATTCGCGTATGCCGCGGTGAAGCGCCTCGAGCGGCTCGACGGGTTCGGCCAGGATCCGTCTCATCGCCTGCCGCAGATGATCGATCATCAGATCGCGGCCGGTCTCGGCCGCCGCGAGGAAGCAGGCTTCCTTGTCCGGGAAGTGCTGGTAGAAGGTCCGGCGCGAAACCTTCGCCGTCGCGGCGATGTCCGCGACCGTCGCATCGAGGTAGCCGCGCTCGGCGACAACGACCGTGACGCCGAACAGCAGACGCTGACGTTGCGACCCCGTCACCAGGTCGCGAGCCAGTCCGTGCGGCCCGTGCGGTAGGGCCTTCAGGATCGGCTCCAGCAACTTCTCTCCCACCCGCACCTTCATATCAGGTGCGGGCCTGGCAGCCGTATGAACTCCGCCCTCCGGCAGGCTCATCACCCACGAAAACGGCCCCACCGGACAACCGGTGGGGCCGTTTCGGTGCGATGTCGGCTCAGTGCTTCTCGGGCCCGAGGTAGTACTCGAACACCAGGCCCGCGGCGGCGGTCAGGATGCACACGACGCCGATGCCGATCAGCCAGAACTGGAAGAAGGCCAGGCCGAGGGCGGTCACCGAACCGGCGGCGGCCAGGGTGATCGGCCAGAAGCTGCCGGGCGAGAAGAAGCCGAGGTCACCGGCGCCGTCCACGATCTCGGCGTCTTCGTAGTCCTCCGGGCGCAGGTCGAGACGACGGGCGACGAACCGGAAGTAGGTGCCGATGATCAGCGACAGACCCGCGGTCAGCACCATGGCCGTGGTGCCGGCCCATTCGACGCCCGTGCGCGACTGACCGGTGAAGAAGCCGTAGACGCCCGCGATGATGACGAAGAACACCGTGAGCAGTTCGAAAATCCGCGCTTCGATCTTCATGTCAGATCAATCCTCACTTGCTCTCGGCCGAGGCGGCGCTCTTGGTGTCGCGCCTGGTGTTGAACGGCGCGGTGGACGTGGCGACCGGGGACTCCCCGATGGACTCGAGCGCCTCGGCGTTGGTCTTGCCCGCCTGGCGCGCGTCCAGGTACTTGGTGAACTTCTCCGGCGTGACCGCGCGGACCTCGAAGTTCATCATCGAGTGGAAGGTGCCGCACATCTCCGCGCAGCGGCCGACGAACGCGCCTTCCTTCTCGATCTTGGTGATCTGGAAGACGTTGTCGGAGTTGTTCTCCTTCGGGTTCGGCATCACGTCGCGCTTGAACAGGAACTCCGGCACCCAGAAGGCGTGGATCACGTCGGCGGCGGCGAGCTGGAACTCGATGACCTTGCCGGTCGGCAGCACCAGGACCGGGATCTCGTTGCTCGAGCCGATCGTCTCGACCTTGTCGTAGTGCAGGTAGGACAGGATGTCGTTCTCCGGCTTGCCGTGCACCGGGCCCGGCTGCGGGTGACCGTCCTTGGTCCGCTCCTCGTACCCCTCGAGCTGTTCCTGGTTCAGCGCCTCACGCGAGGCGTCGATGCCGTCGAACCGGTAGCCGTCCTTGAAGTCGACGTTGCGATAGCCGAACTTCCAGTTCCACTGGAAGGCGGTCACGTCGACCGTGACATCGGGGTTGTCCACCTTCTCCTGCACGTAGCCCTGCACGACCACGGTGAAGTAGAACAGCACCGCGATGATGACGAACGGGATCGCCGTGTAGGTCAGCTCCAGCGGCACGTTGTAGCCGGTCTGGCGCGGGAACTCCGGTGAGTCGGCCTTCTTGCGGTGGAACGCGACGGTCCAGAAGGTCAGGCCCCAGACCAGCACGCCCATCGCCAGCGCGGCGACGACCGACCAGGTCCACAGTTCCCGCATCCGGGTGGCCTGCGGCGTGATGCCAGACGGCCAGCCGAACCGCAGCCAAACATTGTCGATCGAGCAGCCCGAGACGAGCAGCGCGGTGATCCCCAAGGACACCGCCAGCCCGGCCCGCCGAAGGATGCGGCTGGGGGGACGGTTGGCCGGCGAAGCCGGCGGGGCGGGTGAGTACTGCCCACCCCGGGCGGGTCGTGCCCCGATCTCTTCGCTCGCCTTGTGCGCCACGCTCACGCCTTCCTGGTCGCCACACATTCCGACAGTGCATCGTCGGGGCTGCGATCTACCCCGGCGATACGTCCTAAGCTCGTTCCAGGGCACCCTCTCGACCAGCGCGTGACACGCGGGTCGCCTGAGAGAGACCTGAGTACTACGCAGCGTAGACCAAACGCACCCCTCGGTCGTCGTCGGGTCGGCTTCGACACCTCGGGGAGCTCAGCGCGATCACCGCCACCAGCGATTCCGCCCGCGACGTGATGCGCGCGACGCGCGGACGCCACGGGTGCGGCATACTCGGACACTAGACTTCGTCCCCTTGCGCGCCATCCGGTGCGCGCGTATCCCGACTGCGAGAAATGAGGTTGCCGACGCCGTGTGTGGACTGCTCGGATTCCTGGCATCTGACGAGGCGGCACCTGGCACGGTGGAGCAGGTCTACGAGGCCTTGCACTGCGTGCGTCACCGCGGCCCGGACGAGCGCGGCACCTGGCACGACGACCATGTGATCTTCGGCTTCAACCGCCTGTCGATCATCGACATCGAGCACTCGCACCAGCCGCTGCGCTGGGGCCCGCCCGAGCAGCCCGACCGCTACGCGTTGACCTTCAACGGCGAGATCTACAACTACCTGGAGCTGCGCGCCGAACTCGCCGAGGCGCACGCCGCCGAGTTCCCCGACGGCAAGATCTTCCAGACCGAGGGCGACAGCGAGGCCATCGTCGCGGCGTTCCACTACTGGGGGCCGGAGGCGGTGCGGCGGCTGCGCGGCATGTTCGCCTTCGCGATCTGGGACACCGAAACCGGGGAGCTGTTCCTGGCCCGCGACCCGTTCGGCATCAAGCCGCTGTTCCTGGCCACCGGACCGGGCGGCACCGCGTTCGGCAGCGAGAAGAAGAGCCTGCTGGAACTGCTGCCCGCGCTGCGGTTGAGCGACGCGCTGGACCCGAGGGCGCTGGAGCACTACACGGTGCTGCAGTACGTCCCGGAGCCGGAGACGCTGCACAAGGACATCCGCAGGCTGGAGTCGGGCAGCTACGCCACCGTGCGGCCCGGTGCGGCGCCGGTCGTCACCCGGTACTTCACGCCGAAGTTCCCGGTGCGCCCGTTCACCCCGGGTTCGGCGGCGGCGCGCTACCGGGAGATCGCCGCGGCGCTCGAGGACTCCGTCGCCAAGCACATGCGCGCCGACGTGACCGTCGGTTCGTTCCTCTCCGGCGGCATCGACTCCACCGCGGTCGCGGCGCTGGCCATGCGGCACAACCCGAAGCTGATCACGTTCACCACCGGGTTCGAACGCGAGGGCTACTCGGAGGTGGACGTGGCCGCCGAGAGCGCCGAGGCGATCGGCGCGCGCCACGTGGTGAAGGTGGTCTCCCCCGCCGAGTTCGCCCAGGCCATCCCGGAGATCGTCTGGTATCTCGACGACCCGGTGGCCGACCCGGCGCTGGTGCCGCTGTACTTCGTCGCGAAGGAGGCGCGCAAGCACGTCAAGGTGGTGCTTTCGGGTGAGGGCGCCGACGAGTTGTTCGGCGGGTACACCATCTACCGCGAGCCGCTGTCGCTGAAGCCGTTCGAGAAGCTGCCGCGCGGCCTGCGCAGACTGGCCGGCAAGCTGTCGGACCGGATTCCGGACGGCACCAGGGGCAAGAGCCTGCTGCACCGCGGCTCGCTCACCCTCGAGGAGCGCTACTACGGCAACGCGCGCAGCTTCAACGACGCCCAGCTGCGCGCCGTGCTGCGCGAGTTCCGGCCGGAGTGGACCCATCAGGACGTCACCGCGCCGCTGTACGCGCAGTCGCGCGGCTGGGACCCGGTGGCCCGGATGCAGCACCTGGACCTGTTCACCTGGCTGCGCGGCGACATCCTGGTCAAGGCCGACAAGATGACCATGGCCAACTCGCTGGAACTGCGCGTGCCGTTCCTGGACACCGAGGTGCTGAAGGCGGCGGAGGGGCTGCCGTTCGAGCAGAAGATCACCAAGGACACCACGAAGTACGCGCTGCGTCAGGCGCTGGAGGGCATCGTGCCTCCGCACGTGCTGCACCGCGCCAAGCTCGGCTTCCCGGTGCCGCTGCGGCACTGGCTGCGCGGCACGGAACTCTACGACTGGGCGCAGCAGCAGATCGCCGAGTCGCAGACCGACCACCTGCTGAACAAGGCCGCGATCAGCGAGATGCTGGTCGCGCACCGGGCGGGGACCGCCGATCACAGCCGCAGGCTGTGGACCCTGCTGGTGTTCATGGTGTGGCACGGCATCTTCGTCGAGGACCGGATCAAGCCGGAGATCCAGGAGCCGGTCTACCCGGTCTCGCTCTGAGGTACACGAAAGGCGCGCACCCGGTCGGGTGCGCGCCTTTCGTCGTTCAGGGTCAGAGCAAAGTCTTGATGTCCGCCGCGGCCTCCGGGCCGTAGGCCTGGGTGAGGCGCTCGAGCGCGGACTCCTTGTTCAGCGTCCACTCCTGGGTGCCCATGGTCTCCAGCACCAGCACGGCGATCAGGGAGCCCAGCTGCGCGGAACGCTCCAGGCTCAGCCCGGCGGTGTGCGCGGTGAGGAAGCCCGCGCGGAAGGCGTCACCGACGCCGGTGGGCTCCACCTTCTCGAGCTCCGGCACGACGCCGACGGTCACCTCGGTGCCGTCGCGGTCGACGATCCGCACGCCTTCCGCGCCCAGGGTCGTGACGCGGACGCCGACCTTCTGGGCGACTTCTTCCTCGCTCAGGCCGGTCTTCTGCAGCAACAGCGCCCACTCGTACTTGTTCGTGAACAGGTACGCGGCGCCGTCGATCAGCTGCACGGACTGGTCACCGTCCAGGCGGGCCAGCTGCTGCGAGGGATCGGCGGCGAACGGAATGCCGAGTTCGCGGCACTCGGCGGTGTGCCGCAGCATCGCCTCCGGGTCGTTGGCCCCGATCAGGACGAGGTCGAGCTCCCTGGACTCGGACAGCTCGGCGATGGAGATATCGCGCGCCTCGCTCATCGCGCCGGGGTAGAACGACGCGATCTGAGCCATGTCGTCGTCGGTGGTGCAGACGAAACGCGCGGTATGCGCGCGATCGGACACCAGCACGGTGGAGCAGTCGACCCCGTGCTTCTCCAACCAGGCGCGGTACTCGCCGAAATCGGCGCCGACGGCACCGACCAGCAGGGGCGTGCGATTGAGCAGGCCCATGGCGTAGGCGATGTTGCCGCCGACGCCGCCGCGCCGAATCTGCAGATCGTCGACGAGGAAGCTCAGCGACACGTGGTCGAGCTGATCGGCCAGCAGTACGTCGGCGAACCGTCCGGGAAAACGCATGAGGTGGTCGGTCGCAATGGACGCGGAAACGGCTATGGACACGTGGCTGAGCCCCTTCAACGGTAGGCGGCAGGCGGTGCAGACCGGGACGCGGGTCCCGATCTCACCGTAGCTGATGCCGCCTGTCCGGGTCTTCAGGCCGTACTAGTTGAGCGGCACCGGATTTGCGTTCAGGTCCTGCGTGAGTGCCGCTCGGGTCCTGGGCGTTCCCGACGAGTTACCCGTGTCCGCACGAGATCAGGTGTTCCGATCGAACGCGGCCGATCTCCGCGACCGCGCCGGGATCACTGCCTCAGTTGAAGGAGTCGCCGCAGGCGCAGGAGCCGGTGGCGTTCGGGTTGTCGATGGTGAAGCCCTGCTTCTCGATGGTGTCGACGAAGTCGATCGAGGCGCCCTGCACGTACGGCGCGCTCATCCGGTCGACGGCCAGCGTGACGCCGCCGAAGTCGACGGTCAGGTCGCCGTCGAGCGAGCGGTCGTCGAAGAACAGCTGGTAACGCAGGCCGGCACAACCACCCGGCTGCACCGCGATCCGCAGCGCCAGGTCGTCGCGACCCTCCTGGTCGAGCAGGGCCTTCGCCTTCGCGGCGGCGGCGTCGGTCAGAGTCACACCGTGGGTGGCGGTCTCGTTCTGCACAGTCATGAACTCTCCTCGAGGAACCTGTGGTCAACCCGTGAACAGCGCACGGGTCGTGTCGGTCAACACCACTCGGCAGGCTGCTATTCCTCCATCTTGCCACCACCCCCGCCGCGACGGCGCGCAACCTCCGTGACCCCGCACACTCCCGGCGAATCGGACCGCATTTCTCGCCGCGCTACCCATCGAATAGCCTGGTCGATGTGAAATTGTTCCGTCGCGGCGAGTCCAGCACCACCGACGCGACCGCCGAATCGACGGTGGTCACGGACGGCGACTCGGCCGCGGGCACCACCCGCGCGGCGGCGACGGCCACCGCGGGCAAGGGCCGTCCCACCCCGAAACGCCGTGACGCGCAAGGCAAGCGCCGCGGCCCGATAGCGCCCGCCCCGCTCACCGCCAAGGAGGCCCGCGCCCGGCGCAAGGCCGCGCGGGGCACCAGAGCCGAGCGCAAGGCCGCGGCCGCGAAACGGCGCGAGGCCGCCGCGGATCGGCGCGAGCGCATGCTCGCGGGCGAGGACAAGTACCTTCCGCCCCGCGACCAGGGGCCGGTCCGGGCCTTCGTCCGCGACATCGTCGACGCCCGGCGCAACCTGGTCGGCCTGTTCATGCCGATGGCGCTGGTGCTGATCTTCTCGATGTTCCTCGCCCCCGCGCTGCAGACCGTCGTCACGTTGGCCATGCTGGTGATGATGCTGTTCATGGGCATCGAGGGCGTCCTGCTCGGCCGGGTGGTGAACAACCGGGTCAGGGAGCGTTTCCCGGAGACCACCGACGGCGGATACCGCCTCGGCTGGTACGCCTTCGTCCGCGCGTCGCAGATCCGCAAGATGCGCGCCCCGAAACCACGGGTCGGGCCGGGCGACGCTGTGTAGTTTTTCCAGCGCCTGCGGCGCTGGGTGTTCGCGGCCCCTTTGTGGCTCGCGTGTGCGCGGCCGCCGCTTGCTCCTTCGTCGCGTACGCGGCGGCCGCGCACACGCGAGCCGGGCCGCGAACGGCGGATGCTCGGTCTCGCTTCGCTCGAAAGTCGTAGTTGGGGTGCGCTGGGCGCGTCGGTGGCGAAGCTACTGATCAGGTGCGCACCGTCCGGAGTGGCTAGTCGGCTGGCCGTCCGGGGTGACTGGTCGGACGGCCGTCCGCCGCGCCGGTCGCAGCCTTCCGCTTGATCGGGTCGGCGGTCGGCGCCTACTCCTTTGTCGCGTAGGCGGTGGCCGCGCGCACGCGAACTCCGGTTACGAACGGCGCGTGCTCGACCTCGCTTCGGTCGAAAGACGTGGGCGGGGCGCGTGCGAAGCCTGCTGCGGGATGCACGCGCTTTGGAGTGGCTGGGTGGCAGGCCGCCCGTCACGATGGTCCCTGTCATGGCCTGATCGGTCGGCGACTATCGCCTGCTCCTTCGTCGCCTATGCAGCGGCCGCGCACGCGGGCTGGGCTGCGGATGACAGGTGCACGGTTTCCGTCGTGCGATCAGAGCGATTCGGCTGGGTCAGCGGTGGTGGGTGTTGCGGCCGAGGATGGCGGTCAATTCTGCGTGCAGCCGTTGTGCGTCGCGGTCGATCACCTGCGCGGAGCCCGCGCGGTCGGTGCCGCGGGCGACGAGTGTGGCAAACGCCACGATGACTGCCAAGGTGATGAGGAAAGTAACCATGGCAGTAATTTTGCGGTCAATGATTTACCGCCGACAGTGGCGGTACCGACATTGTTCGTCAAAATCCGGCCACTAGACTGGCGGCATGCTGTCGAAGGTCGCCGTGGTGCTGTCCGAACGCATGGCCATGTTCGAATTCGGGGTCATCTGTGAGGTTTTCGGGCTCGACCGCACCGCCGACGGACTACCCGCCTTCGATTTCCGGGTGTGCGGGGCCGAGCCGGGCGTCCCGTTGCACTCCACCAGCCCCGGTATCACCGTCACACCGGAGTACGGGCTGGAAGAGCTGGCGACGGCCGATCTGGTGGCCATCCCCGCCGCCGCGGCCGATCGGGGGTTCGATCCGCGGATCGTCACGGCCGTCCGCGACGCGGCGGCCGCCGGGGCGACCGTGCTCACCGTGTGTTCCGGCGCGTTCCTGGCCGGTGCGGCCGGGCTGCTCGACGGCCGTAAGTGCACCACGCATTGGCGCTACGTGGAGCAACTCGCCGCCGAGTATCCCGCGGCGACCGTCGATCCGGATGTGCTGTTCGTCGACGAGGGCGATCTGATCACCAGCGCGGGCACCGCCGCGGGCATCGACGCCTGCCTGCACCTGGTGCGCCGCGAACTCGGCAGCGGCGTGGCCAACGCGATCGCGCGGCGGATGGTGGTCCCGCCGCAGCGCGACGGCGGGCAGCGCCAGTTCATCGAACGCCCGGTCGCGGCCTGCACCTCCGACAGCCTCATTCCCACCCTGGAGTGGATGAACGAGCACCTGGATCTGCCGCACACGGTGGAAGACCTGGCCACACGCGCCAACATGTCCACCCGGACCTTCGCGCGCCGTTTCGCCGCCGAGACCGGAACCACCCCGGTGAAATGGCTCACCAACCAGCGCGTACTGCTGGCCAAGCAACTGCTCGAGGAAACCGACCTCGGACTGGAACAGATCGCCGCCCGCTCCGGCTTCGGCTCCGGCGCGCTCCTGCGCCACCATTTCCAGCGCCTCGTCGGCATCGCCCCCACCGAGTACCGCCGCCGCTTCGGGCGCAGCTCGGACGCCTCCGCCTGATCACGGAGCCATACAGCCGACCGGCTTTCCGCGTACGTCCGAGACGTCTCGGCATACTCGCCCCGGTTCATCGAGCACCGTTGCTGGTCGCCGTCTGTTCGGCCTACCGTCACAGATTCACCGCGGCTGCGCCTGCCCCATCTTCGGAGTTCCCCGCCCGGACCGGGCATGCCTCGAGAGTCACGCGGCAATCCGCGGTTCGGTTGATACCGTGCACTCGTGTCCGAGACTCCCGCGCCTACGCCACGCAGCATCCTCGTTCTGGGTGGCGCGCGGTCGGGGAAGTCGGCGTTCGCGGAGGATCTGGCCGTGCGGGCGGGCGGCCGAGTACGCTACCTCGCCACCGCCGTGCCCGACCCCGCCGATCATGATTTCGCCGAGCGCATCGCCGCACACCGAGGCCGACGCCCAGCGGGCTGGTCGACCATCGAGAGCGCCGACCCCACAGCGGTTCTCCTCGCAGCCATGCCGAGCCCGCCGCCGGTCACCTTGATCGACGACATCGGCACCTGGCTGACCGCCCGCATCGACGCGCGCGAAGCTTGGGAAGCGCCGCGCGGCACGGTCGCTCCCGACACCGACGCGCTGGTCTCTGCCGTCGCCGCCTACACCGGCGACCTCGTGATCGTCAGCCCGGAGGTGGGTATGGGCGTCATCCCGGCCACGCGTTCGGGCCGTCTCTTCCGCGACGAGATCGGCACCCTCAACCAGCGCTTGGCCCAGGTCTGCGACGAGGCTTTCCTGGTCGTCGCGGGCCTCCCCCTCCGTCTCAAGTAGCCGCCGTTCGCAGCGCTCCGTCGTTGCGAGCAACCACCGACCGCGACAGGCGGCCCGCGGCGCCGCCGGGCGACGCAGCCGCGGCTCGGCGGCGTCGGAGGGCTGCCTGGTCACTTGGATGTCGCGGCCGGAAACGCGTGTTGTCGCCCCGGAATCCCCCGGCCGCGCCGCCGGTCGCCCGCCGCGTTTCCTGCATGTGCGCCGACCACTGCGCGAGACGATCGCCGGGACGTCGTCGCAGAGGCTCCTGGCTCCGACCTCGATCACACCGCTGTGTCGAGCAGGTCGCGCCCCTTGGCGCCGATTCGCGACGTCGATCATGGTGTCACCTGCGCCGATCACCGACCCGGCTCGCGGAGGTCTCGCCGACACACCGCCGACCCGGAGCAGGCCGCGTCCTACCTTCTCCGGCAGCGAACCGGCAGGTGGTCCTGCGGCGCGTCGAACGGCTACGCCGTGATCAGGTCACGGCCCCACGGCGTGGAAGGGCAATGGCAAGATTGGGCGGCGTAGTCGGCGGGACCGCCATGACCGAAAGGCTCGATAGTGACGCACGGATTCGGACCGGTAGCGCCTCCGGACACACAGTTTCGTGCGGCGGCCGAGCAGCGGCAAGCCCAGCTGACCAAACCCGCTGGTGCGCTGGGCCGATTGGAGCAACTCGGCAACTGGGTGGCGGCCTGCCAGGGCGCCTGCCCGCCGAAGCAGTTCGAGCGCGCCAGGGTCGTGGTCTTCGCCGGGGATCACGGCATCGCGCGGCACGGGGTGTCGGCGTATCCGAGCGAGGTCACCGCGCAGATGGTCGCGAATTTCCTCGGCGGCGGCGCAGCGGTGAACGCGCTGGCGGCGGTGGCCGGCGCGACGGTCAGGGTGGCGGACATCTCCGTCGACGCCGACACCGACCCGCAGGTGTCCAAGCACAAGGTGCGCCGCTCCAGCGGGGCGATCGATCGCGAGGACGCGCTCACCGCCGACGAGGTCCAGGCGGCGATCGAGGCGGGCCGCGCCATCGCCGACGAGGAGATCGACGCGGGCGCGGACCTGCTGATCGCGGGTGACATGGGTATCGGCAACACCACACCCGCCACCGTGCTCATCGCGAGCCTGACCAATACCGAACCGGTCGCCGCCGTGGGGCGCGGCACGGGCGTCGACGATGCCGGATGGATCCGCAAGGTCGCCGCGATCCGCGATGCGATGCGGCGCGCGCGCCCGGTGGTGAAGGACCCGGTCGAACTGCTCCGCGTGGCCGGTGGCGCCGACTTCGCCGCGTTGGCCGCGTTCCTCGCCCAAGCCGCCACCCGGCGCACACCCGTCGTCCTTGACGGCGTCGTCGTGACGGCCGCGGCGATGGTCGCCGAGGACCTCGCCGCGGGCGCGAGCGCTTGGTGGCTGGCCGGTCACCGCTCCACCGAACCGGCGCACGACCTCGCGCTGCGACACCTGCGCCTGGAACCCCTGCTCGACCTGACCATGCGCCTCGGCGAGGGCTCCGGCGCGCTGACCGCCCTCCCGATCCTCCGCTCGGCGGTGGCCGCCCTCGCGGAGATGTCGACCTTCGCCGAAGCGGGTGTCAGCACCGCCGACGCCGAACCGGCGAGCGCCCCGCCGAACCTGCGAAAGTCGTGAACGGTACCCGGCTGGCGATTTCCTGGCTCACGGTGCTGCCGGTGCGCGGGCCGGATGCCGTCGACCGGGCCGCGGCGGGCCGTGCGATCCTGCTGGCGCCGCTGGTCGGCGCGCTGCTCGGAGCCGGAGCCGCGGGTTTGCTGTGGGCGCTGAGCCGGGCCGGGGCGAGCGCGGCGCTGGCCGGGTTGCTTGTGGTCGGCGCGCTGGCGTTGATCACCAGGGGCATGCACCTCGACGGCTTGGCCGACACCTTGGACGGACTCGGCAGCTACGGTCCGCCGGAGCGGGCCAGGCAGATCATGAAGAGCGGCGGGGCCGGCCCGTTCGGTGTCGCGGGGCTCGCGTTCGCCATCGGCATACAGGCGTTCTCGTTCGCGTCCTTGGCCGACTCGGGCCGATGGTTCGCCGTCGCCCTCGCCGTGGCCACCGGCCGCGTCGCGGTGATCCTCGCCTGCCGTGGTGTCCCGGCCGCGCCTGGCACCGGGTTCGGCGTCCTGGTCGCGGACACGCAGTCGGCCACCGCCGCGGCCTTCTGGTCCGTGACCACGGTGGGTCTGGCCGTGTTCGCGGTTCCGCGCTGCCCGTGGCTCGGCCCCTTGGCCGTCGCCCTCGGCCTGACCGCCTCCACGCTCCTGGTCCGGCACTGCGCGCGCCGCTTCGGCGGGCTCTCGGGTGACGTCCTCGGCGCGGCGGTCGAGACCACCGTTGCGCTCACGGCAGTCGTCCTGTCACTCACCGTCCAGCCCGTCTGACCGTCCCCGAGAGGCCGGATGGAACGTTGTCCGGGGTGAATCAGCGGCGAGAGTCTGAGTCACTGGAATTTTTCCGGCCGTGGTGCGCGGATCGTCTGGGTCGGGCAATAAGGTGGGCGGTATGTCTTCTGAGCGCCTGTATTTTCGCCAGCTGTTGTCGGGACGCGACTACGCCGTGGGCGATCCGATCGCGACGCAGATGCGCAACTTCGCGTATCTGATCGGCGATCGGGAAACAGGCGAGTGCGTGGTGATCGATCCCGCCTACGCCGCGGGTGATCTGGTCGACATCGCCGAGGGCGACGGTCTGCGCTTGAGCGGGGTGCTCGCCACCCACCACCACCCCGACCACGTGGGTGGCACGATGCTCGGCTTCACCCTGCGCGGGGTACGCGAGCTGCTCGAAAAGACAAGCGTCCCAGTGCATGTCAACGCCAAAGAGCTGCCGTGGGTGGCGAATGTCACGGGAATCGCCGAGAGCGAGCTCACCGGCCACGAGCACGGCGACAAGGTCACCGTCGGAGCCTTCGACATCGAATTACTACACACGCCCGGCCACACTCCGGGCAGCCAGTGCTTCCTGTTCGACAACCGCCTCATCGCGGGCGACACCCTTTTCATCGACGGGTGTGGCCGCACCGACTTCCCCGGCGGCGATTCGGACGAGATGTTCCGCAGCCTGCGCTACCTGGCCGGACTCGCGGGCGACCCGGTCGTGTATCCGGGCCACTGGTACTCGCAGGAGCCCAGCGCGGCGCTGTCCACTGTCCGGGACAAAAATTACGTCATGCGCCCGCAGACGCTGGAGCAGTGGCACATGCTGATGCCGGGCTGAGTCACATCCGCCGCATCCAGCCGTGCTTGTCGGCGAAGGTGCCGCGCTGGATGCCGGTGAGGGTGTCCCGCAGGGCCATGGTCACCGTGCCGGGCTCGCCACCGCCGATGGTGAATTCGCCCGCATCGGAACGAACCCAGCCGACCGGCGTGATCACCGCGGCGGTTCCGCACGCGAAAACCTCGGTGATCTCACCGGATTCGGCGCCCTTGCGCCATTCCTCGACCGAGATCCTGCGCTCCTCGACCGGGAAGCCGGAATCGGCGGCGAGGGTGAGCAGCGAGTCGCGAGTGATGCCGGGCAGCAGCGAACCGGACAGTTCCGGGGTGACCAGCCGTGCGTCGGAGCCGGAACCGAAGACGAAGAACAGGTTGTTCGTACCCATCTCCTCGACGTAGCGGCGCTCGCACGCGTCCAGCCACACCACCTGGTCGCATCCCTTGGCCGAAGCCTCCGCCTGCGCCAGCAGGGAAGCGGCGTAGTTGCCCGCGACCTTCGCCTCACCGGTCCCGCCCGGCGCGGCGCGCACGTATTCGGTGGACAGCCACACCCGCACCGGCTTCACGCCACGCGGGAAGTACGCCCCCGCCGGGGAGCCGAGCAGCAGGTACTTGTACGCCGCGGCCGGTTTGACGCCCAGCCCGGCCTCGGTGGCGAACATGAACGGCCGCAGATACAGCGATTCCTCACCGCCCGCCGCGGGCACCCAGTCGCGGTCCACCTCGAGCAGCTGGCGCACCGACTCGATGAACAGTTCGTCGGGCAGCTCGGCCATCGCCATCCGGCGAGCCGACCGGCGGAAACGCGCGGCGTTGGCGTCGATGCGGAAACAGGAGACGCTGCCGTCGCTCTGCCGGTAGGCCTTCAGGCCTTCGAAGATGGCCTGGCCGTAGTGGAACACCATGGTCGCGGGGTCCAGCGCCAGCGGCCCGTAGGGCTCCACCCGCGCGTTCGTCCACGTGCCGCCGACGTAATCGATCGAGACCATGTGATCGGTGAAGTACCGCCCGAACCCCGGCTCCGTCAGTACCTCCTGTCGCCGCTGCGCCGGAAGCGGCGCGGGGTGCGGAATACGGGTGAACTGTGCGGCAGCGGTCATGGCGACGATCCTATCCGGCCCCGTTGCGGGCATTTCGCCACGGTCCACCCCCTCCCCGCGCGGCCGAGCGCCGCCGGGGCCTGCGGAAAGCGGCTACTTCGTGCTGGTCCGGACGAACGGCGGGCGAACGATCTCGCAGCGCAGGCGGCGGCCGCGCACGTCGACCTCGACCTCGGCGCCGGGCTCGAGGCCCGCCGCGGTGTCGAGCAGGGCCAGCGCGATACCGAGCTTGAGGGTGGGCGAGAAGGTCCCTGAGGTGGTTTCGCCGACCGGCTCGCCATCGCGCAGCACGGTTTGCCCCTGCCGGAGCACACCGCGGTCGAGCGCCTTCAGCCCCAGCAGGATTCGGCGCGGACCAGCCGACTTCTCCTGTTCCAGCGCGGCCTTCCCCCAGAACTGCGGCTTCTGCCAGCCGACCGCCCAACCGCAGCGCGCCTGCACCGGGGAGATGTCGAGGGAGAGTTCGTGCCCGTGCAGCGGATAGCCCATCTCCGTGCGCAGGGTGTCGCGGGCGCCGAGCCCGGCCACCTGGCCCTCAGCGGCACGCACCTGCTCGACCGCGGCGCGGAACAGCGGTTCGGCGTCGTCCCAGCGGGGCAGCAACTCGTAGCCGTGCTCGCCGGTGTACCCGGTGCGGCAGACCCGGACCGGGCGGCCGTCCCAGTCGGCGTCGGCGTAGGCCATGTACTCGAGGTCGGCGGGCAGCCCGAGCGCGCTCAGCACCTCGACGGAGCGCGGGCCCTGCACGGCGAACACGGCGTAGTCGCGGTGCTCGTCGCTCACCGTGACGCCTTCGGGCGCGGCCTTGCGCAGTTCCGCGACGACCGCCGCGGTGTTGGCGGCGTTGGGCACCAGGAAGATGTCGTCGTCGGAGACGTAGTAGGCGATCAGGTCGTCGATCACGCCGCCGTCGGGGGCGCAGCACAGCGTGTACTGCGCCTTGCCCGGCCGGATCCGGCCCAGATCGTTGGTCAGCGCCGAGTTCACGAACGCCGCGGCGCCGTGGCCGCGCACCGTCGCCTTGCCGAGGTGGCTGACGTCGAACAGCCCCACCGTCGTGCGAACCGCCTGGTGCTCGGTCACCGTGCCCGCGTAGGACACCGGCATCTCCCAGCCGCCGAACGGCGCGAAGGTCGCCCCCAGCTCGACGTGCACGGCGTGGATGGGTCCTTGCAGGAGGTTCGTCTCGGTCACCAGCCGAGCTTATCCGGGCCGGGTCCGGCCGAGTCCCGCACGCGCTGCGGCCGGTACCACATCGGGATGAGCGTCGGGCCGTTCTCCGGCAACGTGTGCGTCGTTGCGGTCGGCGCGAACCCGCAGCGGCGGTAGAGCCGGGCGGATCGCTCGGTGCTGGCTTCCAGGAACGCCGGGACGCCGGCTTCGGAGGCCGCTGCCAACCGATCGGCCAGGATCGCCGCACCGGCTCCCTGACCCCGATGCTCCGGCACCGTGACGATCACTTGCAGGTAGCGGTGCGGGAACTCGCGGGGATGCTCGCGGGCGAGCAGGTCGGTGACGATCGCCAGCCGCTGCGCCACGCGCAGATCGGGAGCCTGTTCGAGCATGGTCCGCGCCTCGGCGGCTTCGTCGGCGAATCGCTCCACCGAGGTGACGTGCTGCCAGATCGATATCGACCAGATCTCCTCGCCCGCCCCCGCGACCCAGATCTCGTCCTCGCGCAACGCCCGGTCGACCAGGCCGGGCACGAACGCGGTGCGCAAACCCGCGTCGGACTGCCCTTCGAGCACCCACGCGGTCACCACCTCGTCCGCGCTGGCGATGCCGAACGCCTCGATCAGCGCGTCGCGGTCCGCGACACCGGCCTGTCGAGAGGTGATTTCCATCCCCGTCCCCTTTCCTCGTGAACACCGTTTTCCGAGCTCGAATCTAGGCAGCTCACAGCGGTATCAGTAGCATTTCGTCACACCTGTTCGTGTGTCGAAAAGGATCGGCGATGACCTGCGCTACCTGCCGCGACGAACTCACCCAGCCCAGCCGGGGCCGGCGGCGCAAATACTGCTCACGCTCCTGCCAGGCCCGCGCCTATCGCGCCCGCCGCGCGGCGATCCCGGTACGTGGCCCCGCTCGTACCACGCGACTGACCACCGTCGGCATCGCCCGCGCGGCGGTGGAGCTGGCCGACCGCGACGGAATCGACGGCCTCACCATGCGCCGCCTGGCCAGTGCGCTCGGCGTCGCCACCGCCACCCTCTACCGCCACTTCCCCGACCGGGAAGCGCTGCTGGCGAGCATGGCGGAACTGGTGCTCGCCGAGATCCCGCCGCCAGGGCCGGCGTGCACCGGCCTGCGCCCCCGGCTACGGCACGAGGCGCACGAGGAGTGGCGCCTCTACCGCAGGCATCCGTGGATGCTGCCGCTGCTGGCGCGGGTGCGCCCGCCGCTGGGCCCCGCGCTGCTGGACGTCCTGGAACGGAACTTCGCCGCCCTCGACCATCCCGGCCTGACCAGGCAGAACGGATTCACCATCTATCTCGCCGTGTCCGGCCTGGTCCAAGGGCTCGCCCTGCTGTGGAGTTCCGAGCGCGCCGACCGCTTCGGCGATCCGCGCGACGCCGCCGAGACGCCCCCCGAGTTCGCCGAGTTGCTCGACCCGGCGCTGCGTCCGGTCCTGCACCGCTACTTCACCGACCTGGACTCCGGCTTCGGCATGGACTTCGACGACCTGCTGGCGAACGCGGTGGAACTGCTGCTCGACGGCGTCGCGCTGCGCCATCCGGAACCAACCGAATAGCCTGTGCCAATGACCGCTGTTGCAGATCGCTCGCTCGGACCGGAACTGGCACGCACCGAGACCATCGGCGCGGACACCGATGTGCTCGTCATCGGCTTGACCTCCTCGGAGGACGGCCCCGCCATCGTGCCCGAGGACCTGTTCGGCGACGTGCTCACCGCCGACGTGCGCGCGGAACTGCTCGATCAGCTCGGCGCGGTGGGCGCCAAGGGCAAGGCCGAGGAACTCACCCGCATCCCGGCGCCCGCCGGACTGGACGGGGTGACCAGCGTCCTCGCCGTCGGGCTCGGCTCCGCCGAGAAACTCGACGCCGAGCAGATCCGCCGCTCGGCCGGTGTCGCCGCCCGCGCGCTGTCGGGCACCGAATTGGTGGTGACCACGCTGTCCGGGCTGGATATCGGCGCCGCCGCCGAGGGCTTCTACCTGGGCGCCTACTCGTTCACGCCGTTCCGCTCGGACAAGTCCGCGCCCAAGCCGGACGAGCGGCCCGTGGCCCGCGTCGAGTTGCTCGTGCCCGAGCCGGGATTCGGCGAAGAAGCCCTGTTCCGCGCGCAGCTCACCGCCGAGGCCGTCGCCACCGCACGGGATTTCGTGAACACCCCGCCCAGCCACCTGTTCCCGGCCGAGTTCGCCTCGCGCGCCCAGGAACTCGCCGAGGCCGCGGGCCTCACCGTCGAGGTGCTCGACGAGAAGGCCCTGGAAGCGGGCGGTTACGGCGGCGTGCTCGGCGTGGGCAAGGGTTCCTCGCGCCCGCCGCGGCTGATCCGGATCACCTACGCGGGCGGCCCGAAGAAGGTCGCGCTGGTCGGCAAGGGCATCACCTTCGACACCGGCGGCATCTCCATCAAGCCCGCGCAGAACATGGAGAACATGACCTCCGACATGGCGGGCGCCGCCGCCGTGATCGCCACGACGCTGCTGGCCGCGCGGCTGAGCCTGCCGATCACCGTCACCGCCACGGTGCCGATGGCGGAGAACATGCCGTCGGCCACCGCGCAGCGCCCCGGCGACGTGCTCACCCAGTACGGCGGCACCACCGTCGAAGTGCTCAACACCGACGCCGAGGGCCGGTTGATCCTCGCCGACGCGATCGTGCGCGCGAGCGAGGACGAGCCGGAGTACCTGATCGACGTGGCCACCCTGACCGGGGCGCAGATGGTCGCGCTCGGCACCCGCACGCCCGGCGTGATGGGCACCGACGAGTTCCGCGACCGGGTGGCCCGCATCTCGCGCGAGGTCGGGGAGAACGGCTGGGCCATGCCGCTTCCCGCCGAACTGCGGGCCGACCTGAACTCCAAGATCGCCGATCTGGCCAATGTAGCGCCGCACCGCTGGGGCGGCATGCTCTCGGCCGGGCTGTTCCTCAAGGAGTTCGTGCCGGAAAACGTGCAGTGGGCCCATCTCGACGTCGCGGGCCCGGCCTACAACACCGGCGGTCCGTTCGGCTACATCGGCAAGGGTGGCACCGGCGTCCCGGTCCGCACGCTGATCGCCGTGCTGCAGGACATCGCCGCGGAGTGAGCGTCACGCGCGCCGTCCGGGGTGGCTCCCGGACGGCGCGCGTCGTCCATGCGCCCGGCAGCACGCGTCCGGCGGACTCCGAGCCCACCGGGAATCGGCGGATCCGGCCGGCGTTCACGACCGCTGGGGAAGCGGCGCACGGCGCCCGGGAATCGGGCGCAACGGACAAATCGACAGCCTCAGAGGTCGTACAGATCGCGCTCCAACTCGCGCTGCCGCTCGATCCGCTTGCGCGCGTCGTAGTCGCGCATCCGCTGCGGATATCCGGTCTTGCCGACGTCGTAGACGGGGATGTGCAAATCCCCGGCAAGCCTTCGCGCCCCGCGCTCGCCGACGATCCGGCGTGTCCATTCACCATCCGCGGCAACAAGGACGACTGTGACATCTGTCACCGTGGTCTTCGGTTCGATATAGCCCTCGACGCCCACATGCGTGCGCACCCAGTCGGCCAGGTACCGAGCGTCCTGCCCGGACACCGAACCCCCACGTAGAGTGCCGCCACCCCGGGCGACGCCGCCGCGGAAACGATCCAGCAAACCCAACGACGCCGACCTCCTTTCCTGCACCGGAGAATGTTCACCGCCGGTCTTCCCATACTGCCAGCTCCGCGCAGTTCGCCGCCCTGTGCTACATGGCTTGCGGACGAGTGCAAGGATGGACCGCGGTACAAGAACCACACGGATCTCCGGTGCCACGCACAATGATCGGTGGCTTCCGGACTCCCGTCGCGACCCGCGGCGGGCGTCCGCAGCGAGATCAACTGTTGTAGAACCCCGTCGAGCAGTCAGAGGAGTCAACGGACATGGCCTTCTCCGTCCAGATGCCCGCTCTTGGTGAGAGCGTCACCGAGGGAACGGTGACCAGGTGGCTGAAGCAGGAAGGAGACACGGTCGAGGTCGACGAGCCGCTGCTCGAAGTCTCCACCGACAAGGTCGACACCGAGATCCCGTCCCCCGCGGCGGGTGTGCTGTCGAAGATCGTCGCAGGCGAAGACGACGTGGTCGAGGTCGGCGGCGAACTCGGCGTGATCAGTGAGCCCGGTGAGGCGGAGTCCTCCGCTCCCGCGCCCGCTCCGGAAGCCGCGGCGCCCGCGCAGGAGACTCCCGTCCCCGCGGAGGAAGCGCCCGCCGCCGAGCCGCAGGCCGAGCAGTCCGCTCCCGCCGCCCAGGCCGCTCCCGCGTCGTCCGGTGACGGCACGCCGGTGAAGATGCCGGAACTCGGTGAGTCGGTCACCGAGGGCACCGTCACCCGCTGGCTGAAGTCGGTCGGTGACGAGATCGCTGTCGACGAGCCGCTGCTCGAGGTCTCCACCGACAAGGTCGACACCGAGATCCCCTCCCCCGTCGCGGGCACCCTGCTGGAGATCACCGCCCAGGAAGACGATGTCGTGCCCGTCGGCGGGCAGCTCGGCGTCATCGGCAGCGGAGCACCGGCGGCCGCCGCACCGGCTCCCGCCCCCGCACCGGCCCCCGCGCCCGAGCCCGCTCCGAAACCCGCCCCGGCACCGAAGCCCGAACCGGCTCCGGCCGCCGCCGCTCCGGCCCCGAAGCCCGCGCCCGCCCCCGCACCGGCTCCCAAGCCCGAGCCTGCTCCCGCGCCCGCCGCCACCGCGGCCGCCGAATCCTCCAACGGCGCAACCCCCTACGTCACTCCGCTGGTCCGCAAGCTGGCCGAGGAGCACAACGTCGACCTCGCCGCGATCACCGGTTCCGGTGTCGGCGGCCGCATCCGCAAGCAGGACGTGCTCGCCGCCGCCGAGGCCAAGAAGGCTCCGGCCGCCGCCCCTGCCGCGTCCGCTCCGGCCGCGCAGGCGCCCGCGGCGCCCGCCGCCGCCCGTTCGCAGCTGGCTCACCTGGTCGGCACGGTGCAGAAGGCCAACCGCATCCGTCAGATCACCGCGACCAAGACCCGTGAGTCGCTGCAGACCACCGCGCAGCTGACCCAGGTGCACGAGGCCGACGTCACCAAGATCGCGGCGCTGCGCAATCAGGCCAAGGCGGCGTTCAAGGAGCGCGAGGGCGTCAACCTGACGTTCCTGCCGTTCTTCGCCAAGGCCGTGGTCGAGGCGCTCGGCGTGCACCCGAACGTCAACGCCAGCTACGACGAGTCCAGCAAGGAGATCACCTACCACGCCTCGGTGCACCTCGGCATCGCCGTCGACACCGAGCAGGGCCTGCTGTCGCCGGTGATCCACAACGCCAGCGACCTTTCGCTGGCCGGACTCGCCCGCGCCATCGCCGACATCGCCAACCGGGCCCGCAACGGCGGCCTCAAGCCCGACGAGCTGGCCGGCGGCACCTTCACCATCACCAACATCGGCAGCCAGGGCGCGCTGTTCGACACCCCGATCCTGGTTCCGCCGCAGGCGGCCATGCTGGGCACGGGCGCGATCGTCAAGCGCCCGGTCGTGGTGACCGACGAGACCGGCAACGAGTCCATCGGCGTCCGCTCGATGTGCTACCTGCCGCTCACCTACGACCACCGCCTGATCGACGGCGCCGACGCAGGGCGCTTCCTGACCACGATCCGGCACCGGCTCGAGGAAGCGGCGTTCGAGGCCGATCTCGGCCTGTGAGGAAGGTCCCGCGGCACGTATGAAGGTCGTGATCGCCGGCTCGTCCGGGTTGATCGGGACGGCGCTCGTCGCGGCTCTGCGCCGCGACGGGCACGAGGTCGCCAGGCTGGTGCGCAGGAAACCGGCTGGCCCGGACGAATTCGCCTGGAACCCCGCCCGCGCCCAGCTGGACCAGCGGGCGCTTCGCGACGCCGACGCCGTGGTCAACCTGTGCGGGGCGGGCGTCGGACGACGGCGCTGGAACGGCAGCTTCAAACAGGAGTTGCGCGACAGCCGGATCACACCGACCGACGTGCTGGCCGGGGCGGTGGCCGCCGCCGGCGTGCCCGTGCTGCTCAACGCCAGCGGGGTGCACTACTACGGCGGCGACACCGGCGATCGGGTGGTGGACGAGTCCTCCCCCGCCGGTTCGGGATTCCTCGCCACGCTGTGCCAGGACTGGGAGAAGGCGACCGAGCCCGCCGCCGCGGCCGGTGCGCGCACGGTGCTGTTGCGCAGCGCCGTGGTGTTGTCCCGGGCCGGCGGCCTGCTCGGAATGCTCCACCCGCTGTACGCGATCGGCTTGGGCGGGCGGCTGGGCAACGGCCGCCAGTACACGCCGTGGATCTCCATGGCCGACGAGATCGGCGCGATCGTCTTCGCGCTCACCCACGACACGGTGTCCGGTCCGATCAACGTGGTCGGCCCGGCCCCGGTCACCAACGCCGAGTTCAGCCGCGCGCTGGGCCGGGCGCTGCATCGCCCCACGCCGCTCGTCGTCCCGGCGTTCGCGCTGCACGCGCTGGTCGGTGAGCTGGCGCGGGAGGCGATCCTGCGCGGGCCGAGAGCGATTCCCACCGCCCTCGAGGAAGCGGGCTACCAGTTCCACCATCCCACCATCGGCGCCGCGCTGGCGGCCACGGTGGGACGACCCGGAGATGCTCGATGACCGACCGAATCGACACCAGGCCCGCCACCGTCATCCGCGACGCCACCACCGACGATCTTCCGGCGATCCTCGACATCCACAACACGAATATCGCCACCTCCACCGCGATCTGGGACACCGAGCGCGTCGGCCTGGACGAGCGCCTCGGCTGGTTCCGCACCCGCACCGGCGCCGGGCTGCCCGTGCTGGCCGCCGAGAGCGACGGGGAACTGGCCGGTTACGCGAGCTACGGGCCGTGGCGCGCCAAATCGGGATACCGCTACACGGTGGAGAACTCCGTGTACGTCGACGACCGTTTCCAGCGTCGCGGCATCGCCACCGCCCTGCTCACCGAACTGATCGACCGCGCGCGCCGCGCGGGAGACGTGCACGCCATGATCGCCGCCATCGAATCCTCCAACACCGGTTCGATCCTGCTGCACGAGCGCTTCGGCTTCCGCACCGTCGGCGTGCTGCCCGAGGTGGGCCACAAGTTCGGCCGCTGGATGGATCTGACGCTCATGCAGCTGACCTTGCCGGTCGACGTCGACTGACCCCGCGTCTTCACACCGGGGCCTGCCGAATGCGCCGGGAGCGCTAGGGGTGTGCGCTCGTTGATCTACGCCGGGCAGCGAGCCATTCGGCGCTGCTGCGAGCGCGCGGGGTCTTGCACTCCCACCGGCAGGTGTCAGTGACGAAATGCGCTTCCGCCGGTGGGGATGCCGATCGTCGCGGCGAGCTCGGGCACCGCCACGGTCGGCCGGGCGCTGGACCACCCGGTGCGCCCGAGCTGACCACGCGCGCGGTCGGCGCAGTAATCTGCCGCCGACCACAACGACTCCACCGCGCTGGACCTTGTCAGCTCTCCCCTGGCAACCCCGATTCAGCTGTGGGGGCTCTCACCTCGAGGTGCTGGAAACGGCTGCACCCGTGGGCGTACCGTCATCGCTGTGACCAAGCCGCGCACCACCGTGTCCGCCCGCTTCGATACGACCCCGATCGTGGTCGACGACCTCGGGCTGATCGACTACCACGCCGCCTGGGACCTGCAACGCGGCATCGCCGAGCAGCGCGCCGACGGCACCGGATCCGATCATCTGCTGCTGCTCGAGCACCCCTCGGTGTACACCGCGGGCCGCCGCACCGAAGCCGACGATCTGCCCATCGACGGCAGCCCGGTGGTGCAGGTCGATCGCGGCGGCAAGATCACCTGGCACGGTCCCGGCCAACTGGTCGGCTATCCCATCGTGCGGCTCGCCGAGCCGGTCGACGTCGTCGGCTACGTGCGCCGCCTCGAGGAGGCGT
Source organism: Nocardia implantans (assembly GCF_035544775.1). Classification (NCBI taxonomy): domain Bacteria; kingdom Bacillati; phylum Actinomycetota; class Actinomycetes; order Mycobacteriales; family Nocardiaceae; genus Nocardia; species Nocardia implantans. The sequence goes on along the minus strand of NZ_JAYKYQ010000002.1, from coordinate 664,160 downwards.
TGATCACCGTGTGCACCGGCCTCGGGCTGGTCTGCGGCCGCGTCGACGGGCGCTCCGGCGTCTGGTTGCCCGCCACCGAGTGGCATGCCGAACGCAAGATCGCCGCGATCGGTGTGCGCGTGCAGCGTGGCGTCGCTCTGCACGGCGTCTCGCTCAACTGCAACTCCGCCCTCGACGGGTTCCAGGCCATCGTCCCGTGCGGCATCCGCGACGCGGGCGTCACCACGCTGACCCGCGAACTCGGCCGCGAAGTCACCGTCGCCGAGATCAAGCCGCTGGTGGCCGACGCCATCGTCCGCGCGCTGGACGGCGACCTGCCGGTCACCGACCACGACATAACCCGCGTCACCCCTGGTGACACCACCCCGCAGTCCCCGATCACGACGGCGTAAGGTCGATCAGGTGACCTCAGTCGACACCCCGACACCACACGGCGCGTCCGCAGCCGAATCCGCTGCGGCACTCCCGGGTCCCTCCGTGGCTACGCACGCTACCGCCTCCGGGCCCGACGCTCGCGCCGCAAACGGCCGCAAGCTCCTGCGCATCGAAGCCCGCAACGCGGAAACCCCGATCGAGCGCAAACCCAAGTGGATCCGCACCCGCGCCACCATGGGCCCCGAGTATTCCGAACTCAAGGGCTTGGTGAAGCGCGAAGGCCTGCACACCGTCTGCGAGGAAGCGGGCTGCCCCAACATCTTCGAATGCTGGGAAGACCGCGAGGCCACGTTCTTGATCGGCGGCGAACAGTGCACCCGCCGCTGCGACTTCTGCCAGATCGACACCGGCAAGCCCGCCGCCCTCGACCGCGACGAGCCCCGCCGCGTCGCCGAGAGCGTCCAGGCCATGGGCCTGCGCTACTCCACCATCACCGGCGTCGCCCGCGACGACCTGGAAGACGGCGGCGCGTGGCTGTACGCCGAAACCGTCCGCGCCATCAAGCGTTTGAACCCGCACACGGGCGTGGAACTGCTGATCCCCGACTTCAACGCCGATCCCGACCAGCTCGCCGAGGTCTTCTCCGCGCGCCCGGAAGTGCTCGCGCACAACCTCGAGACGGTCCCCCGCATCTTCAAGCGCATCCGCCCGGCCTTCCGCTACGAGCGCTCCCTCGCGGTCCTGACCGCCGCCCGCGAAGCCGGCCTGGTCACCAAGTCCAACCTCATCCTCGGCATGGGCGAAACTCCCGAGGAAGTCACCCAGGCCATGCGCGACCTGCACGACGCAGGCTGCGACATCCTCACCATCACCCAATACCTGCGCCCCTCCCCCCGCCACCACCCCGTGGACCGCTGGGTGAAGCCGGAGGAATTCGTCGAGCACTCCAAGACGGCCGAGGAAATCGGCTTCGCCGGCATCATGGCCGGCCCCCTGGTCCGCTCGTCCTACCGGGCCGGACGGCTCTACGCCCAGGCGATGGCCCACCACGGCCGCGAGATCGCCCCGGAAATGGCCCACCTCGCCGAGGAAGGCACGGCCTCCCAGGAAGCCAGCTCCGTTCTGGCCCGCTTCGGCAGCTGACCTACCTCCGAGTACCTTCGGCCCTCGCGTCCTTCCTGCGTGAGGGCCGACGCATATCTGCGAAGTCCGGGCAGACCGAGCAACTCCAGCAACCGGACAAACTAAATTGCGAGCTTAGTAAGTCGGCGTCTTAGTTCCCTGCCACGCTGTCGCCGGTGCCCTCGATCGCCCGGTTCAGCCGACGAGCGAGCAGGTCGGGTCTCGACAGCCTTGACCGCTCGGTACTCGCGGCCCTCCGGCACCGGCCGTGACACCGGTCGTTGCTGTCTCCCACCCGGTGTCGCCGAGACTTGCCGCTTTTAATGCCCTGGGGGCCAGAGGATCTCGTCCGAGCGTGGGAGTGACCCACCGCCATACGGTCGCTTCCGTTGTCGGTAGTGTCCATTCCAGCCCCTGAATTGCAATTCACGGCAATACAGCGAGACATGCTTGCGAGGAAGATTCCGATCGCTCAGCTCAGCCGTAACGCATTCGCCGGGTACCTCGCGCCGAACGGTCGCCTCAGGTCGGGATCGGGACTCCGGTGATCGAATCGAGACAAACTCGGTCTCGTTACCGCGGAAGTGGGATTTGTGGCGTAAATCACGTTTATCTGCAAAAACGCAGGTCAGCGCCGCGTGCTCAAACGTAGAACAGCACTCCAAGATCGGTAATTACTGTCATTAATTTTGAGTTTGCCCAATGTTCACCGGCCGTGATCAAGCTGAGATCAGGTCCGGAAGAGACCTGAGAAACCAGCTTCACAGCTCCACCGGCTTGTTTCTCTTCGGGTACGGCAGCGGCACCGTCGGGCACCGCCCGATTGTGCACCGCGTCGCGCCGCCGGGGATTCGAACCCGGCTTTCACAACGAAATCCGAAAACCGCACACGAGCCGAGACGGCGAACACCGCGCCTGGTGCACGCCGTGGATCCCGCGCTGGTTTCTCCGGCCGGATCGCCGCACGAACAAGGAACTGATTTCTCGATGCCTGACGCACGCCTTTCTTTCCTCCGCCGCCCGTCCCTTCGTAAGGGCGCAGCCCTCGCCGCCACCGTCGGCGTGATCGCCGTCGGTTTCTCCGCAGGTGTCGCGGTGGCCGACGACCACGCTCCGGCTCCGGTCGCCGCCGCCGCGCCGATCGACCTCCCCGGCCTGCCCGGCCTGCCCGCGCTACCCGAACTGCCCCCGCTGCCAGGCCTGCCCGCGCCCGAGGGTTTCCTGCCCGCGCCGCCCCCCGTCTACGAGAACAACCTCGACGGCTGGATCCGTCAGTCTCTCGACATCATGCGGATGCACGGCATCCCGGGAAGCTACGAGGGCATCCACCGCAACATCATGCGGGAATCCGGCGGCAATCCCAAGGCCATCAACCTGTCGGACTCCAACGCCGCCAAGGGAACTCCGTCCAAGGGCCTGCTCCAGGTGATCGACCCGACCTTCAACGCCTACCACGTCGACGGCACCGCCTTCGACATCTGGGACCCGGTCGCCAACATCACCGCCGCCTGCAACTACGCGGCGCATCGGTACGGCTCGATGGACAACGTCAACGGGGCCTACTGAGCCTCGAACCGAATCCGGGCAAGCGCCTCCTCGTCTCCTCGACGCGGAGGCGCTGCCGTTTCCGGGCCCCGACTACTTCACGAAGTCGCGCACGCCCTCGAAAACCGTCGACGACGACAACAGCGCGACATGGCCCAGACACGGCGTCTGGGTGTTGGTCGCGCCGCTGAGAACGGTGCTCTGATCAGGGTTGATGATCTCGTCGCACGGTGACCACCAGGTGCCGTAATTCACGCGGCCGGGAGTCTCGTCGGTGCTGTTGAGTTCGGCGAGGAAAGCTGAACCGGGCCGCATCTCGGTGCAGGAGACGTCGAAGCATCCGTTGGCGACGTCGGTGCCGTGATTAGGGCCTGCGATGGAAACCCAGTCGTCGACGGAATTCAGGCCGTCGAGGTTCTTCAAGTACCAGCGACTGTTGAGGCCGCCCATCGAGTGGGAGACGATATCGACCTTGGCTGCGCCGGTTTTCGCGCGCAGGGCATCGGCCTGCGCTTTCACCTCCAGTGCGATGTCCTTGTTCGACTGGGTGGTGTCGTAGCTGAATCGTGCCATCTCACCCTCGGAGTATCCCGCCTCCAGGAATCGGCCCCACATGTAATTCCAGTCCGCCGCAGATCCTTGCCAGCCATGGACGAAGAGGATCGGATCTCGCGCCGGCGCGGCGGCCGCCTGCGGCGTGGCGATGCCGAGGGAAGCGGTAGCGGTCGCGACCAGGGTGAGTAGTGCCATCCCGATGCGGCGCGTGATCGATGTGGTGCGCATGAATTGACTCCGATCTGCTCGCTGCACTGCGAGCAGACAGAAGATAGCGTCCAGCGGCTCATCCGGAGAGTTGTGAGACTTCACTGTTTCAACTCGCCGCCGACTTCCGGGATCTATCGCGGCGCGTGAGACAATCGCGGGAGAAGCTGTGCCAGGCCACGCCTCGACCTTTCCCCGGACGCGGCAGCAGCCACAGCGTGGCTCGCCGAGGGCCGCTTGGGTCTGGGCGTACCCTTCACCCTCACGGCCGCGGTCCGTCGGCGGACGAAATCCGAATTGCCGAGCAAGGCCAATGCGTGTGGCCTTGTCGATCTCACTCCACTGGCCAGATGGGCGTCAGCGCCCACATCGATTCCGAACATGAGGAAACTCCGTCATCCGGTATTCTCGGCACCTCCAATGGCCATGTGCACTAAGGCAATTCGACCGGCGACACCTTTTCCCACGAACTCCGCGACGGTCAGGGGATACGGCGAGGCTTGTTCACGACTTCTCGAGCCGTTGGCGCTGCGAACAAATACGAGTTGTCAGACCTGCGCCGCGCGCCGAGCCAGGAACTCTCGCACCTCGGGGACGCGAGCGTGGCCGCGCACCGTATTCGCGATAGCGTCGATGCGTTGGTGCAAGCGGGTGGATGCCAGTCCGGTGATGGTGTCGTAGTTGTCGGCAAGCAGTGAGCAGGCTCGTGCGACGTCACCGGAAGTCGTGAAGTTCTCCGCGAGATGGACCTGCCACGCGGCGCGTTCCCTGGGCCATGCCGACGAGCTTTCGATGGCGGCTTGCAGGTTCGAGGTCGCCTGGGAGTGCTGGCCGAGCCGCATCTGCGCCCAGCCGATCCCACCGACGAATTCGGCCTCCGGCAGGTAAACCCAATCCGGGTCGTACCCACGAGTCGACTCGTACGCACGGTGCGCGCGGCTGACCGCCGCCGTCATCGCCGACTTGTCCCCGCGAACCCCATACGCTTCGGCTTCTCTGATCGCCATCAGCGCACGCAGTTTCGGACCACCGTCACGGAGCGAGGCCCGTGCCCCGGCCTGGGCGTACTGCACGGCCAGAGGGTTGCCTTTCGCGTCGTCTCCAGGACGACTCGCCATCAGAAAGCTGGCATTCCCCAGCGCATGCGCCGCGGCGATCCCGTCACCAGCCGCGTTCGCGGCGTTCGCCGCGTCCGCGTAATACCGCCGCGCGTCGTCGAGACGCCCGGCGTCGTAGTGCACCCACCCGGCGGCGGTCATCATCTCGGCCGCGGCGCTGGTGAGCGCACGCCCGACCGCCTCGGTGTAACTGCCCTGGTCGAGAAGCTGTTCGACATAGCGGACCTGATTGGCCGCCACCCGGCACAATCGGTCACCGCCGACCACCAGATCCAGTTCGTGGATCTGGTTCACGCTGTCGATGATGGCTTCCACGTCGCTCGCGCCGACTTTCCCGCCGGACGCCGACGCGGCGCTCGCGGTGGCGGAAACCGACATCATGGCAGCCCCGGCGCTTCCTAATGCCCCTGCTTTGAAGAAGTTGCGACGGTCCACATCTGCCTCCTGGTCCGACTCCACTACCAGTATGGCAAGCGGAACTCCCAGTGCGCGGGCTACGAGCCGTAAGACCCGAACGTCGTGCGAGGCAGGCCCGCCGCGCTCCAGACCCGAGACGGCGGGCTGTGAGAAGTTGATGAGGGCACCCAATTCCGTCTGCGTCATGCCGACGGATTTCCTGATGCGCCGGATCACTTCGCCCGTGGTCATGTACATGGCCGAGCGTCCCCCTGATCGTTGGTCGGATTTCCCCACAGCTTTTACCCCGAAAGCGGTGGTCCCGAGAGGATATACGGCTCTTCGGATAGCCGGAACGAAAACGGCGATCGACGCTCCCGTTTGGCGGATTACCGCGCTTACCTTCGGTCGCGGGTGCCCGGGGCCGGGATGACGCCGCGCCATCAGCGGTGCATCAGCCCGTCACAGTGGCGGGCCGGTGGCGAGAGCCCCCGGCGCCGGGCGCCGGTCGATCCGCGAGACAGAGAGGTTTCCCGTGTCCACCCATTCCCTCGCCATCTACCAGCTCATCGCCCTGTGCGACGCGGCCGCCCACCAAGCGCCGATGCGACCGTTCAGCGTCGGCCAGGCCCATGACGTGATGCAGATCCATGTGGCCTGCCGCGCGAAACATTGCGCACGCAAGGCTGCGGCGCGGCAGGTGCTCGTCGACAGCGGACGAATGGTGCCCGATCCGAGCAGGCCGCAGTGACGGCAGCCCCGCCGGGGCCGCCGCACCGGCGCCGCCACATCCGGATCGAGTCCGGCCCGTTGCGCCTCGACTACCAGGCGAGCGCCGAACACGCCGAAAGCGTCGCACATGCGCTGGCGCAACGGTTCCCGGCTGTCGAGGTCACCGTCGACGACGACTGGGACGACGATCTCCCGCACCTGCCATGCGCCCGGCTGTGGGACTGACCGCTGCGCCCTGCCACACCCTCATCCATCATCGAAACGCCAACGGAGATCTCATCGATGCGCTCCACTCGTCCGAAACAAGGCCGACTGTTCCCTACTGCGCGCTAGGGAGCGGGCCATGAACACGGATTCCGCCTCCGATCCCACACTCACCCGCTGCCTGCGCTACCGGCACGTCTATGGGCTGCCGTGCTATGTCCACGAGGAAACTCGGCGAATCACCCTGCGCGCAGGTGAAGTAGGCGCGGTGACGGTGCCCGAACAGGTCGGCAGAATGGTCCACGCCGACCTCGCCAGGCAATACCTGCTCGGCCCCGTCATCGCACACGGCTCCGGACGCTGGACGATTCTCGTCCGCCCCGACGACACCCGCCGGCTCACCGACGACACCGGCATTTTCATCGCACTGCTGCGCGCCTCCGCGACCATCGTCCCCGACGGCGGCGAGATACTGCTGCCCTCCCCCACCGACGAACGGACCGGCTACCGGTGGTGGGCCGTCGCACCGCGCGACGCGTTCCGCCCCCATATCACCACCGTTGTCCGGTCGATCATTCTCTGCACCGACCGCACTGCGCACCCCTCCGGCTTCCAACAACCTCACCGGCCGCGAGACCACTCGTAGCGACGATCGCCGAGCCACGCTCCCGCCGATGGGATGCGCGAGCCGAGCCGATCTCGTCTGAGCGAATCCGATGGAACCGAAGGCCACCCGAGCGCGTCATAGACTTCAGGGACGACTTCGACGGCCCGGATCGGGAGGCTTCGGTGGGACGACGGACGACAGCGACGGTTGCGGTGCTCGCTGGAGCGGCGCTGGTCGCATCGGGGTGCGGTTCCGGCACGAACGGAACTGCCACGCCGAGCACCACAACCGACACATCAGCGGCCACTGCGGCACTGTGGGATCCGTGCACGCAGGTTTCGGATCAGCAACTGCAACGGATCGGCGTAATTTCATCCACGAAAAGGTCGGGCATCGCTGGTGTCGAGCAACCCGGATGGAAGGTCTGCTCCTGGCATGATGCGGCTTCTCAGTGGAGTTACTCGCTGGGAGTATGGTCGACGATCTACTCCATCGATGATCTCAAGAAGAAGCCAGAGAATACCGACTTCGTGAGCATCAATGTCGGCGGACGCGATGGTTTTCGTTTTCGAAACACTTCCGATGTCGATGGCGAGGATTGTGATCTGGCGTTCCCCGCTGGGCATGGTGCCCTGCAGATCACTGTCTTCAATACATCGTCCAACAGCACTCCTGCGCCATGCGATCGGGCCATGAACGCTGCGGAAGTGCTTGTGCCGACGTTTCCACGCTGATCAGGAGATTTCGCTATGTCGATGAGCGAAGAAGTATCGCGGTGGCGATACCTTGCCGATGAGGCCACTGCCGGCAGGCTTTATCTCGATCGCGCGGTCGCGGAGAGTTGCCGCGATGCTTGCAATCGTCAGATTGATCTTTATGTCACGCTCCTAGAAGACCTCAAGATGATGGCCCGTGTCACGGGACTAGGCGATTTCGACTGCTCCGACGAGCTGGCGAAGATGCTGGGCGCCAAGGCCATCGGCGGAGACGGCGATGTGGACTCCGCGCTGAGAGAGCACATCGAGGTATTGACCCTGATGCGTGATACCATCCAGATTTCCGTGGACCGCATCGGCGCACAGGACGACTCCAACGCGCAAGACACGAGCAATCTGCTGAACTGACCGGGGGAAGATCATGGGTCTGCCATTCTTGGTGGCGATCGGCGCCGCCCTGCTGGAGCAGTCGAAATCGGGTCCACCGGACAGCGGCTCGCGCGACGAGAGCCCCGACGCGGCCATCGCACGCAACCGCATCGCCGAGATCATGCGCGGTGGCACCGATTTACAGACCCAGTCGCCGAGAGTGCCCGAGAGCGCCTACAAGAATCCGGACGGAATCGACGATCTCTACCAACGCGTGCAGGCTATGTCGATCACCGATGTCGTCGCGCTGCATCAGCGATGGGAATCCATTCGCAATCGGCTCGAGCAGGGATTGCGGAGTTTCGGCCCGGAGATCGGCAAGGCCATGGAGGGCAAATGGGAGGGGGCGGCGGCGAAGGCCGCGGCGGACGGGATCAAGGAGTACGTCGACAAGTCCAGCGGCCTGATCGGTTCGGTGCAGATCGTCGCCGAGAAGGTCAAGATCATCCGATCCGGCATCGAGGTCACCCGGCCCGCCGTGCAGGAAGCGCCTGCGCACACATGGACCAGCAACGTCGCGAGTTGGGTGCCGGGCCCGACCTGGAAGTTGAACCAGCATCGCGACGACGCCGCGCACGATGCGTCGGTGAACGTCGTCAAGAACGTCTTCTATCCTGCCGTCCGGGAGGCCGACACCGGCGTTCCGCTGGTGCCCAAGCCGTACAACCCCGTGCAGAAAGCCGGAGACCAGCCGCCCGCGCCGAACAACGGTTGGCAGCCGTCGTCCTCCGGTAACGACACCGCCGACAAAGCGACCACGACCGACCGAACGCAAGAACCAGCTACCCAGAACACGCCGGAGAGCGCCGTTCCGACCAGCACGAATCCTGCTGCGGAGCTGGAGAGCACGCCCGAACAGACCACGACCACGCCCGCAGGCACGAGCCCGTCGACTCAACCGGCAAGCACGAATGCCGGCACCGATCCGGCATCGACCCGCCCCGGAACACCGAGCCCCGGCTCCCCCGGCACGCCTCACCCGAGCACCGTCACCCCGGGCGTGCCCGGCCTCGGCACTCCCGCGCCGGGTCGCAGCAGCAATGGTGTGCCCGGCGTCCCGGGCGGCGTTCCCGCAGCCGCGTCCGCGCGTCCTGGCACCGGGCGGCCGGGGGCGAGCGGCACGCCGGGCATGATGGCGCCGGGTGCTCGCGGCAAGGGCGACGACGACAAGGAACACCAGACGAAGGACTATCTGGTGAACCAGCGCAACGGCGAGGAACTCACCGGGCTCGGTACGGAGAACAGGGTGAAGTCGGTGCCGCCGGTGATCGGTGAATGAGCGACCCGGGTATCGACGCCACGCGACCACCCTGGCAGGCAACGAAGGAATCAGCTTCATGAACCGGCGGGACTGGTCATTCACCGCACTCGGCTTCACGGTGCTGTGGCGGGCCGTCGACCGAGACGTGCTGCCTTACCCGCTGCAGTACCGATCCACCGCGGAGACCGTCGCGGATTACGAGTCGGAGTGGAGGTCCGAAGCCGCCGGGCTGCACCGCCGCCTCGACGAGTCCCTCTACAGCGCGCTACGAGTGCTGGCCGAACCCGAGGCACGCGTCGAAATGGCGGGATTCCACGGCAAAGACAAACTGCGCGTTCACGCGGCCGTGCATTACCGGCATGCTGTGCTGCTGGTGCAGGAGCCCACGTCGTCGCCGGATCGCGGCGGGGCGGTGCACATGTCGCTGATAGATGCGCAGAGCGTCAGCCGCCGGGTCATCGACCTGCTGCCCGACGGTGCACGCGGCAGTGGCCCCGGTATCGAGATCTCCCGGCACGAACTCGACGCCGAGGACGAGGAACCGTATCGCGTGGGCGCGCCGGCCCCGCCCCGCGTCCGAGCCCAGCAGTTCTTCGAACGCCCCCGCACCACCATCGCCCACGTCGCGGTGTATGCGGGCCCGGCATGGGACAACCGCCCGGCACCCGCCCGTGGCTTCCACGTGATGGACTATCCCGACGGCCGCTATCTCGTCCGCAGTGGAGCCACCCTCGAGGCCATCCCTGCCGACACCGCGGAAGCACGATCCCAACTCGACCGCGCCATACACGCAACGGTCGCGGCCTTCCGCGAGGAAAACGATCCCAGCTACAGCTGACGCCATCGGTACCGCTGCTTCCCAGCCGCAACCGGAATCGAGCGCGCCGACGGACTCGGCAAACGGTCCAGCGCCGGATCGCACCGGGCGAACAGCTCACTTCCCCCCCTGTGCAGCGGAACCGGCCGCCCGATGGCATGTCGTTGCCGATCCGCACCAGCACCGACATGCCACAGCGCTTCGACGACTCAGTCGAGGATGTTCATCACCACCGCCGTGAGCGCCAGGGCGAGGAACAAGCCGCAGACGACCCAGCTGGTGCGAATCCAGTTGAGACCCGGCCATCTCGGCGGTTTCGGAGCGATCGCGCCGGGCAGAAGATGAAACGCCGGGGAGCGGTAGTACACCGTCGTCCGGCATCCGGGTTCCACCGGCACCACGGCGTCGGCCGGACCCATATCGGAATCCCACGCCCGGACGAACCACGTGACGAGGCCGTGGACGCCTCGCGTCAGAACTTCTACCCGGTAGAGTCCAGGCGCCGCCGGAATGCGAGTGCGTCCCCACGAGGCGTTCGGTATTTCGTTGCCGTTGACGTAGATGCGCGGTCCGGTCGTCGCGTACACGGGGGCCGCGATCCACCACCGGAAGTAAGACGTGTCGACCACTATCCCGGTCTCGCCCGGCTCCGGCCGGTAGGCGTTGACCGGGTGACGCTCGCTGTCTTGGGCGAACCGGAGTCGCGGCAGGCCAACGGTGTGCATCGGTGGCGGCACATAGTGCGTTCTCCCGCCATACGAAAACATCTCCGGTGCATAGGGGTTCGGCTGGACCGCGTGGGGCGCGGACCGGCCTCGGTCCCCATGCGGCGGCAACGGTGCGCCGAAGCCCGGCTGCGGTGCGGGCGGAGGCCCCGCCTGCGCGGGCCGCCACGGATCGCCCCAACTCGACTGCGGCGGCGGAGCACCCGGACCGGTTGTCCCGGGTGGCGGCGGACCGAAGCCCGCCTGCCCGACAGGCGGGCCGCCCGAGCCCTCCACCGGCCCCGTCGGCCGAGACGGTCCATTTGCCGGACCACCGGAATGTGGCCCTTGCTGATAGTTCACGGTACTGATTCCCCTCGTCGTGCCGACTGTGGATGATCAGGCCTGGGCAGGCTGGTTGTCCTTACCCAGAAGGGCATAGATGACAGCGACAACGGCCTGCGTGAGCGTATGGACGTCTTTGAAGGCCTTCGCCATGTCGAGAAGCAGTGTCGAGATCTTCAATCCATCGCGCCCGATCCTCGCGAGCGCCGCCGCGGCGACATGCGGCCCCGCGGCGCCCAAGCTGATCGCGAGTTCGATGGAGTAGCCGATCAGGGCTCCCGCCAAGCTGGTCAGGATGTCCTGGACCATCTTCCGGAAAGCTTTGACGATCTGTGCGACGGTGTGCATGATCTCGCCGAGAGTGGCCGCTACCCCGCCCGCCCCGGCGATCTGGTCGATGAGATCCGTGGCCCGGCTCCGGTACGCATCTCCCGCGCTCCCGGTCCATGTCGCGATATCGGCTTCCAGACCCGACTGCCACGACGTGCTCATAGTGGTCAGCTCGGTGGCGATATTCTTCCAAGTCGTGGAATACGCCTCCACCATCTTGTCGTTTCCGGCGAGCCCGTCCAGCACCTTGCGGTATGGCTCGACGTGCGTGAGCATCCAACCGGCGATCTGGTCGCCCACGAACCCGAACGGATCGACCCACGCGTCCGCGGCGGTCACCCCGGCCGCGATGCCACCGGTGATCGACTCGAAGGTCTTCCCGTTGCGGAAATTGGCATACGCCTCCCAAGCGTCCCCGGCGATCGTGCCGGACAGGAACCCGGGCAGCTTGGTTTCCTCGTCCGGCTTCAGGCCGACGTCGTGCATCCAGAAGACGGTCTCCTGGAAATACTCCTCCCGGTAATCGGTCCCCTCCGCGATCAGTCGATTGTTCTCGGGCTTCTTCCGGTCGTCGAAACCGGGAGTGTTCTCGTTGAGCCAATTGCCGACACTCGTGCTCACTTCGGGCCTCCAGACGCGCCGGCGATGGTTTCCCGCAGTTCGGTCACCGACCTGCCGAACGCGCCGTCTTTGTCTTCGAATGCCGTTGCCACGGTGGCGAGTTTGTCGGGCAGCGCTGCGACGTCCTCCGCGAGTTTGCGAATCACCGCGATGGTGTCGCGATGCTTTTCGGCCAGCACCATCCGCACGAACGGCCGCGGGATCTCGCCGAAACCGTCGTCCGCTTCGCCAAGGTAGCAAGCGGCTTCGAGCGACAGCCGCAAGCTCTCCATGAGCGTCCGCAGGTTCGCGGCGTGATCGCGCACCTCGCCGGGATCGACGGAGATGGCGTCGGGATTGGTCATGGTCACACCAGCCAGGAACGGTTGTAGTACTCGGTCTCCGGATCCGGCTCGTCGGGAACGACGATCTGGTCACGGTTGGGTTTGCGGCCGCGCGGGGAGGAAGTCGCGTCCGCGGCGACCGGGCCCGGCGGCGGGGTATAGGCGGGCGGCGTGTTGGGCGCGCTGTCACGCGGTGAGCCCTGAGTACGGTCGTCGGACGCTGCGGAAGGCTCCGGGTCGGGGAAGCGCTGGGCGTACTGGGCGGTGATCGCGGCGCCCGCCTCGTCGTCACCGACGGTGTCGCGCACCAGCTCGGTGACTCGCGTGCGCAGACTCGACTGCGCCCGTCGCATGCACGACAGGATCTCCGCGGACAGCGCCCCCGGATCCATCCCGCGCGAGTTCGGCGACAGATCGATAGCCGTGGGGACACCGCTGCTGTCCACGGTGACACCGACCCGGCCGTCCCTGCTGGACTCGGTGACCGTCAACGCCTGCATCCGGCCTTCCAGCTCCTGAAACCGCCCGGCCCTACGCTCGAGATCCGCTGCCATCCGCGCCAAATCATCCGCGGCATGGCCCACATCGAATGCGGCCATCAACACCTCCACTTCGTCGCTGCCTACTTCGAATCGACCTGCCGACACGCGACAACCGGAGTTCCGCTGTGTCTCATACCGACACAGACGCAGCGCACGGCCGATCGGTTCCATGGAATTTCGCGTTCCGACCGAACCGGCGCGTGCCGATCCGGCCCGAACATACGAAGGCGGCCTTGCCCTGCACCGGCACGTCGCTGTCCGATACACGACAAGCACTGCGCCACAGGGCATTCAGCGTCGAGCAAGTCGCCGCAACTGGCTCATCGAGCCGACGAACCACCATCGACGCAGGTCGGACGGGTACTCCCGCCAGTGACAACAGGTGCGGCTCCTGGGACACCTAACCTTGCCCTATGCCTCGCTGGAGTACGCACCGTCGCAAGCCGGCGGAGGTGGGCAGGCTGGCACGGGTCGGTGGCGATCCCGAATCATTCTCGGCCGCAACTCTTTCCAGATCGATCACCAGATCGATCACCGCCGCGGCGAGCGGACCGGGCAGGTCGTCGAACGCGAACAGCGAAGCACCACCGCCGCCGCGAGTGCATCCCGGCTCGCTGGCGCCCAAGAGCGAATCTCTCGCGCAGGCGACGGCGATGCCGCCGCCGCCCGAACGTGAGGATGACGAGCCGCATCGGGTGCACCACTCCGGGGCGGCCGCATTCGTCGGGCTCTGCGTCGGTGTGGTGCTCCTGCTGGTGTCGGGGTGCCTACTGGTGAACAACCACCCGACCGGAACATCGGCAGCTGCCACGACGGCGCTGCGCACCAGCGCACCGAGCGCCCCGGCGGCGACATCCACCGTGCGGACGACAACGCAGGCAGCCGCTGCGCCTCCCGTCAAGACGGGCATCGGGGTCACCTTCGGAAAGGTCGTCGCCAACGACGGCACGACCATGGTGGTCAGGAACGCGTTCACCAGCAGCAGCGTCAAGGTCCGCGCGGACGCCGACACCAAGGTCAACGTCTTGGTGGCCAAACGGGCGCCGGACATCCGCGTCGGCGCCATCGTCGCCGTCTACGGGCGGCAATATCCCGATCACACCATCGTCGCCGAGATCATCACCGGCATCTCGATCGGCGCACCCTCCAGGTGAGCGCAGCTGGGCGGGATCGCAGCGTCAGTCCCTCCCGCGCAAAGCCGCCTCCACCGCCGCGTCCTCGACCGGCTCGGTCTGTCCCCACACGGCACGGGCCAGCCGCAGCTTCCCGGACATGCTGGCCACCAACGCCGCCTCCGCCACCTCGCCGGCCTCGCCCTGCCGGAGCGCTTTGCTGTAGCGAACCGCATCCACGACGACCGATTTGACCCGCTCGTGATCGAGATAGGTCCGCAGGTCACGACGCCACTGCCCGATCGCAGCCGCGGGCTCCGCGGCGACCCATGCGGCGAGGAACACCTCCTGCTCTTCGGCCAGGTACCCCATCTTGTGCAGATGCGTGGCGACGTCGTAGACCGGGTCGCCGAACAGTGCGAATTCCCAGTCCAGGAAGACGACCCGGTCGTTTCGCACAATCATGTTCTTCCGATGCACGTCGGCATGCAGCATCCGGAAAGGCCTGGCCTCGAGGGTGTCCCACGCCGCGACGATGTGCTGCAGCGGCTCGTCGGGCACGCCCAAGCGCCGGTATACCTCACCGAAGTCGGCGCTGCTCTCGCGGTGCACGCGCGCGGTGACGGCGGACAATCGGCGGGCGAACGCGGCGGGTTCCTCACCCCAATCCGGCTCGACCGGCGGCAGCAGATCCCGTGGGATACGCCGGAGCTCACCGAACAACGCCGCCACGTCCTGCGGTACGTGAGCCGGAACCCGGACGCCGCGCGGCGCGATGTGATCCAGCAACTCGCCGTCGATGTAGTCGTGGATTTGGTATGCGGGGTGGACCGATTCCCAGCGCAGCCTCGGCGCCGAGGTGACGAAGGGCTCGATCGCGATCAGCACGGCTGGTTCTGGCCACTGCCGCAGATCCATCACATCGGCGCCGGCGACGGGAATTCGCACGTTCACCGTCCCGGCGACGCCGTCGACGCGGACGTTGTGGTTGTAATACCCCGCAGCCGACCGCGATCGGGAAAGCGCGTCGTCGTACATCGACTCGGCGTCGACACCGATCACCCGCGCGATCACGCGTGCGGCGTCGCGGTCCGAGACAGACCCTGGCGTCGGCGGCTGGATGCGCGACCGCGCGGCCGCCGCGGCTTTCGAGATATCGGGTTCGGTCCAGCCGTACAGCGCCAAGACCGCTCGCGCGACGAGGACCAGCCCCGGGTAGACGTTCGCGCCCTCGAATTCCGCGATGGCCCAGCGCACACTGCGGACAGCATCGTCGCGCTGCCCGCGGCGCGCGAAGACCCCCGCGCGGAACAGTTCGGCCCTGGCCCGTCCCGAGCGGTACCCGGCCTGCTCGAGAATCTCGCACGCTTCGGCGAGTGCGTGCTCGGCCGCGTCCAGTTCTCCGAGCGACAATCGGGCGAGCCCCAGGGCGGTGTAAGCCTTTCCGAGTTCGTGCAACGCGCCGAGTTCACGCTGCCGCACGATCGCCGCTCCGGCTGCCTCGATCGCGCGGGCCGGGTCCGTGAGCGCCAGGAGTTCGGCCAGGTTCGTCGCGACATTCGCCTGTCCGACGACGCTGCCCGCCGCTCGGTAGTGAGTCTCGGCCTCGGTCAGATACCGGGCGGCACGTTCGGTGTCGAACGCCAGCCGGTAGGCGAGATGACGCAACCGTGCGATGTCGCCGAGGAACTCCCGGTCGTCGTCGTCCGCCATCGCGACGAGTTCCTCACACATGGTCAGGGCCTGACCGAATCGACCTTGGCACATGTGCAGATCGGCCGCCCACTGCCCGGCGACGAGCCGGGCTCGCCCCGAGCCGCGCGACCATACATCGTGATAGATGGCCAACGCGTCGTCGGTGTCGCCGAGTATGCGGCGTGCGTTCGCCGCCGCGACGGCCAATCGCTCGGCGATCGGACCGGTCCGGTCCAAGGCGACGTCCCGGGTGAGCCGATCGGCTTGCTTGGCGTCGCCGAGCAGCACCGCCGCTTCCGCTTCCAGGCACCGCGTGAGTTCCGACAGTTCGGCCATACCTGTCAGGTTCTCATGCGTTTCGCTCAGGTAGCGGTCCAGATCGCTGATCACGCCGCCGATTCCCTGGCTACCGCCCGCCGCCTCGATCCGGTCGACGTATCCCAGCAACGTCACTGCGGACAGCAGCCCCGACCGGACACCGTGGTACCCCGCCTCCCGCAAGGCCGCGACCCGGCCCGTCGGCCGCTCGGCGCGCGCGAACCAGAGATCGTGCAGCAACGCGTGCAGATTGCGCCGCACATCGGGATCCAAACGCCGCTGCAACGCGTCGACCATCAATTGGTGCAGCTGGAACCGTTCGCCCTCGTCGCTCTCGTCCGCCGCGTACACGAACGAGTACGCGACCAGGGACTTCCACGCGGCTATGTGGTGCGGTAGGTGGAACTGCCCCGCCACCGCGGTGAAGATCTCCTGATCGAACGTCCGTGGCAGTCCCAGCAGTTCCAGTATGCGAACTTCGTCAGGGCGCACATGTTGCAGGAAGCGTTCGAGAATCGTCTCCGGAGAGACCAATTCGGACGGTGTCACCCAACCCGCACGGGTGCGGGCATCGATGGCCAGATGCAGGTAGAACGGGACGCCCGCGCTGGAAGCGGCGATCGCCGCGCGCTCGGCGGGATCCTCTATGCCGGAGGAATCGAGCAATTCGAAGCGGGCGTCCATCGGCAGGTCGTCGACCGGCACGGCCCGGATCCGGGTCGACCACTCCGGGTCATGACGCTCCCACCCCAGCGGCTCGCGGCTGGCGATCACCACCAGCCCGGTGTCCAGCTGCGCGACCACGTCGCGTAGCCAGGCGTCGGACGCGGCCGCGCGGCCTTCGCGATCGGTGCCTCCCATCAGCGCTTCGTAAGCGTCCAGGAAGACCACATAGGGCTTGCCTTCGGTCCCGCTCTTCAGGTCTTCCGCGAACAGGTAGGAAACGGCTTCTTCCAGGCCCGCGAGACTCAAACGGTCCAGTTCCTGGAGGACCGGATCGTGGCGGATCCGATGGGTGCGGATCACCCTGCGGGCGCCGAGGTCGAGCAGCCGGGTCGCGGTGCCGAAGACCGGGATGCCGGTGGCGTCGTTGAGTATCTCGGTCAGGATCTCGCTGTGCTCGGCGAGCGCGAGCGAGCCCGGTCAGGCGCAGATGCGGGTGCATGCGCTGCCACAACACCGCACGGGCGATGTCGAAGCGGTGGAACTTGATCTTCTGCGCGCCGAACTGCATGCGCAGCACCGCGAGTCCGTCGGCGGCCTGGCGATGACTCGGAACCTGCAGGTCGAGCACGGCCGCCGGATACTTCTTCCCGACCCGCGCCCGCAACTCGGTGACCAGCCGGGACTTGCCGATCCCGCCGACTCCGCCGAGCAGCATGATCCGGGGACGCTCGGCGGCCTCGGCCAGCAGTTCGTCGAACCGCGTCAGCACCGGTTCGCGGTCGACGAACGGACGGCTGGTCGATCCCGGCTGGAACCGCGCGGTCAACACCATGGCGTATCCCCCTCCTGACGAGCCCGGCACGATTCTGCCAGATCCGGCCACCGGTGAATCCGGACCCGCCGCCGAATGTCGGTGCCCGTTGCTAACTTTCGTCCCATTCCGATCTGACGAAAACAGGCGAGGCGCTATGACTATCGGGGGAACCACCTATCTCGAACTGTCCGAGGACAGTGGTACCGCGCACAAGTTCTACGAGGTGATCGTCGCGGGTACGCAAGTGAGCGTCCGCTTCGGTCGCATCGGTGAACAAGGGCAGACGAAGGTGAGTTCGTTCGCCTCCGAGGAGAAGGCGCGGGCGGCCGCGGCGAAGAAGATCGGCGAGAAGGTGCGCAAGGGCTACGCGCCCGCCGTGATGGGCGCGCGGGCCAGGCGTCCGGTGACCAGGCGGGCGATCAGCAGCGGGCGTTCCACCGCGAAGGCAGCGCCGGTGCTGTGGAGTTTCGACTCCGGCGCGGCCGCCTTCGGCATCTTCGTCGACGAGCGCCGCTGCTGGGTGGGCAACGAGAGCGGCGACGTGTTCACCCTGACTCCCGACGGCGTGGTCACCGGCCGCTACCGCCTGCCGGATTCGGTCAAATGCATCGTCGCCGACGACTTCTGGATCTATGCCGGATGCGACGACGGGCGCGTGTACGACCTATCCGGCAAGGTGCCGCGGGCGGCCTACGACATCGCGGCCGATGTGGACATCTACTGGCTCGACATCCACGACGGCATCCTCGGCGTCTCCGACCGCCAAGGCGGCATCACCGTGATCGACCACGAGGAGGAGTCGCTGTGGACCCGGCGCAGCACCGGCGATTCCGGCTGGATGGTGCGCATCGACGCCGACGGCGTCTACCACGGGCATTCCACCGGCGTCACCAAATACGACCTGGACAGCGGAAGCACCATGTGGCAGGTGGGCACCGGCGGCGACGTCCTGTTCGGCTGGCAGGAATCCGATGCCGTCTACGCGGGCACCGCCCGAAACCAGGTCCGCATGGTGTCCAAAGGCGGCCGGGCCGAGCGCACCTACCAGTGCGACGCCGCGGTCTTCTCCTGTGCCGCTTCCCCGGACGGCCGCTACGTCTTCGCCGGCGACAACTACTCCTCGGTGTACTGCTTCGACGCCGCGGGCAACCGCGTGTGGAAGCTGGCCACCGGCTGCGGATCGGCGTACTCCATGCAGTACCACGACGAGAAGCTGTACTTGGTCACCACGACCGGCACGCTGGCCTGTCTCGATGTCGCCGAGGCCGCCATCCGCGATGCCGAGCAAGGTGTGCTGCCGCAGACGGTGTCGGTGAAGGCCCCCGAGATCTCGGTGGTGGTGCCCAGCAACACCGTCGAACTCACCTCCGAAGCGGGCAACGGCATCGTCGTCGAGTGCGTCAGCCATGGCAGTTCCCTGCGCGTGCGAGTCGTGTCGCCGGGATATCACCACGGATGGAACGTGCAGTTCCCCAAAGACATTCGCCGAGCAGGCGCTCGATACGTGGTCGACGGCATCGCGGAGTCGGTGCGCGGTTTCTATCGCGTGCGCGGGGACATCCGCCGGCTGTCCTGAGACAGACGTTCGGCAAGGAAGCGTTCCTCGCAGGTCTCGTAGATGTGCGAGGAACGCTGACAGCAACCCGGCCGCTTCGGGTCCTGGCACACTGACAGAAGCACTTTCGAAGAGGGGGGACGACTCGATGGGTGGACGATTCACATCGCTGGGTGCGCTCGTCGCGGCGCTGACGACCACCGCGGCGTTGCTGGCCGGGTGCGCGTCGAACCAGCGCGAGGACCGAAGCTTTCCAACCGAGGCAGCCGAGCAGATCGACCGCGTCGTGCGACCGCAGATGGACGCGCGGCTGGCTCCTGGAGTGCTGGTCGCGGTGCGTGACCCGAAACGGGGCGCCTTCGTCAGGGCGTACGGCACGGCCGATCTCGCGACCGGTCGTCCGATGGACGTGGCCGATCATGTCCGGATCGGGAGCATCACCAAGACGTTCACCGCCACCGCGGTGTTGCGCGCGGCCGACGAGGGAAAGCTCTCTGTGGACGACGTGCTGGAACGGTACGTGCCGGGCGTGCCGAACGGAGACACCATCACCCTTCGGGATCTGCTCGGGATGCGCGGCGGCGTCTGGGATCTTCGCCGAGAGCGGGCCTTCGCCGACCAGATAGTCGCAAAGACCCCGGCGTCCGAATGGCACGAGGGCGACCGCCTGCGCGCGATCATCGCGCATCCGGAGAAGGCGATGCCGCCGCGCGGCCGCGTGGAGTACTCCAACTCCGAGTACTACCTGCTGGGCCTGGTGCTCGAAAAGGTCTTCGGGAAACCGGTGCACCAAGTGATCGGTGAAGTCGTCGCCGCGCACGGACTGCGCGCCACGACGTATCCCACCGACGCCGCCGTCCCCGCGCCCGAGAGCCGCGGGTATTCCTACTTCGACGAAACGCCCACCGATGTCACCGCCCGGACCACCCCGGCCCTCTTCGGCGCGGCAGGCACCATGGTGTCCACGATCTCCGACCTCGCCGAGTACGCCCGCCTGCTCGGCCGCGGCGACCTGCTGAAGCCGGAGACCTTCCGCGCCAGGACCCAGTTCGCCGGAGATCTGCGCTACGGCCTGGGCATGGTGGAGTTCGGCCGCTGGATCGGCCACAACGGCGCCGTGCCCGGCTACACCACCCACATGGCCTATCTCCCCGAGCAGGACGCCGGCGTCACCGTCGCGGTCAGCGAATTCACCTCTCCGCCCCTGCTCGGGGTGACCGCGTCGGTCATCTGGTTCGGCATCGTCCGTCAGCTGTATCCGGGCACGGTGCCCGGCGTGCCTGCGGGCACGGAACCGGAGCCGCCACCGGTGCCCGCGGTCGCCGATCTCGACAACCGACTACGACAGACGCTGGACCCCGCGGTTCCCGTCGCGCGGAAGCCGCTGCGGATCGCGGACGACGACAAGGACCCGGATTTGGTCACTCGGGTCGCGGAGAGCTTGTCACCGACCACCACGACGGTCGGCAAAGTGACCGCCGCAGGCGGCCACCTCCTCGCGACCGTCGTCTTCGCCGGGCCCAACGGCCGCCGCCCGGCCATCGTGCCGTTCGTCCCGCGCGACGGCTCCTGGCGTATCGACCGGTCTTGGGCGTGCGAGAACATCGCCGGAACCGGGCCGCCCTCGCCCGCCTGCGAATGACCCGCGCTCCGCACCCTGATCTGCCGATTCGTCGGCGGAACGCAACGCCCGGTGGGAAGGTGGACGTACGGCAGGTGTCGGCAGAGGAGCGAGACACATGGTGGACAAGACCAACGGAGCTGCCGCGGGCGACGGCGGCGTGATGACGGCGGAGCGGCCCGACCAGATTCGCAACGTGGTCCTGGTCGGGCACAGCGGGTCGGGAAAGACCACGCTGGTCGACGCCATGGCGCTCACCGCGCGGGCGGTCAATCGCGCCGGGCGGGTCGAGGACGGCACCTCGCTGTCGGACTACGACGAGATCGAGCACCGCCAGCACCGATCGGTGCAGCTGTCGGTGGTGCCGGTGACGTGGGACGGTAAGAAGGTCAACCTGGTCGACACGCCCGGGTACGCGGACTTCGTCTGCGAGCTGCGGGCGGGGTTGCGCGCGGCCGACGCGGCGCTGTTCGTCATTTCGGCGGCCGAGGGAGTGGACGGGATCGCGGGAGCGACCAGGGCGCTGTGGGAGGAGTGCGCCGCGGTCGGGATGCCGCGCGCGATCGTGATCACCCATCTGGACACCGCGCGCGACGAGTACGACGTGATGACCGAAGCCTGCCGCACCGTGCTCGGCGGCGGATCGGAGAGCATCCTGCCGCTGCACCTGCCGGTGTACGGCCCGAAGAACCCGGACGGTCACCGGCCGGTCACCGGCATGGTGGAGCTGCTGCCGCACTGCGTGGGCGACTACTCCTCCGGAGAGGAGGTCCAGGGCGACCCCTCGCCAGATGAGGCGCCCGCGCTGGAAGAAGCGCGCAATCGCCTCATCGAGGGCATCATCGCCGAGAGCGAGGACGAGAGCCTGATGGAGCGCTACCTCGACGGCGAGGAGATCGGCCTGGCGACGCTGGTCGCAGATCTGGAGCGAGCGGTCGCGCGGGGCACCTTCCATCCGGTGCTGTTCGCCGCGCCCGCGCCGGAAGGGGCCAAGCAGGGCCTCGGCACGGTGGAGCTGCTCGACCTGATCACCGGTGGTTTTCCGACGCCCGCCGAACATCCCATCACCGCCAGCAACGGCGCCGAACCGCATCCGCTGCGCTGCGACCCGGACGGTGAGCTCGCCGCGGAGGTCATCCGCACCGCGTCCGACCCGTACGTCGGGCGGGTCTGCATGGTCCGCGTCTTCTCCGGCACCTTGCACGCCGACGACACGGTGCACATCAGCGGGCACGGCCTCGAGGACCGCGGCCATGAGAGCCACGAGCTGGACGAGCGGGTCGGCGCGATCTCGGCTCCGTTCGGCAAACAGCAACGCCCGCTGCGCCAGGCGATCGCGGGCGACATCGCCTACGTCACCAAACTCGGTCATGCCGAGACCGGCGACACGCTGTCGTCCACGGACAGCCCCTTGCGGATCGAGCCGTGGCCGATGCCCGATCCCCTGCTGCCCGTCGCCATCCGCGCGCACAGCAAGACCGATGAGGACAAGCTCTCCCAGAGCCTCGCCCGGCTCGCCGCCGAGGACCCGGCACTGCGGCTCGAGCACAACGCGCAGACCCACCAGCTGGTGCTGTGGTGTCTCGGCGAGGCGCATCGCGACGTCGCGCTGGAACGATTGCGAACTCGGTTCGGCGTGCAGGTCGACCTCACCGACTACCAGGTGGCCTTGCGGGAGACGTTCGCGGGCAAGGCGACCGGGCGCGGCAGGCATGTGAAGCAGTCCGGCGGGCACGGGCAGTACGCCGTGTGCGAGATCGAGGTCGAACCGCTGCCCGAAGGGTCCGGGATCGAGTTCGTGGACAGAGTTGTCGGCGGAGTCGTTCCGCGCCAGTTCATTCCGTCCGTGGAGAAGGGCGTCCGCGCGCAAGCCACCCGTGGATTGACCGCCGGTTATCCGCTCGTGGACGTGCGTGTCACGCTGTTCGACGGCAAGGCCCATTCGGTCGACTCCTCCGACGCCGCGTTCCAGACGGCTGGTGCGCTCGCCCTCCGTGAGGCAGCGGCCGCCGCGGGGATCAGGGTGCTGGAGCCGCTGGCCGAAGTCTGGGTGCTGGTCTCCGACGACTACGTCGGACCGGTGCTCAGCGACCTGTCCAGCCGTCGCGGTCGCGTCCTCGGCACCGAGCCGCACGGCGCCGGGCGCACGCGGATCCACGCCGAGGTTCCCGAACTCGAACTCAGCCGCTACGCCATCGACCTGCGCTCCATCTCCCACGGCACCGGCGATTTCACCCGCGCGTACGCGCGCCACGAACCGATGCCCAACCAGGTCGCCGCCGCGGTGCGCGGGGAGAAGGCACGCGCGTAGTCCGCTTCTGCCGAGCCGCTGAGCCGCGCCGTTCCGCCAGCGCGCTCGGCGAGCGGCATCGGTCACCGGCTCAGGCGGATCGATGCCGCTGATCCGACCGCACGGCGCGACAACGCATACGCCGACTCGAAACTCGCGAACCTGTATGGGCTCGACCGGCGAGGCCGCGATCGCGGTGGCCGCTGACCGGGGGCGCGAGCACCGAAGCGTCCCGCTACTTCCCCACTGTTCCGTCTGCCGAATCTGGCGATAGCCGGGCATTTCGGCCGCACACCATCGATGGCGCCCTTCCCGCCCTGCGCAGCGCCACCGACCCGGAGGTCGAAGGCGGTGAGTACTGAGGTCCTGCCCGACTTCCGAGATACAGAAGCTATCCGGCCAGGGTCCAGCCGAGCAGCCGCGCGCGCGATGGTCAGCGGGACATCAACCTGTGTGAGGCATCGGAGTGCCTGACCGGAGGGCGCTACTGCGTCGGATCCGCGGCAGGGCAGGCGAAGCCGAACGCCTGACCGCGCGCCCGGCGGGCGAGCATCGCGACCGGTCCACTTCGCGAGGGATTCGGTCGCGATGCTTCGCGTCGCTCAGACCTGCGGCGGATTGATGGCCGGCGGACCGGCGGGTTGCGGAGCAGCGGGCGGTGCCGTGCTCAGGGTGGGCGTAGGCGGTGTCGCGGCCGTGGGGTCGGTGGCGGAACCGACGTTCAGACCCGTCGGATGCGCGTAGCCGGTGAAACCGCCGTACTTGTCCGTCAGCGGCGGGTTGTTGGGGTCCAGCGGAATCAGTTGGCCCTCGTCCACGATGGTCAGCCCGGTGTCGGTCTTGACGATCAGCGCGCTGTGCTTCTCCCATTGCACGACATCGCCCGACTGCAACTGGGCGACATCGTTGACCGTCGCCCAGGGATGCTCCGCCGTCGACTCACCGGGAGTCCCGGCGTACGCGGCCGCCGCGTCCATGGCGGTGTTCTGCGCCTGCCGCTGCAAGGGTTCCGAGATGTCCGGGGGCACCTGCACGGTCTGGTTGCCGATCTGGAGCGGCACCGTTGCGCCCGGCGTCGTCACAGCCGGCGGCGTACCCGCGTACGTCGGCGCCGTCACACCGGAAGGGCTTCCAGGCTGCGGCTGACCGGTTTGGTTCGCGGCGGCCGCCTGCGCCTCGCGCTCGCGCCGCCGTTCCTCACGCCGCTCTTCGCGCTCCTCGCGCTCCCGCCGGTCCTCTTCTTCCTGGTAACCGTTGTGCTGGTTGCCCTGGTTCATCATCCCCGCCATGGCAGCCATCATGGCGAGATTTTGCAGCATGCCCGCGCCGCCGTCACCACTGCTGCCGGTCGAGCCGGTGGAGCCGGTATTGGCGCCCGTAGCGGTTCCGGTGCCAGTGCCCTGCGATGACGAATCGCCCGTGGAATTCCCATTGCCCGACGTGGACGTATCGGTGCCACCGTCGGAGCCCTCCGTGTCACTGTCGGATTGCGAGTTGCCAGTGGAATCGTCGTCACCGGTGCCGTCTTTGTCACCGGCGCCCTCTTCGTCACCGGTGCCGTCTTTGTCCCCGGTGTCACCGTCATCGTTGCCGTTATTGTTGCTGCCGTTGTTGTCGTTGCCGTTTCCGTTGTTGCCGTTGCCGTCGTTACCGTTATTGCCGTTATTGCCGTTATTGCCGTTATTGCCGTTTCCGTCGTTACCGTTGCCCTGGTCGCCCTGGTCGCCCTTGTCCCCCTTATCTCCCTTATCCCCTTTGTCGCCCTTGTCGCCTTTGTCGTCACCGCCGCTGTGGTCATCGGCGTCTTTTCCGTCGACGTCCTCAGCTTGCTTCTGATATTTTTTCGTCGCTTCGCCGTATACCTTTTCCCACTCGGCGGTGGCATCGTCGATGGCCCGGACGTAGTACCGCTGCTCCGCCTCGGCAGTGAGAAAATATTCGCCGTAACCCTTGGTGCCCTCTTTTGTATTCTTCTCGTAGACAGGCACCTGCATCTCGGAGGTGGGGGGACCACCGGAGCTCTCGGTGAGCGTATTTCCACTGCGCGTGAGACTCGCCATCGCAGGTGCGTACTCGAGATCCTTGTTGAGCTCGTCCATGATTCTTTTCAGCTCTTTGAAGGTATCGGAGCCGGTGATCTTCGAATCATAGGTGGCATTTGCGACAGACTTGTGGTCGCTGGTGTGGTCCTTCTGCCGCTTCTCCAACTGGGTTTTCAGTTCGCCGTGCGCGTCTCTGACCTTGGACCAGCCGTCCGCGCTCTCGACCTGCTTGCCGTCGAGGACCGCGGTGAAGTCCGGCGCAGCTTTGGGATTACCGACGCCGAGCGTGTCGAAGTCCCACTGCATCGTGAACTCGGTGTCCGCGATCAGTTGTCTCAGCGCCTCACTCGCACCTTTCGGCACATAGAGGTCGACGTACTGCGCGTGCTTGTCCTCGCCCTTGAAATCCTCGTAGCCGTAATCCCCGAACTTCGGATCGCCGGCCGCATCGTCCTCTTTCTTTTTCTTGGCGTTGAGGTAATCTTCCGGCTTTTTGGTCTTGAGCGATTGGATGAGATCCTTGTACTCGGGCTTGTCGGCGAGACCCTGCTCCTCGGCATCGTGCACCAAACGTTCCATCAGATCGTACTGATATGCGTCGGCCCATCTGATGTCACGAAGCCTGTTGAATGCCTCTGTGAATTCGGTCGAATTCAGCCCTGCGAGCTTGTTCAATGAATTCTTGGCTTGGTCGTCCTGGAAACCGACACTATCCCACCCGTGTGCTTCGTAGTCGTGTTTGATCTGCGAGACGACGTCGTCCACCTTGCTCATCAGGCTCTCCTCTGCTCACCGGAGCTCTCCGACCCCGCCAGACCACTCAACAATCCGGTGACGGAAGGGGGACTCTCGCCATGGCTCATAGAACTCACACCGCCGGAGACCGTTCTACTCATGCGGGCAGTCTGCGCAACCGATACCCGCGCTGTCGCCGGGAACAACGGATGCTCGGTGATCTGGCTGTAGGTGTAGAGCGCGTCACGGAGGGTCTGCCGGTCGGGCTCGCCTTCGGCGAGCGACAGCAACAGTTCATCGACACGACGTTCGAAGACCATGCCGCGCAGTACCTCCATGTCGGCCACCCGCAACGGGACGCCGCCGACCGGGATGTGGGACACGTCGATCCGTCGCGAATTCGCCGCGGCCGCTGTCAGCGCGTCGGCCGCTCGTATCTGATGCCACCAACTCGGCGGGACGGGCAGACCCGCGTGCAGGGCATCGAGGATTCGAGCGCGGTGGGGCGAGCCATTCCCGTCGGCGCCTGATATGGCCGCCCGCACTCGAGCATCCGCGGCCCGCGCCAACTCGACGCACTTCGCCCGGATTTCCGCATCCGGCACCGTCGCGGCCTCCCGCAGCAAGTCGTCCGATCCGGCCAGCGTGAGCCGATCGACCAATCCGGGCCCTGGGGATGTGAGATCGACCGCGGACTCGGCGGCGGGCACCCGGTCCTCGATGGCGACGTCGCGGCCGAGTGTTGTGCGCAGGTCGTCCGCTATAGCCGCGGACGACACCAGGGCACTGATCCGGACCGGCCTGCGCTCGCCTACCAACAAGGTGAATTCGGCGAGCATCCGGGCCGGATCGGTAGTTCCTTCCAAGGCCGCGACGGCTTCTCGACCTGCGGCACGCAATATCGAGTCCCACCGCCACGGGATGATGACTTCCGACGGAAGGAACAGTCCGGGAGGCAACCAACCACGCCCCTCGGTGGAAGTCAGCAGGACCAGGGGCCCGGCGGGAGTCCGCGCCACCGCTACCCCCCAGTCGAGACCGAGCGCCGAATCGGCTACGGCGGAGAGAATCGCGGCAAGCAGAGTGCGCGCGAGCGCCAAGTCGTCTTCTACGCGCTCACCCACCACGAACGACGGCAGCGCCCTGCGTTCCTCGGCCGGATGGAGGGCCGCCGCCAACGGGCCGGTAGACAGTGGAGCGGGGGGACGAATGGCCGTACGCGCGCTCATACCGTCTGTGGGAACCGCCGCGGGGAAGACGCTCCCCGCCATTGGTGCGAGCAACCCGTCCGTCGTGCCCATGGGACCGTTCACGTCGATCGACACCTCGGCGCTGCCGTTCTGGAATCCCAAAGGGTCGAGAGATGCGCCAACGGCACCGGGCTCCGGCATCCCGTTCACGCCGAACTGCGGCATGCCGGGCGTAACGGGCATCGTGCCCTGCGGGGGGACGACTCCCGTCGGCATGCTGTCGTGGATCTGCGGTAGGGGTGCCGCGGGCTGCGCCGGTACAGAGTCGGAGTGTCGAGCGCTCTCCGGCATCTGAGGCGTGGCCGATGTGGTGGGAGGATGCCCCGGTTGTGCGCCGTTCGTCAGCGGCGTGTCCGGAGCTGCGCCGACCGGCGCCGGGGGACCGGGGAGCGTACTGAGAGCAGGACCGCCTCGCGGCGCGCCGTTACCGAAGTCACCCGCATTGCCGATGGTCTGCCCACCGGAGTGGTCGGCGTCTTCGAGGGCGGCCGCGGCGGCGAGCAATTCGTCTCGCGTCCGCTCATGTCTGGCGGCGAGGCGCTCAGCCGACTGGTGCCGCCTGTTGTAGTAGTCCACCAGAGCACCCCGCATCGGGTCGGCGATCACACCGTAGGTGGACTCGAACTCGGCAAGCCAGTCGTGCGGGATCTCGCCCCACTTCCGGATGTCCGCGGCGAGCGAATCATGCTGCTGGGCCATGCGGCGCAGCTGATCCGGCTCAACATCCAGGTGATTGGGCATGCTCGGTCGATCCCTCCCGCCAGCTATCTCGGGTTCATTGTTCCGCCTTCCCAAAATTGGGGACCGGATCGCTTCCGGTTTTCCACTCCTGCATCACCTCGGCGAAGGGGCGGGGCAAATTCTCGGCATTGTTCATGGCGAAGTGGTATTGCCGCCGGGCATCCTCGGTACTTTCGGTGATGGCGGCCATGATCTCGGCGGCGAGTTCCTGGTTGCCGAATCGGGCACAGGTGCCGGGCGCCAGATAGAGATCCCGCAGCCGTCCCATCACGTCGACCTCGGGAATGACCAGGCCACTCGGGGAGGGTCGGCGCGCCACGATGGCGTCGGACCGTTCCCGCATCTCAGCGATGCGGTGCCGCAACTCCCGGGCCATGCTCAGTCCGGCGCGTACGTAAGGATGTACTTCCCTCACAGATCCTCACTTATCCGCGGCCACCGAACGCCCGCCTATGGGCGATCGGCGCGCCCGCACTCGTACACATGTCGGCAACGCCGTCGCCGAGCGCCCGGCTCTGCCGAGCGCAGGGCGCCCTTCAGGATGCGGCACCCCGAAAGAGTCCACTTCCCAACCGTGGGAAGCGAGCATACTCGAGCCAGAGCCGGTTTCCCGCACGGAGATCACGAGTTCCGCGAGGCCCCCATCGACGATTTCAGCACCGACTTCGGAGGTCTGCGCTACGCCGTCCCACGCGCTGTACACCGGATGCCATCCGCATTTCCTTCCGCGCTGCTCGGCTCCGGTCGGCAGTTGACGTTGCGCGGCGCGGGTCATTCCTCGGACGGGCAGACCGTCACCGAGGGAGAACTGCTGGTCACCTATGCGCCGGAATCCGCCGCCGCGCAAGTGCGGGACCTCGGTGACGGCCTGATCGAGGTCCCTGCCGGGATGAGCTGGTACGGCTTGGAGCGTTATCTGAATCGCCGGGGCGCGGCATTTCCCGTGCTGCCCGACTATTTGCAGTTGTCGGTGGGTGGCACGCTGTCGGTGGGCGGCATCGGCATCGACTCCGTGCGCTCCGGCATGCAGGTCGATCACGTGGAGCGGATCCAGCTGATCGACGGCACGGGGACCAGCCGTTGGTGCTCGCGTACCGATCACTCCGAGCTGTTCCGGTTCGCGCTCGGCGGATCGGGCACCGTCGGACTGATCGAACGGGCGGTGCTGCGCACCGTGCCGTACCGTCGCGACACCCACCTCCACCGCACGCGGCACGACACGACGGCCGAACTCGCGGAGCACACCGAGCGGATGGCGTTGCGCGACGACATCGACATCTTCTACGCGTCCATCCGGCACGGCGTGGTCCAGACCACCACCGGATGGCGCGGAAGCGGTCCGAAGCGCTGTGGCGACGCCGACTGCGCGATAGTCGCCGATCTCTCGCTGCGGGGAAACTACGGCACCGCGCGCACCGTCGCCCCGCCCGCCGGCCATGCCCGCTTGTGCGCCGACTACATCGTGCCCGCCGGGCAGCTGGCGCCGTTGCTGGCGGCCGTGGACGCACTACGGCACCTGGATGCACTGGACCGTGGGCTCGAGCTGTTGTGGATTCTGATCGTGCACCGTTCCTCGGACGCGACCGCATTCCCTTTCACTCCGGTCGGCAGTGCTCCCGTCTCGATCGCCGTGGGCTTCTGCACATCGCTACACCGCGAGTTCGCGGCCGTCGACGCTACCCGGACCGCGTTGCGCGGCCTGCTGGAGCGCTGTCTCGAGTTGGGCGGACGTCCCTACCTCTACGGCTTCGACGTCCTGGACGCCGCACCGGCCGAGCGCCTCTACGGAGCGGACCTCGCCCGGCTCGCGCAGCTGCGCTCGGCCCACCGCCTGGACCACGTCAACGCCCACCACCCGCTTGTCCGTGCGACCGTGAGCGCTCCTCCCGACAGTGCCCACTCCCCTGCTGCCGCCAACGATGGGAAGCCCGATGACAGGACGTCTCGATCCGAGTGAGAGAGTTTGGCGATATGGGTAGAAGTGTCCATCCGCCGCTCGCCGCTCCCGACATCGGCAAACAGTCCTGACGATGGTGTCGTCTGAAGCGGCGGGAGACTTCCTGGTCGATTTGGCGGAGCGGTTGACCGTCTCGTGTGACCCCGCCTCTGTTCGCGCGATGATGGAGCGCGCCTGCGGTGGACAGCTTTCCGAGCGAGGGCCGGATGGATACCGCGCCAGTCTTCTGACCCTCTCCGGACTTCCGTTCGAGGCAAGTGTGTCCGGCGGCGGCGGCAAAGTGGCGCCCGTGGTTCGTTACGCCACCGAGACCGCCACTCAGGAAACGCGATTCGACTCGCGCGTGGCCGCCCAGATCGCCGCGATCCGCGCACTCGTCTCCTGGCTGCCGAACGGAGACCAGACGGTCGCCGATATGTTCGAGTCTTTCGTCACGACGCTGTATCCCGATCCGGCGAGTGTGTCTGCACGTTATCGCTCGGCTTCGTGGATCGGTGTCGTCCACGACTCCGCGGTGCCGGACCACGCGGCCCGGCTCAAGGTATACGGCTACCCGGACGTCGTGCCCGGAGGGCTGCGCCGGTTGTGTGACGTGTGGCCTGGATTCGCCGATCTGGCTCCGGTGCGCGACGATCCGAAGCTCATCAAACCGGTCATCGTCGCGCTCGAAATGGATGCCCGCGGCGAGTTGAACCACAAGATCTACCTGCGCGCCGGATACGATGCCGCCGTGCCGATGAAGCTGGTCCGAGACTTCGGCCATCCGGCGTGGGAGGTCCTGTCCGAACTCGTCCGGTGCGGTCTCGACGCGGCCGAACTGCACAGGTATGACTACTTCATCTGCTGCGCACGCGGTTCGGGCCCCCCGACCTACGCCTTCACCTTGGCCGCCCGCGTCGGCGACGACCTGGCCGGACTCGCACGCGAACTCGCGTCCCGGCACCACGGCAGCACCGTCGCCGTGGACGCACTCGCACAGGTGGCAGCGTCATCCGGCGCGAGCTGGCGTTACTCGGCAGTCGGACTGGGTGTATCCGCCGAGCACGGCCTCGACAAACTCAACGTCTACGGCGTCCCCACCTGGAGCGACGCGTAGCACCGCGACCACCGACGCACTGGCGCCCGTTCCACTGTGAACCTCGCCTGCGGATGGCCGGGCCGAACGCAGACGAGTCCACCCGCTCCGCGATCGATGAAGTGATCGCGGAACGGATGGACTCGCCGGAACCCTGCTGCGGACGGAGGACCTTGGTCAGATCCTCCGCCGCAGGTAAGAAGCCCGGAAGGGCTTACACGTCGAAGTACAGCTCGAACTATCTGCTGGTCGTTTGCGAGCGTTGGCAAATGTCAGTCCAGCGCGTCTACCTGCACGTATAAGCTGTGGCAACGTTGGTGTCCATTGGCCTCTGTTGGCGCCGCTGCGGACGAACTGCGGACGGACTGACGGACACTAGCCCTGCGGGATGATACCCAAGACTTTGAGGCGAACCGGTTTGTTGTCTAGCGAGACGGTTTCGACGGTGCTCAGCAGGATGGTCCCAAGCAAGGCTTGGCAGATGGGGGCACTCTTCGGGTACTTACCGTTAGAGATGTCGGCTTCGTGGTCGGGAACGATTTGGAAGCTAGGGTTCTCGCCAGTGTCGAGGTCCGTCACGGTCACCGTGGAGTAGACCATGACGACGTTCCGGGCACCGAGAGGCAGCTGCTCAGAAGGATTCACACCGGGCATTGTCTCGTGCGGAACTCGCTCCAAGAGGTAGTTCACACAGATGGCCTGTCTGTCGCCACATTCGCTGCCCGGTCTGCGGCGCTGGCCCTGATGTGTGGTGGGTTGCACCCAGAGGCGGGCTGGCTGCGCCTGCCCCTTATCGGCCTGCCTTTCGCGCGTAGAGGCTCCGGGGTCAAGAGTGGCGGTAGCCATCCCGTAGGGACGCCGTAGGCGCTCTTGACGCTGGAGGGGCGCGTGAACACAATGCAGGCCACCACACAGCAGGGCCACGCGTCCGAAGGACGCGCACAGATCAACAGAGAGACGACCTGAGGTCCTCACGGCCGTGGTGCGTCAGGGGTGAATCCCTGAGCAACAGTCAAATCCCAGAGGTACCGGTTATAGGTTGTCTCGACCTCGCTGTACAGACCCCACGCAAAGTTCACCGGCTCCTTGTCGCCAACGCGCATGATGCATGCATTGACGGTGGCCTTCAACGTGCACCATGCGGCGAACAGTGCATGGCGCCATGCGTCCATGACTTGGGTGTAGTGGTTTGTTTGCTCCGAGATCGTAACCGCAGCGACCGTGACGGCGTTCGCGTGAACCAGGCGGCTCAACAGAGGGTATTCGCGGGGGCCAAGGTCGGGGGAAAGCTGAATCACAGAGTCTGTGAAGTTGGGAACCTTCACTCTCGGTAGCTGAGTCTGGCTTCGCCACCGATTGATCCGTCTTGCTAGCGCAGCCTCGTCCGGGGTGGCATCGCTGCTGTTGACGCCCATGTTCTGAAGTCCGTCTGAGAACAGCCGCTCCATCTTCGAGACCCTTGTCTCGGGGTTGTCGTCGAGATTCGTCACGAAGTTCGCACGGGCGGCGTATTCCGCGGCCGAGCGTGCCAGCACTCCGGGTGCGATCGTCGGTGGTGCCTCGAGTGAGATCAGATGGCCAATGGAGCGAACGAAGTTACTGGCGCCCGACAGGTAGAACCGTCCAAGCCGGTGAGCCGTGAGCAGCGGGTCCGGGAAGTCTTCGCTACCGTGTAGCCGGTCGAAGGCGTCAATATCGTGGCCGGGCTCGCGATGCGGTAGGTAGGCGCACATTTGGGCGACTCCGCTCATGACTTCGCAGAGTTGGGCAGGAATGTCCAATGGCGGTGGTGGTATATCGGACGGCATAGAGGCGCATGTTAGAGCGCGTGTCGGGATCGTGACGATGCCTTTTCGATGGAAGAACCGGGACCACAGCCGGTGGACCGGCCAGAGTGCTGGCGGATTCGTCGCGGGCTGCGGGAGGTAAGTCGGGTACGGCTGTCGTCGTGCCCAGCCCTGCGAGGACGTTGAGAAAGCGGCCAGACAGGAACAGGGTGCGTTCTGCCACGTCGCTAAACGCGGGGCAACGCACCGACGCGCCCGCCTGCCGCAGCCTGCGGAGGCCGGCGGTTGCGCGTCGCGGCGCGGTGCGCCGCGTAGGCGGCGCGCCAGCGCCGCCCTTGATCCTATATAGCCAAATTCGGCAACAACCTGCATGACGCTAGGCGCGGGCGGTGGCCTTCATCGGCTTCATGATCGGGAGTCAGTGCGTCGAATTCCGGGAGCGGTCGCGTTCCAACCAGGCCGTGCATCGCTGGACGTAGGCGGGAAGTTCGGATGCTGCGAACTCGTCAGCGATCCAGTCGAGCTGGTCGACGGACTTCTTCCATGCGTAGACCATCGCGTGGAGGCCACTGTCGAGGGTGACGGGCACGAGGTCGTAGTCGTCGTCCTCGAACCGGTCGAGAAGCATCCATTCCACGGGCGTGATGCCGCTCAGGACCCGACCGTATGCGGACTTGGCTGGGTCGGGTACGAGTCCGGGGTAGACACGGTGAGGCAGACGAGCGACTCGCCAGCCACTCAGCTTGTCTTCGGCCGACTTCGGAACCCGGCCGATCAAGGCGTCGAGAACTGGGTCAAGCTGTAGCGTGCCGTATGCGAACAGGGGTGTCGTCTCGGTCGAATTCAGGCCCGCTGGCCCGAGGATGTCGAATCGAGTCTCGTGCACTCGCCGGGTCTCAATTGACATTCGGAATCTCCTTGGTGCGCTTGCGCTCGATGTGCTCGACGTCCCATCGGACTGTGACAGATTGCCCTGGGCGCAAGTAGTCACGAGTGAGGGTGACCAGAACGTCATCTCCGTCATTGTCCCAGATGAGGTCTTCTGACACGGTTTGCTCGGAGCCGTTGACCTGCTCCTCGGTGGCGGAGTACGACAACAGTCGCCCAACTGCATTGTGCCGCAGAGTGATCGTGACGTGGCGGGTGTACCGCGGTAATCCCTGCCGCCAGTAGTGGTCACTTACGAACTGTCCACCAGCACATTCGTATGCGATGGTTCCGGTCTCACCTGGCCGGATGGGTGGCGATATCTGGCAGGCGAACTTTGAAAGTCCGGGCGTGTCGTGAATGCGCTGGATGATGACTTTGCGTGACCCAGTGGTAGACGGTGTGATTTGAATTCCGTCGGGTGTGTGCTCGAACCAGACTTCTCGCGGTATTCGCGTTACGGGATGCTCGCTCATATTGAATAGCTCATGCCGGTAGCACACAGTCGAGAGTCCATCGCTCCGAATGTCGATGCTGACGTGCATCTCAAGCTCGACAACCTGACCCGCGAGACTTGCCAGTCGTGCCGTCTCTTGGGCGTCGATGCGAAGAACACGAGCCAGCGCTACCAGCTTCTTGGCCACCAAGTGCATGGCGTCGGGGATGTCGCTGCCTCCCCCGAGTGCGCCGTCGAGTCCGGTGGCCGGGCGACCGATTCGAGCTATCGGCGCATTCCAAGTCGCGCGATGGGCATCAGGTGCGCTGAACGCTTCTTCCACTGCACGGACGAGATGAGCTACGCCAGCATGATCCTGTCCGTTTGCAACGGGACCATCTGTGATCGCTTCGAACAGAGCTTCGGCCGTCCACCCCGGAAACATGGCTTCCAGCACTCGGCAGTGGTCCGGATACGGCAACCCCTTGAGTTCACCGGCCAACCAGCGATGCAGTTGCCCCCGACTCGGTGCCGTACCGATCAACTGCGGATCGACGCCCGATGCCACACGGTCGTACTCTCGGCAGAACGTCGCGTACTTCTGCCAGTGTCGTTCTCGTAGCAGTTGTTTCAATCGGATCGATGCCATAGGCGCTCCCCTCCCCTGGCCTGCTGAGCAGTAGACGAGACATAGACGCTACAACAGCCGCGACATGTGCGACAGTCCCGCACGAGACGCGACATCGCGGAGCGTAGTGCCGCAACATCGTGTCGGCGTTTCCTGAAATCGTGAAGCGCACAACGCCGACCGGGACGGCCGGTCTTTCAGCCCCGGCCTTGGGTGTTGCCCTCGATTCGATCGAGACGCGCGCCAAGGTCATCCGTAATCCTGCGCAGTTGTTGAACCTCAGCGCGAAGGTCGTCGAGATCGTGGATCGGATCGCTTGGCCGATCGGCCGCAACGAAGACGCCGACGGCTGGCGTAGTCACCACCCATCCCTCGTCTTGAAGCACTCGGAGAGCCTTTTGCGCAGTGCCCAGCGACACCCCGAAGTCTTCCGCGAGCCGACGGTTCCCCGGCAGGCGGTCGCCGGGCTGGCGGGCGCCAGAGCGAATTTCGTCCTTGATTTGCTCTACAACCCGCCGATATGTGGCGAGGCCAGCGCGTACGGAGTCCATCGGGCAAGTGTACGTAAACCGATATGCGCCGATCTAGGTCAGACGCTTCCATACTGCTACGCACTGATGCATACTGATATGCATCAGTTGGTCTCGTTTGGGTCGGAGGTTTTCTCGATGAACACACAAGTCGTGCAGTCGCAAGTGGACACAGTGATGACCGAGGCTCAAGCACGGTTGCTGTTGCTGGGCGCGGAGGCGTTGTCCATCCAGGAGCGTTGGTTGCTGGCCTGGCTGTCGGCGCGACCGAACCGGATGTCTATCGCGTTCGAGGAAATCGCGGGACTGGGTCCGGTGGGCTCGCCGGAGTTCGGCGCGATGTGCGTGCGGTGGCGTGAGTGCGGGCTGCTGCGTCTGGCCTACAGCGAGGAGCACGACGCGACGCTGTGGCAGGCGACCGACTTCGCTGAGGTGGTGCTGCGGTTGAACCCGGTGGAGTGGGTGCTGGCGACCACGCCGCATGCGCCGGTGGAGCTGGACGACGTGATCGAGCTCGGGGCGGTGGCGTGATGGCGGCGAACACGACCTTGCGGGAGGCGATCCTGCTGGCGGGCTTGACTCCGGCGAAGCTGGCGGAGCGGGTGCAGGTGGACCCGAAGACGGTCGAGCGCTGGGTGGCCCAGGGGCGGCGTCCGCACCCGGTGACCCGCTATGCGGTGGCTGCGCAGCTGGGGAAGTCGGTCGCCGATCTGTGGCCGGATGAGACGGCGTCGGCGCGGCCGTCGCGGTTGTCGTTCGCTGGTATCTGCATCTGGTGCGAACGCTCGGGCTGCGAGTCGTCGGACTGCGTAGTGCGGCACGAGTCCTCACAGTGGGAGACCTGCTCGGCCTGCGCGGGAACGCCGTGGACGCGCCCGGGTGGCTGCGGCTGCCTGTTCGGAGTGGTCCAGTCGGCGAAGTTCGCGACCCTGAGGAGCCACGCGGCATGACGGCGGAGCACGTCACGCAACTGCCCAGCCCTGTCACCGACGGTGATGGGGCTGCGGCCCGTGAAACGGCAGCCGAGCGACGGGCCCGGCTCAATGTCGTTGAACTCGCGTACGACATGGCCGAACAGCACGGGGTGTGCCGCCGACCGCTGGCCATGCTGGCGACCGACCTGGACACGCACGGGTCGAAATACGTTGGCGCCCCGTGCAAGTCGACGTTGGAGTGCGTGTGCCCGGCCTGCGCGACGCGGGCTTTGCGGCTTCGTCAACAGCAGGCCCGGGAGGGCTGGCACATCGAGGAGGAACCTGTGGAGGACAAGAAGGCACCCACCGAGCAGCAAACCGAACTGCTCACCGCGCGCGCGACGCTGATGCAGGAGTACGACAAGGCCCGCGACGACGGCGACGAAGACGCGATGGACGGCATCCGCGAAGTCGTAGCCGACCTCGACGAAGAGCTCCGCGCGACCGGGATCAAGGGCAAGCTGCCCAGCCTGGACCCGGAGTCCAAGCCGGTGCGCAAGCGCTCCACCCGGCGGCGCCAGGAGCAGCCGGACCTGCCGCGCAAGAAGGTCGCCAAGACCACGGTCGGGCGGGTGTACGCGGGCAAGTACCGGCCGTCGCTGTTCCTGACTCTCACGCTGCCGTCCTACGGGCGGATCAACCGCGACGGCGCCGGGGTGGACGAGAAGGGCAAGCCGATCTCCGACGGTTCGCCGGTGGACCCGGACAGCTACGACTACCGGCGTGCGGCGCGGGACGCGATCCACTTCTCGGCGTTGTTCGACCGGTTCATCCAGAACTACCGCCGCGCCTCGGGCCGTGATGTGCAGTACTTCGCGACGGTGGAGCCGCAGCGCCGTGGGGCCCCGCACATCCACATCGGAGTCCGCGGTACCGACCCGAAGGAACTGATCCGCCAGCTGGCGGCCGCGACCTATCACCAGGTGTGGTGGCCGCACTTCGACCACGAGGTCTACACCGACCGCATGCCGCACTGGGACTACACCGCCGGCCGATTCGTCGACCCCGACACCGGTGAGCCGGTGCCGACGTTCACCGAGGCGTTGGACCTGATGGACACCGTGGACGAGCTGGAGCCCGCGCATGTGGTGCGGTTCGGTACCCAGGTCGACGCCAAGGGCATCCTCGGCGGCACCGAAGAGGCCGGGCGGCATATCGGGTACCTGACGAAGTACCTCACCAAGTCCGTGGGCGACGTGCTCGAGGCCAAGACCCAGCGCGCGGCCGACCACTACGACCGGTTGCACGCGGAGCTGTGCCGGACGCCGTGCTCCCCGAGCTGCGGGGTGTGGTTCCGCTACGGCATCGTCCCCAAGGGCGCCACGGCGAAGACGATTCCGGGGCTGTGTAAGGGCAAGGCGCATCGGCGGGACACGTTGGGGTTGCGGGGGCGTCGAGTGCTGGTGTCGCGGAAGTGGACCGGCAAGGACCTGGCCGACCACAAGGCCGACCGTGCGGAGTTCGTTCGGCAACGCCTCGCCGAAGCCGGGATCTCCCGCGAGGTCATCTCCCGGCTTCAGATCACCCCGGCCGAACCCGGCGATCCGAACGTGCCGCCTCGGGAGCACCTGATCATGCAGATGGTGGCCCAGAAGATCACCTGGCAGGCCGAGTACACCCGCGCCCAACTCGCCGCCCCACCGATAGACCTGCGTCCCAGTGAACCCGCTGCGGCACAACATGATTCAGCCGACGACACGGCGGCATAGGAACAGGGAGGGAAGAGATGAGCGAGGAAGAGACCTACCTGCGAGCGAAGGACTGCGAAGCGCTGACCGGGATTCCGGAGGCCACCTGGCGGTGGTGGGCGCACGTCGGTTCGGGGCCCGCAAGCTTCAAGCTCGGTCCGCGGCGGCGGGTGTGGCGCAAGTCGGTTGTGCTGGCCTGGATCGCTGAGCAGGAGAAGCTGACCGGACGCGGCGAGGCTGCCTGATGGCTGTCCGGAGGAACCGGCGCGCTGGGATCGAACCGCGCTGGTACAAGACCGTTGTCGTGGTCGGGCCGGACGGGACGAAGACCAGCGAGCAGGTTCCTTCGGCTAACTACGGCAAGGGCAAGAAATGGCGTGCCCGCTACGTCGATGACCAGGGCAACGAACACGCGAAGGGCTTCGACCGCAAGACCGACGCTCAACGGTGGCTGAATACCCAGACCAGCGCACTGGAGCAGGGAACGCACATCGCGCCTCGCGATGCCCAGCTGACCGTGCAGCAGTGGTGTGACAAGTGGATCGTCGGCTACGGCGTGAACCGCGACACGACGGTGCGCCAGGGCAAGGTGCACATCGCACAGATCACCCAGGAGTTCGGCAACGTGCCTTTGTCGGCGGTGCGGCCGTCCTCGGTGAAGGCGTGGGTGGCCAAGCTCAAGAAGGCCGGACATGAGCCCAGCTACGTCTACGCCCTGCACGCTCGGCTGTCGCAGATCATGAACGATGCCGTGCACGAGGGCCTGTTGGTCCGCAACCCGTGCTCGCGCAAGACTTCACCGCCGACCGGGAAGCAGAAGCCGTACGTGGCGACGACCGAGCAGGTGTGGGCGTTGCACGACGCGATGCCTGCCCACCTTCGTCCGGCAATTCTGCTCGGGCTGTTCGCGGGCCTGCGCGTCGCTGAGGTGTCCGGGCTGCGGGTCGCGGATATCGACTTCACGCGGGGTGTGGTGTACCCGAAGCGGCAGTGGCCGGACAAGCCATTGAAGACGGAGACCAGCGAGACGCCGATCCCGATTCCTCGGGAACTGACGTTGCTGCTGTCGGCCGCGGTGAAGAAGTGGCCGCATGAGCACATGGTCACCAACGGCGAAGGTGCCCCCGCTCCCCCGTGGCTGATCGAGCGGCGCTTGCGGGAGCTCCGGGACGCGGGCAAGGTGGCGGGCCTCCCGGACGAGTTCACCTTCCACGACCTGCGCCACTACTTCGCGTCGCTGCTCATCTCCAAGGGCGCCGACATCAAGACCGTGCAAGCGCGGGTCCGCCACGCCAGCGCGAAGACCACGCTCGACACCTACGGGCATCTGTGGCCGGACGCAGACGAGTCCACCCGTTCGGCAATCGGTGAAGTGATCGCGGAACGGATGGACTCGCGGGAAGCTACTGCGGACGGACTGCGGACGGAGGACCTTGGTTAGATGCTCCGCCGCAGGTCAGAAGCCCGGAAGGGCTTACACGTCGAAGTACAGCTCGAACTCGTACGGGTGCGGACGCAGGTTCACCGGGGCGATCTCGCCCTCACGCTTGAGGGTGATCCAGGTCTCGATCAGGTCCTCGGTGAAGACATTGCCTTCGGTGAGGTAGTCGTGGTCCTGCTCGAGGCGGTCGATGACCGAGGCCAGGCTGGTGGGGGCCTGCGGGATGTTCTTGGCCTCCTCCGGCGGGAGCTCGTAGAGGTCCTTGTCGACCGGGGCCAGCGGCTCGATCTTCTTCTTGATGCCGTCCAGGCCTGCCATCATCATGGCGGCGAAGGCCAGGTACGGGTTGCCCGAGGAGTCCGGCGCGCGGAACTCGAGGCGCTTGGCCTTCGGGTTGTTGCCGGTGACCGGGATGCGGACCGCGGCGGAGCGGTTGCGCTGCGAGTACACCAGGTTGATCGGGGCCTCGTAGCCGGGGACCAGGCGGTGGTAGGAGTTCACCGTCGGGTTGGTGAACGCCAGCAGCGACGGCGCGTGGTGCAGGATGCCGCCGATGTAGTGGCGGGCCAGGTCGGACAGGCCGCCGTAGCCGGCCTCGTCGTGGAACAGCGGCTTGCCGTCCTTCCACAGCGACTGGTGCACGTGCATGCCCGAGCCGTTGTCACCGAAGAGCGGCTTCGGCATGAAGGTGACGGTCTTGCCTTCCTGCCACGCGGTGTTCTTGACGATGTACTTGAACAGCTGCAGGTCGTCGGCCGCGGCGAGCAGGGTGTTGAACTTGTAGTTGATCTCGGCCTGACCGGCGGTGCCGACCTCGTGGTGGCCGCGCTCCAGCTCGAAGCCGGAGTTCTGCAGGTTGGTCGAGATCTTGTCGCGCAGGTCGACGTAGTGGTCGTAGGGCGCGACCGGGAAGTAGCCGCCCTTGTTGCGAACCTTGTAACCGCGGTTGCGGGTGCCGTCCGGGTTGAACTCCGCGCCGGTGTTCCAGGAGCCGGAGACCGACTCGATCTCGTAGAAGGCGCCGTTCATGGCCGAGTCGTAGCGGATCGAGTCGAAGATGTAGAACTCCGCCTCGGGACCGAAGTACGCGGTGTCGGCGATGCCGGTGGAGCGCAGGTACTCCTCCGCCTTGCGCGCGACGTTACGCGGGTCGCGGCTGTAGGCCTCGCGGGTGAACGGGTCGTGCACGAAGAAGTTGAGGTTCAGCGTCTTGGCGGCGCGGAACGGGTCGACACGCGCGGTGGAGAAGTCGGGCAGCAGCAGCATGTCCGACTCGTCGATGGACTGGAACCCACGAACGGAGGAGCCGTCGAACGCTAGCCCTTCCTCGGCGAGGTCGGTCGTGAAGGCCTTCCCCGGGATCGAGAAGTGCTGCTGCACACCGGGCAGGTCGCTGAAGCGGATGTCGACGTACTCGATGTCCTCGTCAGCGATGTATTTGATGACCTCGTCGGCCGTGCTGAACGTCACTTGTTCTCCTTACGGATCGGTTCCCAGCCAGTGTCGCTTGCATGGGTTCGTCGCGACCAGACGCTATGGATGCCGTGTTTCCCTGCAGTCAAGGATGTGTTTCGCCGGTGTTACACGTGCATCCGGCGGCGTGGTGCTGACCACCATGACTCGAAATGCATGGTAGTCCTGCCCTCGCGGTGGCGCGCGGCGACGCTGAACTCCGCATATGCGATGCCCGGAGCCCGTTCCGTCGCGCCTATTGTGGGGTGCATGGCACGCATCACCGGCTCCTGGCTTTCCGGACCCCCGGCCGACTCCGGCGGCCCGGCAACCCCCGAGTTCCCCGGTGCGCAACTCGGCCTGCCGAAGACCGGGGCGGGCTCGCTGGCCGGTATGGGCCGCCGTATCGCCGCCCTGTTCGTGGACTGGCTGATCGCCCTCGGCATCGCCGCGCTGATCACCCGCAGCGGTTCGGCGTCGAGTCTGACGCTGCTCATCTGGTTCGTCATCGGCGTGGGCGCGGTCACGCTGTTCGGGTTCACCCCGGGGCAGTATTTCCTGCGGCTGCGCACGGTGCGCGTCGACGCGGCGGTGCCGGTCGGCTTCGTGCGGGCGCTGGCCAGGCAGGTGCTGCTGCTGTTCGTGGTGCCCGCGCTGTTCACCGACGCCGACGGGCGCGGCATGCACGACCGCGCGACCGGCACGGCGCTGGTGCACTCACGCTGAACGTCCGATTCGCGCGGTAGCGATCCGACCGAAAGGCCCGCCTCCGGGACAGGGAGGCGGGCCTTTCGAGTTCGAGGACAGCGCGCGCCCACAAGGCCGCCCAGCGCGCCGGAGCAGGATCAGCGACGGCGGATCG
The DNA here is from genome assembly GCF_035544775.1 of Nocardia implantans. Lineage (NCBI taxonomy): Bacteria > Bacillati > Actinomycetota > Actinomycetes > Mycobacteriales > Nocardiaceae > Nocardia > Nocardia implantans. Next base: position 622,615 of record NZ_JAYKYQ010000002.1, on the reverse strand, counting down.
TGCGCTGCACGCCGCGCATCTTGGCGCCCGCGGGCATCGGCCCCTTCGGCAGGGCGGGCCCGCTGCGCGCGCTGAGGGCCGAGAGCCTGCCTTCGATGAGGTCCATGCGCTTGGTGTCGATGTTGCGCGGCAGCTTGGTGAGGTAACGCTGGAGGTCCTTGAGCGGGACCTGGCCTTCGTCGTTGCCGATGACGACGTCGTAGATCGGAGTGTCGCCGATCAGCCTGGCGGTGCGCTTCTTCTCCTGGGCGAGCAGCGACTTGACCCGCTGCGGGGCGCCCTCGGCGACCAGCACCACACCGGGCAGGCCGATCACCCGGTGCACCGCGTCCAGTTGCGTAGTGGCGGCGACGCCGTTGCTCACCCGCCATTTGCCTTGCAGGTTGTCCAGCACCCAGGCCGCGGCGCCCGCTTGGCCCTCGGCCTTGCGGTAGACGCTCTTCTGCACCCGCCTGCCGAAGATGATGAACGCCACCAGCGCGCCGAGCACGACGCCCAGCGGGATCAGGAACCAGGTCAGCCCGAAGATCAGGCCGATCACGGCGAAGACGGCGGTGCTGCCGACCAGGGCGCCGATCATCAGCGGAAGCAGCAGCTTGTCTTCCTTGCGCTGCATCTGGAACGCCTGCCACAACTGCTTGCGGCGTTCCCTCGACTGCTGCTTGCGGGCCGCTTTCGCCGCGGCCTTCGCTTCCTTGGTGGGCTTACCTGCTGCCATGACTCTCAGGATAGTGCCCAGGTAGTCGCGGCTCCGCCGTGGGACAGCGGCCCGACCGGGCGCTACCCCCGGCGCGCGATCGATCCGAGCACCGTGAGATCCAGGTCACCCGATGCCTCGGTCCAGCCCATCGCTCGCAACTCGGCCGGGGCAGCGACACCGAGAGCGTCGCGCAGGCCGATGGCGACCGAGCGCGCGAACTCCAGCAAGCTGTTCGGCGCGATGGGCCAGAACAAGACCCTGGTCCAGTTGTCCGCGTCGTGCCCGTCCGCGGGCGCGTGCCAGCCCAGTGCCCGCAACTCCCGCACGGCGGTCTCCGGTATCGGGTTGCTCAGATAATTGTTTCCGGCCAGTTCGGCGGATAATTTGATGTCGTATTGGACAAATTGGACATAGCGATTTCCGGGGGCGGCGATGATGAGGGTTGCCCGCGACGGCAGCTCCGAGAGGCAGTGCGCCAGCGCTTGCACGAACTGTTCCCAATCCGTTGTCGCCGGCTCGCTCATTCTTCCCCCGGGTATTCGCACTGGGGTGATCATACGCCGCCGCAGCCGGGACACCAGACGAATCCCCTTGCGAGTTCCCGTAGTTCGCCGGACTATAGCCGTTTGCCATATCAGATATCGCCTCCGCGCCGAACACCGCCGGGACCTGCGACATCCGCGCCGCGTGACACCGGGCCGCGCGCGGCGGGCGCACGGATCACGCGGCGGAAAGTCGATCCCCGATCGAGGTTTTCGATTACCTCCGGCGTTTTCGGGCTGGCGCAGAATGGCTTCCGCAGGAATGCTTTCGATTGGCATCGCATTGTGGCTTCGCCCCGGCCCGCGCGAAGTCGGCGGGGAGACGACAAGTACAGAACCACTACCCCGGTTCCGGGGGCTGGACGACCGTGCGGCCACACTCGATAGTCCTATGGTGATCGAACGAGCCGTCCTGTCTCGTGCCCTCTGCGGCCTGATGTTGCTGTTGGCCGCGTGCATCCCCGCTCGAGCGGCCGCGGAACCGCTGCCGGTGCCCTATCAGTGGAAGCAAGCGTTCATCGACGGCACGGACGGCACTCGCCTGCACGCGGACATCCTGCGCCCGGCCGACGTCTCCGATGACACCCGCACGCCCGTCATCCTCACCGTCAGCCCGTATCGCGCGCACCTGGCGTACCTGAGCGAACCGCGCGTGACCGGCGGCCCGTCCACCGACAATCTCACCGCCGAGTTGTTCCTGAACGCCGGATACACCTACGTCATCGTCGACCTGCGCGGGTTCGGCGGCTCCAGCGGCTGCCCCGATTTCGGCGGCCAAGGGGAACGAGCCGACGTCGCCGCCGCCGTGGAGTGGGCGGCGAGCCAGCCGTGGTCCACCGGCCGGGTCGGATTGTTCGGCACGTCGTACGAGGCGTGGACCGGCCTGATGGGCCTGGCCGCCGCCCCGAAGGGCCTCGCCGCGGTGGGCGCGTTCGAGCCGGTCGTCGATCCGTACTCCTACCTGTACATGCAGGGCGTCTCGTGGAAGTTCTCCGGCAAGCCGGTCACCGAGAGCGGGGTGCGCCCGGCCGACTTCGCGGGACTCGAGCACCTGCTCATCGCCTCGACCCCGCCGCGCCCGGAGGACTCCGGCGAATACCAGGCGAATGCGACGCAGTTGCCGTGGCAGTGCTATCAGCGCTACCTCGCCGAGATCGGCGACCACAACCCCGACACCGTCTTCTGGCGGGATCGCGATCTGGTCGCGCGGCTGCGCGGCGCCACGATCCCGCTGTTCCTCGGGCAAGGCTTCGTCGACTACAACACCCGGGCCTACCGTGTGTTCGATCTGTGGAACGGCCTCGGGCCAGGCGAGCACCGCGCTTGGTTCGGCCAGTGGGGACACCGCACCTGCCACGACAAATGCGGCACGCCCCACTTCGACACCGAACTGCTCGCGTTCTTCGACAAGCACGTCGCCGCCCGCGACGTGCAGGTGCCGGGCCCGCGGATCACCGTCGGCCAGTTCGACGGCCGCTGGCGCGCCGAGACGGCGTGGCCGCCCGCCGACGCGAGCCGGGTCCCGGTCGAGTTGCGGACCGGCGAGTACACCGACCGCGGGCTGCTCCCCGGCCCCGATCGCGAGATCTGGTCGGTCTCCGCGCCGCTGACCGGTGATCAGCACCTGTCCGGCATCCCCACCGCAACCCTCCGGCTCAGCGGCCCGCCGAGCGCCACGGTCGCGGTCGAGCTCTACGACATCGCGCCCGACCTGCGGGCCACCGTCATCACCCGCGGGATCGCACCCGTCCGCGACACCGCCGAGGTCCGGCTGCTCGCCCAGGACTGGCCGATCGCGGCGGGCCACCGGATCGGCGTGCGGATCACCGACGTGGTCGACGACGTGTGGTCGCACTCCCCCGCCCTCGCGGCGGTCTCGGTGACCTCCGCGCGCATCGAGCTGCCCCTGCTGACCGGAACGCGTCGTCCCGATCTGCCGGGCGGGCTCACCGAAGGCATCGTGAAGTGGCGAAACGAGAAGACGATCGCCTTGGACCCGCGTGTGTTGAACAATGCAACGGTGTCCATGAATCCGCCCGACCGCGCCGGTGACCGATGACGGAGCCGGTCGACGACCCGACCGCCGAACGCCTCGCCGCCGCGCTGCGCTGTGCGACGGTGTCCACCGACGACCCGAGCGAAGCCGACAGCGCGGCGTTCGACCGCCTCGACGCGCACCTGCGGGCCTCGTTCCCCCGGGTGCACGCCGAACTCGAATTGCGGATGTTCGCCCACAGCAGGCTCTACCGCTGGCCCGGCGCCGAACCGGACCGGGTGGCCGCGATCCTGCTCGCGCATCAGGACGTGGTGCCGGTGGACGACGCCAAGCGCTGGACGCACCCGCCGTTCGCCGGCGTGGTCGACGGCGAGTTCATCTGGGGGCGCGGGGCGATCGATGACAAGAGCCGCGTGCTCGCCATCCTGGAGGCGGTCGAATCGGCGCTCGCCGCGGGCCTGCGGCCCCGGCACACCGTGTACCTGGCCTTCGGGCACGACGAGGAGGTCTTCGGCGGCGAGGGCGCCGAGCGGATGGCCGAGCACCTGCGCGCGGCGGGGGTGCGCGCGGATCTGCTGCTGGACGAGGGCGGCGTGATCACCGCCGGCGTCGTGGAGGGCGTGCGGCAGCCGGTGGCGACGATCATGCTCGGGGAGAAGGGGTACGCGACGGTCCGGCTGTCGGTCACCGAGGTGGGTGGGCACTCGTCCATGCCGGGCAGGCAGACCGCGGTCGGCCGGATCGCGCGGGCGGTGAGCCGCATCCAGGACCATCCGATGCCGCTGCGCCTGACCCCGGTGATCGCGGACATGCTGACCAGGATCCGCGAGGTCATGCCCGCGCCGCGGCGGCGCCTGCTCGGTCTGGCGAAGCTGGCCGCGCCGGTGATCACCCGGGTGATGGCCACCCAGCCGCAGACCGAGGCCATGGTGCGCACCACAACGGCGCCGACGGTGATCCGCGGCGGCGTGCGGGCCAACGTGCTGCCCCAGCGGGCCGAGGCCATGGTGAACTTCCGCATCCTGCCCGGCGACACGGTCGCCTCGGTGCTGGCGCACTGCCGGAAAGTGGTGCGCGACAGAGGAATCCGATTCGAACTCGTCGGCATGTCATCGGAGCCGTCACGGATCACCGGACCGGGCCCCGCCTTCGATCTGATCGCCGGCCTCGCCCGCGCCGTCGTCCCCGGCATCGCGGTGACCACCGGCATCGTCCCCGGCGCCACCGACTCCAGGCACTACGACGACCTGGCGGGCACCCGGTGCAATTTCGCCCCCATCGTGCTGGACGAGCGCGACCTCGGCTCGATCCACGGAACCGACGAGCGCATCTCCCGCGTCAACTACGCTCGACTCATCGAGTTCAACCGGCGACTGATCGAGCATTTCGCGACGGTCGGCGCGCCATCGACGTCAGGAGCTGATGGATGACGACCGAGCCGACGGCGGGCGACGCCACGCCCGCGATCCGCACCGAGTCCGGTGAGTTCGACGGCGTCGGCAGCGGAGTGGCCTGGCGGGCGTGGCTGCCGGAGGGCGCGCCGCGGGGCGTGATCGTCCTGGTCCACGGTGTGGCCGAGCATTCCGGCCGCTATGTCCACGTGGGGCAGCGTCTGGTCGCCGCCGGTTTCGCGGTCTACGCGCTCGATCACATCGGCCACGGCAAGTCCGCGGGCGGCAAGGCCAATATCGGCTCCATGGCGGGCGCCGCGGACAATGTCGCCGCCATGCTGGACATCGCGAGCCGGGAACAGCCCGGCGTGCCGCGCTTCCTGCTCGCGCACTCGATGGGCAGCCTGATCACCCTGTACCTGGCCACCCGCGCGCCGATCGACGTGGCGGGCATCGTGCTGTCCGCCCCGCCGCTGGACATCCCGGTTGGCAATCCGGTGCAGCGCGCGCTCGCGCCGGTGCTGAGCAGGTTCACCCCGAATCTCGGTGTGCTGAAACTCGATTCGTCGCAGATCAGCCGCGACCCCGCGGTCGTCGCGGCCTACGACAACGATCCGCTGGTGTATCGCGGCAAGCTGCCCGCGCGCACCGGCGCCGAGATGCTGAGCGCCACCGACACGGTCAAGCAGCGCTTGGCGCGGGTGACCGTGCCGCTGCTGGTGCTGCACGGCACGGCCGACGCGATCGCCGCTCCGTCGAGCTCCGACCTCATCGAGCGGGGCGCCGGGTCGAAAGACCTCACGGTGATCCGCTACGAAGGGCTCTACCACGAGGTGTTCAACGAGCCCGAGCAGGACAAAGTGCTCGATGATGTCGTCGGATGGCTGGAAGCGCACCTTACCGGACAGTAGTATCCCTGCATGAGTACCACCGGATCCATCGCGTTCATCCGTGCCAGCTGGCACGCCTCGATCGTCGGCAAGGCGTACGAGGGCTTCCGCGCCGAGTACGCCGACCTCGGTTTCGATCCCGCGACCATCGATGTCTTCGAGGTGCCGGGCGCTTTCGAGATCCCGCTCCACGCCAAGCGTCTGGCGCGTTCCGGCCGGTACGCGGCGATCGTCGCGTCCGCGCTGGTGGTGGACGGGGGTATCTACCGGCACGATTTCGTGGCCTCGGCGGTGATCGACGGGCTGATGCGGGTGCAGCTGGACACCGACGTGCCGGTGTTCTCGGTGGTGCTCACCCCGCACCACTTCCACGAGCACAGCGAGCACGTCACGTATTTCACCGAGCATTTCGTGACCAAGGGCGCCGAAGCGGCCCGCGCGCTGGCGGGCACGCTCAGCTCGCTGCGGTCGCTGCCGGTGTAGCGCCTACCGGAACTCGGCCAGGCAGGCGCTCTCACCGTCCAGGACGCCGGTGCGGAACGCTTCCAGCCGCTGGTAGCCGCTCGGCACGACCTTGCCGTTCACGTCGGCGGCAGCGAGGCCGTCGGCGAGCAGGCCGGAGACCGCTTCGTCCAGGTCGCCCGCGGACAGGTGCGGGTCGCTGCCCGGCTCGCTCAATCTGGTGGTCACCACGCCGCTGAGGCAGGCGGTGCGCAGACCGGCTGTCTCCGCGCCGGTCAGCGACAGCTTGCGATCCTGTTGCACCGCGAGCACATAGCGCGAGACGAAGACGACGAACGCGTTGTAGTCGCCGTCCACGACCGCCGACAGCGGGTCGTCGTCCGCCATCGTTCCGCCGCGGCGGGCCAGGGCGGGCACGTCCGTGCCGATCCGGTTGACGCTCGGGCAGTACGACACCGGCCGGGTGACGGTTCCGTCCGAGCAGCCGCGGCCGACGCCGGAGTAGTCGAATTGCGGCGTGCGGGTGACCGGGAAGATCTTGGTCAACGCCGTGCTCAGGCTGGTCAGCGCGGCGGCGTCCACCGGAAGCTGCGCCTGCTCCTCACCGGGCTCGAAGGTGGTGGGGAGATCGCCGCGGCGCTGGGCGATCTCCTTCCTGGTGATCTTCTTGCAGCCGTCGGCGCCGTCGGTGTAGCCGATCTGCACCGCGGTCACCCGCTCGAAGGCCGAGCCGTGCACGTTGTCCGGATCGTTCGGGTCCCGGTCGCGCACGGCCACCGTCGCGCCGAGCACGGCGTTGAGGCCGTCGGTGGTGTTGAGCGTGAAGTGCGCCGAATTCCCTTCGGCCACATGCCGCAGGAAGACACCGGCGAGGCAGTCGGCCTGCTGCTCCTGCACCAGCGGCGGGGTCAGCAAGCCCGCGAGCCTGGCCTGCCCTTGGATGGCGTGCCCGTACTCGTGGGCCAGCACCATCACCACCGCCATCTCGCCGTACTTCTGCACCAGCTTCGGCAGCAGGACTCCCCGGTCCCAGCCGATGGTGTGGTCACCGCCGCAGTAGGCGGCGTTCACCACCTGGTAGGTGTCGGATTTGCAGAACTTGACCGACTGGGTCCTGGGCGCTTCGGCGTCCCAGGAGATGAACCTGGTCACCGGTTTGAAGGTGCCGGGAAAATGCTCGGAATACTCGGTGGTCCAGAAGTCCTGCACGTCGGCGATGGTGTTGAGAGCCAGTTTGTCGACGGCGCCGCCGTCGCCGTTCTCCGCCGTGAGCGGCGCGTCCGGCACGCCCTTGCGAGGCCCGTTCGGGCCGGAAGCCGTCATCGATCCGGCCAGCTCCCAGGTGTCGGAAGGCGGCGAAACCGGCTGCGCCGCACGGCCGTTCGCGCCCTGCGCGCATCCGGCCACCACCGTCGCCATCACCGCGAGCACGGCAACACCGAATCGCCTGATCCTCGTCATGAACTCGCCTCCCCGAGTACCGCGTCTCGGGCCCGCCGAGCGCTCACATCGTAATCGCCGCGAGCGCGCTGCGCGCATCACAACGCCACGATCGCCTCCGAACGGGCAAGGCGCGCAGCGTTTTCACGCCCGTCACCGCAGGCGGACGCGGGACAGCAGCGCTCGGTGGTCGGAGCCGGGGACGGAGAGGGTGCGCACCTGTTCGGCGGTGGCGTCGGCGAGCAAGATGTGGTCGATGCCGATCACCGGTCCCCAGGTGCGATCGGCCGGGAAGGTGGGCAGCAGGCCCGCTCCCGCTTGGTCGGCCGCCGAGGCGAAGCGTCCACGCAGCAGGTCGCGGAAGGCCGTGTGGTCGCGGGTCGCGTTGAAGTCGGCGCCCACGATGGCCGGACCACGCTGGGCGTCGAGGATCTCCAGGGTTCTGCGCATCTCCGCCTGCCAGGCGGGGAAATCGAACGGCGGCGGGACCGGATGGAACGCGAAGACCGTGATCGGACCCCGTTCGGGGTGATCCATCGTCGCGGAGACGTTGTTGAGGATGTATCCGTCGTATTTCACGGTGTCGCGCAGTGGATAACGGCTGTAGATACCGGTGCCGCCACCGCCGTCGCGGGTGGGCTCGGTGTAGTGATACGGCAATTCGCCGGGCAGGCCTGCGCTCGCCAACCGATCCAGCGCGGCCTCGGTCAGTTCGTCCACCGTCAGCACGTCGACCCGGTTGTCCCGCACCGCGCGCACCACGGCGGCCGGATCGGCGCCGCCGAAAAGCAGATTCGACTGCATGACGGTGAGCTCCGGGCCGCTCGCGGCGCGGCTCTCCGGCACGAACGCGGGCACCAGCGTCCACAGCGCCGCGACGGCCAGCACCCCGGCGACAGCCGCGCTGCGCCACCCGCGCGCTATAAGCAACAACACCAGGCCGACGATCGCGCCGGTCATGAAATACGACGCCCCCGACGCGAGCAACACCAGCCCGCGTCGCTGCCACGCCCCGAAGTGCAGCACCATCCCGATGGCGCCCACGGCTACTGCGCACCACCCCACACCGAGCAATGCCCGGTCCATCCATCTACGCATGCGGTCGAGCCTAGGCAATGCCGGTGAAGCCCTTGAGATGGTGCAGCTCGAGACCAGCGCAGAGGAAGCCCGGGCACTTCGATGCGACCTCGCTGTCGGAGAATCAGCCCAGGTGGGCCGACAGCAGCCAGGCCGGAACCGACTTGCGGCCGCCGGGCTCGTCGCGTATCCCTTCGAACCGGACCGGCGCGCCCTCGGGCAACTCCGCGGGCAAGTCGGCGTGAATTCGCGCCGGCCTGATCTCATCGATCGTCCAATACTTCGACACCACCTCCCCGAGCTCATCGGCGGTGACCGGCGACGGCCCCGGCTGGGGCACTTCGGGCAAGCCTGCCCGGTCGAACACGAGCGCGAAGTACGACGCGCCCGGCGCGGCGGCGCGGACGATCGCCTGCTGGTAACCATCCCGCGACTCGACCGGGATCGAATGGAACAGCGTGCTGTCGACGATGGTGCCGAAGCGGCCGTCGTAGCCGGTGAACGAGGTGATGTCGGCGACCTCGAACGAAGCGTTCGGCAAGCCACGCCGGGCCGCCTCGGCACGAGCCAGCTCGATCGCGGTCGGCGACAGATCCAATCCCACGGTCCGGTAACCCCGCTCGGCCAGATACAGCGAGATCGCCGCCTCCCCGCATCCGACGTCGAGCACGTCACCGTGGAATTTGCCCTGCTCGATCAAGACGGCGAGCTCCGGCTGCGGTTCGCCGATACTCCACGGCGGTTTGACACCCGGCCCGAACGGGCCGCCCGCGCCCCGATAGATGGCATCGAAATCCAGATCATCCGGTGTCGTCATAGCAAACGAATATCAGTGCACCGGCCCCAGGCCGGGGACCTTCGCACGCGACGCGCCTGATCCGCTCGGTGGGCGCCGGGAGGGGTGATATCCCGCCTACACTGGCGGCGTCGTGAAAGGGGGAGGAATGTACGTCGAGGAGTTTCGCGCGGCGGGACCGTTGACGGCCGAGATCGCCGAAGACCTGGCACTCGTTCCGAGTATGTATCGTTCGTCCATCACGATCAGCAGCAACGGGCGCAGCGTGCACGCGCCCGTGCTGCCGGTGGCCTGGGACGTCCTGCGGATCCGCTCCGGCACCGAGGTCACCGTCACCACCGCGAACGGGCTCGGCGACGAAGACCGGCAGGCCCTGCGCCGGTTCGTCGATCGCTTCCAGAGCTTGACCGGCGGCGCGAACGTCCCACCGCGCGTCGACTCGCCTCGCCGGAGCCGGTGACCCGGCTGCCTCGTCCGGCCGGTCGTCGACTCGGGCAGCCCAGGAAACCGTGCGACCGGATCGCGGTTCGCTGCGTACGGATATGGCTGCCCGTTCGGCCGGGCGGACAAGGCGATGACCATGACACCGGCACGCCGCGCGCACCGGCTCGGACCGTCAACGTCGGTCGGCGTGCCGACTCATGGCCGCGGTCAGCGCGGCGGTGTCCGTCGTCAGCGATCCACCGGTGAACTCGAGCGTGGCATAGGACCTCTCGGCCGCCGCCGGATGACCGGCGCCGCACGCGTCGGTGACGATGATCGGCAGGTAGCCCAGGTCCAGGCTGTGCCGCACGGTCGGCTCGATACCCACCTCCATGGCGATGCCCGCCACAGCGTAGGTGTCGATCCCGCAGTCGCGCAGCGCGAAGTCCAGTGGGGTGGCCACGAACGCCGACATGGTGATCTTGTCGAACACCACCTCGTCCGGACCCGGCGTCAACTCGGGGACCAAGTGGAATTGCGGCGACCCCTGCGGAAAGCTCGAGCGCACCTGCGCCGGATCGTCCACCCGCTGCCAGGACATCGCGCCGCGCAGTTGGGCAACGCCCGATGCCGCGACCGGCAAGGACATGTGCCGGGTGTAGAACACCCGGAAGCCCGCCGCTCGCGCGGCATCGCGCAGCCGGACGCACGCCCGCACGATCTCCTCGCCGCCGGGAATCTGCCGCACAATGCCTACCTGCATGTCATAGATGAGCAGCGCCATCCGCGCGGGATCGCAGGCTTCCGGCACGGTCTGCGGAATGCTCAGGCCGAATGCGTGCCGCATGCTCACGCGGTCCGGTCGTAGGGCTCGGCGACGTCGACGGCCGGATCCATCAGCGCCTCCAGCGGAAGCGGCGCCTGGACGGGGACGAAAGTCCATTCCAGGTAGCCGGCCTTGGTCAGCGGGAAGTCCGCTACGTACTTCCGCGCCTCCTCGACACTGCCGACCTCGAAGACGATCACCACGCCTGGCTCGTCGGCGCGGGCGTAGTTCTCCCGGACGATGCCCGCCTTCCACAGCCGCCACACATTGGCGACCTCCTCGGGCAGGTACGGGTTGATCGTCTCCAGGGTGACGCCTGGCTTGAAGCGGTCGAAAACGATGACCTTCACGATGTTTCGCTCCATGTCTGCGGTGGTCGATCCGAACGTCATTCATGGAATCGCGATGATTACAGTGTTACAAGAACGCACTTTTCAGTGAGTACCCGGAGGACAGGTGCCCGGCAAGCGCTACAACTGCGCCGTGGAGGTGACCGTCGATCTGATCGGCGGCAAGTGGAAGCCGGTGATCCTGGCCCACTTGAAGGAGGGCGTGCACCGCTACGGCGAGTTGCGCAGGCGGATGCCGTCCACCAGCGAGAAGATGCTGATCCAGCAGTTACGTGAGCTGGAGTCCGACGGCTTGGTCCGGCGCACCGTCTTCGACACGGTGCCTCCGCAAGTCGAATACACCCTCACCGACGAGGGCCGCACGCTCGTCCCCGTGCTCACCGCGCTCTACGACTGGGGCGAACAGCGCGCGGCCCGTGCCGGCCTCACCGTCGGCGCCTGAGTCCGGGCGCGCTCGATTCCGCCGAGAAGGACCCCGACCGAGCAGCAACCTCACGCCCCGAAGACTCGTTCGACAACCGCTTTGGCGCGCCGGGTGACGCGCATGTAGTGGTCGAGGAATTCGCTGCCGTCGTCGTTGGGCCATCCCGCGACACGTGCGACGGCGGAAAGGAGCCGCCCCGGGCCGGGGAGCTGATCGCTCGGCTTGCCGCGCACCAGCACCAAGGCGTTGCGGGCGTTGGTGGCGGTCAGCCACGCGTCGCGCAGCAGCGCCACGTCCTGGGCGTCCAGCAGCTCGGTCTGCTCGATCACGTCCAGCGCCTCGAGCGTGGAGGTGTTGTGCAGGCCGGGCACCTCGTGGGCGTGCCGCAGCTGCAGCAGCTGGACCGTCCACTCGATGTCGGCCAGCCCGCCGCGGCCCAGCTTGGTGTGCGTGGCCGGATCGGCGCCGCGGGGCAGCCGCTCGGCGTCCACCCTGGCCTTGATCCGCCGGATCTCACGCACCGCCTCGGCCGACACACCGCCCTCCGGGTACCGCACCTTGTCGATGACGTGCAGGAAGCGCACCCCGAGTTCCTCGTCACCGGCCACCTGGTGGGCGCGCAGCAACGCCTGTACCTCCCACGGCTGCGCCCACTGCTGGTAGTACGCGGCGTAGGCGGCCAGGGTGCGCACCAGCGCGCCGTTGCGGCCCTCCGGACGCAGCCCGGCGTCCACGTGCAGCGGCGGGTCGGTGCTCGGCGCGCCGAGCAGCTGCTGCACCCGGTCGGCCACCCCGATCGCCCACTTCACGGCCTTGGTCTCGTCCTCGCCGGGCCGTGGGTCGCAGACGAACAGCACGTCGGCGTCGGAGCCGTAGCCGAGTTCCATGCCACCGAGCCTGCCCATGCCGATCACCGCGATGTCGGCGGGCGCACGGCAGCCCAGGTCGGCTTCGCTCGCCCGGATCACCGCGCGCAACGACGCCTCGAGCACCGCGACCCACACCGACGACAACGCCAGGCACACCTGCGGCACCTCGAGCATGCCGAGCAGATCGGCCGACGCCACCCGCGCGAGTTCGTGCCTGCGCAGCGAACGCGCCGCGGCCACGGCGCGTTTCGGGTCCTCGTAGCGCGCGGCGGCGGTGAGAATGCCGCGGGCCACCTCGTCGGGCTGCGGGCCGAGCAGCAGCGGGCCGCTTGGACCGTCGGCGTACATCCGGATCGTCTCCGGCGCGTTGATCAGCAGATCCGGCAGGTATTCCGAGGAGCCGAGCACGATCATCAACCGTTGCGCGATCGCCCCCTCGTCGCGCAGTTCGCGCAGGAACCAGATCTGGTCGGCGAGCCCCTCCGACACGCGGCGATAGGCCAGCAGGCCCGCGTCGGGATTCGGTGTCTCCCCGAGCCATTCGAGCAGCGTCGGCAGCAGCAAGGCTTGGATGCGCCCTTTACGGGACACACCACCGGTGAGGGCCTTCAGGTGGCCGAGAGCGTGTTCCGGCGCCGCGTAACCGAGCGCGGCCAGCTGCCGGATGGCGGCCTCGGGGCTCAGGCGCAGCGCGTCGGGTTCCATCCGCACCACCGATTCCAGCAGCGGCCGGTAGAACAACTTGGCGTGCAAGCGCCGCACCCGCACGGCGTTGCAGCGGATCTCGCTGCCCAGCACGCCCACCGCGTCCTGTCTGCCGTCGGGCCGGATGTGCGCCGCGCGGGCCAGCCAGCGCATGCCCTCCTCGTCGTCGGCGGCGGGCAAGGTGTGGGTGCGGCGCAGCCGCTGGAGCTGGAGCCGGTGTTCGAGCAACCGCAGGAACTCGTAGGACGCCGTGAGATTGGCCGCGTCGTCGCGACCGACGTAACCGCCGGCGGCCAGCGCGGTCAGCGCCTCGACGGTGCCCTGTACGTGCAGGGTCTCGTCCACCCGCCCGTGCACCAATTGCAGGAGCTGCACCGCGAATTCGACGTCGCGCAGACTGCCGCGCCCCAGCTTGAGTTCGCGTTCGCGCAGATCGGCCGGCACCAGATCCTCCACGCGGCGGCGCATCGCCTGCACGTCGGCGACGAAATCGGGCCGCTCCGACGCCGACCACACCATCGGCATGACCGCGTCGCGGTACTGCTCGCCGAGCGCGATGTCACCGGTCGCGGGACGATTCTTCAACAGCGCCTGGAACTCCCAGGTCCGTGCCCAGCGCTTGTAGTAGGCGATGTGCGAATCGAGCGTCCGCACCAGCGCACCGGCCTTGCCCTCCGGCCGCAGCGCCGCGTCGACCTCGAAGAAGGCCTGGCTCGCCACGCTCATCATCTCCGCGGCCAGACGAGTGGCTGTGGCGTCGGCGGGTTCGGCGACGAACACCACGTCGACGTCGCTGACGTAGTTCAGCTCGCACGCGCCGCACTTGCCCATCGCGATCACCGCCAGCCGCACCGGCACCGGCTCGTCCTTGCAGACCCGCGCCACCGCGACCGCGAGCGCCGCGGTCAGGGCGGCGTCGGCCAGGTCGGTGAGGTGCCTGCCGACCACCTGGTAGGGCAGCACCGGCTCGTTCTCCACCGTGGCCGCCAGATCCAGCGCGGCCAGCAGCATCAGGTGATCGCGGTACCGCTTGCGCAGCGACGCCACCACTTCCGGCCCCGAGATGCCCGCGCGGAACAGCATCGGGGTCGCGTTAGGCCCCTCCTCTTGCGCCGCGTCGACCACAGCGAGCAGATCGGCGATCAGCTCGTCGCGTCCAGGTAATTCCTTGCGCCGCAACCGTTCCCACGCCTCCGGCGCCGCGACGAGATGATCGCCGAACGCGCTGGAAGAGCCGAGCAGCGCGAACAGCCTGCCCCGCAGCGCGGTATCCGTGCGAATCGCCGAATCGATGGCGTGCCAACCGTCCCCGATGCTCTCCCGCAGCCGCATGAGCGTGGTCAACGCGAGATCGGCGTCCGGCGCGCGGGACAACGACCACAGCACGGGGATGCTCTCGACGTTGTCCCAGCCGAGATCACGCAGCGACGCGGCGGCGGAGGGCTCGAGCAATCCGAGCCGGCCGACGCCGGGGACGGCGGAGCGCGCGGAGGGGGGCCGGACCATGGTTCTCAAATTACCCGGCCGCGATCGGGGGCACGCGGCCCCGTGGCATCGCTCGGATTACAACCCGAGATATTCCTTCAGCTCGAACGGCGTGACCTGGCTGCGGTAGTCCGCCCACTCCCTGCGCTTGTTGCGCAGGAAGAAGTCGAACACGTGCTCGCCGAGGGTCTCGGCGACCAGCTCGGAGCGCTCCATCGCCTGCAGCGCCTCGTCCAGCGTGCCCGGCAGCTCGCGGAAGCCCATCGCGCGGCGCTCCGCGACGGTCAGCGACCACACGTCGTCCTCCGCCTCCGGCGGCAGCGTGTAGCCCTTCTCGATGCCGCGCAGACCGGCCGCGAGCAGCACGGCGAAGGCCAGGTAGGGGTTGCACGCGGAATCCGGGCTGCGGATCTCGACGCGCCGCGAGGACGACTTGTTCGGCGTGTACATCGGCACGCGCACCAGCGCGGAGCGGTTGGACCGGCCCCAGGAGGCCGCCGTGGGCGCCTCGCCGCCGTGGATGAGGCGCTTGTAGGAGTTCACCCACTGGTTGGTGACCGCGCTGATCTCCGGGGCATGCTCGAGGATGCCCGCGATGAACGCGCGCGCGGTCTCCGACAGGTTCATCGGGTCGTCGGGGTCGTGGAAGGCGTTGGTCTCGCCCTCGAACAGGCTCATGTGCGTGTGCATCGCCGAGCCCGGGTACTGGGCGAACGGCTTGGGCATGAAGGTCGCGCGCACGCCCTCGTCGATGGCCACTTCCTTGATCAGGTAGCGGAAGGTCATCACGTTGTCGGCCATGGACAGCGCGTCGGCGTAGCGCAGATCGATCTCCTGCTGGCCTGGAGCGCCCTCGTGGTGGCTGAACTCCACGGAGATGCCCATGGACTCCAGCGCGTCGATGGCGTGGCGGCGGAAATTCGGCGCCGAATCGTGCACGGCCTGGTCGAAGAAGCCGCCGGAATCGGCGGGGATCGGGACGCCGTCCTTCGAGGTGTTCTCCAGCAGGAAGAACTCGATCTCGGGGTGCACGTAGCAGCTGAAGCCGACATCGCCCGCCTTGTTCAGCTGGCGGCGCAGCACGTGGCGCGGGTCCGCCCAGGACGGCGAGCCGTCCGGCATGGTGATGTCGCAGAACATGCGCGCGGAGTGCTGGTGGCCCTTGCTCGTGGCCCACGGCAGCACCTGGAAGGTGGACGGATCCGGCCGGGCGACCATGTCGGCCTCGGAGACGCGGGCGAAGCCCTCGATGGCCGAGCCGTCGAAACCGATACCCTCTTCGAACGCGCCCTCCAGCTCGGCGGGCGCGATCGCGACGGACTTCAGGTAGCCCAAGACGTCGGTGAACCAGAGACGTACGAAGCGGATGTCCCGCTCTTCGAGCGTCCGCAGCACGAATTCCTTCTGGCGATCCATGCCCGCGAGCGTAAGCATCCGGCGTTAAATCTGTGTTACATACACGCTTAAGATTGCTGACCTGGATTTTTTCGGAAGACTCCGCACAGTCGGATCGTCCGGTTTGTGAGTTTTTTCCGTACCGGGCCGGGGTGCGTGATCGATCAGCAACCCGGCCCGTCCGCTCAGCAGGTGAGGCCGGAAGCGGGTTCGGTCAGGTCGACCAGATAGGCGACGACCGCGTCGTCGACGCACGGAACGCCGCCCGCGAGCGCCACCGTGTGCCGGTTGCCCTGATAGGTGATCAGCGCGGCGCCCAGCTGGCCGGCCAGATCGACCCCGGCCTGGTACGGCGTCGCCGGGTCCTCGGTGGTCGAGACCACCACCGTCTTCGGCAGGCCGGTCACCGAGATGCGATGCGGTTCACTCGAGTTCGGCACCGGCCAGGCGGTGCACAGCTCCAGTGGCGCCGCGCCGGTGCCGCGCCCGTCGTCCAGGAAGGGGGCCGCCTTCCGGTATTCCGCGTCCTGACGTCCGGCCACCGCGCGGTCGGTGATGCGCGGATCGTCCACACAGCGGATCGCGTTGAACGCGTCGGTGGTGTTGGCGTAGGTGCCGTCGTCGCGGCGGCCGTCGTACAGATCGGCCAGCGTGAGCAGCGTGTCGCCGCGCCCGTCGCGCAGCTCGGACAGCCCGAGCGTGAGCACGCCCCAGAACTCGTCGGTGTAGAGCGCTTGACGCACGCCGGTGATCGCGTCGCCGTAGGTCAGCCCGCGCGGGTCGGTGGTCGCCGCCGGCTTGTCCCACAGCGGGTTCACCAACGCGCGGAACCGCGCCACCGCCTGCGCCGGGTCCGCGCCGAGGGGGCAGTCCGGCTGCCGCGCGCAGTCGGCGGCGTAGGCGTCGAACACCTTCTGGAAGCCCGCCGCCTGGCGCAGCGACTCCTGCACCGGATCCTGCGAGGAGTCGATGGCGCCGTCGAGCACCATGGCGCGCACGTGGTCGGGGAACCGCTCCGCGTACGCCGAGCCGATCTTGGTGCCGTAGGAGTAGCCGACGTAGGTCAGCTTCGCGTCCCCGAGCGCGGCGCGCATGATGTCGAGGTCCTGCACGACCTCGCGGGTGCCGACATGGGCGAGGAACTCCTTCCCGGTCCGCTCGGCGCAGCGATCGGCGTACCGGCGGTTGTCGGCCTCCGCGTCGGCGATGCCGGCCGGGGTGTAGTCGTCCTCCGGCTCGGCGCGCTCGGCGTCCTGCTCCTGGGGCGTCTGGCAGACGATCGAGGGGGTGGAGGAACCGACGCCGCGCGGGTCGAAACCGATCCGGTCGAAGCGCTCGGCCAACGCCGTCTTGTTGCCGAGCGACGACAGGCCCAGGCCCGACTCCCCCGGCCCACCCGGGTTCATCACCAGCGAACCGATCCGCCGGCCGGTCGCCCGCATCCGGGATATCGCGATCTGCGCGGTCGGCCCGTCGGGCGCGGCGTAGTCCACCGGCACGGTGATCCGCGCGCACTCGGTGCTCGGCGGCAACCGATCGTCCGGCCCGCCGAATCCGGTGCAATCACCCCACTGCACCGCCTGGCCGTAGAACTTCTCCAGTCCGGTGGGCGGCGCGGGCAGCGGCTGCCCCGTCTCGGTGCGGGTGACGCCGCACCCCGAAACCAGCACAGCCAGCGACGCCAGCACCGCTACCGGGAGCGCGCCGCGCCCACTCCGCACCATCGACATGCTGTCGATATTGCCATCGGGCAAACGCGGCGGCCGCCCCGGGCGAAGACTGCCGTGCTGTGACCAATCGCACCGGTCATCGACCTTAATCCGCCTCGGTGGCGGGTGGCACACTGAATCTCGTCAGACAAACCCGGGGACCCGGACGGGCCCCGAGGCGACACAGACGAAAGGGACGATGATGTCCGTATCCGATTCGGAAACCCCTGCCTACGGTGCGGCGCCCGCGGAGCCCAAGAAGGTGCGCAAGACCCGGGTGCACCACCTGCAGCAGATGAAGGCCGACGGTGAACGCTGGGCGATGCTGACCGCCTACGACTATTCCTCGGCGCGACTGTTCGAAGAAGCGGGCATTCCCGTGCTGCTGGTCGGCGATTCCGCGGCCAACGTGGTGTACGGCTACGACACCACCGTGCCGATCACCGTGGACGAGCTGATCCCGCTGGTGCGCGGGGTGGTGCGCGGCGCGCCGCACGCGCTGGTGGTGGCCGACCTGCCGTTCGGCACCTACGAGTCCTCCCCGCAGCAGGCGCTGGCGACGGCGACCCGGTTCATGAAGGAGGGCGGGGCGCACGCGGTGAAGCTGGAGGGCGGCGAGCGGGTGGCCGAGCAGATCGCGGTGATCACGGCGGCGGGCATCCCGGTCATGGCGCACATCGGTTTCACTCCGCAGAGCGTCAACACCCTCGGCGGATTCCGGGTGCAAGGCCGTGGCGACGGCGCCGAGCAGCTGATCGCCGACGCCATCGCGGTGCAGGCGGCGGGCGCGTTCTCCGTGGTCATGGAGATGGTCCCGGCCGAACTGGCGGGGCAGGTCACCCGCAAGCTGACCATCCCGACCGTCGGCATCGGCGCCGGCGCCGACACCGACGCGCAGGTGCTGGTCTGGCAGGACATGGCGGGCTACACCAGCGGCAAGACCGCGAAGTTCGTCAAGCGATTCGGCAACGTCGGCGACGAATTGCGCACCGCGGCCGCGGCCTACGCCGACGAAGTGCGCCGGGGCACCTTCCCCGGGCCGGAGCACAGCTTCTGACCGGCGATTCCGCGACCACCGGCCGGGCGGCGCGCGCACCTGTCGCGCTGCTCGGCCAACCGCTGGAACCTCTGGTGCGCTGGGCGCGCACGGTGCTGCGCGCCGGGAACATCGAGATCACCGGCGCGGCGGTCGAGACGAAACGGCGAGCGTGGTCGCTGCTGGCCCGCATCCCCACCGACGCGGGAACGATGTGGGTGAAGGCCAACGCACGCGCCTTCGCGCACGAGGGCCCGCTGTTGCGCCTGCTGGCCCGCCTGCGTCCCGGGAGCGTGCTGGAGCCGTTCGCGGTGCACGCGGACAACGGCTGGCTGCTCAGTCCCGACGGCGGCGCCACCGCCGGCGATTCCGGCGACGGATGGGCCGTCCTCGTCCGCCACTACGCCGATCTCCAGCACTCGCTCACCACCCACGTGGCGGATCTGCGAGCCACCGGCACCCCTTACCTTCCACCAAGCGAATTGATCGGCGTCTACCGGCATTTCGAGTCGCGGGCACCCGGGCTCGGCGCCCGCATCGAAGCTGCCGCCGCGGTGCTGGCCGAGTCCGGCAGACTCAGCATCGAACACAACGACCTGCACCCGGGCAACGTCTTCGCACGCGATCCTGGCCCAGGCCTGCTGTTCGACTGGGGTGACGCGGTGATCACCCATCCATTCCTGTCCCACCGCCTGCTGCACAGCCCCCATCGCATGGAGTACTTCGCCCGCTGGCGGCAGTTGGAGCGGATATCCGAAGCCGAGATCGCCACGGCCGAACGCCTGGCCCCCTTGGTCGCCCTGCACCCGTGGCGAACCGTGGAAAACGCCGAGCCCGCCTTCGACCACGTCCGCCGAGACCTGCTCGACGAGCTACGCGCGCACTTCGGCTGACCTATTCCCACCGGCAGCGGCCGGTTCGGGCCGGGCGGCGGAATCAATGGCAGACTCGATGCCGACAATCCCGACACGACCAGAGGTACCCATGCCGTACAGCCGTTGGATTTCACGCAGCACCCTGTTGGTGGCCGGCGCTCTCGCCGCCGCGGCGTTGACCGCTTGCGGCAGCGACTCGGGCCCGGCGCCGACCGGCAGCTCGAGCTCCACCACGGTGTCGGCCACCGCCGCGCCCGGTACGACGTCCGGCCGCGTCACGCAGGCGAGCCCGGAGATCTCCGACGCGGCGGCGACCCAGCTGTGCGACATGATCCGGCCGGAGCTGTCCAATTGGCGGATCCAGGGCGGCACGCTGGGCAAGATCGGGCTGAACGCCTTGGTGCACGAGTGGGCGCTGCGCAACGGCGGCATCAACGGCGCGGTGCTGGCCGACAAGCCGATCGTCGACCGCGTCACCGTCAAGGCCTGCCCGGACGTGCGCCAGCAGGCCGTGGAGGCGCTGGGGATCCCCGACCTGGCCTCGGGCCTGGCGTTCTGAGCCGGGCGGCCGGATGCGTACCCTCTATCCCGAGATCGAGCCTTACGTTTCCGGCATGCTGGCGGTCGGTGACGGCCAGTCGGTCTACTGGGAAGTCAGCGGCAATCCGGACGGCAAGCCGGTGGTGTTCCTGCACGGCGGCCCCGGCGGCGGCACCGCCCCGTTCCATCGGCGCTTCTTCGATCCGGCGGCCTATCGGATCGTGCTGTTCGACCAGCGTGGGTGCGGCCGCTCCACCCCGCACCTGGCCGACGACGCGAGCCTGGAGCACAACACCACCGATCATCTGATCTCCGACATCGAGGCGCTGCGCGCCCATCTCGGCATCGATCGCTGGCAGGTGTTCGGCGGCTCGTGGGGTTCCACGCTCGCGCTGGCCTACGCGCAGCGCCATCCCGACCGCGTGACCGAACTGGTGCTGCGCGGGATCTTCCTGCTGCGCCGCAAGGAAATCGACTGGTACTACAACGGCGCCGCCGGCTACGTCTACCCCGACGAGTGGGAGAAGTTCCTCGCGCCGGTGCCGGAGCAGGAACGCGATCGAGATCTGGTCGAGGTCTACCACCGCCTGCTGCACTCGTCCGACGAACAGCTCGCCCGCACGGCCGCGATCGCCTGGTCCAGCTGGGAGGGCGCGACCAGTTCGCTGCTGCCGCATCCGGATCGGGTGGCCGAGACATCGCAGCCGCGATTCGCGCTGGCGTTCGCCAGGATCGAGAATCACTACTTCCGCCACGGCGGGTTCCTCGACGAGGGCCAGCTGCTACGAGACATCGACGCCATCGCGCACATCCCGGCCGTGATCGTGCAGGGCCGCCACGACATCGTCTGCCCTACGGTCAGCGCGTGGGAACTGCACCGGGCCTGGCCCGGCTCGGTGCTGCACATCGTCGACGACGCTGGGCACGCCGCGAACGAGCCGGGCATCACCCATCACCTGGTCGAGGCCACCGACCGATTCGCGAGAGCGGAGGCGGGCACGGTGAGCACGGCGGGGGACGCTTTCGCGGCGGCGTTGCGCGAGGACATCGACCGGCTCCTGGCCGCGGAGCCCGAGGTCCGCGCCGACGCGGAGGACTCGGTCCATCAGATGCGGGTGGCCACCCGCAGGCTGCGCAGCGTGCTGCGGTCCTACCGCGAACTGCTCGCAGGCAAGCCCGCCACCGGGATGCGCGCCGAGCTGAAGTGGCTGGCCGGTTTGCTCGGCGAAGCGCGGGACGCGGAGGTGCGCGCCGACCGGTTCGCCACGCTGCTGGCCGATCACGCCGAGCGGGCCGATCCGGCGGAGCTCGACGCCGTCACCGCGCGTCTGGTCGAGGCCGAACGGCAGCACTATCGCACGGCGCACGACGAGGTGCTGGCCGCGTTGGACGGCGCCCGCTACCGCGAGCTGCGCGAAGAACTGTCCGGATGGCGCACCGATCCGCCGCTGCGCCCCGCCCGCGCCGAGGCGGCGGCCCCGGAGGTCTTCCGGAAGGTGCTGCGGCGCGATCTGGACCGCGTGGACTCCCTGATCCGCACCGAGCCCACCGTAGACCCGCGCGAGCGGGTGGAGCTGCTGCACGAGATCCGCAAGAGCGCCAAACGGTTGCGCTACGCGTGCGAGGCGGCCGAGCAGGTGCTCGGCGACGAGGCCGCCGAGCGCGGCGACCGCGCCAAGAAGCTGCAGACCGTGCTCGGCGACCACCGCGACGCGGTGGAATCGCACAACGCGATCCTGGACCGGGCCGGCGAGGCCGTCGCGGCGGGCGAGAACGCGGGTCTGTACGAACTGCTCGCGGCGGCGGAGGAGGCAGCGGCCGGGCGCGAGCTGAGCCGCTACCCGGCCACCGCCGCCGCGCTGTTCGGGACGGCCGTCACGGGGTGATTCCGGCGCCGCGCCCGTTCACGCGGGGTAGGTGAAGGACACTTTCCGCTCCTTCGGGTCGGCGGACAGCAGCCGCACCCGTACGGTCTCGCCTTCCGGTGGTCTGCCCACGCACGGGCCGAGCACGGGCGGTTCGGCGACGGAAGACCACGGCGGGCCGGTTGCCGTTGGCCTCGCGCACCACGACGGCGTCGAACACCGTGCCGGTACGCGGCGCGAGCAGGGTCGACTCGGTGAGGTCGATGCAGGCGCGCTCGATCTTGCCCGCCACGCTGTCGCTGCGCCGCATGGCCTCGGCCGCGCTCGCCAGCCCCTCGCGCACCCAGCGCGGCACCTCGGCACCCGCGCACCTGGCCAGGCAGATCTCGGTCGCGAACCGGTCGGACAACCGCCGCAGCGGGGCGGTGACGTGCGCGTACGGCGCGCCGATGGCGCTGTGGCGCAGTGTTTCCTGCGCGTACGGCGCTGCTGCGGCGCCGTCGAGGACGGTGTAGGTCGCGCCGCGCAGCAGCGTCGTCGCCTCGGACATCAGCACCAGCGCCGCGGGCGTGCCTGCGTCCAGCCGGGCCAGCATCTGCCCGACCGCTTCGTTGTCGGGCCAGTCCACGCCCAGCGCCTGCGCGGTCCGGCGCATCGATGCGATCGCGGATTCCGACGGCGGCGGCATGGTGCGCAGCAGCGCGATCGGCTCCCCCGCCGACGCCGCGCCGTCGAGCATGATCCGCGCCGCGCACATGCCGGTCAGCAGTGAAACCTGCTCGTTCCAGTCGTCGGCCGCGGTGCGCGGCTCCACCACCAGTCGCCAGTGCCCGTCGGCGTGCTCGTCCTCGACCACCGTCTGCGCGGGCAACCGCAGCCCGATCGCACCGCGCGCGATTCCCGCCTCGATGCGCCGCGTGCCGAACTCCGGCAGGGCCGCGATGGAGGGATGCAGCCGGCCGGACTCCGCGTCGGCCTGCACGCGGGCGTAGTCGAGCCGGGCGCGGGAGCGCACCAGGGCGCGGACCACCGAGAACCGCGCCGGTTCGGCGCGCTCGTCGAGTTCGATCGTCCACAGCGCGGCCGGACGCGTGCGATCCGGAAGCAGGCTGGCGGACCCTTCGGACAACGCGGGTGGGTGCAGCGGCACGGTGCCGTCGGGAAGGTAGAAGGTCTGGCCCCTGGCGCCGGATTCTTTGGCGAGCGCGCCGTCGGGAGGGATCACGGCGCCCACGTCGGCGATGGCGTAGTGAACGGTGAAGCCGCCGGGGGTGCGTTCGATATGCAGGGCCTGGTCCAGATCCATGGCCCCGGGCGGGTCGATCGTCACGAACGGGATGTCCGTGCGATCGACCCGATCGCCCGCGAACGCGTCCACCGCGTCGCGGGCTTCGGCGCCGGCCTCGGCGGGATACGCCGAGGCCAGCCCGAACTCGGATCGGATGGCGCCGAAATCGACCGGCGCCGACACGATCCGCTGGTGGAGTTCCACGCTTGGGCGCCGGGTCCTACTGCAGCGCCAGCATGGAGCCGTTCAACTGGTCGAACGGCCCGTAGACGGTGAAGGTGACCCGGCCGTTCGGCACCGAGGACGACACCTGAGCCGCCGCGTCCAGCGCCTCGCCGAAGGAGGCGGCGGACGGATGCGGCAACCCGGCGATAGCCAGACCGACATGATTCTGGTGCACCCATACCGTGTCGGCGGGACTCAGGTCGACCTGAACCCCACCCGGCAGCGGGGTCACGGCGACAGCGCCGGCCGAACCCGCACCCAGCACCGCGAAAACCGAAGCGGCGCCTGCGACCAATGCGCCGGCGACCATGGAGCGAACTACTCGCATATGTGTTGAGACCTGCTTTCCCGCGATCGAAGTATGAATGGCCCGATGCTGCCCCGCACCGGGCCGAGCCAACGGCGACTACTTTATGACGTCGATCACCATCTGGGCCAGTTCCGCACGAATCGGACAGCGGAAAATCTCGCCCCGAGACACGACGGCGGCGGCGCTGCTAACGTGGCCCGCCGTGACGGGCTGGTTCGCCCGCGCGTTTGGAAAATGTCCCGCACGTCGACAATTTGGGAGCTCCATACCTATGTCATCGATTTTGTTCGACTACCTGCTGCCGCTGCTGGGCCCCGAGCAGGCCGCGTACTGGGCGCAGGTTTTCGTGATCAATCCGATCTGACCCGCGCGATTCTTTTCCCGCTACTCGTCGCCTCCCGTTAACCTGACGGGAGGCGGCGGTGGTTGTGGACGGCTAGCATGCCGCTCCGTGACAAGAACTACCGCCGCGATCGCGGCCAGCGCCACCCTCTTGGCCCTGCTCCTCACCGGTTGCGGGGACGACAAGACCAGCACCGCCACCTCGTCCGCCACCACCACGGCGGCACAGGCCGCCGCCCAGGTCGACAGCGTGAAGGCGGGCGCGTTCCTCGTCAGCTTCCGCGGGGCGTTCCCCAAGCTGGCCGAGGGCAAGGACGACGCGAAGATCGCCGGCATCCTGACCGAGACCTGCGGCGATATCAAAGCGGGTAAATCCGAGGACGACGTCGTCAAGAACATCGTCAAGCGCGCGGGCGGCGCCACCCAGCCCAGCACCGAGGAAGCCAAGGCGATCTACCAAATGGCCAAACTCATGTGCTGACCCGCTCGCAATCCGGCCGTGCTTCGCACACCCGCCGATTCCGCGCGCAAAGCGTGTGCGGAATCGAGCCGGTGTGCGAAGCACCCCCGGGCGGACGAGTTGGTCTGTAAGCCGGATCCTGTCCCCGGCGCTGAGCCGGGGGGCGGCCATCCATCTGGGCACACCGTCACCGGGTGCCTCGAGCGGTCCACCCGCAGGCTCGGGCGAGCAGCCCTCGAACACCTGCGCAGCCGCACCGGCTACGGTGCGGCCTTCGACCTTGCTCCGGGCGGGGTTTACCGAGCCGCCCCGGTCACCCGGGGCGCTGGTGCGCTCTTACCGCACCGTTTCACCCTCACCGCACGACCGCTAGGCCGTGGGCGGTCTGTTTTCTGTGGCACTGTCCCGCGGGTCACCCCGGGTTGCCGTTAGCAACCGCCCTGCTCTGTGGAGTCCGGACTTTCCTCGGCGCCGGGCGGCGGCACATCCGTGCCCGTTCCCGGTGCCGCGGCCGCCCGACCAACTCGTCCGCCAGAACAGGATACTGGGTACGGTTGATGGCCATGGAACGTGTCGAGGTCGGCTTCCCCTCCGGAAGCGAACAGTGCGCGGCGTGGCTATACCGCCCGGACGGCGCACCCAAACCCCGCCCGCTAGTGGTGATGGGACACGGCCTGGGGGCCAATCGGGAAATGGGACTGGATCGGTACGCGCGGCGTTTCGCGGCCGCGGGAATGGCGGTCCTGGTATTCGACTATCGGCATTTCGGCGCCAGTCAGGGCACACCGCGCCAGTTGCTGAACATCGCGCGTCAGCGCGCGGACTGGCATGCCGCCATCGCGTACGCCCGCACGTTGCGCGGCATCGACGCGACCCGGATCGCGTTGTGGGGCACGTCGTTCGGCGGTGGGCACGTGCTTTCGGTCGCGCCGGACGATGCCTATATCGCGGCCGTGGTCGCGCAGGTACCGTTCACCAGCGGCCTGTCTTCGGCGTTGGCGAAGGGACCGATCAGCCTGCTCAAGGTCAGCACCATCGCGGCCACCGACCTGCTGCTCGGAACGCTGCGGCGCAAGCCGGTGGGCATCCGGCTGGCCGGACGCCGCGGCGCCGCGGCACTGATGAGCGCGCCCGACGTACCGGACGGCTTCCGCAGGCTGACCGACGAGAGCGAGACCTACGAACCGAAAGTGGCCGCGCGCGTGGCATTCTCGGCTCTCTTCGACGCACCGTGGCGACGGGCGAAAGCCCTGAAGATGCCGGTGCTGTACGCGCTGTGCGACGACGATTCCGTCGCGCCGGTGAAATCGGCGCTGCGCGCGGCCGAACGCACCAAGCACGCGGTGGTGAAGCGTTATCCGGCGGGACATTTCGACATCTATTTCGACGAGGTCTTCGAGAAGACCGTGTACGACCAGACCGAATTCCTGGTGTCGGTGCTGCGGCCATAGGGCGTTTCGCGGCCCGGCTGAATGCCGTTGCGCTGGACGGCTGAACTTGTCGGTGCCCGGCGCTACAGTCCGAGCCATGCAACCCGTCACCGCCGCGGTCGCCGAGATCGTGCGTCGGATCGCGCCGCTCGACGACCTCGAGCGGCAGCACATCGACACGACGCTGGCCTGGCTCGCGTCGACCGACGACATCTTCCGGCGGGTCAGACCGGCGACCCCGCCGCGGCACCTGGTCGCCTACGTCGTGCTGGTCGATCCAGCGGCGCGGGCGGTGCTGCTCGGCAAGCATCGCCTCGCCGGGCTGTGGTTGCCGACCGGGGGGCATGTCGATCCCGGTGAGCATCCGCTCGACACCGCGCGGCGCGAAGCGGCCGAGGAGATCGGCGTCGAGGCCCGGTTCGACGTCGTCGGGTCCGACCCGCTGTTCCTCACCGTCACCACCACGGTCGGTCCGGGCTCCGGCCACGAGGACGTGAGCCTCTGGTACGTCATCCGCGGTGGCCGCGCCGACGGCGACACCCTCGACCCGCGCGAGTTCGACGGTGAACGATGGTGGGCGCTGGATGGATTCGCCCTCGACGACACCGACCCGCACTTCGGGCGTTTCCGCACCAAACTCGACGGCGCGTTGCGATCCGCCGCCGGTTGAGTGCCGTTCGAGTCGACGGAATCGGCCGATGCTGTCACGATGACGCGGATGATTGTCAGGCTTGCGCGAGAGGACGACCTCGCCGGTTTTCTCGAACTGGCGGGGCAGGTCGAGCAGTGGTTCGGCGCGGGAGCCGACGACGCCGGGTTTCGCGCCTCGGTGCTGCGGCACGTGCGGCGCGGCACGGCGCTCGTCGCCCGGTCGGCGGGGGCGGAGATCCTCGGCGGCATCCTCTTCGGCTCCGACCCGCCGATCTACCGGGTGCACTGGCTGGTCGTCGCGGAACAGGCTCGCGGGCACGGGATCGGCCGGGCGCTCACCACGGACGCGATCCGCCGGTACGTGCCCGCCCCCGGCACGCTCGAGGTGGTGACGTTCGGAGCCGACCATCCCGGCGCGGTCACCAGTGGTGCGCGCGCGTTCTACGAGAACCTGGGCTTCCATCCCGCCGAGGAAGCGGATCCCGGGCCGGAAGGCGGGTCGCGGCAGATCTACCGGCGTCGCGTGTGAGACAGGTCAGCCTCGGCGGAACGCCCGCCAGAAGATGAAAGCCAGGACCGAGGCGGGAATCGCGGCGAGGACGGGCTTGTCGCGGAGCGTCTCCAGAAGCGTGCGGCCCGGATGGGCCACCGGTCCTGGGATTCCCGCCGCGCCACGTTCGGCGGCGGTGGCGGCTTCCGCCTCCACCTGCTCGGCGCGTTCGGCGGCACGCCGAACCGACTCCGCTATCGGCGTCTCCTGCCCACCCGCTGCTTCGGCGGCATGCCTCCCGGTGGATTCCGGCTCCGTCTCTCCTGCCGCGCTGGCGATGTCGTCCGCCTTCTTCTCGCTCTTGTTCGAGGCCACCGTCTTCGGCTCCTGGTTCCCTCCAGCACCAAGGGCGCTGTCCGCCTGCGAGGCGGTACCGGCGGTCGTGGGGGTCTGCGAAGCACCAGCCGCGCTGCTCGCCTGCGCAGCCGCCTCCGGAGTCCGCGCCGACGACACGGCCTCCCCCACACCAGCGGCACCGCCGGCCTGCGGAGCCGCGCCGGTCGAAGTCTTCGCCGAGGACGCCGTCTTTCCCGTATCGGGCGTGCTGCCCGTCTGAGAGGCCGTACCGGTCTCCGCCGCATCGGGCGCGCTGCCCGCCTGCGGGGCCGTACCGGTCGGAACCCTGCCCGAAGTCACCGTCTCCGCCGCACCAGCGGCACCGCCGGCCCGCGAGGCCGCGCCTGTCGAAGTCTTCGCCGAAGAGGCCGTCTCCCCCGCATCCTGCGCGCTACCCGCCTGCGAAGCCGCGCCGGTCTCCCCCGCATCCTGCGCACTGCCCGCCTGCGGGGCCGTACCGCTGTCCGCCGCATCGGGCGCACTGCCCGCCTGCGGGGCCGTCCCGGTCGGAACCCTGCCCGAAGTCACCGTCTCCGCCGCATCGGCGATGCCGCCCGCCTGCACAGACGTGTCTTGCGATAGCCGCACCCCGCTCGGGGGTTCGGATGCTCCCGCGACGCCGTTGCTGGAGGTATCCGTCGCGCGCTGGTTCGCCGATTCCCCGCCGGCCCCGTGCGCCGCACCCTCGGACGACTGCGCGGTTCCGGCCGGCCCGCCGCCGGTGGCGCCGGGCAGGTCGTCGGTCCCCTTGTCCGTCGGTTTGCGCTCGTTCATGGCTTTCTCCTGTGCTGGGCCTCGCGGTACGGAAACGGATGTCTCGGATGCCGTCGCGGCCCGGATACCCTGCGGATCAGCAGGCAAACCGGGCCGCCATTCCATCTCGAACTCCCGGCGCGGGTCGCCAGGGCCCATCGGCCCGCTCACCCCGGTGCGCACGAACCCGTTGCGCAGATACAGTCGCTCGGCGTGGGCATTGTGCTCGGCGACCTCCAAACGGACGACCGCGTGCCCCCTCTCGACCGCCCAGTCGAGCACCGCGCTGACCAGCCGGTCCGACACGCCGGTTCCCCGCGCCCGCGGCGCCACCCACATCGAGATCAGGTGCACGCCACCGCGTTCCGGGTCGGGCATGCCCGCGACGGTCCCCACTCCGGTCCCGTCCGCCTCGGCCAGGAACTGGGCCCGATCCGACAGCGCGCGCCGCCAATCGCTTTCGGTGCGAGCCCGCGCCTCGGCCAGGGTGGTCCCGAAGAACTCCGGCGCGTCGGTCAGCGCCGCGAGGCGGACCCGCCGGAACACCGCCCAGTCCTCGGGCACGAGCAACCTGATCCCGGGTATCGAGATGTCCATCGGCATGTCTCTACCCGGTCGACGGCTTCCCGCACAAAGGATTTCGACAACGCGGTCGATACGGGCCCGTCCACTCGCCCGCGCCCGGCACGGTCGTGTCCTGCCACGCGGTCCACAATTCATCGTCCCGCCCGCCGCAGCACCATCCTGGTCCGGCCTCCTGCGGCGCTCATCGGGACCAGTAACCTACTGGCAACCATCACCGCCACATCGGCGACGCCGAACCGGATCGTCGTGCCCCTGGATGGAAAGGCGGGCGTCATCGAGCGCGATCCGCACCGAGCCTGCGCAGCCCGGCGAACTCCAGCCCGGCGAAGGTCGCCACCGCCGCCGCGCCTGCGAGCAGGAACGCGACGCCCGGCCCCCTCAACGCGAAGACCCCCGAACCGGCCAGCCCGATCATCCCGGCCGCCGAGAGCGCGTTGACGACGACCACCGCCCCCGCGTAGCGCGCGGCGACCGCCGGACGCCGGGCGATCGACAGCAACACGAGCGCACCGCCGAGCATGACGACGCCGAACGCGACGCTCCACCCGGTCGGCACCCCGAGCGGCTCGCGCAGCGGCCTGGCCCCGGCGAGCAGCACCGCGCCGAAGACGCCGGTGCTCCAGCCGTCCACGCGCAACGCGAAACGCAGGAACGCGTCGCGGCGAGCCGAGGTGGTGGATGTCATGAGTACTCCCGTCGGTCCATCCGTACGGGGCCGGTCGGCTCCCGGCGCCGAGCCTGCAGGCCGCAGGTGCGCGTCTCAATAACCTCGGAGGTCATGGCCGCACCGCGGGGCGGGATGCTTCACTGGCCGGGTGACACCGGCGCGAACACAGTCGAGAGCGGGCATCCTGCTGCGAGAATGGCGGCAACGGCGCAGGTTGAGCCAGCTCGACCTGGCACTGGCGGCGGACACCTCGGCGCGGCACCTGTCCTACGTGGAGACCGGCCGCGCCGCGCCGAGCCGGGCGATGGTGCTGCGGTTGTGCGACACGCTGGAGGTGCCGCTGCGCGAACGCAACACTGTGCTGGTGGCGGCGGGTTTTGCCCCCGCCTACCTGGAGAGCAGTCTCGACGACGCCCATCTCGCGTCGGTGCGCACCGCATTGGAGACCATGCTGACCGCGCACGAACCCTACCCCGCGGTGGTGATCGACCGGCTGTGGAACGTTGTGGTGGGCAACGCGGCGATGAGCGTGCTGATGGACGGCGTCCCCGAGCACGTGCGCGCGCCCCGGCCCAACGTCTACCGGCTGGTGCTGCACCCGGATGGCCTCTCGTCCCGGTTGGCCAACCTCGCCCAGGTGCGGGAATTGTTCCTGGAGCGTTTGGCCAGGCAGGTCAGCGCGAGCGGGGACGCGGAACTGTCCGCGCTGTACGACGAGGTTTCCGGCTACCCCGATCCGCCGGGGGCGGACGCCGCGGCGGCGGTGACCGGCACGCCGAGCCCGTTCGAGGTGCCGATCCGCATCCGCACTCCTGCGGGCGAGCTGTCGATGTTCAGCACGATGGCCACCTTCGGCGCTCCGGCCGATGTGACGCTGTCGGAGCTGGCCATCGAATTGTTCTATCCACTCGACGACTTCACCGCGGCCGCGCTGCGCTTGGCGGCCACGGCGAAGGCGTGAGCGGACCTCAGGCGTCCAGCATGGATTCGTCCCACTCGCGGTCCAGGTCGGGGTCGGCGGCCGAGAGCACCTCGTCCAGCCGCAGCCCCAGCTCGGCGATGTTCGGCTCGGTCATCATGTTCAGGTGATCGCCCGGCACGTCGATCACCGTGAACCTGCGCGCCGCGTACTGCTTCCAGCCGTTGTCGGCGCTGTCGAACATGCTGCCCACGGTCTGGTGCGCCAGATCGACGCCCGGCGGCAGGCCCTCGGTGGCGCGCAACAGCGTGATGTCGCGCTCGTACGGCTCGAGCTTGTAGTCCAGCATGGCCGAGTAGTTGGCGAAGAACACCTCGTAGAGCCGCCGGATCGCCTGCGGCGAACTGTCGGCGGGCAGGATGCCCGACCGCACCGACTCCGCCAGCATCGCCGCGAACAAGTCCTCGGAATTGTGCACGTCGGGCTCGAAATCGACCAGCGCGGAACGGCTTCCCCGCGCGTACCACAGCAGCTCGAGGAAGAACCACCGGATGAGCTTCTCCTCCGGAATCGGGGTCCGGGTGCGAGCGCGCAGCGCCATCGTGTCCAGCAGCGTCACACTGGAGACCTCGTGCTCGGGCAGCTGGCGGGCCATCTCCAAGGCGACGTAGCCGCCGAACGACCAACCCGCCAGGTGATACGGCCCCTTCGGATGCACCCGCCGCACCGCTTGCAGATACGACTCCGTCATCGCGGGAATGGTCTTCTCCGGGGCGCTGCCGGAATCCGCGCCCGCGGCCTGCAATCCGTAGATCGGGCGATCCGGATCCAGGTACCGCGCCAGCGCCAAGTAGCACAGCACGTTGCCCCCGATCGGGTGCACCAGGAACAGCGGCGGCTTGCTGCCGCCGACGCTGATCGGCACCAGCGGGTCGAACGTGCGCCGCACGTCGCCCGACCGGATCAGCGTGGCGATCCCGGCGGCGGTGGGCGCGCCGATGAACGCGTCCAGCGGCACCTCCACCCCCCAGCGCCGCGACAGCGCCATCACCACGCGCATCGCCCCGATCGAGGTGCCGCCCGCGGCGAAGAAGTCGTCGTCGACGCCGATCGCGCGCAGCCCCGCGTACTCGGCCAGCAGTTCGACCGCCGAGCGTTCGTATTCGTCGGCGGGCTCCCGCCGCGCCGACACCGTCTCGGTGGCGTCCTCGCCGTAGGCGCGCAGCGTCGCGTCGTCGCGCTTGCCGCTGGGCGTGCGTGGCAGTTCGTCGAGCCAGGCGAACCGCGAGGGCACCATGTGCGCGGGCAGCATCGTGCGCAGGTCGTGCCGCAGCGCGGCGAGGTCGGTCCGCTCGGGCGAGCCGACCAGGAACGCGATCAGCGAACCGTCGATGCCGCCGAAACCACGGGCCACCACGGCGGCCTCGGTGATGCCGGGGAACTTCTCCACCAGGCTCAGGATGCACAACTCGACTTCGGCCGGTTCCACACGGAAGCCGCGGATCTTGACCTGGCTGTCACTGCGTCCGAGGCAGACGATGTCGCCGGAGAACAGCCGGACGCCGAGGTCGCCGGTGCGGTACCGGACCGCGCCCGCGTGCGTGGCGACGAACCGCTGCGCGGTGAGCGCGGGCCTGCCCTCGTAGCCGCGGGCGATGCTACGGCCACCGAGATAGATCTCGCCGATCACGCCGTCCGGCACCGGGCGCAGGGCGCTGTCGAGCAGTTCGACGGTGTCGCCGTCGACGGCGCGCCCGATGGGCGGCAGCGCGGGGAACTCGTCGGCCGGACCCGTGAGGGTGAACTTGGTCGCCACGTGGGATTCGGTGGGGCCGTACTGGTTCTCCAGCACCAGACCGGGCACCACCTTGCACAGCGCGCGGATCTCGTCGGTGATGCGCAGCTGTTCGCCGGAGGAGATCAGCACTTTCAGCTCGGTCGGGAACATCCGGTGCGCCACTGCCGCTTCGGCGAACGCCTGCAAGGCGACGTACGGCAGGAAGAGCCGCTCGATGCGCTCATCCACCACGGTGCGCAGCAGTTGCTCGACGTTCGATCGCAGATCGGCCGAACTCACTCGCAGGGTCGACCCCGCCGCGAGGGTCGTGAAGATCTCCTGGAACGACACGTCGAAACTCAACGGCGCCAACTGGAGTGTGCTCAGCAGGCCGGTGCCGGTGGCCGCGCGATTCTGCCAGTCCACCAGGGAGGTCAAGCCGCGATGCGGCATCGCGACGCCCTTGGGCTCGCCGGTCGAGCCCGAGGTGAACAGGACGTAGGCCACCGCGTCGGGCGAGATGTGCGTGGGCAGCGTCACTTCCGCGTCGGGTTCGGAATCGTCGAAGAGCGCGGCGGTGTCCAGCACCAAGGCGGCCTCGTCGACGATGTCGCGATAGGCGGCGTCGGCGATCACGCGGTGCGGGCGGGCGCGGTCGATCATCAGATTGAGCCTGGCGCGCGGGTAGCTGACATCCAGCGGTACGCACGCGGCCCCGAGCCTGGTCAGCGCGAGCACGAGCAGGATCAATTGCGGGCGGCGCCCCATCAGGATGCCGATCCGGTCGCCCGGCGACACCCCGAGCCCGGCCAGTCGCCGGGCCAGCCGGTCGGAGCGTTCGATCAGCTGGTCGTAGGTGACGGATTCGTCGTCACCGGCCAAGGCGACGCGCGACGGATGGAGCGCGGCGGCCTCGGCCACCAGAGTGCCCACGTCGCGGGCGGTCGCGGGGCCCACGCCGCGGTCGATCGCCGTGTCGGGGTCGGCGACGATACCGGCCAGCATGCGCAGCTGCGTGCGGGCCACGGTCTCGCATTGCTCGGCGGTGAGCGTGTGATCGCCGTCCACCCGCAGCCACATCCGGCCGTCGCGCGGGTCGGTCGCCGCGGTGACCAGCAGCTGGAAGTTGGTCTCCTCGCGGGCCTCGAAGTCGAGCAGGCGCACGCCGTCCAGCACGAGCATCGGCTGGAAGACGTGATAGTTGACGAAATTGAACGCCGTCTCGAAGACCGGCCCGCCGTCGGCGAGGATCGACCGCAGCGGGTAGCGGCGGAACGGATACGCCTCGCGTTCGCGTCGCGCGAGCTGCTCCACCGCCGCGCGCCATGTGGTCGCGGCGCCGTCCAACCGGATCGGCAGCGTGTTGAGGAACAGCCCCGCCACTCGTTCGGCGCCGGCTCGGTCCGGGCGGCCGTGGCTGACCACGCCGGTGGTGACATCCGTGCGGCCGGTGAGCGCCCGCAGCGCCAGGCAGTGCGCGGCCAGATACACCGACTTCTCCGGCACCTGATGGCGCGTGGCGAACGCCGAGACCTGTTCGGCCAGCCTGCGCGGCACCAGCGCCCGCGCTTGCGGCACGCCCGCCACCACCGGCTGGTGCGCCCCGAGCGCGGTCAGCGCGGTGGGCTCGGCGCCTTCCAGGGCGGTGCGCCAGTACGCGCGGGCCGCGCTGTCGCGTGCCGCGCCCTGTTCGGCCCGCGCGTATTCGGCGAGCACGGTGGCCGGATGCGGGGCGGCCTCGACCTGGTTCTGGGTCATGCCCAGGTGATGCAGGTAGTCCAGCAGCAGTTCCAGCACCGACGTGGCGACGCTCCAGCCGTCCAGGATGGCGTGGTGGAAGCTGAGCACCAGGTCCACCGTGCCGACCGGTTCCTGCGGCCCGGGGCGGACGAACACCCGGATGGCGAACAGCGCGGGGACCGAGATGTCGTACTGGGCGTGGGCCCGCTCCTGGAGATGGATCTCGATCAGATCCTCGCCGTCCGCCTCGTCCATCTCGCCGAGATCGACGATCTGGAGATCGTAGGAGGGCGCTGTGTGCACGATCTGCAGCGGAACCGAGTACTTGCTCAGTTCGAACGACGAGCGCAGCGCGGGTTGACGCCGCACCAGCCGGCCCACCGAGTCACGGAACTCAGCTGCGTCCCAAGGGATTTCGAGACTGTAGCGGAACACGTCCTTGTAGGTGACCGAGTCGGCGCGCTCGATGCTGTGATACAGCATGCCCAGTTGCAGCGCGGTGGCCGGGAACGCGTCCTCGGCCTGGTGCAGCGCGGCGCGGTCGATCAGCGGCACCGTCTCCAGCGGCGCGGCGACGCGGCCGCGCTCGTCGCGGCGGTCGTCGCGCACCACGCGGGCCAGTTCGGCGATGGTCGGCGCCTGGTAGAACGAGTCCACGTCGAAGTAGAGCCCGGCGCGTTCGGCGGCGGTCCGCACGGCCAGCGCGAGGATGGAGTCGCCGCCGTGGGTGAAGAAGTTGTCGTGCACGCCGATCGACTCGACGCCCAGCACGGTGCGCCAGACCTGCGCGAGTCCGGCCTCGACATCGGTGCGCGGCTCGCCGCCCTCGGCCGGTTCGGCGCCGTGACCGAGGACGAGTTGCTCGGCCAGCGCGCGCCGGTCCAGCTTCCCGTTGGGGGTCAGCGGGATCCGGTCCACCCGGATCAGCCGCGACGGCACCATGTAGCGGGGCAACCTGGCCGCGAGCTGCTCGGCGATCTCCTCGCCGGAGACGTCGGCGCCGACGAAGTAGCCGACCAGTTGCACGCCGTGCGCCTCCGAGACCTCGTCCACCACGGCCGCCGCACGAACCCCGGCGCAGCCGAGCATGGCGTTCTGCACCTCGCCGAGGGTGATCCGGTTGCCGCGGATCTTCACCTGGTCGTCGAAGCGGCCGAGGTACTCCAGGTTGCCGTCGGGCAGCCAGCGCGCCAGGTCACCGGTGCGGTACCGGCGGCGCCCCGGCACCGCGCGATCGTCGACGAACGCCGCCGCGGTCAGCTCGGGCCTGCCGCGATAGCCACGGGCCACGCCGACGCCCGCGATGTTCAGCTCTCCCGGCACGCCGACCGGCACCCGGCGGCCGATGTGATCGAGCACGAGCAGGTCGATGTTGTCGATCGGGCGCCCGATCGGCACCACCTCGAGCGGCTCGTCGGCGGGGCAGTCGAAATAGGACACGTCGACCGTGGCCTCGGTCGGGCCGTAGAGATTCACCAGCTGCGGCGCCGCCGCTCCGGCCGCGGCGAAGACCGCGTGGAACCGGCGCACCAGCGCCGGGGGTAGCGCCTCACCGCTGCAGAAGATCCGCCGCACGCTGCCCAGCCGCGCCACCGTCGCCGGGTCGGCCGCGAGTTCGTCGACGAACGCGGCCAGC
Organism: Nocardia implantans; assembly: GCF_035544775.1. Lineage (NCBI taxonomy): Bacteria > Bacillati > Actinomycetota > Actinomycetes > Mycobacteriales > Nocardiaceae > Nocardia > Nocardia implantans. The sequence continues at coordinate 587,150 of NZ_JAYKYQ010000002.1, read as the reverse complement.
ATGGAGGGCACGAAGTGCAGCACCGTCACGCCGTGCGCGGCGATCGCGTCGGCGATGCGGCGCGGATCGCGCTCCCCGCCCGGTTCCAGCAGCGCCACCCGCGCGCCGGTGATCGCCCACCAGAACAGCTCCCACACCGACACGTCGAAGGTCACCGGCGTCTTCTGCAGGATCACGTCCGACTCGCGCAGCGGGTAGCGCCGCTGCATCCAGGTCAGGCGGTTCACCACCGACCGGTGCTCGATCATCACGCCCTTGGGCACGCCCGTCGAACCGGAGGTGTAGATGAGGTAGCCGAGATCGGCCGGGTGCGAGACGCTTTCGACGCCGCGGGCCGGGACGGTGTCGGCCACCGTGATCCTCGTGACGCCCAGTTCGTCGAAGACCGCCTGATGCCGCGGCCCCGCCACGACGAAGCGCGCCCCGCAGTCGGCGAGCACGGTCTCGATGCGGGCGGCCGGGAAGTCCGGGTCGAGCGGCACGTACGCGCAACCGGCCCGCAGCACACCGAAGATGGCGACGAGCATCTCGGTCGAGCGGGGCAGCACCACCGGTACGCATTCGTTGCCGGTCGCGCCGAGCGCGTGCAGCCTGGCGGCGAAGCCGTCGGCCAGCGTGGACAATTCGGCGTAGCGCAGCGGCTGCTCCCCTGACCCCGCCACCGGTTCGATCGCGATCCGATCCGGATGCCGTGCGGCCATGTCGGCGACCAGCCGGTCGATCGTCGTGTACGGGAACTCCGCGCGCGGACCGGATTCGAACGCGGCGATGGCCGCCTGCTCCCGCCTCGGCATCAGCGGCAGGTCCGAGATCGGCGCCTCCGGCCGGTCCAGCGCCGCGACCAGCAGCGCGCCGACGCCGCGCACGACCGATTCGAACGGGAAATTCTCGTCGAAGACGTCCTTGTCGTAATACAGCTGGAGGTTCAGCGAGCCGTCGCGGGCGTGCTCGACGCCGAGAATGTTCAACGCCTCGAGCACCGTGCCCGGATTGACGATGTCGAGCGTGCCGAGGATCTTGTCGAGGTGATCCGAGGGCGGCATCTTGATGTAGGAGTACGCCACGTCGAACAGTGGCGGAGCCGTCGGATCGCTGCTGAGGGCACGGGCCAGGTCGCCGTACGGGAAGCGCTCGTAGCGCTTGAGTTCCCGGATCTGCGCGGCCACCTCGGTAGCGACCGCCGACAGCGGCTCGGTGGGATCGACCCGGATGCGCAGGGGCACCACGTTCGTCCGGTGCCCGGCGGTGCGGAAGGTCTCCGCGCTGTGCCGGTTGAGCATCGGGACTCCGATCACCACCTCCTCGGAGCGGTGAATGGTGGTCAGGTAGGCGGCCAGGGCCGAAACGGTGAACGCGAAGACGGAGAAGCCGGTGGCTCGAATGCGGTCGAGGAACGCGGGTTCGACGACCACGCGCCGACGCCCCCGATCGACGTTCGGGGTGCTCGCGCGTCCGGAGAAGAGTGCGGGGACCACTCCTTCGAAGCGGCGCACCAGCGCGTCACGGTCCGCCGCCCACTGCGGCGAGGACAGATACTCCTCGTGTTCGGCGGCGATCCTGCGGTAGGTCGCCGCACTGCGGTCGGTCTGCTCGGTGAACGGCTCGGGCTCGGCGAGCTGCTCGAGCGAGAGGTCGCCGCGGCTGTAGTTGTCCACCAGGGCGCTCCACAGCGCGTTCACGCCCCAGCCGTCGATCATCGCGTGGTGCATCGCCACGTAGAGATGGAAGTGGTCGGGCCCGTCGACCAGCGCGGCGATCCGGAACGGCTGGCGCGGCGGGGACGGCGTCACATTGGCCCGGTTCACCCAGTCCCGGCGCGCCGCGGCCGGGTCGGAGGCCCAGCTGAGATCGACCAGCTCCACCTCGGGTAGCTCGTCGGAGACCCATTGCCAGAAACGGCCTTCGGAGAACTCGAACCGCAGGCGCAGCGCCTCGTCCGACAGCAGCGCCCTGCGCACCACGGCGCGCAACCGGTCCATGTCGAAGGGCTCGTCCATGAACGCGCAGTACGCGTTCCGGGTGACCGGAGCCGGGGCATACCGGTAGGCCACCGACAACACATCGCGCTGGTACGCGCTGACCGGCCAGGCTTCGGGGGGTCTCTCGGAAGTAGCACTCGGTTCGAATGTCACAGTCACTCCTATCGCGACAGTCGCGGCACCGGCCGTGCGCGGATCCGCTCGGGCCCACCCTGATCGCTGACACGCAAAGCTGCTACCACACTTATCCAGTTATCGATATCGCGAATCACGGCATCGGCAGTGCCGATGCCGCGACTCTGCTGTTGTTATCGCGGGGTATGCGGGCCGGTCAGCAAGCCGACAGCAGCGCACGCACGCTTTCGTCGGCCAGACGATCGGCTCGGTCGCGGGAGACCGCCGGCTCGACGTAGCCGATGTTGAGGGACAGCTCGTTGTGCGTCGCGTTGGCGGTCGCCATGATGAAGCCGCTGACGGACATGCCGGAGACGAACTGCGCGCCCTCCAGCTGCCAGGAGCCGATCTTGTCGGGGAACGGGTAGTCGCCCAGGTAGGTCATACAGAGATGACCGGGGCCGCGGGTGTCCATGAGTTTCACCGTGGACGCGCTCGCGGCCACCGACTTCGGCGCGGCCACCTTCAGCAGGTTCAGCGCGGACAGGTGATCGCGCCGGTCCATTCTGGCGCCGTACTCGCGTTCGATCTCGGCGGCGATCTCCCACAGCGAGGCCCACGGCGCGTACTTGGCCGGAGTGGCGATCATGCCCTGATAGGTGCCCACTTCGGTGTCGCCCGCGGCGCCGTCGAGATGGTCACGGAAGTTGACCGAGCTGCCGACGGTGTACCAGGCGGCCTTCTCGGTGCCCGCCTCCCTGGCCGCGGCGATCAGCAGCGCCGCGGAGAGGGCGGCCTGCAGGCCGACGCCGTGGCGGGCGCAGCCCGCGGTGAGCGCGTCCAACCGGTCGCCGTCGAGGCTGCGGTGCACCACCCGGCTGCGCCGCTGCGCCGGCGGGGCGAGCCTGGTCGGCTCCAGCCTGCGCGGCTTGCGCAGCTGCGACTTCTGGTCGCGCAGGAACGAACCCGCGGTGCGCAGCGCACCGCCCGCGCCTTGGAAGCGCGGCGGGAACAGTTCCTCCGGGCCCGGCCGGACCGGAGCGGGTGCGAAATCGCCCCCTTCCCCTGCGGCCGCTTGGAGCACCTGCTTGGCGACCGACAGCGCGCTCTCGCCGTCGGCGATGGCGTAGTGCAGCGTGACGATCAGCTCGTTGGTGCCGTCGGTCTCCTTGATCAGCACCGCCCTTGCCAGCGGGCCGGTGCGCCAGTCGAACGGCTCGCGCAGCTCCACCTCGTCGGCCTCGGCCAGCCAGTTCGTGCTGTCCTCCGATTCGATCACCCGCAGCGGAATCGGCGCCTGCACCGGCACGAAACGCGGTGCGGTGCCGTCCGGTTCGGCGGCGACGGCGACCCGCAACAGCGGATGCCTGCGCTGCACTTCGTCCAGACCCGCGCGGATCTGTTCGGCCTCGACGTGGCCCCGGATGCGCACCCGCGACAGAATGTGCAGCGGCGCGAGCTGATCGGCGATCCAGTGCCAGCGCTCGACCGGGGAGAGCGGACGCGGCAGCCGCGCGGTCGGCCCGTCCGGTTCGGGGAAGGACATCGGCTTGCCGAGGTTACGCAGGAAGAATTCGGTGGGCGCGTGCCGGAAGTAGGTGTCGCGCACCCGCACCAGGCGCGGGTCGGTGGTCTGCTCGATCTTGGCCAGCGAGGCCGATCCGTTGACGAACATGGCGGTGCGGTCGGCGCGCAATTTCTCGTAACGACGCAGGCCCGCCACCGGATCCAGGGACTTGCGCAGCACACCGGCCAGCACCACCGCGTCCTCGATCGCGGCGTTGGCGCCCTGGCCGAGGCTGGGCAGCATCGGATGCGCCGCGTCGCCGAGCAGCGTCACCCGGCCGCGGCCCCACCCCGCCAGCGGCGGACGGTCCTGCGCGGGCACGGCCAGGATCGCCGCCTCGTCGGTCTGCTCGATGCAGGCGCGCACCTCCGGCGCCCAGTCGGCGTACAGGCGCAGCAGGTCGTCCTTGCCGCCCTGCCAGTTCGCGGCCTCGTCGGCGGGCAGCGTCTTGGTGCCCCACCAGTACACCCGGCCGTGACCGATGTCGTGGATGCCGAAACGCATTCCGGTGCCCCAGAAATGCGCCGACAACCCGCGCGCGACATTGGGATGCTCGAACGGGATGCAGGCCAGCCAGCAGACGAAATTGCCGGGACGCGGCTCGGCGCGGCCGTGCAACTGGGCGCGCACCACCGAGTGGATGCCGTCGGCGCCCACGAGCAGGTCACCCTCGGCGACCCGGCCGTCGGCGAACTCGACGCGCACGTGTTCGCCGTCGTCGACGAACCGGGTGGCTTGCGCGCCGGTGAAAGTCGGCGTGTCACCGATCGCGCTCAGCAGCACGTCGTGCAGATCGGTGCGGTGCAGTGCGACAGCGGGTGCGCCGAGCTGGGCGTCGAGCCGATGCACCGGAAGCACCCGGATCGGGCTGCCGTCGGGGTTGCAGAAGCGGAAGGTCTCGACCCGGCCGCCGCGCTCGAGCAATTGCTCGTCGATGCCGAGGCCGAGGGTGCGCAGTGCGTTGATGCCGTTGGCCTGCACCGAAAGTCCGAAGCCCTGTGCCCGCAGTTCGGGGCCCGCTTCGTATAGTTCGACGCCGAATCCCGCATGCCGCAGGGCGGCCGCGGTGGTGAGTCCTCCGATCCCTGCCCCGAGAACGACAACCTTGATCGGACTGCTCATCGAACCTGCACTCTCATCGAACAACTCGACGGCACAGGTGCTTCGTGCCGCGACGCGGCCCGCGGGCCACACCGCCCGCGCGAAACCGTCCCGCTGCGCAGCGCCGGCCGAGGCCACCGTGTCGGCCCCGGCCGGGCAGGCAGCTGGGACGCCTGTGCCTGACCGTCCGGAAGCCTACCGCTACTCGGCGCGCAAGGCCGAGTTGAAGTGAGATTCACCGCATCATGCGATTGTGAAACGCAAATGTGTTGCAATGGTGCATAATTCGCCCTCCGTGCACCACGTTCGCCCTCGATTCCGGCACGTCGCCGGGCTCAGAGGTAGGACGTATCGTTCACCAGACGCACCGAAGACCCGCCGTCGAGATAGAACTCCGCTATCGACAGCGACGCCAGATCCAGATGCAAGCGATACAGCAGCGACGGGCCCGCGTCGAGAGCAAGCCGCAGCAGCGTCTTGATGGGGGTGACGTGACTGACCACCACCACATTGGCGCCGGGATACCGCTCGAGCAGGTCGCGCAGCGCGGCGTCCACCCGTGCGCGGACCTCCTCGAAATTCTCCCCGCCCGGCGCGGCGACGGTGGGGTCGCCGATCCAGCGGGCGTGCAGATCCGGATCGCGCTGCGCGGCCTCCGCGAAGGTCAGACCTTCCCACGCGCCGAAGTCGGTCTCGATCAACCCCTCGTGGATCTCCAGCGGAACCTCGAGCGCGGCGGCGGCCGCCTCAGCGGTCTCCCTGGCCCGGCCGAGCGGCGAACTGACCACCGCGGCGATGTCGCCTTTGGCGGCCAGCATTTTCGCCGCACGCGCGGCCTGCTCGCGGCCGAGCGGCGTGAGCGGCGGATTGCCGCGACCGGAATAGCGGCGCTGCAGCGACAACTCGGTTTGGCCGTGGCGAAGCAACAGCAAACGCGTGGGCCTGCCGATGGCGCTGGTCCAGCCGGGGCCGTGCCGCGCAGGCTCGGTCTGCCCGGCGTTCGCGTCCCTGGCTTCGTCGATCCAGCTCGGCAGCTCGCGCTCCGTGGCCGCGAGGGCCGGATCGGCGGCCTCCGTCGAGCTGGTGGCGGCCGCACGGACATCGTCGGCTCCGGCGTCCATGGCCTCGTTCGCCAGCCGGTCGGCATGGGCGTTCTGCGCGCGCGGAATCCAGTCGTAGCTCACCCGGGCGAACCCGGCCGCGATCCTGCGCGCCTGGTCGGCGAGCGGGATCAGGGCCGCGTGCTTGATCTTCCAGCGACCGGACATCTGCTCGACGACCAGCTTGGAATCCATACGCACCACGACCGATTCGGCGCCCAGTTCCGCGGCCGCCGCCAACCCCGCAATCAATCCGCGATATTCGGCGACGTTGTTGGTCGCGACGCCGAGGAACTCCCGGCGCTCGGCGAGCACCCGGAGGTGGTCGGCGTCGTAGACCACCGCGCCGTACCCGGCAGGCCCCGGATTGCCCCGCGAGCCGCCGTCGGCTTCGACGATCACCTCCGGGAAACTCATCGCACTCCCGTGGCAACCGGTCGCGGCGAACTCACAGCCCCGATTCCTTGGTCCGGACCAGGATGGCGCCGCACTCCGGGCAGCGCACGACCACGTCCGGGGCGGTCTTGGCGATGCGGGCGATCTCGCCGCGATCGAGTTCGATGCGGCACGCGCCGCAGCGGCGCGCCTGCAACAGCGCGGCGCCGACGCCGTGCTGCTGCCGCTGACGGTCGTAGATGGCCAGCAGCTCGCCGGGCAACTTCGCGACCACGCCGGCGCGATCGGTCTCGCAGCGCGTCTGCGCCACGTCCAGATCCGCGAGCGCCTCGTCGCGCTGTCGCCGGGCGGCGGCGAGTTCCTCGTCGGTCTTGCTCAAGCGCGCGCCCGCGTGCTCGTGATCGGCGGCGGAGGCCTCGCGCCGCTCCATCACCTCGAGCAGTTCGTCCTCCAGCACGGAGCGGCGGCGCTGCAGGCTGCCCAGCTCGTGCTGGATCTCCGAAAGCTGCTTGGCGTTCACCGTTCCCGCGGTGAGCAGGCTCTTGTCGCGCTCCTCACGCTTGCGCACCGCGTCGACCTCGCCCTCCAGCTTGCGGATGTCGCGATCGAGGTCGTCCAGCACGATCTCCACGGCCACGGCGGCGTCGGAGTGCGCGTTGCGCTCGGCTTCCAGCCGCGCCACCTCCTGCTGCTCGGGCAGCACGGTACGGCGGTGCGCGATCCGGGTCAGCTCGGCGTCGACGGCGGCGAGCCGCAGCAGCTCGGCCTGGATCGGGGGTTCGACATTCAACGCGGACAAACTCCTGGACGGGGTGGACGGGACTGGTGTTCAACCGTACCCCGCCGGATCGGCGGATCGGCGTCAGCCGCCGACGGCGCGGGTTTTGATCGCGTCGCGGGAGATGTAGACGTCGTACTCGCCGGGCACCGCGATGACCGCGTTGCCGTAGGCGGAGCGCACGAACGGCTGGGTCCACCAGCGGCCCTCGCGCATGTCGGCGAAGAAGTCGCGGTCGCCGTCGTTGAGGAAGATCTGGTTCTGCTTGGTCGCGACGCCGTCGAGGCGCTGGCCGTACAGGCGGCTGATCCGGTAACCGGAGTGGAAGCCGAGGGCGTTCACCCACGGTTCCAGCTCCACGATGCCCGCCTGCAGCACCCACATGTCGCCTTCGACCCGGTGGGTGAGGCGCTGTTCGGGGTGGTCGTCGTCGCCGTACAAGGTGAGGTCGACGTCGAGCAGGTGTTCTTCTCCCGCCACCGGCTTGGCGACCACGTGCGCCGCCTTGATCTCGCCGGTCAATCCGAGGTAGGTCTGCAGCAGGGTCGCGATCCACAGCAGCACCGCGGCGACCAGCAGCAGTGCGAGCCCACCCGTTCCCCGCGCGAGCAGCGGCCGCATTCCCACCCGCCGCGCGGCGATCAGACCGGAGATGATCAGCGCGACACCGACGACCAGCAGCAGGATCAGCCCGATCTGCACGAGCCCGAAATCGACCGGGAAGTTCATGCGGTAGTTGTACCCCGCGCGAACCGGTCGATTCACCCGAACCGCCCATCCTTTCCCGGCTCGGCGCGGACACGCCCCGACACGCCGTTGCCAGTTCTGCGCCGGGACAACGGCTTCGCCGGATCAGCCGGGCGCGCGCACCGTCCACGGGTCGGTGCGCACCGTGGACACCCTGGTCTCCAGACCCGGCAGGGCGGTTCGCACGACCGCTTCCGCTTGTGCGCACCAAGGGAATTCGGTCGCCCAGTGGGCGGCGTCGACCACGGCGGGCCCGCCCTTGCGCAGGTGCTCGTCCACCGGGTGGTGGCGCAGGTCGGAGGTCAGATACACGTCGACGCCCAGTCCGGTGGCCCTGCCCAGGTAGGAGTCGCCCGCGCCGCCGCAGACCGCGACCGTGTAGACGGTGCGGTCCGGGTCACCGGCGGCGCGCACGCCCCATGCGGTGGGCGGGAGGGCCCGGGCCACGCGATCGGCGAAGGCGCACAGCGATTCCGGTTGCGGCAGCGTGCCGACCCGACCGATGCCCAGCGAGGACGGCAGCTCGGCGCGTTCCCCGATGTGATAGACCGGGTCTTCGCCGGGGTGCGACGCGCGCAGCGCGGTGAGCACCGCCGAACGCGCGGAGCGCGGGGCGGACACCTCGATCCGATCCTCCTCGACGTACCGCAGTTCCGTCAGCGAACCTTGGTCCGGACCGGTTTCGGCGATCGGACGGAATTGCTCGGTCGCGGGCACGCGCAGCGCACGGTCGCAACAGTGCCCGCCCGCACCCGCGCCCGCGGCGAAAAGCGCGGCGAGCACGGCATCGGTGTGCGTCCGTGGCACCTGGATCACCCAGTTGTCGACGGGAGCTTCGGGTTTCGCGTCCAGCGGTCCGGTCACCGTGAGACCGATGGCCGCGGCCAGCGCGTCGGAGACGCCGGGATCGGCGGAGTCGGCGTTGGTGTGCGCGGTGAACAGCGCGCAGCCGGAGCGGATCAACCGGTGCAGCAGCGCGCCTTTCGGCGTGCTCGCCGCGACGGTGTCGACGCCGCGCAGCAGCAGCGGGTGGTGCACCACCAGCGCCTGCGCACGCCAGTCGATCGCCTCGTCGACGACCGCGGCGGTCGCGTCGACCGCGAACAGCACTCGGGTCAGCTCTTCGGCCGGGTCACCGCAGACCAGGCCGACCGAGTCCCACGGCTCGGCCAGCGCGGGCGGGTAGGCCGCGTCGAGCGCCCCGATGAGATCCGCGAGCGTGGTCATCGTCCACCTTCCTTCGCTTCGGTCCTGCACTGCGCGGCACCGGGTGCACTGCCGGACGTGCCGGCGCGGCTGCGTGCGCTCGCCTCTCTAGGGCACGCGCTGTGCGTGGTCGGGCGCCGTCCGGCGCCACGAGCGCCGCTGGGGCGGCTGTCGAGGTGACCGCCGCCTGCTGCATTGCTCGTCCGGATGCCCGATGCGGCGATCACCATGCGGCGGAATTCCGACCGACTCCACAGCAGGTTCTCGCCGAGTCGTGAAGATCGGCCGCCGGCCGCGAGACTTCCTGCGCGCGAGATCTCCGTCCGTCCGGCCGGCCTGCGCGCGGGATCGACGTGGCGCGGCCGGAGCCTCGCACTCACCGGACATCCGCCGATCGGATCGCCGCGACCAGCCGATCGACCTCCGCGGGGCCACGGACCGCGACGCGCAAATGATCCGGGCCCAAGCCGGGGAAGGTGTCCGCGCGCCGGACCGCGATCCCCTCCGCGACCAAGTGTTTGCGCAGCAATTCGCCGTCCGCCACGCGCAGCAGCAGGAACGGGCCTTCCGCCGGAGTGTGAACCGCCACGCCGAGGTCGCTCAGGCGCTCGATCATCGCGGCACGGTGCACCGCGAGCGTCTCGGCACGGCGCTCGGATTCGGCCACGGCGGCCGGGCTCGCGGTGGCGGTGATCGCCTCCAGCTGCAAGGTGCTCAGCGGCCAGTGCGGACGCCCGTGGGCCAGCCGCGCCAGCACGCCGGCCGCGCCGAGGAAGTAGCCGCAGCGCAGCCCCGCCAGCGCCCACGTCTTGGTGAGGCTGCGCAGGACGAGCAGGTCGGGCGCGGGGTCGGCGGCCAGCGATTCCGGCTCACCGGCCACCGCGTCGGCGAAGGCCTCGTCGACCACGATGACGCGACCGGGCCTGCGCAGGGCGCGGATGGTGTCGGCGGGGTGCAGCACCGAGGTCGGATTGGTCGGGTTCCCGAGCACCACCAGGTCGGCTTCGGCGGGCACCCCGGCGGGATCGAGCCGGTAGGGCGGTTCCAGCAGCACCCTGGTGACGGGGACGCCCGCCTCCCGCAGCGCGAGTTCCGGCTCGGTGAACGACGGATGCACCACCGCGGCCGACCGCGGCGCGAGGCGGGGCAGCATGGCGAAGCCTTCCGCGGCGCCGGCCAGCAGCAGCACTTCGTCGGGATCGCGGCCGTGCCGGGCCGCGACCGCGCGGCGGGCCGTTTCGGCGTCCTCCGCGCTCGGATAACGCCCCAGATCGGACAGGCGCGCGGCCAAGCGCCGCCGCAGCCATTCCGGCGGCGCGTCACCCTGGACGTTCACCGCGAAATCGAGCATGCCGGGACGAGCGTCCACGTCGCCGTGGTGACGCAGTTTCGCTCGATCGACGGTGTCCTCGGCCACGAGACCACACCCTACGTGGCGGTCACGCGTCCGGACCGGCCAGAATGGCAGGCGTGGGCCAGCTGCACGTCTCGTTCGTCTGTACCGGCAACATCTGCCGCTCTCCGATGGCGGAGAAGATCTTCGCCTCGCACCTGTACCGGGCCGGACTGGCCAACCGGGTGCGGGTGAGCAGCGCGGGCACCGGTTCCTGGCACGTCGGCGACGACGCCGACCCGCGCACCAGCGCCACCCTGCGCAAATACGGCTACCCGACCGGGCACGTCGCCGCCGTGTTCGGCGCCGAGCACAGCGACGCGGACCTGGTGGTCGCGTTGGACCGCTCCCACCAGCGCGACCTGGCCCGCCTCGGCGTCCCCGCCGAGCGGCTGCGGTTGCTGCGCGCCTTCGACCCGGACGCCGACGGTCATGACGTGGCCGACCCCTACTACGGCGACGCGGCCGACTTCGAACTCGTGCGCGCCCAGATCGAGGCCGCCGTCCCCGGCCTGCTCGACTGGGTGCGCGCCGAACTCGCGGCCGCCGAACCGCCCGGTCTGCGCCCCGTTCCCGACGAGCGACCGTGATGCGCAGGCTCGCGTTCCTGCTGCGCCCCAGCTGGCTGATCCTGGCGGTGCTGGTCGCCGCGTTCGCCTACCTCTGCTTCACCGTGCTCGCGCCGTGGCAGCTCGGCAAGAACACGGCCACCTCGCACCGCAACCAGCTGATCGCGGACTCGGTGCGGGCCGATCCGGTCGATGTCACCACCGTGCTGTCCGGCACGGCGAGCGAGCACACCGAGTGGCGGCGTGTCACCGCTTCCGGCAGTTATGTGCCGGACTCGACGGTCCTGGTCCGGTTGCGCCACCTCGACGGCGCGCCGGGATACGCGGTGCTGGCGGCGTTCCGCTTGGACGACGGACGGGTGCTGCTCGTCGACCGCGGACTGGTGTCGGCCGTCGAAGGGTCGCGCCCGCCGCAGGTCCCCGAGCCACCCGCCGGGCCGCAGCGCATCGAGGCCAGGGTCCGCATGTCCGAAGGCGTCACGCCCGGCAAGGACCCGAGCGTCCAGGACGGCTATCGCCAGGTGTACTCCATCGACACCACCCAGGAGACGGCGGTCCTGCGACAGTCCCTGACTCCCGTGCCCACCGGCGGCGAACGCGGCGGCTATCTGCAACTGAGCGACAACCAGCCGGGCGCGTTCACGCCCACTCCGCTCCCCCAGCTCGATGCCGGCCCCTACCTCTCCTACGGCCTGCAATGGCTCGCCTTCGGCATCATGGCTCCCCTCGGCCTCGGCTATTTCATCTACGCAGAGATCCGGGAGAGAAGGAAAGAAAAGGGCGCCGCCGAACCAGCCCGCGCCACGTCTCCCGCCGACCCGGCCCGGTCCGAGCCGGTCGCCCCGGCCACGCCCGCCGCACCGACCACGGAAGCCCGCCTCGCCGACCGCTACGGCCGCGGCCGCGGTTGATCCGGGCAGTTCCGCTCCGCCCTGACTCGACGCCGGACGGCCGCTGAGGCTGTTACGGGCCGAGCAGATCCCACCGGTTGCCCGCGATGTCGAGGAAGACAGCCACCTGCCCGTATGACTCGCTACGGGGCACTCTGACGAACTCGACACCATGCGAGACCATTCGGTCATACGCCGACTGAAAGTCGTCCACCTGCAAGAAAAACCCGACACGGCCCGCGACCTGCTGCCCGATCACCGCCGCTTGCGTCTCACCGTCGGCCCGGGCGAGCAGGATGCCCGTTTCGGCACCGGGCGGCCGCACGACCACCCACCGTTTCGGGCGGCCGTCGTCGGTGCGCGCCGGGGAGTCCTCGATCAGCTCGAATCCCAGCGCGTGGACGAAGAAGTCGATCGCGGCGTCGTACTCCGCCACCACGATGGTCATGAGCGCGATTCGCACCTGCCGACCCTAGCCGAGCCCGAACGCGGGTTCACGCGGTCGGCGGCGCTCGCTGATAGGGGTGATCCGCATGTTGCGGCCGGTGACCCACGGTCGCAGGGCGATCGCAACCGGCTGGGGCCGCCGGTGCGCCCCGTTGACTCGGTTCTGTAGCTGCCGTTCGCCATGGCTTGCCAGGGCGGCGAACCCGCACCGCCGCGCCGGCCCCGGCTGCGGCGGCACGCGGCTATGCCTGGCGCGGCTTGCCGCGCAGACTCCGGCGGCGGCAATCGCAGACCTGGTCAGCGCCTGATCGCGGCCACGGCGGCGGCGAGCAGGGTGGCGGTGAACTGCACGGCCTCGGAAAGACGGACGGCGCGGCGCAGGTCGTGCACGGTCGGAGCCGGACCGTCACCGAGGGCCGGGCGCAGCTCCACGCCGTGCGGGTAGTCGGTGCGGCCACCCAACCGGACGCCCAGCGCCCCGGCCATCGATGCTTCGGCCACGCCCGCGTTGGGGCTGGGATGCCCGGCGGCGTCCCGCCGCCACGCGGCAAGGGCGGCGGCGGGTCGTCCACCGATCGAAGGGGCGAGCAGGGCGGTGAGCACCCCCGTGACGCGCGCCGGGACCAGATTGGCCGCGTCGTCGACGCGCGCGGCGGTCCAGCCGAATCGCCGGTAGCGCTCGTTGCGGTAGCCGATCATCGCGTCGAGCGTGTTGACCGCGCGATACCCGAGCAAACCCGGAATGCCCGCCACCGCTCCCCACAGCACCGGCGCGACGGCCGCGTCGGAGGTGTTCTCGGCGATGGACTCCAGGGCCGCGCGAGCCAGACCGTCGCCATCGAGCGCCCGCGGGTCGCGCCCGCACAGCGAGGGCAGTAGCGCGCGGGCGCCGTCCAGATCGTCCTCCGCCAAGTGGTCGGCCATCCGGCGACCGGTCCGGGCCAGGCTTCGGCCCCCCAGCACGGTCCAGGTCGCGACGGCGGTCGCGGCCACGCCGCCCCGGCGAAAAGCCACGCCTAGCCCAACCACCGCGCCGACGGCCATGGCCTCGTGCACCAGCCCCGCTGCGCGCCGGTCGGCATAGGTCACCGACTCCAGCGCCGCGACGGCGGAACCGAATCCGGCCACCGGATGCCACCGCCGCGGATCGCCGAACGCTCGATCGAGCGCGAAACCGAGCAGCAACCCGAGCGCGGTGGAGGTCCCCTTCTGCACCCGGCGACACTATCGGGCGGCCCCCGACCGGCCCGCACGGCCCGGCCGTGTCACACTCCGCGTCCCCGCGTCGTCGACCCGGTGACGCATCCATAGACTCGCCCCGGCGGGGGCCCGAACGACGAACGGCGAACAGCAGTGACTTCCGAGCAGCCTTCCCCCGAGCATCTCGACCAGGCCGAGCTGGCTCGGCGTTTCGAGGAACACCGCCCGTATCTGCGCAGGCTCGCCTACAGCACCTTGGGCAGTCTGAGCGACGCCGACGACGTCGTGCAGGAGGCGTGGCTGCGGTTGCAGCGCCAGTACGAGACCGGCGCCGCCGGTGAGATCGACAACCTGCGGGCATGGCTGTCCACCGTCACCGGCCGGCTCGCCCTCGACCACCTCGGCTCCGCCCGGGTGCGCCGCGAACAGTACGTGGGCGAATGGCTGCCGGAGCCGGAGGTGACCAGCTGGGAGGACCCCGCCGACCGGATCACCCAGGACGAACGGGTCACCACCGCGCTGCTGGTCGTGCTCGAGTCGCTGTCGCCCGCAGAGCGCACCGCGTTCGTGCTGCAGGACGTCTTCGGCATGAGCGGCCCCGAGGTCGCCGAAGTGGTCGGCCGCACCCCGGCCGCCGTCCGCCAACTGGCCTCCCGGGCACGCAAACACGTCGAGCAGGGCACTCCGCGCTTCCCCGCTTCCCCCGACGAGCAGAAGAAGGTGGTGTCGGCCTTCGCACTGGCCTGGCGTTCCGGCGATCTCAGCGCCCTGCTCGGCGTCCTGGACGCGAACGTGAGCCTCACCGCCGACGGCGGCGGCAAGGTGCCCGCGATCCGCCAGCCCGTGCACGGCGCCGAGCTCGTGGCCAAGTTGCTGCTCGGCTGGTACCAAGTGGCGGGCGGCTGGGGCCGCACCGTGCTGGTCAACGGCCAGCCCGGACTGGTGGTCTTCGACGGCACCCACACGGGGGTGTTCTCCTTCACCGTCGACGCCGGTCGTATCGTCGCAATCGACGTGGTGCGCAACCCCGACAAGCTGCGTGACCTGCCGACCACCGGCGAGCCCGACTGGTACATCGGCGGACGCCGCGCCGAGCGGGAGTAGTCAGCCCGCGACGCCGAGCGGCCGCGAATACCCGTGCGCGGCCGCTACTTCCGCCGAGAGCAGCCGCCCGGCGTCCGCGGTGAGCCCGTGCGCGAGATCGGGGCGCCTGGCGCATGCCTCCTGCCAGCCGAGTTCGGCGATCGCCCGCACGTAGGGCAGGGTCGCGTTGGTGAGCGCGATCGTCGAGGTGTGCGGCACCGCCCCCGGCATGTTGGCGACGCAGTAGAACAACGAATCCGCCACCCGGTAGGTCGGATTCGCGTGCGTCGTCGGACGCGCCGAGGCGAAACAGCCACCCTGGTCGATGGAGATGTCCACCAGCACCGCGCCCGGGCGCATATCGCCGACGAGTTCGTCGGAGACCAGCTCCGGCGCGCGTGCGCCGGGAACCAGCACCGCGCCGATCACCAGATCGGCCGACAGCACCGCGCGCCGGACCTCGGCGGCGTTCGAGGCGACGGTGACGATCCGCCCGTCGAAACGGGCGTCCAGTTCCCGCAACCGGTTCAGGTTGGTGTCCAGCACGCTGACGCGCGCGCCCATGCCGACGGCGACCGCGGCCGCGTTCGACCCCGCGACGCCGCCGCCGAGCACCACGACCTCCGCCGGACGCACGCCGGGGACGCCGCCCGGCAGCAGTCCGGCGCCGCCGAGCGGAGCCATCAGGTGATACGCGCCGACCTGCGCGCCGAGCTTGCCCGCGATCTCGCTCATCGGAGCCAGCAGGGGCAACGATCCGTCGGCCGCGCGCACCATCTCGTAGGCGATGGCCGTGATGCCCGAGCGCAGCACGGCGTCGGTGCATTCGCGTGACGCGGCCAGGTGCAGGAAGGTGAACAGCACCTGCCCCCGGCGCATCCGCGGGTACTCCTGCGCGATCGGCTCCTTCACCTTCAACACCAGTTCGGCTTCCCGCCACACCTGGTCGGCGTCGGGAATCAGGCGGGCTCCCACCGCGGCGTAGGCGGCGTCGGGGAATCCCGATCCGGCCCCGGCGCCCGCCTGCACCAGCACCTCGTGTCCGTGCCCGGTCAGTTCCCCCGCGCCCGCAGGCGTCAGGGCTACCCGGAACTCTTGCTCCTTGACCTCCCGTGGTACTCCGATCCTCATACCGTCATCGTCGCCCCGGGCCGGGGTCCGCGCCACGACCGACGCGCCGGACGCGCACGGCGACCATCCTGACCCCGTGCCGTGGGCGAGTTTCTCGGCACGTTGTCCAGCTGGACGCGGGCGGGCCGGCTCACACGGTGGTGGTGCGCCCCAGCGGCGGAACGCGCAACTGCTCGGCGCGGCCGCCGTAGCGGAAGACGTGGCCCAGATAGTCGAGCGTCTCGCTGAAGTGCGCCCAGCCTTCGGCGTGCACCGGCACGATCAGCGCGTCACCGAGCGCTTCTGCCGCCTGCAGCGCGGTGCGCGCGTTCAGGGTGACGTCGGTGTCGCCGAAACGGCCGATGTTCGCGGCGCCCACATTGAGCACCGCGATATCGATGCGGCCGATCCGCTCGGCGATACGGCGCACCAGCTCGACCGACGCGTTGTCGCCCGAGACGTACACCGTCGGCTCGCCTTCGGCGCGCAGCACGAACCCGGTGACGACTCCGCTGAACGGCTCGCAGCCCTCGGGGCCGTGCAGGGCCGGCACAGCGGTCACCCGCACGCCGTGCACCGTCACCGTCTCCCATTCGGCCAGCCCGCGCACGCCGTCGATGCGGGTCGCGGCACCGGGTGTGGACAGCACGGTCGGCACCGTGGTCAGCAACTTCCGGCCGGAGTCGTCGAGGTTGTCGGCGTGTTCGTCGTGCGAGAGCAGCACCACGTCCACGGGGCCGATGTCCTCCTGCGATACCGCGGGCCCGGTGAGTTTGTGCAGCGTGACGGGGCCGGGATAGTCGCCGGGTTCGTCGAAGGTGGGGTCGGTCAGCCAGGTGCGGCCCGCGTAGCGGAACCACACCGTGGGGCCGCCGACATGCAGGAGTTCCAGGCCGGTGCGTTCGATCGTGTTGCTCATGCCGTTGATCTTGTCTTGCCCGTAAGTCCGGAGACAGTGGCCCGCGAGCCGCTTACCGTTAAGATCGGGCCATGCGTACGGTGGCCGTCCTCGCTTTCGACGGGATAAGCCCCTTCCATCTGTCCGTGCCCAGCCTCGTCTTCGGCCGGGTCGGCGTGGAGGGGCCGGCGCCTTACCGCGTGGACGTGTGCGCCGAGCGCCCCGGAAGACTGCGCACCCCCGCCGGATTCGACATCCACGTCCAGCACGACCTGGAGACGCTGACCCGCGCCGACACCGTCGTGATCCCGAGTTGGCCACTCGGCGAACCGCTGCCCGCCGACGTGCGCGCCGCCGTGCGCGCCGCCCACGCGCGCGGCGCGAGAATCGTCGGGCTGTGCCTCGGTTCCTGGGCGGTGGCCGCCACCGGCCTGGCCGACGGTCGCGAGGTCACCACCCACTGGGCCTCCGCGGCGGAACTCGCCCGCGCGTTCCCCGCGGTTCGGGTCCGCGCCGACACGCTGTGGTCGGATCTGGGCGACGTCGTGACCTCCGCCGGGGTGGCCGCGGCGCTGGACTGCTGCCTGCATCTGGTCCGCGGCGATCTCGGCAGCAAAGCGGCCACCGAGTTGGCCAGGGCACTGGTCACCGCCCCGCATCGCAGCGGCTCCCAGGCGCAGTACATTCCCGTCGCGGTGCCCGACGCCGCCGACGACGATCCGATCGAGCGCGCCATGGTCTGGGCGCGCGCGAATCTCGGCGACCCGCTCGACCTGGACCACTGGGCCCGCGTGGCGCTCATGTCCCGGCGCACGTTCACCCGCCGCTTTCGCGACCGCACCGGCACCAGCCCCCAGCAGTGGCTGCTGCTCCAGCGCACCGACCGCGCGCGCCTGCTGCTCGAATCCACCGCCGACACCGTGGAACGCATCGCCGCCGACACCGGCTTCGGCACGGCGGTGAGCTTGCGCCACCACTTCCACCGCATCCTCGGCACCAGTCCCGCCGCCCACCGCGCCAGCTTCCAGGGGCAGCACCGGCCTGCCGCCCCGCGGGCCATGAGCGACCCGGACAGCCAGGCCAGCTAAGTTCGTGGCCATGCGGATTCAGCTGGGCGAACATGCGCCGGACATCGATGAGAGCGCGTGGATCGCGCCGAACGCCACCGTGATCGGCCGCGTGCGGCTCGATGCCGGAGTCAGCGTCTGGTACAGCGCGGTGCTGCGCGGCGACCTGGAGACCATCGAGGTCGGCGCGCGCAGCAATATCCAGGACGGCTGCGTGCTGCACGCCGACCCGGGCTTCCCGCTGACCGTCGGGACGGGTGTCTCGGTCGGGCACAACGCGATCCTGCACGGGTGCACCATCGGCGACGACGTGCTGGTCGGCATGGGCGCCACCATCCTCAACGGCGCCGTGGTCGGGCCGGGCAGCCTGATCGCGGCCAACGCGCTGATCCCGGAAGGCGCGCGGATTCCGCCCGGCTCGCTCGTGGCGGGCGTGCCCGGCAAGGTGCGACGCGAACTCGGCGCCGAGGAGCAAGATCGCATTCGCCTGAATGCGACTGTCTACCTAGCAAATACAGCCCAACATCGCACGGCGAATGAGGTGTGAAACAGGACACACTGATCAAGTGTCCAATAAAGATCGCTGATAGCATTCAGCCAGCGTGCCCGGCGACCCGGGCTCTCCTGTCGACACGGTCGTCGTGCGACTTGTAGCGCAGTGGGGAACCCACCCGGGTCGGTGGGTGGGCGAGCGTGCAGGCAGGAGGTATCACGGTGTCGTACGTGCAGTCGGGTGTGCACGGGCCCAAGGGCCGGATCAGCGTCGCCGACATCGCGGCCCAACCCGGCGGAGTCGAGGCGCTCCAGCGCCGGGTTCATGAATTACGTTCTCGCGGTGTCGATTTCGCCGCGAATGCGATCGAGAAGGAAATGGCCGAGCTGGATCTGCCGCGCCAATGACTTCGCCGCCACGCTCACCGCGGGTCACGTTTCCGCGGTGAGCGTGGCGAGTCCGGCCGTGGTGTGCTGATCCAGCGCCATCAACGCGGCTCGTATTCGTACCGGTTGCCAGCTGCCGTCCACCCGGCGCAGACGCACCGTTCCCTCGGTGCGCCGCCGCGCCAGGTCCCGCGACATGGCCTTCGCGGTCGCCAGATCTTCCGGATGAATCTGCGGTCTCGGCTGTCCCGGCAGATCCGCCCAGGCGACGTCGGGCATGGGCGGCCCGATCCACCGGATCAGCCGCAACGAGCGCAGGTCCACGATCGCGCGGTACTCACCGGGCTCGGTGGCGGCCTCCAGCACCGTGTACTCGAGGATCGTCGGCGGCGGAGCGGCGGAGACGGCCGTGGCCGCGCCGATGTCCTGGGTCACGCCGCGCAGCAGCACCCGCCGCTCGCCCGCGTCATCCGGCTCGGCGACGATCCGGCAGGAGAAATGCCCGGCGCGCAGGGCGTCGTCGTCGCGCCGGATGGTCCAGACCGCCTGATGTTCGGTGCCGGGCGCGGAATTGACGATCTTGGCCAGCGCCTCGCTCTCGTCGCGGTTGGTGACCAACCGGGTGAACGCGCCCGCGATGGCCAGTTCGGCGGCGCGGTTCTCCGGCGCGACGCCGTACAGGTCCAGCAGGTCGATGCTGCGCACCGACCGGTTGTTCGTGAGATCGAAGTACCACGCCCCCATCGGGTCGGGCGCGGCGACCGGCTCCTGCCGGGGACCGACCCACAGTCGTACGGCATGCGCCCGCCCGGGCGCGATGAGCAACGGCTCGGCCCGCACCGTGCGCCGCCCGTCACCGGAGACGTGCGCGACCGGCGCACCGGTGGCGCATGCCCGCCGCAACGCCGCCTCCGCGTCGGCCCGCGACAGCGGATTGCGCACGATATTGCCCAGCGGCACGAACGACTTCGGCGTGGAACCCACCGCGATCACGCACCCCGGCTCACCCGAAAAGCACTCGAGCAAAAGCCATTTCGTCACCACAGGCACCCCAGCGCGCCATCATCGTCAAGTCGCCGTAACTCGGAATATATTCGGCCGGTTGTCATTTCGCCCTCCCCATCGCCGACCGCGCCACCCGCGTGCGGTCAGGAACGGAATACCATGTCCAGCACCTTCTCGTGGTACGACCCCGCGATTCGTGTGACCAGGTCCACAGCGACGGCGTCGATGCCGACCAGCACCTTCGCCTCGCCGCGCGCGACGCCGCGCAGGATGCTCCGCGCCGCCGCGGCCGGGCTGGTCCTGGCCACGTGTCCCTCGAATCGGCGCACCACCTCTGCCGCGTCGACGCCCGGCGCGACGCTCGCCGACCGGGCGATGCCGGTGAGCACGCCGCCGGGATACACCCCGGTGACCCGCACCGAGCCGCCCGCCGCCCGCATGTCCTGCCGCAGCGACTCGGTGAAGCCGCGCACGGCGAACTTCGCCGCGTTGTACGGCGCGTGCCGCGCGACGGCCACCAGTCCGAACGCCGAAGACATATTGACGATGTGGGCGCGCTCGGCGGCCAGCAGATGGGGCAGGAACGCCTTGGTCCCGTTGACCACACCCCAGAAGTCGACGGCCATCACCCGTTCGAAGTCACCGAACGGCGACTCCAGCACACTGCCGACGTGCAGGATGCCCGCGTTGTTGAACAGCGCCTCGACCCGCCCGAATCGCGCGACGGTCCGCTCCGCGTACGCGAACACCGCCGCGCGATCGGTGACGTCCACCGTGCTCACCGACGGCTCGCGGCCGACGGCCGCGCACAACTCCCCCGTCTCGGCCACGGCCTGCGCCGACTTGTCCGACAGCGCCAGCGAGGCCCCCGCACCCGCCAGCGCCACCGCCAACGCCCGGCCGATTCCAGCGCCCGCGCCGGTGACCGCTACCACGCGGTTCGCGAAATACCCCATGGCTCAACCCCTTTCCGCGCCGGCCGAAGGCGCGGCCGGACGCCGACCACAGGCTAGCCCCCCGATTTTGGACACGCGACCCACTCCGTGTCACCGCGCCGACGGCCGATGCCGGGTCACGCCGCGCCCACCCAATGAAATAATGGACTTCCCCGTCCGTCACCCGTCGCGATGCCGCGCCCACCGGCCACCGCCCGGCGACCGCGCCGAACCTACTGGAGATCCGATGCCAACCATCTCGCCCATGTTGCAGCGCATCCTCGAGAAGCCGGTCGCCGACGGCGAAAAGCTCCTGGAAAGCGCGCTGTCGGCCTTCTTGGACTTCGGCATCAAGCGGACCAGCATGGGCGAGATCGCCCGCCGCGCCGGCATCAGCCCCGCCACCCTGTATCGGCGCTACGAATCCAAGAACGACCTGGTCGAGGCGGTCAGCGTCCGGGAGGCGCAGCGCTTCGTCGCGGCGATCGAGAAGCAGGTGCACACCGTCTCGGGCAACGACGATCAGCTGGTCGAGATCTTCGTCGCGTTCATCAGCGCCATCGCGGGCAACGAACTGCTGCGCAGGCTGCTGCGCACCGAGCCCGACCTGATCCTGCCCCGGCTCACCACCGAGGCGGGCCCGATCCTCGCCGTCGGCCGCGACTACCTGGCCGAGAAGCTGCGCGAGCTACGGGATGCCGGTGGCACGCACGACTTCGACGCCGACCTGGTCGCCGAGATCATGGCCCGGCTGGCGCTGTCGCTGGCCCTCACCCCCGACGGCCTGATCCCGGTCAGCGATCGGGACGCGGCCCGCGAGTTCGCCCGGCGCACACTGCTGCCGATGGTCGGCGTCCAGGTCAGCGCCTGATCCGACGCCGAACGCCGCGGCCACCCGCGCGTCCAGCTCGGCCCGCGCCACCGGGTCCGCCGCCCGGCCCTCCACGAACTCGCGCACCAGATCGATCACGCGCGCCGACCGGGCCGTCGCCGGATCGGGCACCGGCAGCCGGGACACGTACTGGGTGATCCACCGCCGCCTGCCCGAGTACAGCCGATTGCCGCAGACCACGTCGTAGAACCGCAATCCGAGCGCCGAGTTGGCCACGCCCATCAGCAGATAGGCCAAGCGCGTCGCCTCGGCGGGCGCACCGGCCAGATCGGGCAGCGAGATCCAGTAGCAGTCGCCGTTGACCACCGCGCCCGAACTGTCCAGCGCGAAACGCGGCCGATCGCTGATGTCCGGGAAGACCAGCTTCGGCTGCCGCCACAGGTGCGGGCGCTGCGGAACCCAGATCTCGTACCAGGCGCGACCGCTGTCGACGACATAGCGACGCCCGGCCAGCGTCGCGCGATGCGACCGCAGATACGCGGCCGCGCCTGGGTACCGGCCGAGATCGATCGGCGTGCGGCGGGCACGGGCCAGGTCGTAGGGATACAGCACGCGCACGTCGCGGGCGCGGGTGGCTCGCCACGGTGCCAGATCGTGATGGGTGATCAGGTCGAGCAGCAGTTCGGGCTCGGGACACGGGTCGGCCTGTGCCCAGCGGTCGGAGATGAACACGCGGTCGGCGGTCGTCTTGATGCCGACCCGGATGCGCGCCAGCTCACCGAAACTGCGCCAGGTCGCCCCCGCTATCCGCGCCAGCCACGCATCGATCGCGTCGTGCGACATCCGCCACGCGGTCTCCGGCTCCCGCGCCACGCCCCGGGAAATCCTCCGTCCCACCGTGCGTTCCGGCGCGGCGCCAGGACTCTCCTCGCGACCACGACCGGCTCCGGCGTCCGCGGGCGGCCCGCACTCGGTCGCCAACCTGCCGACCTCGACGGCGAAGGTACGGCCGTTGTACTGGACGATCGAACCGCCCGGGTCGAGCAGCGCCTCGAACAGCGTCTTCGCACCGGGTGTTTCGCCGGTGACCTCGTAGGCGGAGGCATAGCGGCAGCCCTCGCCGTGGTTTTCGCGGCGCGCGATGGTGATCGCGGGCAGTACAGCGGCGGTGAACAGTTTGGTGTCTCCCAGGTCGTACAGCTCGACCGGAGCCAGATCGGTCAGCAACAGCCGCCGGATGTTCGCGCCCGCCTTGGTGGTCAGGAACCGGTTGGCGCACAGCAGGCCGAGCACACCTCCCGCGGCCAGCAGCCGGGGCAGCGTCGCGACGAACGGGTGGGTCAGGTCGATCCGCCCGCGCAGACCGAATCGTTTGCTCAGCAACTGCGCGGTCGGCCCACCCAACTGCTGGGTTCGCACATACGGCGGGTTGGTGATCACCGCGTCGAACGAGCCGTCGGCGAGCCGCGCCTCGACCGCGAGGAAGTCCGCCTCGCGCCAGTGCACGGCGATCCCCGCCGCGCGGGCGCGCTTACGGGCGATCGCGAGCGCGCGGGCGTCCAGGTCGTAGCCGATCAACACCAGACGGATGCCGGGAAACCGGGCGGCCACCTCACGGTGCACGGCGAACAGCAATTCGCCGTCGCCGCAGGCCGGATCGAGCACGCGCAGGACGCCGGCGGCCGACGGCTCGGCATGGCGCACCAGCCGTTGCGCGAGGAACCGGGCCAGCACGGGCGGCGTGTAATGCCTGCCGTGCCGTTTGCGGTCCCGCGCGGCGGGAGCTTCGGACGCCATATCGGGATTCTGCCTGCTGCGACCGCGCCCGTTGCCGCAACGCGGGCAACACTTTTGCGCGACCGCGCGCGTCGCGCTCGACTCGCCCCGTTCCGGCGACGGCGGATCCCCCCGGCTTTCGCGCCACGGCATTCGATGCTAGCGTTCGGTCTCAAAATAAGACTGCCAAAGGAGGCGGGGGAATGACCGTGACGACCGACGACTTCACGACGCTGGCCCGAGTGCTCGACGACCGATGGACCTGCAGGCAATTCCGCTCCCAGCCCGTCGAGCGCGACACCATCCGCGCCCTGTTGCGGCTGGCCCAGCGGACGCCGTCATGGTGCAACACCCAGCCTTGGCAGGTCGTGGTGACGGAGGGCTCCGGAACCGATCGCTTCCGGAAGGAACTGCTCGAACACATCGCGACGGCGACACCGGCGCCCGATTTCGAGTTCCCCGCCCAGTACACCGGCGTCTATCGGGACCGCAGGCGCGAGTGCGGAAAGCAGCTGTACGACAGCGTCGGCATCGCCAAAGGCGATCACGAGAAGACCATGCGGCAGGCCGTCCGGAATTTCGAACTCTTCGACGCCCCGCATGTGGCGATCGTGACCACCGAAGCCGATCTGGGCGTCTACGGGGCGGTGGACTGCGGCCTGTACATCGGCAGTTTCCTGTTGGGCGCGCAGAGCCTCGGGCTCGGCGCGGCGCCGCAGGCGGCACTGGCCTCCTACTCCCCCTTCCTCCGCGAGTACTTCGGCATCCCGGAGCAGCGCAAGGTCGTCGCCGGAATCTCGTTCGGATATCCGGACCTCGATCATCCGGTCAACGGCTTTCGCACCACCAGGGCCGACGCCGACGAAGTCACCACCTGGTTCGCCGACTGACCCCCGAGGGCGCGCCCGCCGCTAGCGCGCGCTGCCCGCGGTCGCCTCGGCGCCGGTGACGCCCAGCAAGCCGGGGCCCGGCGCCGGGGTGACATCGCGCGCGGTGAGTTCGCTTCCGCACGAATCGCATTCGAGCCGGACGTGCGCCTCGCCCGTGCAATCGTGATGGTTGTACCGCACCGGGGGGCCTTCGGGGGCCATATAGGTGTCGCCCCAATCGCGGATGGCCAGCAGAATCGGGTAGATGTCGTGGCCTTTGGGGGTGAGGCGGTACTCCTCGTGCGCGCCGACGGCGGCCTTCTGCTTGACGAGGATGCCGTGCTCGATCAGCCGGTCCAGACGATCCTGCAATCTGCTGCGCGAGATACCGAGTGCGCTCTGGAACGCGTTGAACCGACGGATGCCGGAGAAGCACGACTTGAGAATCAGCAACGTCCAGCGGTCACCGAAGATCACGAGCGGGCGCGTGATCGAGCACGGCACATCGGCCAGTTCTTCGTAGCGCACCTCCCGATGCTACCGACCATCGAGCCGCTCCCGCCCCGTGAGACCTCACGATT
Source organism: Nocardia implantans (assembly GCF_035544775.1). Lineage (NCBI taxonomy): Bacteria > Bacillati > Actinomycetota > Actinomycetes > Mycobacteriales > Nocardiaceae > Nocardia > Nocardia implantans. Next base: position 562,628 of record NZ_JAYKYQ010000002.1, on the reverse strand, counting down.
TCGCCGCTCGGACTGCGTGCGACACCCCAAAACCATCGAGTCCACACCGCCGCCGGGATACGAAGTCGCCGAACGCGAAGCCGGCCCCGCAAACCGACACGGTCGCCGCAATCTCCCGATTCGAGAGCGTTGCGACGACCGCGTGAACCCAAGGTGTGCCGGGCCCGCTTCAGCGCGTAGTTCAGAGCGGAATGTTCTTGTGGTGGCTGGCGCGGGCCGGGGCCGCCGCCAGCGCGGCGGCGATGATGCTGCGGGTCTTCGCCGGGTCGATGACCTGGTCGACGACGCCGATGGCCATGGCGCGCTCCACACCGCCCGCGATGCGCTCGTGCTCGGCGGTGAGCCGCTCGTGCAGCGCTTCGCGCTCCTCCTCCGGCGCGGCCGCGAGAGCCTTCTTGTGCAGGATGCCGACCGCGGCCTTGGCGCCCATGACGGCCACCTCCGAACCCGGCCACGCGTAGACCGCCGTCGCGCCGAGCGAGCGGGCGTTCATCGCGATGTAGGCGCCGCCGTAGATCTTCCTGGTGACCAGCGTGACCCGCGGAACGCGCGCCTCGGCGAACGCGTGCAGCAGCTTCGCGCCGCGCCGCACGACGCCTTCCCACTCCTGGCCGACGCCGGGCAGGTACCCCGGAACGTCGGTGATCACGATCAGCGGAATACCGAACGCGTCGCACAGCCGCACGAAGCGCGCCGCCTTCTCCGCGCTCTCGGAGTTCAGGCAGCCGCCCAGCCGAATGGGGTTGTTCGCCAGCACGCCGACGGTGCGGCCGCCGAGGCGACCGAGACCGGTGACGATGCTGCGGGCGTACCCGCCCTGCAATTCCTCGAACGACGACTCGCCGTCGACGTTGTCGAGCAGCTCGTTGATGATCGGCTTGACGTCGTAGGCGCGCTTGGCCGACTCCGGCAGCATGGCCTTCAGGTCCACGTCGCCGTGCTCGGCCGCGACCAGATCGAATTCGCCCTGCTCGGCGAACATCGACACCAGCCTGCGCGCGCGGTGCAGCGCGTCGGACTCGTCGTCGGCCACGATGTGGGTGACGCCGGACTTCTTACCGTGCGTCTCCGGCCCGCCGAGAGTGGCCATGTCGACCTGCTCGCCGGTCACGCTGCGCACCACGTCCGGGCCGGTCACGAAGACGCGGCCCTCCGGAGCCATGATCACGATGTCGGTCAGCGCCGGGCCGTAGGCGGCGCCGCCCGCCGCGAAGCCGAGCACCACGGAGATCTGCGGGACCAGGCCGGACGCGCGGACCATGGCCTCGAAGACCTGGCCGACCGCGTGCAGCGCCTCGACACCCTCGGCAAGGCGAGCGCCACCGGAGTGCCACAGGCCGACCACGGGGACACCGGAGTCGATGGCGGTGTCGATCGCGTCGACGATGTGCTTGCAGCCCTCCACGCCCATCGCGCCGCCCATGACGGTGGCGTCGGAGCAGTAGGCGACGGTGCGGACGCCGTCCACCTCGCCGATGGCGGCGAGCACGCCGGACTTGTCACGCGGGTGGAGCGGAAGAATGGTGCCCGGATCGAAGAAGCGCTGGAGCCGGCCGAGCGGATCGCGCGGGTCGGTCGCCGTCTCCTGGTGCAACGCGGGAGCGATGATTGTCATCGCGTTGTCTCCTCATTTCAAAGAGCGTGCCGCTGCCGCGGCTGCGTATGTCGAAACACGGCGGGGCCGAGCCAATCGAGATGGCCGGCCCCGCCGGAATCGTTGTGCAGTCGATCGCGCGGCTATGCCCGACCGAAGGCGAGCGCCACGTTGTGCCCACCGAATCCGAAGGAGTTGTTGATCGCGTACTCGATCTCCTGGCGGCGGGCTTCGCCCTTCACCACGTCGAGATCGATCTCCGGATCCTGGTTCTCCAGGTTGAGCGTCGGCGGAACGATGCCGTCGCGGATGGACAGCACGGTCAGCACGGACTCCAGGGCGCCGACGGCGCCGATCGAGTGGCCGAGCGCCGACTTGGGCGCGTACACCGAGGCGTGCGTGCCGACGGCCTTGTTGATCGCGTTCGCCTCGGCGGTGTCGCCGATCGGCGTCGCGGTCGCGTGCGCGTTGATGTGCGTGATGTCCTTCTTGGTCAGACCCGCGGACTGCATCGCCCTGGTCATCGCCCGCGCGGCGCCGTCACCCGTCGGATCGGGGGCGACGAGGTGGAAGCCGTCGGAGGTGATGCCCGCGCCGAGCAGACGCGCGTGGATGGTCGCGCCGCGAGCCTTCGCGTGCTCCTCGGTCTCGATGACCATCAGCGCGCCCGCCTCGCCGAAGACGAAACCGTCGCGATCCTTGTCGAACGGACGCGAGGCGCCCTTCGGGTCGTCGTTGCGGGTGCTCATGGCGCGCATCATGGTGAACGCCGCGATCGGCACCGCGTCGATGAAGCCCTCGACGCCACCGGTGACGACGATGTCCGCGTCACCCATGACGATCATCCGCCAGGCGTTGGCGATGGCCTCGGAGCCGGACGAGCATGCCGAGACCGGAGTGACCACTCCTGCCCTGGCCTTCAATTCGAGGCCGACAACGGCCGAAGGGCCGTTCGGCATGACCATCTGCACAGCCAACGGCGAGATCTTGCGGTAGCCGCCGTTCTTCAGCTTGTCCACGGAATCGATGAGGGCGTCGCCGCCTCCCAATCCGGTGCCGATGGCCACACCCAGCCGCTCCGGGTCGACTTCCGGGCTGCCCGCGTTGCGCCAGACCTCGCGACCGAGCACGGTCGCGAGCTGCTCGACGTAGGCCATGCGCCGACATTCGACACGAGACAGCAGGGTGTCGGGCCGGACCTTCAGGTGACCGCCGATGCGGACCGGAAGATCGTATTCCTCGACGAAGGAATCCTCGAGAACGTCGATGCCGCTCTCGCCGTTGAGGAGTCCCTTCCACGTCGCATCGACGTCACCCGCGATCGACGTGGTCGCCGCAAGGCTGGTTACGACGACGTTGGGGAAGTTCCCGTTCAAGGTGGAAGGAGTGGTCACAGTTTCGGCCCTACTCGGCGTTGTCGAACTTGGCCTTGAGCTCGGCCGCCGCCTCAGCGTTCTCGGCCTCGAGCTTCTGGATGTAGTTGACGGCGTCGCCGACCGTCTTCAGGCTGGCCAGATCCTCGTCGGGGATCTTCACGCCGTACTTGTCCTCGGTCTGAACCGCGATCTCGACCATGGACAGCGAGTCGATGTCCAGGTCATCGACGAAGGACTTCTCGATCGTCACCTCGGAGGGCTCGATGCCGGTCACCTCTTCGATGATCTTGCCGAGTTCCTCGACGATTTGTTCCTGGGTCAGAGCGGCCACTTCGTGGCTCCCTTCTTGATACTTTGTAGGGCTCTACTGGTTTTTTTCGGATCGAGCGCGGTAATAGTTACCGCCTCTCGGTCACGACCTCGCATCGTGCGATGCATGGTCGCGCAGGAAAGCTAGCCGGAGACGGTCAGCTCAGCCAACGCGGGGAGGTCTTGCGGGGTCTTCAGGGCCAGCGTGGGCGTGCCCTTCAGTTCCCTTTTGGCGATGCCGACGAGGGTGCCCGCCGGCGGAAGCTCCGCCACCGCCGAGACGCCGGCCCGCCGGACGGTCTCGGTGCACAGATCCCAGCGAACAGGCCGGGTGACCTGCGCGGCGAGCTTGTCGATCGCGTCCTGTCCGGACGCGACCGGCTTGCCGTCGAAGTTCGAGAGCAAGGTCCTTGTCGGCTCGTTCGGCGTGATCTTCGTTATGGCTTCGGTCACAGCATCCTGCGCCGGAGCCATGAACGCCGTGTGGAACGCGCCAGCGACGGGCAGCGCCCGAACCCTGGCCTTCTCCGGAGGGTTCGCGGCGAGCTCGGCCAGAGCGTCCAACCGGCCCGCCGCCACGATCTGACCCACCGCGTTGCGGTTGGCCGGAACGAGGTCGAGTTCGGTGAGCCGTTCGAGCACGGCGGCCTCGTCGCCGCCGAGCACCGCGGACATACCGGTCGGCTCCAGTGCGCACGCCTTGGCCATCTCCGCTCCGCGGATCGCGGCCAGCCGGACCGCGTCGTCGGCGGAGATGACTCCGGCGACCGCGGCGGCGGCGAGTTCACCGACCGAGTGCCCGGCAACGATGGTAGCGGCGGGAAGCTCCTCGGGCGAGATCTCCGCGAACGCCAGCAGCGCGGCGGCGACCACCAACGGCTGGGTCACGGCGGTGTCGGTGATCTCCTCGGCCGTCGCGGTGGTGCCGAGACGGACCAGGTCCAGGCCCGAAGCCTTGGACCACAGCGTGAGGCGCTCGTTCGCGCCGGGAAGGTCGAGCCAAGGCGCGAGCATGCCGGGTGTCTGAGAGCCCTGTCCAGGGGCGAACAACGCGATCACGCCTCTAAGAAAACACTGTGAGGCGGGCCGCACGAGATGTCGACGCGGATGAAGGTTCGGAAGCGCTTTTGTGGGGGTTCCACAAAAGACCACGTGGGCTGTCCGAATCGACCGATTCCCTCGGCGCGTTACAAGCCGTCGGGACCCAACGCGATCGAAGTGACCTCTGGGGCAGGAGATGACGATTCGTTACGGGTTCGTGTCAAACGACCCACTGTCGCGGCGATCCTGAGCACATAAGCGTCTCGCGGGTTCATCGGATCACGGCCGGTGATCTCGGCGATTCGCTTGAGGCGGTACCGCACCGTATTTGGATGGACGTACAGCTGACGCGCACACGTCTCGACCGCACCACCGCAATCCAGATAGGCATCGAGGGTGTCCGCCAGCGACGACCCCGCCGCGGCCAACGGTAGGACAAGGTACTCGTTCAGCGCGTCGATCGCAGCTCGATCACCCAACAAAGCGCGTTCCGGCAGCAATTCCGCCGCATGCACCGGTCGCGGCGCCCCGCGCCAGCCCACCACGGCCTCCATCCCGGCCAGCGCTTCCACCGCGCTGGCGTGGGCCGCGCCCAGCGTGCGGGTGGTCGGCCCGATCACCACCGGGCCGTCGGAGAACACCTCGGCGAGCAGGTCGGCCAGGAACGGGGAGATATGCGCGGTCTCGCCCAGATGCCCGGAGACCACCATCACCAGCCTGGTGCCCTGCACCACCGCGAGCGCGGCCCGCCCGTGCCGCGCCGCGATGGAATGCACCGCCCCCACCGACGAGACGCCCTGCTCGCCGGGCGGCGTGCCCACCAGCACCGTCGCCGGTGCGGTGGCGTCCCAGTTCAGCGTGGCGGCCCGGGAGAGCATGTCCGGGCCGGTGTCGCCGCGCACCACGGCGTCGACGACGAGCGCCTCCAACCGGGTGTCCCACGCGCCGCGCGACTCGGCGGCGCTGGCGTACACCGAGGCGGCGGCGAAGCCGAGCTCACGCCCGTACCGCAGCACCGCCTCGGTCAGCGCGACCAGCTGCCGGTCGTTGCGCGCCAGCGCGGGCAGCCACTGCTCGAAGAACTCCATGGCGACGCGGACCATGTCCACGGTCTGGCGCAGCGTCAGCCGCCGCGCCAGATCCTGCGGGATCACCTGGAAGGCGTCCAGGCTGAACCGGATGTCGCTGTCGGGGTCCTGGAGCCATTCCAGGAAGTTCACCACCGCGGTCTGCACCAGCATCTGCACGCCGGCGCGCTGCGCGGCGTCCAGATCGGCGAAGAACGGCAACCGATCCTGCATCGACCCCACCGCCTCGGTGGAGAGGCGGCCGGAGAACTGCTTCACGCGTTTGAGCAGCGTGTCCGGAAGAGGGTCGCGGGTCTGCCGGTTCGGGGAGAGCGCGCCCGTCGGCAGATACACCTCGTGCTCGGAAGAGCCCTCGGAGATCCGTCGCGGCCGCGGCGGTTTACGGTCCACCATCCAATATTCCGCTATGCGAGGTCTTCGTCCGAACTCACCGCCGCCTTCGGCGCGGCGTCCACGTCGGCGATGCCGTACTTCGCCGCCGCCTCCGCGGCCTTCGCCGGGTCGAGCTTGCCGGTGCGGCCGAGCCCGGCCAGCGCGGCCACCACGATGGACTGCGCGTCGACGTTGAACACCCGCCGCGCGGCCGGGCGGGTGTCGGAGAAGCCGAAACCGTCCGTGCCGAGCGTGGTGAAGTCACCGGGCACCCACTTGCGGACCTGGTCGGGCACCGCCCGCATCCAGTCGGTCGCGGCCACGTACGGACCTTCGACCCGCGACAGGGCCTCGGTGACGTACGGAACCCCCGGCTCGGCGCCCGGGTCGCGCAGCGCGGCGATCTCCTTGTCCAGCGCCTCCTTGCGGAGCTCGCCCCACGAGGTCACCGACCACACGTCCGCCTGCACGCCCCACTCCTGCGCGAGCAGCGCCTGCGCGCGCAGGCCGTCCGGCACGGTGACGCCGGAGACCAGGATCTGGGCGCGCACGTCGCCCTCGCCTCCGCGCTGGTACAGGTAGATGCCCTTGAGCAGACCGGCGACGTCGAGGTCTTCCGGCTCGGCGGGCTGCGGGTACGGCTCGTTGTAGAGGGTGATGTAGTAGAAGATGTCCTCGCCGCCGAACTCGCCGGGATCGCCGTGCGGGCGGGTGCCCGGCAGCGGTGCCGAGCCCTGCGGCGGGGTGCCGCCGCCGTACATGCGGCGCAGGCCGTCGCGCACGATGTGGGCGATCTCGAACGCGAACGCCGGGTCGTAGGTCACCACGGCCGGGTTGGTCGAGGCCAGCAGCAGCGAGTGCCCGTCGTTGTGCTGCAGGCCCTCACCGGTCAGCGTGGTGCGTCCTGCGGTCGCGCCGAGCACGAAGCCGCGGGCGAGCTGATCGGCGGCCGCCCACAGTCCGTCGCCGGTGCGCTGGAAGCCGAACATCGAGTAGAAGATGTACAGCGGGATCATCGGCTCGCCGTGCGTGGCGTAGGAGGTGCCCGCCGCGGTGAACGACGCCGTCGACCCGGCCTCGTTGATGCCCTCGTGCAGGATCTGCCCGACGGCGCTCTCTTTGTAGGCAAGCATCAATTCCGCGTCGACGGAGGTGTACAACTGCCCATTGCGGTTGTAGATCTTCAACGAAGGGAACCACGAGTCCATACCGAAGGTGCGGGCCTCGTCGGGGATGATCGGGACGATCCGCTTGCCGATCTCCTTGTCCCGCAGCAGCTCCTTCATCAGCCGCACCAGCGCCATCGTGGTGGCGACGTTCTGCTTGCCCGACCCCTTGCGCACCGAGCGGTAGGCCTCGTCGCCGGGCAGCTTCAGCGGCTTGGCCGCGGCGCGCCGCTCGGGCAGGAACCCGCCGAGCGCCTTGCGCCGGTCGAGCATGTACTGGATCTCGCGGGCCTCCATACCGGGGTGGTAGTACGGCGGCAGGTAGGGATCCTTTTCCAGCTCGGCGTCGCTGATCGGGATGCGCTGCAGGTCGCGGAAGTCCTTGAGGTCCTGCAGGGTCAGCTTCTTCATCTGGTGCGTGGCGTTGCGGCCCTCGAAGTGCTTGCCCAGGGTGTAGCCCTTGATGGTCTTGGCCAGGATCACCGTCGGCTGGCCCTTGTGCGCCATCGCGGCCGCGTAGGCGGCGTACACCTTGCGGTAGTCGTGGCCGCCGCGCTTGAGGTTCCAGATCTCCTGGTCGGACAGATCCTGCACCAGCGCCTTGGTGCGCGGGTCGCGGCCGAAGAAGTGGTCGCGGACGTACGCGCCGTCGTTGGCCTTGTAGGTCTGGTAGTCACCGTCGGGGGTGCTGTTCATCAGGTTCACCAGCGCGCCGTCGCGGTCGGCGCCCAGCAGCGCGTCCCACTCCCGGCCCCAGATCACCTTGATGACGTTCCAGCCCGCGCCGCGGAAGAACGACTCCAGCTCCTGGATGATCTTGCCGTTGCCGCGTACAGGGCCGTCCAGGCGCTGCAGGTTGCAGTTCACCACGAAGGTCAGGTTGTCCAGACCCTCCATGGCCGCGACGTGCGCGAGACCGCGCGACTCCGGCTCGTCCATCTCGCCGTCGCCGAGGAACGCCCAGACGTGCTGATCGGAGGTGTCCTTGATGCCGCGATCGTGCAGGTAGTGATTGAACCGCGCCTGGTAGATGGCGTTCATCGGGCCGAGACCCATGGACACCGTGGGGAACTCCCAGAAGTTGTTCAGCAACCGCGGATGCGGGTAGGACGGCAGGCCGTGGCCGGGGCCGCCGTTGCTGTACTCCTGGCGGAAACCGTCGAGCTGATCGGTCGACAGCCTGCCCTCCAGGAACGCGCGGGCGTAGATGCCCGGCGAGGCGTGGCCCTGGATGAAGATCGAGTCGCCGCCGCCGGGGTGGTCCTTGCCGCGGAAGAAGTGGTTGAAGCCGACCTCGTAGAGCGCCGCCGAGGACGCGTAGGTCGAGATGTGGCCGCCGACGCCGATGCCGGGGCGCTGGGCGCGATGCACCATGATCGCGGCGTTCCAGCGGATCCAGGCGCGGAAGCGGCGCTCCACCTCCTCGTCGCCGGGGAACCACGGCTCGTTCTCGGTGGGAATGGTGTTGACGTAGTCGGTGGAGGTCAGCGACGGGATGGCGACCCGACGTTCACCGGCCCGCTCCAGAAGACGGAGCATGAGGTAACGCGCACGGCCGGGGCCCTCCCGGTCGAGCATCTCGTCGAACGACTCTAGCCATTCGCTGGTTTCCTCCGGGTCGATGTCCGGTAGGTAGGACGCCACCCCTTCGCGGATCACCCGCACCCGTCCGGCCGGCTGCGGCGCGTGCGACCCATTCGGATCACGGCTCGCTGCGGGCGCGGGAGCGGAGCTGGTACCGGCGGATTTCGCCGGTGCGGAAGAGTGGATCAGGTCGGTCAAATCTGCTCCTCGTACAGGGGTGGACATGCTGATGGCGTCGGTATCCCCGGGCGGGTTCGCTGGTTGGCGGACCGCCCGTAAACGAAAGGTTCGGGCGCACCATCCATCCTTGCCGATGGCGCGTCCCAAATCATCATGTCAGCCGGAAATCCAGTACCGTTCGACAGGCAAGGTGAGCATGTCGAGCGTGGCAGCCCTGAGGAGCGGGAGGACGATGAAGCTGCTGAACCCACGCGGGTTCGGAATGGTGTGCGCCACCGGCGCGGTCGCCGTCGGAGTGGTCGTCGCGGGGTGCGCCAACCGGGTGGAAGGCGTGGCGGGTCCGAACACGAGCGATCTGGCGGCATACAAGACCGAGGCGGCGTCATCGTCGGCGGCGGCGACCTCTTCCCGGCGCGCGGCGGCCCAGGCCAAGGCCATCTCCGACAATTGCGGCCAGTTCCCCACCATCACCGGCGCCGGCGTCGGCAGATACAACGAGTTCGTCGACGCGCACGATTCGAACGCGCCGGACTACGTCGCCAAACGCGACTCGGCGGTGCAGACCCTCGAGGACGCCGCCAACAAGGTGGAAAGCGGCGTGAGTTCCGCGAAGGACGCGCTACCCCCGGACCTGGCGGCCCTGTTCACCGAATACGTCAACGCCGCCCGCGCGCTGGCCGCCGAGACCCGCAAGATGACCTACACCGCCCCGGTCGCGGCGCTCAACGACGCCAGCAAGCGGGTCAACGACGCGCGCAACGCCGTGCGCGACTCGTGCCCGAAGCGCTGAGAAGGCCCTTGACACACCATCGCAACGCGACATTCGGTACCTATTTCGCCCGATCGGCTTGCGCTGAAGCCCATAACCATGTTCGCTTGCAACTATCTACTGTCGGGAGTTGAGGAGGACACCACCGTGGTCGCCGCGGCGGACGCGCAGAACTACGCTCAGAAGCTTGGCATTTCACACGGCTTGGTTGTCCAGGAATTGGGCTGGGACGAGGACGTCGACGACGATCTGAGGGCCGATGTCGAGGACGCGATCGGCGGTGAACTCGTCGACGAGGACTCCGACGAGGTGATCGATGTCGTGCTGCTGTGGTGGCGCGACGGGGACGGGGATCTGGTCGACGCTCTGATGGACGCCATCGCTCCGCTCGCCGACGACGGTTTCGTCTGGGTGCTCACGCCCAAGACCGGGCAACCCGGCCATGTCGAGCCGAGTGAAATCGCCGAATCCGCACCGACCGCCGGTCTCACGCAGACCTCGGCGATCAGCCTCGGCTCGTGGACCGGCAGCCGACTCGTGCAGCCCAAGGCACCCTCGAAGCAGCGCTGAGCCACCGCGCTATGGTTTCCACCAGGGCGGCGCCGCACGCCCGCCCGGTGGAGACCCGACACGATGGAGGATTCGCTATGCCGCTCGAGGTTGGCACTGTCGCGCCGGATTTCACGCTGAAGGACCAGAACAACCAGGAAGTCAGCCTGTCGGACTACCGGGGGAAGAAGAACGTCCTGATCGTGTTCTACCCGCTCGCCTTCACCGGCATCTGCCAGGGCGAGCTGTGCAAGGTGCGCGACGAACTGCCCAAGTTCCAGAACGACAACGCGGAAATTCTCGCGATCTCGGTCGGCCCGCCGCCCACCCACAAGATCTGGGCCGCCGAACAGGGCTACACCTTCCCGCTGCTGTCGGACTTCTGGCCGCACGGGGCGGTCGCCCAGGCCTACGGCGTCTTCAACGAGAAATCGGGCTACCCCAACCGCGGCACCTTCGTCGTCGACCGCGAGGGCTACATCCGCTTCGCCGAGATGAACGGCCCCGGCGAACCCCGTGACCAGGCAGCTTGGGAGAAAGCGCTCGCCGCGCTAGATTCATAAGCCGCCGGTAACGGCACGGGCGTATAGCTCAGCGGTAGAGCTCTGGTTTTACACACCAGCGGTCGGGGGTTCGATCCCCTCTGCGCCCACCACAGGAAAGGCTCGTCTTTCGCCCTGGTCCTGGGCGGCCGGATCGGTATCGTCGCGATATGCCCGCGTTGATCGCTCCGACGACACGTCTGCATGCGGCCTGGCTCGAGGCGCATCGGGAGTGGGGTCCCGGTCCGCATGAGGATGGTTTCGGGTTGCGGCCGTACGACGAGGTGCGTTCGCCCGCCGGTTTCGCGGCCTGGGTGGACCGGTTGGCCGGCGAATCGAGTGAGGCATGGGCCGGGACCGGCCGGGTGCGGTGCACCTATCGGTGGATCATCGAAGGCGAGCGGGTGGTCGGCGGGATCGCGCTGCGGCACGGGTTCGACGACTTCGTGCGGTGGGCCGGTCATATCGGCTACGGCATCCGGCCCTCCGCGCGCAGGCGCGGACTGGCCTGTTGGGCGCTCGGCCGGATGCTCGACGAGGCCGGGAAGCTGGGCATGGACCGGGTGCTGATCGTCTGCGCGGCCGACAACGTCGCCTCGGCGAAGACCATCGAACGCCAGGGCGGCGTGCTCGAGCGGATCGTGGACACCCAGCTCGGTCCGGCACGGCGGTATTGGGTCGACACCGCCGTCCATGTCCGACGGTCGCCCCGCTGCGCCGAACAGGCGACTGCGCGACCATGAAGCACACGGACCCCACACTTCGCATCGCGGAACTTGCCTTACTCGCGCGTTGCTGCGCCCACTACCGGCCGCGTATCGAGTCGCACCGGCCCCTCTATGCGGCGGACGTAAAATGCTCGGTACGGAAACCACTTTCCAGGAGGTCGGTGATGACCGACAGTCCACGATCAATTGCCGCCATCGACAAAACACTCCCGCCGGGTGCGGCGGATGAGCGATTTTCCGGCTACGGAGTGATGGGAATGCCTTTCGTCAGCGGTCACTACTTGGCCCTGCGGCATTTTCCCGCCAGTTCGGTCGGCGCGGGATACGACGCGGTGTGGCATCGAGATCCCGACGAAAAATGGGTGATCTACAGCAGTGTTTCCCCGGCGACCAGCTGCGCCCGCTACTTCGGGTCAGCACTCGAGGACGCGCGAGTAGAGGACATCTCGGTGGATTGGACGGGGCCCGCCGCGTTCACCGTGCGGGTGGGCGACCGGATCGAGTGGGATCTGGAGCTGGGACGGTCGGTGGCTACCGCCGCGATGACCGGCCTCGGTCGCATGATGCCCGCCGCTTTATGGCGGCGTCCCGCCGTCTTGGCGCTCATGTCCCGGGTGGCGGGTCCGGCGCTCGGTCTCGGGCGGGTGCGTCTCAGCGGCACTTCCCCGAATGGTCAATGGTTCCTGGCCAATCCCCGAATGCTGTGGACCGTAGAGGACAGCACGGCCCGGATCGACGGAACAGATATCGGCCCGCCGGGACCTCTGGCCGAGCAGGCCAGATTGGGCGACTTCTGGCTACCGCAACGCGGAATGTTCGCCGTGGGCGAGTCGTATTTCGAGCAGTATGATCCCGCACGCCATCGCCCTGCCCGCCCGGTTTCCTGAATCGCCGCGCTCGACGCTCTCACCGGGCTTTGCCGGAACGTCGTCATCGTATGCAGGGTCATGGCCTCCCCTCGCAGTGCCCGAGCGCTGGAGTCGAAAGATTCCGGCCCGAGGGTTGATATCCTCTCGAGCCTCCCCCGAGCAAAGTAGGTGGTGTCCACGTGCGGGGAAACCCTGAGGACGAGATACCCATTCAGCTCGCGGTATCCAAGGGAGGATGAAATGAAGTACGTGGTTTCGTGGACTTACCGATGGACCGGCTCCGCACCGGAGAACGAGGCGAGTATCCGGCGCGCCTTGGATGTGTTCGCGAATTGGAAACCGCTCACCACCACGACCTACCACCAGCTCGTCGGCAGACTCGACGGCAGCGGTGGGTTCGCGGTGGTGGAGACCGACAATGCGGCGGACTTGGCGGACGCTCCCAATAAGTTCGCCTTTTTCGCGGACTACCAGATCTACCCCGTCGTCGATATTGCCGAAGCCGCGCAGGGAGTCCAGGAAGGCGCGGAGTTCAGGGCGTCGATCGCCTGAATTCGATCGGACTCATACTGACGTCGTGCACGCCGACGAAGTGCGGTCGGCGCTGCTCAATCCGAGCGACGTCCGGTGATAAGGAGGTATTCCCACTCCATCCGCCCGCTGCCCGCGTCGTGCCGGGCGGCGAGATCGACGAGTGCCCGATCCAGTTGCGCGACGCGGTCGGGCTCCGCACCGATGGCCTTGTACACCGCGACCGTCGGGCCGTAGTAGGACTTGAAGAAATCACGGAACTCGGCCGCGTCGGCGAAGCGGTCGATGACGGCCTTTTCACGTCGCAGCTCCAGTCCGGCGACACGATCGCCCAACAGCGACCGCACGTGCGCCTCGTCGCCCCACAGCGGCGGTGGCTGTGCGCCGGGCGGGGGCGGCGGAGCGAACGGCTTCATGGTGGCGAACATCTGCCCGATGAATCCGTCGGGCGTCCAGTTGATCAACCCGATGGTGCCGCCGGGCTTGGTCACGCGCACCAGTTCGTCCGCCGCCGCCTGATGGAACGGCGCGAACATGATGCCGACGCACGAGACCACGGCGTCGAACTCCGCATCGGCGTAAGGCAACGCCTCGGCGTCGGCCTCCTGCCACCGCAGCTCGACTCCCCGCGCGGCGGCGATACGCCGCCCGGCCTCGAACAGCTCCGGCGTGAGGTCGCTGGCCACGACGTCCGCACCGGCCTCGGCCGCGGGGATGGCGGCATTCCCGGATCCGGCCGCGATGTCCAGCACCCGCTGCCCCGGACCGATCCCGCAGACCTCGACCAGACGCCGGCCCAGTCCGGGGATGACTTCGGTGGCGATGGACGAATAGTCGCCCAGCGCCCACATCGCGCGATGCCGCCGCTTCAGGTCCGCTGATCCAGGCTCGGTCATCTGACGCTCCCTTGGTGGTCGGGTCGGTGGATGCCGCCGAAAGCCATCGAATTCGTTCCGGCCTGCCCCGTCCGCGCCGAGAGCCGTCCCTCCGCCTCGCGGCTGCGCGCAAGCCGGCCGCCCAGATGTCTACCCGGCAAAGCTCGCGGCAAACGGTACCCGGGCGCGCTGCCCCGGAGTTCTCACCAGCTTCGCGAGTGGCACACCATCGTGGGGGCTTCTCGCGTTTCGCCGCAGCCATGTGCCACTCGCGCGGATGCGGGGCGGGAGCCGGGGCGGGGTGCTGTCGTCAGTGGTGGCGCGGGGTTAGTGTCGTGATATGCCGAGCGAGTCCGCGCCGCCCCTCCCGTCTTTTCACGAAAGCGCGATTCCGGATACATCACAGGCTGATGCCGACGACCCGATGGCCGTGCTGGTCGGCATCCTCGATCTCCAAGCGGCGCTGCCGGGTATCCGGAGAATGCGGGCATGGGGGCACGAAGTGCTGGACGTCCAGCCGGGCGAACGCGCACTGGATATCGGGGCCGGGACGGGCACCGAGGTGATCGAATTGGCGGGCCGGGTCGGGCCCGGCGGGGAGGCGGTCGGGGTCGACCCGAACCCCGCGATGCTCGCCATCGCCCGTGGGCGCGCCGAGACGGCGGACTCCCCCGCCCGTTTCGTCGAGGGCACCGCGTATCACCTGCCGTTCCCGGACGGCTACTTCGACGCGGTGCGCTGTGAACGGGTCTACCAGCACCTCGACGACCCGGCGGCCGCCACCGCCGAGATCACCCGCGTGCTGCGACCGGGCGGTCGCGTACTGCTCATCGACACCGACTGGCACACCGTGATCGCCCATCCCGGCGACCCCGAGGTGGTCACCCGTCTGACGAAGGCGATGCTCGAGACCACCCCCAACCCCGCGTCGGGCCGCCACCTTCGCGGCCTGCTCACCGCCGCCGGTTTCACCATCGACGACATGGGATCGGAGGCGGTGATCTGGAACCCGGAAACCGCCCGTCCCTTGTTCACTCAGATGATCGCGTCCGCGAGCACCAGCGGCGCGATCACCGAGCAGGAAGGACGAGACCTGCTGGCCACCATGGAGGCAGGCATCGCCGAAGGCGACTACCACCTGTCGGTCACCATGTTCGCCGTGCTCGGTCACCGAGCCCGTTGACGCGACTGCCGCGAAACGACGACGCGACAAAGCGGGACGAGTCCGCTCACGACGATCGCCGGAGCGGCGCCAACGGTCATCGTCGCGTTACGCCTAGCCGTGTCGGCGCCGAGCACGACCACAACTACATCGGTGTCGAGGACCAGCTGTCCGCATTGCTCGGTGCGCCGATGTCCCCCCTCCGAACGCGCTTGACCCGAAACCGATGCAGCGACAACGAGCTACCGGACCCGGCCGAATGGATGATCCCCGGCGCTGTCGGTTCGCACGGCTCGCAACTTCAGCCCCTCAGAACAGATGGCACTGGTCGGCGGGGAGGACGCGCGCCACGCACAGGCCGACTATGCCGAAGAACAACACGCTCGCGATCGCGCCTCGAACCGCGTCGACGATGCCTGGGGGAATCTCCACTGCTGCCGCTACCGGTTCGGCGCTGATCTCGGCGGTGGCCGTCGCTGGGACGGCTGTCGCGGCCGTCAGGGCAATCGTCGCTGCGGCGATGATCCGCATACCGGCATGTTTCATGGTCGACTCCTCGCTCTCGGCCCCGACCGCGTGACCACCCTACGTCCGTCGTCGGATCCCGGGCAGCCGCCAATTCCGGTGGCTCCCGGAGCCGCGAGCCCTACCCCACGTCCCGGCGCAGCCAGGTGACCTCCGCGCCGGATTCCGTTCCGTACCGGTAGATTTCGAGGTCCTCGTCCCAGGCCGTGCCGAGGGCGCGGTCGATTTCGGCGGCCAGGTCGTAGGCGGAGTACTTGCCGAGTTCGCGGGTGGCCTGGAGCATCGCGCGCAGGCGCATCTCGCCGATCATGACGTCGCCGTTGGCGCTCGTGGAGCCGTGCCACAGACCGAGGCCGGGGACGAAGCTGTAGCGCTCGCCGTCCACGCCGTCGCTGGGGTCCTCGGTGACCTCGAAGCGCAGAACCGGCCAGGAGCGCAAAGATTGGGCGATCTTCGACGCGGTGCCGACGGGGCCGATCCACTCGCTGGTGGCGCGCAGTTGGCCGTCGGCCGGTTGGGCGGTCCAGCGCAGTTTCGCGGGGGCGCCGAGGGCCGAGGTGAGCGCCCACTCGACATGCGGGCACAGCGCGGCAGGCGACGAGTGGATGTAGACCACACCCGCCGTCGCGTCCGCGAACTGACTCGATGCGCGCACCACCAACACCTCCAGCTTCGACGAGGAACGTCTTCCCCAACGATTCGTCGAACTGGCGTTGCCTGAGTGTACTGGAGTGCCCGAAGTTACACGTGTTACTTCGTGACCGTGTTGCGCGTGGCGGTCGCCTCCGCGATGACGGCATCGCTCAGCGGTGGCCAGGCCGCGCGCGCCCAGTCGCCGAAATTCTCGTCGCTCAACGCGAGACACGCCAACCCCGTGCTCGGGTCAACCCATAAAAATGTCCCGGATTGGCCGAAATGTCCATAGGTTTGTGGCGAATTCGTGCCACCGGTCCAGTGCGGCGTCTTGCCGTCGCGGATCTCGAAGCCCAGTCCCCAGTCGTTCGGGCGCTGCGAACCGTAACCGGGCAGCACGCCGTTCATGCCGGGGAACTGCACCGAGGTGGCCTCGGCGTGCGTCTGCGCCGAGATCAGCTGGGGACGGAGCAATTCGGCGGCGAAACGGGCCAGATCCGCCGCGGAAGACCGCGCGGCGTGCCCGGCCGGACCGGTCAGCACCGAAGCGGTCATGCCCAGCGGCCGGAACACCGCGTCGCGCAGGTACTCGTCGAACGCGATCCCGGTCTGGGCGGTGACGAAGTCGGCGAGCACCTCGAAACCCGAACTGGAGTAGATCCGCCGGGTTCCTGGCGGGGCCTGGACGTCGGTGGTGTCGAACGCGAGTCCGGACGTGTGCGCCAGCAGATGACGCACCGTGGCTCCGGGCGGGCCCGCGGGCTGGTCGAGTTCGACCGCGCCCTCCTCCACCGCGACCAGCACCGCGTAGGCCACCAGCGGCTTGGTCACCGACGCGAGCGGGAACACCCGCTGCACATCACCTTCGCTCGCGACACCGCCGTCGGCGGTGACCACCGCGGCCGCCGCGTGCCGGACCGGCCATTCCCGGATCTGCTCGAGTGAACGCACCCTGCGAGCCTACGAGAACCGGATAGCTACCATCCATTCACCATGAGTGAAACGCCCACTGTTCACGGAGACGTCGCGCCCGGCTTCGAACCGGTCGCCGACGCCTTCCGCCGCAATTTCGAGCGCCACGGCGAAATCGGCGCTGCTGTCGCGGTCTACGCGGGCGAGCGCCCCGTGGTGGATCTGTGGGCCGGGTTCCGCGATCGCGAGCGCACGCTCCCGTGGGAGCGGGACACGATCGTGCCGGTGTTCTCCTCGACCAAAGGCATGGCGGCGTTCACCGTCGCCGCCGCGGTGGCCGAAGGCCTGCTCGACTACGAGCAGCCGGTGGCGAAGTACTGGCCGGAGTTCGCCGCCAACGGCAAGGAAACGGTCACCGTGCGTCAGCTGATCGACCATCAGGCCGGGTTGTCCGGCCTCAGCCAGACCGTGCGTCTGCCCCAGATCGCCGACCTCGATGGCCTCGCGACCATTCTGGCGGCGCAGAAACCGGCTTGGCGGCCCGGCACCAGGCACGGGTATCACGCCATCACTCTCGGCCTGTACCAGGGCGAACTGCTGCGCCGGGTCGACCACGGCCGCCGCACGCTGGGGCGGATCTTCGCCGAGGACATCGCCGCACCGCTGGGCGCCGATTTCTTCATCGGCCTGCCCGCGGAGCAGAGCATGGACCGCATCGCCACGATGTCGGCCACCCGGGGGCTGGACGTGCTGCGCTACGAACGCGATATCCCGCTGCGCATCGGCGCGGAGATCTACGCCGAACGCGGTCTGTCCTACGCGGCGCTGACCAACCCGCGCTGCGGAGCGCCGGCGCGGGCGACCCGGCGCGAGTTCCTGGAAGTGGAACTGCCCGGCTCCAACGGCGTCGGCAACGCCCGCGCGCTGGCGAAGGTCTACGGCGCGGCTGCCGGTCGCACCGGCGCGCTGCCGATCGATGACGCGCTGCTGGACCGGCTCGCCGCGGCCGATACCGCCGACGATGTGCCTGCCGAGGACCTGGTGCTGCACACCAAGAGCCGCTACCACCTCGGCTTCCGCAAGTCGCGCGGGAGCTTTCGCTTCGGCTCGGACAAACGCGCCTACGGCACCACGGGACTCGGCGGCTCGTTCGGGTTCGCCGATCCCGCGACGGGGCTCGGCTTCGGGTACACGATGAACCGGCTCGGTCTGGCGGTCCTCGACGACGTCCGCAGCCGCAACCTCCGCGAAGCGCTGCTGCGCTGCCGGATCTGAGCCCGCCGCGCCGAGCCTTCCACGACGCCCGCACCGGTGCTGCCTACACTCGCGAGACCCATGCCTGCGAAGGCAGATCGGTTACCGACCGCGCTGCACGAAGCCACCTAGGCGATGAGCTACGGCATTCCCACCTTCCGGCGCACGGCCGCGATATCGTGCACTTCGCGGGGTGGAAGCAGCATGTGAGCCTCCACCCGGTCCCGGACGGCGATCCCGCGTTGGCCCGCGAGCTCGGGCCGTACCGGGCGGGCAAGGGAACGCTGCGGTTCCGGCTCGGCGAACCGGTGCCGTACGAGCTGATCGCACGCGTCGTCATCGCGCTCGCCGAGCGGCGGTGAGGCGCTCTACCAGTCGGCTTCGGTGTACTTGATGATCCCGCGGATGTTCTTGCCGTCGAGCATGTCCTGGTAGCCCTGGTTGATCTCCTCCAGGGAGTAGCTGCGGGTGACCATGTCGTCCAGGTTCAGCTGGCCGGACTTGTACAGCGACAGCAGGCGCGGCGCGTCCTGGCGGGCGTTGCCGCCACCGAAGATGCAACCCTTCACCGTCTTCTGCAGCATCGACAGCAGGAAGCTGTTCAGCTTGACGTCGTTCTCGTCCATCCGGCCCATCGAGGTGACCACCAGGGTGCCCGCCTTCGAGGTGAGGATCAGGCCCTCTTCGATGTACTCGCCGTGCATCTCACCCATGGTCAGGATGACCTTCTCGGCCATCCGGCCCTCGGTGGCCTCCATCAGCGGCATGATCGCGGCGGCCATGCTCTCGTAGGTGTGCGTGGCGCCGAACTTCTGCGCCTGCTCGCGCTTCCACGGATTCGGATCGATCGCCACCACCTTCGACGCGCCGGACAGCACCGCGCCCTGCAAGGCGCTCATGCCGACGCCGCCGATGCCCGCGATGACCACGGTCTCGCCGGGAGCGACCTGGGCGACGTGGGTGGAGGAGCCGAAACCGGTGGGAACGCCGCAGCCGACCAGGCAGGCCACCTCGAAGGGGATGCTCGGATCGATCTTCACCACGGAGGTGTGGTGCACCGTCATGTACGGCGCGAAGGTGCCCAGCAGGCACATCGGGATGACGTTCTCGCCACGGGCCTGGATGCGGTAGGTGCCATCGCTGATCGCCTGTCCCATCAGCAGACCGGCGCCCAGATCGCACAGCGCCATATGTCCTGCCACGCAAGCCGGACAGCGGCCGCAGGCGGGGATGAACGACAGGATCACGTGGTCACCGACCTGCAGATCGGCCGGGCAGTTCGGGCCGAGCTTGGTGATCACGCCCGCGCCTTCGTGCCCGCCCATGACGGGGAAGGACGGCATCGGGGTCGCTCCGGTCACGATGTGGTGGTCGGAGTGGCACATACCGGCGGTTTCCATCCGGATCTGCACCTCGCCGGCGACCGGGTCACCGACCTCGATCTCCTCCACCGACCACGGCTGGTCGATCCCCCACAGGATCGCGCCCTTCGTCTTCATTCCTGTCGACCCTCTCGCATGCACGTGCTTATATGTGACTGCACCCACAGTACGAGAAAAATGTAACGCGTTCTAGTGTCGGTCGAAAAATTCGTCGGTAGAGCGTGACCTTCTAGCCGAACGCGTTACAGTTCCGCGATGCGTTTCAGCCGCGCACGTCGTGCACGTGGTGCACCAGATCGTGCAGGATGTACCGGGCGAACGACTCCACGGTGAACTCCGCTCCGTCACTGCGCGCACCCCGCAGACCGCGCCGCTCGCGCGGCACCGAGGCGAAAGACCGCGCAGCCCGCTCGGCGGCCTCGGCGAACTCCTCGGCCACCCGGGCCGGGTCCTGCTCGTTGTAGCGGTCGGCTTCCGCGGCCGCGTCCTGATCCCAGTTCTGGAAGCGCGGCGGCTCGCCGTCGGGGTCACCGGCCAGCATCAGGCCGAGGCGAGTGTCGGACATACGGCACACGTCACGCACGTGCGCGCCGTATTCCAGAGCCGACCAGGTCGATTCATCCGGCCGCACGCGTACGCCGGGGCGGTCGAGCACCGCGGCGAAGCGGACAGCCGTCGCCCGGATCAGGGCGGGCACGGCTTCGTAGGTGGTCGCGGCGGCGTCGAAACCGCATTCCGGGCAAGGGCGCTCGAGCACCCAGGTCCAGTCCTTGACATCGGGAACGATCGGCATGCGCTCAACCTAGGCGCGGCCGTATCGCGCCTTCCACCGATATCCGGTCAACTATCGGGCACATCCCGACAGCGTCACTCCATCAGCCGCTGCGCCCGTTCGAACAGTTCCAGCGTGATCGCGTGCAGGAAGTCGCCGACCTGCTTGGGGGCCTTACCCGCGAACGCGCGGGCATGCGTGCCCTCCAGGACGATGCCGAGCTTGAAGCAGGCCAGCACGGTGTACCAGGGCATGGCGGTCAGGTCGCGATCGGAGAACCGCGCGTAGTGCTCGATCATCTGCTCGGCCGTCGGCAGCCCGCCGACCGCGCCGAGCTTGCCGACCAGCGCCGCACCGGTGGTGCCCGGCTCCGGACGGGTGGCGATCTGCCAGCCCAGATCCAACAGTGGGTCGCCGATGGTCGACATCTCCCAGTCGACCATCGCCGCCACCTGCGGTCCGTCGAAGGAGAACATCATGTTGGCCAGATGGCAGTCGCCGTGCAGGATGCCGGGGGTCCACTGGGCGGGGCGATTGCGGTCCAGCCACTCGCCCACCGCGGCCACGCCGGGGATCTCGGGGCCGGGGTAGCCCTCGTTGGCCGAGTAGGACTCGAGTTCACCCAGCCAGCGCGGCACCTGGCGTTCCAGGAAACCTTCCGGCTTGCCGTAATCGGCCAACCCGAGCGCCTGGTAGTCCAGCGCGCCCAGACGCGCGATGGCCTCGACCGCCGACAGGCCCATCTGCCTGCGGATCTCCGGATCGCTCGCATGCGGTTCCGGCAGTTCGTTCTGCGGATTGAAGCCGTGGATCGGCTCCATCAGGTAGAACACCGCGCCGAGCACCGACTCGTCGGTGCAGGCCGCGATCACCCTTGGCGCGCTGACCTCGGTGTCGCCCAGCGCGCCGAGCAGCCTGGCTTCCCGCCGGATCACGTCGTTGCTCTTGGCGCGCAGATGTTTCGGTCCGCGCCGCAGCACGTAGGTCCGGCCGCCGCGGGTGAAGCGGAGCATGATGTTCTGCGTCCCGCCGCCCAGCGCGGTCACGTCCTCGAACTCACCCCCGGACAGACCCTGCTCATCCATCCACTTTCCGACGACGGCGAAGTCGACGACGGCGGGATCCACATCGACCGGTTGCGCAACAGACATGCACCACATTGTGCACCACCCGCCGACCCGAACTGAAGGCAGACGACAACAGTTTGCCCCGACCGGCGCGGCGTAGGGTTTCCAGCACCATGCGCACGCTGTTGATCGACAACTACGACTCGTTCACCTACAACCTGTACCAGCTGATCAGCGAGGTGAACGGCGTCGAGCCCACGGTCGTGCGCAACGACGAGGCGCGCACGGTCGCCGAACTCGGTCTCCGACGCTACGACAACGTCGTCGTCTCGCCGGGGCCGGGGCGGCCGGACGTGGCCCGCGACGTAGGGATCTCCGCGGCGGTGATCCGGGACAGCGACCTGCCGCTGCTCGGCGTGTGCCTGGGCCATCAAGGGATCGTGGTCGCCGCGGGCGGCGTGGTGGCCGAAGCGCCTTCCGCTCGGCACGGTTACCTCGATCGCATCGAGCACGACGGCCGGGATCTGTTCGCCGGGGTTCCGCAGGGTTTCACCGCCGTGCGGTATCACTCGCTGTGCGCGCTGCGGCCGCTGCCCGACGACCTCGAGGTCACCGCGCTGTCGGGTGACGGCGTCGTGATGGGCGTGCGGCATCGCACGCGACCGCAATGGGGTGTGCAGTTCCACCCGGAATCGATCGCCAGCGAGTTCGGCGCGGCCCTGCTGCGCAACTTCGCGAGACTCACCACAGCGCACCGGAGCGGGCGCGCCTCGCCCGCGCCGAGCCCGTCGATCGACGCGGGAGAGGCGTTCGGCGCGGAGCCGGTTGCCCAGGGCCGCCCGCTCACCGCCGCCCGCACCGGGGACTCGCCCGTGCCGCTGGCCGCCGAGCAGTTCCCCGCCGGGGCGGCCGAACTCGAGCGTCCCGCCGGGCGCGCGGTTCGCGCCTATGCCCCGGCCCCGCGGACCTTCCGGCTGCAACGGGCCGTCCTCGAACGGCCGATCGATACCGAGAGCGCGTTCGTGCAGCTGTACGCCAACTCCCCGACCGCGTTCTGGCTCGACAGCGAACACGTCGAACCAGGCGCCGACCGCTTCTCCTTCCTGGGCGACGCGAGCGGTCCGCTGGCCGAGGTGCTGCGCTACCGCGTCGGCGACGGCGCGGTGACCGTGGAGTCGTCGGACGGGCATCGGCGCACCGCACCCGGCGGCATTCTCGAGTTCCTGGCCGCCGAGCTGCGCGCGCGCAAGCTCGAACTGCCGGATCTGCCCTTCGATTTCGCCGGCGGCTACGTCGGCTATCTCGGCTACGAGGTCAAAGCCGACTGCGGCGGGAACATGGCGCATCGCGCGCCGACTCCGGACGCGCAGTGGATCTTCGCCGACCGGATGGTGGTGGTCGACCACGTCGGCGGCCGGACGCATCTGCTGGCGCTGAGCGACGACGGGGAGACCGCCCGGTCGGCCGCCGACTGGCTGCGCGACACCCGCGAAACCCTCGATACCCTTCCGACCTGGACGAACCCGCCGCCCCTCGAGCTGCCACCGGACGGTGACGCCGTCGCGCCACTGCTCACCCGCGGCCGGGAGCGCTATCTGGCCGACATCGCGGTCTGCCTGCAGCGACTGCACGCAGGCGAGTCCTACGAGATCAACCTGACCGACAGCGCCACCATCCCCGCCGCCGCGGCCGACGGCCTCGACTTCTACCGCACGCTGCGCCGGTGCAACCCCGCCCCGTATGCCGCCTACCTGCGTTTCGACGATCTCGACATCGCCTGCTCGTCACCGGAGCGCTTCCTCAAGATCGACCGCCGCCGCATCGTGGAGAGCAAGCCGATCAAGGGGACCGCGCCGCGCGGCGCGACGCAGGAGCAGGACGAGCGCCTGCGCCGCGAGCTGGCCGACAGCCCGAAGACCAGGGCGGAAAACCTCATGATCGTGGATCTGCTGCGCAACGATCTGGGCCGGGTCTGCGAGATCGGCAGTGTGTACGTCCCGAAACTGATGGTCACCGAGCAGTACGCGACCGTGCACCAACTGGTGTCGACGGTGCGCGGCAAACTGCGGCCCGAGGTCGGCGCGGTCGACTGCCTGCGGGCCTGCTTTCCTGGTGGATCGATGACCGGCGCGCCGAAGCTGCGCACCATGGAGATCATCGACGAACTGGAAACCGAAGCGCGCGGGGTCTATTCGGGCACTATCGGCTTCCTCGGGCTCGGGGGCACCGCCGACCTGAACATCGTGATCCGCACCGCCGTCCGCTACGGCGGACGCTGGCGGATCGGCGCGGGCGGCGCCATCGTGCTCGACTCCGACCCGGCAGACGAGTATCACGAGGTGCTGCTCAAGGCGGCCGCCACGTTGCGCGCGGCCGCCGACCCCGCGCACCGCTGAGCGCTGGATTCGACTATTTGCGCCGCCTGGCCGGCTTCCGCCGGGGCGGCTCGTCGGCGGGTGGCTCCGGCGCGCTGAGGCCGGTCAGCTTGCCGAGCAAGGCCACGCCGGGCAGCTTCGCCAACCGCCCGAGCACGTCCTCACCGAGCGAGATCATCGCCTCCAGCCGGGGCAGCAGCCGGTCATAAGCGGCGAAGGCCGGATCGGCCAGGGCCAAGGTGCGGTCGAGCCGGTCGATGGTGGAGTTGAGCCGCTCGATCGCGGTGGACAGGTTCTCGATCAGGCCGGGCAGTTGCGCGGCCAGCTGCGCCGACGCGGGCGGCAGCCGCACCGCCGTGTCGAACGCCGACGTCGCGGTCAGCTGGGCGGCTTCCAGCGCCTGGCCCGCGGCCGTCTGCGCCGCTTCGACCGCAGCCTGCGCGGCGGCGAGGACATCGGCGGGACCGGGCACACGCCCGCCGGGGAGCTTGGGGGTCTGCGGCTTACGACCCGGGCGCTTCGGGCTCGTCATGGGAACACTGTGCCGCACGCCCCGCCGAAGGACCGCCCTCGCGCGTTCGGCGTGTCGGAGGGTCGTGGCATAGTGCGAGCACCATGAAACTCAGCAAGGGCGCGAACGCAGCGGTACCGACATCCCTTCTAGCCGTAGTTGTTTCATGGCGATCGGAGCACGCGGTGGACGCGCACGCCTTGCTGCTGGACGCCTCCGGTTCGGTGCGCTCCGACCGCGACCTGGTGTTCTACAACGCGCCGCGGCACGTGTCCCAGGCGGTCACCCTCGATCAGGAACCCGCGCCGGGCACCGCGCGGCTGAGCGTCTCGCTGCCGCGCACCGAAGCCGACGTCGAGCGCATCGTGGTCTCCGGCTCGGTGGAGGACGCCACTTTCGGCGACATCCACGGGCTCACCGTCGCGGTGCACTCGGTCGACGGGGCGGTGGTGACGTTCGAGATCGATGACGCCGGCGCGGTGCAAGCGCTGATGTTCGGCGAGTTCTACCGCCGCGACAGGCAGTGGCGTTTCCGCGCGATCGGGCAGGGCTGGTCCAGCGGACTGGCCGGGTTGGTCACCGAGTTCGGCGTCCAGGTCAACGACCCCGAGGCGCCCGCCCGCACCACCCATCCCACCAACCCGTTCCGGGTGCGCCGCCCGGCTGTGAATACCTCTGCGCAGGAGCGGCTTTCGTCGAACAGGACAGAATCCACCGAACCGGCCCGACGATTCGCGCACGGATCGCTGCCCTCCGGTCAACCTCCGCGAAACGGGCGATCTCCCGAAGATACGGAGCGAACCGACAGCGCCGAGAACGCACCGGCCCCGCGTGAGCGCCTCCGCGCCGACGACCCGGCCGGGCGGCTGGAAGCAACCGAGGTACGCCCGGATATCGACACCCCTGCCCGGTCGCACACCGAAGTGCTCGACCGCGTGGACACCTCTCCCCTGCCGCGGCACACCCACCGCGCGGTCGACCTCCACCGGCACAGCCGCGACGCCGCGCCCCTCGCTCCCCCGCCCCCGCGGCCCGAGCTCGCGGACTGGCACCCCGAGCCGGACAACCCGCAGGTCATGCGCTGGTGGGACGGCACAGCATGGACCGAGGACCGCTGTCTACGGCCACCGCCCGGCGATCGCCATTGCGCCCGCTGCGGAAACGCGCTGCGACGCAAGTTCTTCGGCGGGTTCGCGCCGTGCCAGAGGTGTGCCCAGGAGATCGAGGAGTTCCTCGTGCACTGGCATACCCGGGCGTGGCGGGTGCTCACCGGCCACGGGCCGCGCGGCCCCGAGTGGGCGGAAGTGTGGGCGTCGTTGCGTTACCAGCGCATCGACGCCGGAGCGGGCCGCGCGGCCTTGCGCGACGCGGCGCTCAGTTACGTGGAGCGGCTGGTCACCTTCGCCTTCGCCGACGGTGAGGTCAGGCACGCGGAATTGGAGCTGTTCGAGCACGCGGTCACCGAACTCGCCCTCGGCGGACCGCTCATCGAAGACCTGCGCAGGCGGATGCATCGCGGCAACACCCTCTACCGGCTGCGCACGGGCGATCTGCCGATCGTCCGCACACCCGGTCTGCACCTGGACCCCGAGGAGACGGTGCACCTCGACCTGCCCGCGACGCACGTGCGGCAGCTCGCGCGCGGGCCGAAGCTGACCGAGGGCAGGCTGATCGGAAGCAACAAGAAGCTGCGGTTCGTCGGCGCCGACACCGGCATCGAGATGCTGTGGTCGCGAGTGGTTTCCGTGCACGCGGAACAGGGGACGGTGGTGATCGCGGCCACGTCGGCGCGCGGCGGCGCGACCTTCGCCGTCGACGATCCGGATTACGTCTCGGCCGCGCTGGAAGGCGCGCTGCGCGTGGCCAAACGTCTCGTCCTCACGCCCGGTCAGCGCGACACCCGCAGCATCCCGCAAGAGGTGAAGGCGCAGGTGTGGCAGCGCGACGGCGGCCGCTGCGTCGAATGCGGCGACGGACACTACCTGGAGTTCGACCACATCATCCCGCTCAGCCGCGGCGGCGCGACCAGCGCCGCCAACCTCCAGATCCTGTGCCGCGCCTGCAACCGGGCCAAAGGGGCCCGCATCTAGCCCGGTGTCACTCGCCGAGCAGGCCCGCGGTGCGGCCCAGATCGGCGAGCATCGCGTCGAACAGGATCTCCGGATTGTCCAGCGGGATCGGATAGTTGCCGAACACCTCGAGCGTGACATGGCCGTAGAGCCGCGCCCAGATCTGGATCATCAAGTACGTCACCCCGAGGTCCAGCTTCTCGGCGGGGAACTTCTGGCCCGACTCCGACAGCGCAGCCAGCAGTTCGGTCTGGAAGTGCACCAGATCCTCGCGCAACTCCGGCGGGATGACGTCGGTGGGGGGCGTGACGATGTCGTAGTTCGCCAGCAGCCTGCCCGCCGCGGCCAGGAAGACCCGGCCGAATGGCTCGTCGAAGCGGCGCAGCGCGCGGGCCCTGCCCGCGCCGGGCGAGGCGAACACCAAGGTGAACTCCCTGGTGTGCGTCAGCGCCCAGCGCCGGAACCCACGGCAGATGGCGAAGAACTGCGCGGCGCCGTCATCGGGCAGCGTGGCGATCTCCGCCGTCAGTTCCTCGGCCAAGTCGGCGCAGAAGTCCAGCCGCAGCCGCTCCAGCAGGTCTTCCAGCGAGCCGTAGTACCGGTACAGCGCCGGCGCGGTGACACCGAGTTCCCGTGCGATGGCGCGCAGGGTGACCGCGTCGGGCCCGCGCTGCACCAGCAGCGCGCTGGCCACCCGCCGGATATCGGTGTCGGTCACCACCGGCGAGCGGCCCCGGGGTTTGGACTGTTGCACCGATCGATTCAAGCGTATTCGACTTCCCAGCGCTTGATTCCGTTCAGCCAGCCCGACCGCAGCCGCACCGGCTCGGACACCTGGCGAAGGTTGGGCATCACGTCGGCGATGGCGTTGAACATCAGATCGATCTGCAACCGGGCCAGGTTCGCGCCGACGCAGTAATGCGTGCCGGTGCCGCCGAAGCCCACGTGCGGGTTCGGGTCGCGCAGCACGTCGAAGGTGAACGGATCCGCGAACGCTTCCTCGTCGAAATTGGCCGAACTGTAGAACAACCCGAGCCGCTGGCCCTTCTTGATCTCCTGGCCCCCGAGCACGGTGTCCTGCGTCGCGGTGCGCTGGAAGGCGGTGACCGGCGTGGCCCACCGGACGATCTCGTCGGGCGCGGTGCGCGGACGCTGCTGCCGGTAGATCTCCCACTGCTCGGGGTGGTCCACGAACGCTTTCATGCCGTGGGTGATCGAGTTGCGCGTGGTCTCGTTGCCCGCCACCGACAGCAGGATGACGAAGAACGCGAACTCGTCGGAGCCGAGATGCTCACCGTCGATGTCGGCGTTGACCAGCTGGGTGACGATGTCCTCGGCCGGGCAGGCGCGCCGCTGCTCGGCCATGTTCCAGGCGTACCCCATCACTTCGGCGGTGGCGGCGTGGTGGTCGCCCTCGAACTCGGGATCGTCGTAGGAGATCATCTGGTTGGACCAGTCGAAGATCTTCTTGCGGTCCTCCTGCGGGATGCCGATCAGCTCGGCGATGGCCTGCAACGGCAGCTCGCAGGCGACCTGTTCGACGAAGTCGCCGCTGCCGGACTTCTTGGCTTCGTGCACGATGCGCGCGGCGCGTTCGGTCAGCGCGGCACGCAGGCTCTCCACCGCTCGCGGGGTGAAACCCTTGGAGATGATGCGGCGGGTCTTGGTGTGCTTGGGCGGGTCCTGGTTGAGCAGCAGCATGTCGCCGAGCATGTCGATCTGCTCGCGGGTGGTCTCCTCGTTGAACCGGATGATCGCGGTGTTCTCGTGCGAGGAGAACACCTCGGGGTTCTTCGAGATCTCCTTGATGTGCGCGAGCTTGGACACGACCCAGTAACCGCCGTCGTCGAACCCGCTGGCCCGATCGGATTGGGCGCACCACCACACCGGGGCGGTGCGGCGCAGTTCGGCGAACTCCTCGATGGGCAGGCGGGTGGCGAGCAGGTCGGGGTCGGTGAAGTCGAAGCCCGTCGGGATCGAGGGCGTGGTCACGGTCACGGCTAACTCCTACGGCGGTCTGGGCGCAGACCTGACGAACACGGTCAAGACAGATGCAACCACAGAACCGCCGTTCGTGAACAGCGTTTAGTAAAACGCGTTTACTTTTGCGCTCAGCGCAGCGCGATCAGCGGCGGCGGCTGCCAGCGCCGCTGCAGGACGGTCGCCTTCGGCTCGAACAACGCCAGGCTCGCCGAGAACGGATCCGATTCCGGCACCGGCAGCCAGTTGCCCTTCGGAACGCCGGGGCCGGGATCGTGCTGTTGCAGCGTGAGGTCGAGGGAACCGTCCGGATTGAGCACGACGGGCACGTGGTGGCCGACCGAGTAGATCTCGGCCTCGTTGGGCACCAGATAGTCTTCGGCGTCATAGACGGCCAGCGCCCAGAACGCGTCCACCGGCGGCAGCTCGCCCGCCGCGAAGTGCAGCCGGAACGGGCCCGCGCCCGCGGGCACCGCCGTGAAGAGGAAGTGCGCGTCCCGGGGCAACGGCATGCCCGGTGCGCCGAGCGCGGTGACCGCCCGCAGCAGATAGTCGGTGCCGTACCGGCCCGCACCCAGGTCGGAGACCCAGCCGTTCTCGTTGACCGTAGTCGGGCCCAGCGTCACCGGGAGTTGCTGCTGAGCGGTCCGCACCGCGGCGGTCAGATCGGCATCGGAGATGCCTTCGATCGAGCCGCCCGGCCGGATCCCGATCTTCTCGAAGCGCCGCATCGCGGGCTCATCCTCGGGCGCGGGCGGGTCGGTCGACATCAACCCGCACATCCGCGCGAAGAAATCGTGCGGATCCATCGTCAGCACCTGATCGACCGGGCGTTGCCCACTCGCCCGCGTGGGCGGCGCGACGGGCGGCTCGGCGCCCGCCATCCAGGCGCTCAACGGCACCAGCCGCAGTCCCTGCTGGATCGAGCGCACCACGGGCAGATCGTTCTCGCCGTCGACCTGGATCCGGACGATCAACCACACCGTCGGCGTCGGCATCGGCAACGGCGTGAGACCATCCGGCAGCGCACCCGACCAGCCCGGACCGGTCACCACGTAGGTGTACGGCGGCGTCGCCGACCGCGCCTGGGGCCGGGCGGCGCTGGGATCGTGCACATTGTTCGTCCAGGCATCCATCACCTGGGCCAGCCAGAACCGGCCGCCGTCCATCGCGGGCACGCTGAGCACCATCGGCTCGCTCGCCACATCCAGCCACGCGGTGGAGTGCAGCGTGTCGGGGTCCGGCCGCGCCACGGCACGTTCGGCCGAGGTGGGCAACGAGGTGGCGTGCTGGAACTGGTTGACCGGCGTGGCCGCTTCGGACGTCCTGCGGGCGACATCCATCAGCACCAGCGGAAAGCCGAACACGTAGGCGTCTTTGGCGATCGTCGCGGCGTCGCCGGTCACGGTCGGGTGGGCCGAATCGTCCTCGGACGAACCACCGCACGCCGCCACACCGAGCGCGGCCGCCGACGCCATGCCGAGCACGGCGCGCCGTGACAGCGCCGGAACGCGGTGGGTCCAGTCGTCCATGATCCTGTCCGCCTCCGATGCGATCGGTCGCCGCGTCAGCTCCGTCCCGGAGTATATCCGCACGTTTGCGGACAGGTAGCCGACTGAGCGTCCCCCTCACCGGCCGAGCGCGGGCATCCATGCACGAAATCAGCGCGCCGGCGACAGCGGCGGCGGACGCCAGCGCCCCTGGATGACCTCCGCCTTCGGCGCGTACAGGCGCAGGGTCAGCGAGAATTGCCCGGATTCAGGAATGGGCAGCCAGTTCCCGGCGGCTACGGCGGAGCCGGGGTCGGTGTACTGCAACGCGATGTCGGCGGACCCGTCCGGATTCACCACCACCGGATCCGGATGGCCGACCGCGTAAATCCCAGCCGGGTTGGGCACCAGGTAGCTCTCGGCGTCATAGGCGGTCAGCGACCAGAAGTCGTCGACTGGCGGCAACTGGCCGGGTGCGAAGTGCAGCCGGAACCGCCCCGCGCCCGCGTCGGCTTCCGTCGAGGCGAACAGCGTCGGATAGAAGGCGGTCTCGGCCAGGCCTGCGCCGAGCGCGATCTGGGCGACGGCGGCGCGCAGGAGGTAGTTGGTGCCGAACCTGCCGACGTCGGGGTCGACGAGCCAGCCGTTCTCGTTGACCGTCCGGGCGCCCAGGTACACCGGGATCTGCTGCTTGGCGGTGTTCACCGCCGCGGTGAGTTCGGTCTCCGAGATGCCGTGGACCGTACCGCCCGGCCGGATGCCGATCTTCTCGAAGCGCCGCATCGCGGGCTCGTCACCAGGCGCGGGCGGGTCGGTCGACAGCAACGCGCACATCCGGTCGAAGAACATCCTCGGGTCCATCCCGGCGACCCATTCGGGCGGCGGCTGCGCACTCACCTGCCCGCTCTCGGCGGGCGCGGGCGGCTCGGCGCCCGCCACCCAGGCGCTCAACGGCACCAGCCGCAGTCCCTGCTGGATCGAGCGCACCACGGGCAGATCGTTCTCGCCGTCGACCTGGATCCGGACGATCAACCACACCGTCGGCGTCGGCATCGGCAACGGCGTGAGATCATCCGGCAGCGCACCCGACCAGCCCGGACCGGTCACCACATAGGTGTACGGCGGCCGGTCCGATTTCGCTTGCGGCCGACGGTTGTTCGGGTTGTGCGCGTTGTTCGTCCAGGCGTCGAGCACTTGGGCCACCCAGAACCGTCCGCTGTCCATCGCGGGCACGCTGAGCACCATCGGCTCGCTCGCCACATCCAGCCACGCGGTCGAACGCAGCGTGTCCCGGTCCAGCCGCACCACGTCGCGCTGCGCGGGGGTGGGCAACGCAGACGCGTGCTGGAAACGGTTGATCGGCGTGACCGTCTCCGCCGCCATCCGGGTGACGTCCAGCAACACCAGAGGGTAGCCGAATACGTAGGCGTCTTTGGCGATCGTTGCGGCGTCACCAGGGGCGGAATCGGTTGCGCGATCCTGCCCGGATCCGCCGCATGCCGCCGATCCGAGCGCGGCCACCGCCGACGCCGCGATGCCCAGCGCCCTGCGCCGCGACACCGTGAGCTTGTCCTCGGTGCTCTCGTCCATGATCCGCTCCGCCTCCGATCCTATCGGCAGCGCGAGATCCGCACCGGAGTACGACCGCACAAACGGCGGAAACCGCGGTTGGAAGGGCTTTCGCGGACCAAGTGGACGACCGTGCTCCAACGAGGTCCGGGGCAGACCCCCGCGATCACGGCCGGTGCGGCCCGTTCACCGCGTGTTCGCCGCCGAACGCGCGAGAAGCAGGGCCGCACCGCCCGCGCTCAGAACTCGAGCACGGTGTTCATGATGGTGCCCGCGCTGGTGGCCACCACTCCGCCGATCATCGCGCCGGCGATCATCTTCGGGGACTGCAATCCGCCGCCGCTCCACTTCTCCCAGGCGAATCTGCCGCCCGCGTAGATGATGCTGACGATGCCGGACGCGAGAGCGAACCAGGTCAGGTACCGGACGAACTGTAAGAGCTTGTCCGCCAGGGGCGGCGCCTCCGGGGTCGGATTGCCGATCTGCGCCAACGTCGTGAACGAATCGCCGACCGACGCCAGAATGATGCTCACCGTTTACTCCCTCTACGCTCGAATACAACCCTGCCGCCGACCAGCCGTTTTGCGAAAGCCGTTCGACCACCGATGAATTCGGCCACGAACCAGGATACGGGCACAGACGCCGCCGCGGTGCGCGCACTGCGTGCGACGTTCGCGCCCAGCGGTGGAACGGGCAGCACGCTCACAGGTCCGGCTACCCGGCCGATGGCGCGGGAAACACGAACTTCCCTGCGCTGCTTGGACCTGACTGCGTCGGGGCGAACGAACGGATACGATCTTCTCAGCGAATCACTTGCCCCTGTCCCGAATCCAGAATGAGCGAACGACGATGATCCTGGCCGCCGCTTACGACACCCTGGCGCAGATCGGCAACCCCACTCCAGAAGCACCGCCGATCTCCGACAAGTTCCTCCAACTGGTCCGCTACCTGACGTGGTTCGTGCTCCTGTCGGGCATCTGCGGCATCATCTACGCCGGTGGCCGCTTCGCCTGGGAGAAGTGGACCGGCGGCGGGCTCGAGTCACCGAAGATGGTGGCCGGGGCCATGATCGGCGGGGTGATCGCCACCAGCGCGGGCACCATCATGAACGCCGTCATCGGCTGAGCCGCCGCGAACCGGAAACACACACCGTCATAGCTTTTCGCTATAACAAGCGGGCAGTGTGCGGCGGGCAGGGTCTGCCGCCGCGGTGATCGACGCGTCCCTTCGCGCGATCAGCGCAGGATGCCCGCATGCCGAGCGGCGCGCAGCCAGTCCGGGAACTCGCCGAGCAATCGGGCGTAGAGCTGCGCGTCGTCGACCTGGTCGATGTCGTCGAGAGCGAAGAAGCCCGCGTTGTCGACGACCCGGTCGGACAATTCGTCCAGAGCGCGCAGCAGACCGTAGTTGGCGCGGCCGAGGCCGACGAACTGCCAGAAGGCGGGCAGCAGCGAGGCCCGGCGCATCAGCGCGGCGATCTCGCGTTTCTTGGCGAACCCGCCGTCGGTGAAGAACAACACCAGCGTCGGACGGCCGCCAGGGCGCAACGAGTCGATGATGTCGCGCATGACCGGTAGTTCGTCGTTGCGGCCGCCGAGCCGGTCGTAATCGATGTCGCCGTGGGTTCCGCCGAGATGCAGATAGGTGCGGGCCCACTCGTCACCGTGCTCGACCGTGATATCGGGCAGCTTGGCGAAGGAGAGGGCGTACAGGTACGCCTCCAGGACGCCGTCGTCGTCGAGCTGGGTGGCCACCGGGATCATCCGCTGCACGACGCGATGCACCACCTGGTCGCGGTACTGCCGTTGCATGCTGCCGGTCTTGTCGATCACCAGGACCACCCGGGCCCGGACACCGAAAGCGGCCTTGTCGATGAGGACTTTCGCGACCTCGCGCTTGCGCAGGTCCAGCGTCGCGCGTTTTTCGAAGGAGAGCTTCGCCTCGCCGGGAACGGTGAACACCTCCGCCGCCGGGGCGACCCCCGGCCCGGCCCGATCCGGGGAAGGAACGTCCGCACCGGCCGGTTCCTCGTCCACGCTCACACCGTGATCGGTGACCAGCGCGGCGAACCCGCCCGCATAGCCCTGCCCCACCGCGCGCACCTTCCACGCGCCTCCACGGCGATACAGTTCGAGCGCGATCACCACGGATTCGCTGCCCAACCCTTCGATGCGGTACTCGTACAGGATGTTTCCCGTCGGGTCGGCCACCGTGGCGACCGGAGGCGCGAACCCGCCGAAGGTCCGCGCCGGATCGTCGAGGGTGAGCACCGCGCGCACCTGCGCGATATCGGCGGGCAGATCGCCGAGTGAGACCGAGAGCGTGCCGGGTGTTCCCGCGCCCAGCGCCACACCCGGCGCGCTCGGCTGATTGAAGAACACGAAATCCGCGTCCGATCGCACCCGGCCCGCTTCGGTCACCAGGAGCGCCGACACATCGACCGCGGCCTCGGTGCGTACCGAAACCAGCACGTGAGCCGCGTCGAGTACACCGTTGTGACCCTTGACCAATGCCGTGCCCACCGAGACTCCCAGTCGTCGTCGCTCGTGAAACGCCCAACCGGATCAGGGTAAGGCCGGGCTCGCGAGCATGCGGAGTCTTCGCCGCGCCGCTAGCGGTTGGGCCTGCGACGATTCCGGCGCGGGGCGCGCCCCGCCGTCATCGGACACCGGTGCCGGTCAGCGTGGCCATCGGCGGCCGGTCGGGCGCGGGCGCCGCTCCCCGCACCGCACGCCAGCTCGAGCCGTCCGGGAGGTACTGGGTCAGCGCTGCGCCCGAATCGGGGATACCGAGCCGGTCGAGCAGCGTCGCGATCACCTGCCTGCTCATCTCGGCCAGTTCGTGCAGCGGCCGATTGCGGTGCGCCCTGGCGCCGAGATCGACCTGCCCGATGGCTCGCGCTCCGTGCCTGCGCCACGTGTCGATCAGGATGCCGATCTCCACGCCGTAGGCGGGTGCGAACGGCAACGACCGCAGCAGTTCCCTGGTGGCCGCGTACTCTCCGCCCAGCGGCTGGCGCAACTCGGCCAGTTCCGGCGCGAGCGCGGCGAGCAGCGGCCGGGCCACGAGCTGGGTGACGCGCCCACCGCCGTCCGCGGCGGCGCCGAAAGGGCGGCGATAGAACCCTTTCACCAACCGTAGCCGCTCGTCCGACAGCAGCGGTGCGAGCAGCGACGGCACGAACCTCGGGTCGGGCGCGACCAGATCGGCGTCGACGAACACGATGAAATCACCGGAGGCCACCGCCAGCGACCGCCACAGCACCTCACCCTTGCCGGGACACGGCGGTACGGCGGGCAGCGCCTGTTCCCGGGAATAGACGGTCGCGCCCGCCGCTCTGGCGCGGGCGGCGGTCCGGTCGGTGGAGCCGGAGTCGAGCACGATCAGCTCGTCGACCAGGGTGCCGACGAGGTCGCGGATCGAGGCGACCACCTCCGCGACGGTGTCCTCCTCGTTCAGGGCGGGCACGACCACCGAGACGGTGCGGTGCCGCTTGCGTTCGAGAAGCTCGTCGTGCGACCAGGCGCGGTCGTAGTGGACGATGCCGGGCGCTGCCGACGTCATGCGCGAGTGTCCTTTCGCTGGTCCATCGAGCGGTTGGCGCTCGCCGGAGTGCGTCTCGGCGAGGCGGGGAGGTCACCGTGGCTCCCCCCGCGGCGGCAATGCGAGACTGAGCGCGACGAGCGCCAGCGCGGTTCCCGCCACCACCCACAGCACGGTGACGCAGGCGGCGAGGAAGGTGTGGGCGGCGGCGATCTGTCCGGCCAGATCCGCTCCCGCGCCGGGACAGGTGTGCGCGTCCAGGTGCGGGGTCGGCGAACGCAGCGCCGCTTCGGCGCAGTCGGCGAACGTCGTGACGACGCCGTCGCGCTGCGCGGTCGTAGCCGATGAGTCCGAAAACGGTCCCGCGAGTACGGCTTTCGCGTGCTCGACGCCGAGGCCGGTGTCGGCGTCTACCCGGCGGAAGAACAGCGCGCCGAGCACCGCGACGCCCAGCGAACTGCCGATCTGCTGCACGGTCGGCACCGTTCCTGAGGCCGACCCGGTCGCCCGTTCCGCGACCCCCGCCATCATGGCCGCGGGCAGCGGCGCGGCGAACAGCCCCATCCCGGCTCCTGCGGCGAACACCGGAACGGCCAGGCGCCCCGGATCGATCGCCGCGTCGGCGGGATCGACGGTCATCGCGATGACCACGATGGCGACCGCGAACCCGAGCACACCGAGGGTGAGCCCACGATTGCCCAGCCGCGCCACCACGATCGGCGAGGTCAGCGCGCCGCACGCGCCACCGATGGCAAACGGGAGCACCAGGATTCCGGTCCGCAGCGCGGTGAATCCCAGCCCGGATTGCACGGTCACCGACACGGTGAACAAGAACGCGGCGAAGATCCCGAAGAACAACAGGGTGAGCACGGAGCCGACCGCGAAACCGCGGTCGGCGAACAGATCGATCCGCAGCAGCGGGCTCTGCCCGGCCCGCAGCCGCCTGCGCTGGTGCCAGACGAACACGACGAGCAGCCCGAGCCCGACGCCGAGCAACCCGAACAGCTGGGGCGGCCAGCGCTGTTCGCGCCCGGCCGCGAGCGGGTACAGCACCGCGACCAGCCCGCTGGTCGCCAGCAGCGCGCCGGCGACGTCCAGCGGTTCCCGACCCGGTGGCCTGCCGACGTGCAGATGCCGGTGCGCCAGCAGCAAGCCCAGCACGCACAGCGGAACGTTCAGCAGGAAGATCGCGCGCCAACCGAGGCCGAACGGATCGGAGGCGATGATCGCGCCGCCGAGCAGCGGCCCCACGATGGCCGCGAGCCCGGCGGCGGCTCCGTAGAGCCCGAAGGCCAATGGCTGCCGCGCTTTCGGGAACACCGCACTGATGATGGCGATGACCTGCGCGGACATCGCGGCGGCGGACAGCCCCTGGACCGCGCGCGCGGCGATCAGCTCACCGGGCAGGTGCGCCAGGCCGCACCACACCGAGGCCATGGTGAACGCCGCCATGGCGCCGAGGAAGACCCGCCGCCGCCCGACCGACTCCCCGACCCGCGCGGCGGTCATCAGCGTGCCCGCGAAGGCCAGGCTGTAGCCGGCCACGACGAACACCTGCGCCGAACCGGGCGCCGCCATTTCCGTGGCGATGCTCGGTAGCGCGGTGTTCACGATCGTCATGTCCAGCATCTGCATGAACACCGCGAGCAGGCACGCGCCCAGCGCCGCCCACGCACCCGAGCCGGAGACCGCCGTCGGCGTCGCGGTGGTCGTGCTCGCCGGTGTGCTCATGGCAGGGCGCCGACCCGCACCGCGCGGTCGCCCTTCGCGGCGACGTCGGCCACGATCGCCCGCATAGCGGTGACGTAGCGCCCGATCGCCTCGTGCGCCTGCGGGGTATCGGGAAACAGCAGGCTGAGCGTGGTGACATCGGTGAACCGGTTGACCCAGATGTAGACCTCGCGCGAGCTGCCGCGGTTGGCGAACATGCCGCCGTCGATCTTGTCGAACATCTCCACGCCGGCCATCTTGCGAATGTCCAGGTAGGACAGCATGCGTGCGGACCAACCCGGGCGGGTGCGGATGCCGAGCTCCGGCGGCGCAAGTTGCAGTGCCCGGTGCAGGGACACGTCGGTCAGGTCCTTGCCTTGGTCGTATGCCCGCTGAGCCGCGGCAGCCACGTCCGTGAACGACTGGTCGGCGTTCACCGGGAAGGCCACCGGGATCAGATTCGTGTACCACCCGACCGATGCCGCCTCGCCCTCGGTGCGACGCGTGTTCACCGGTGTGAGACCGAAATACCAGTCACCACCGGCCAGTTCGGTCTCCGCGAGCGCGGCCGCGGCGAACAGGCCCCCGGTGAACCGGGCGTCGTTGGCGCGGCAGGCCTCCTCGAAGCGCAGCGCACCCGGCTCATCGATGAGAACGGTCGTCACCTGGGCGCCCCGGACGTGCTCGTCGCCGTCCACCCACAGATCCACCGGGAAGCCGGGAACATCGCCGCCGTTGCGTCGCAGCAGATCCAGCCAGACGGCGATCTGCGGTGAGTCGGCGGCGAGCTCGGCGCTGTAGCGGCGCTCGCGCTCGCAGTAGGCGATGTGACCGGTCACCGGCGCGGGCGTCAGGCTGCCGCCGGACAGTTCACTGCCGTAGAGGGTCAGCAGGTCCACGCACGACAGCGCCTGTGCCACGCCGTCGGTGTGCAGGTGATCCACCGCCGCGTACACCGTGAACGCTTCCGCGTGCTCGATGACGCCGAAGCTGAAGCAGTCCCAGTCCAGCGGGCCCGGCGTCTCGGTGAGCACATGCGCTCGGATGGCGTCGCTGTCGGTGTAGACGCCGTGCTCGGTCGCCGCCACCCGGATGTCGGCGGGGTCGAGCACCCTGCGTTCCACCCGGTCGTCCTCGGTCAGGACGAACCAGCTCCAGAACGTGTCGTGCCTGCGCAGGAATGCCTCGACCGTTCGCGTGAACGCGGCATGATCCGGCACGCCGGGAATCGTGAACGCGATCATGCACACCCGCGAAGTGCGCACGCCCGCATCGGCATTGCGGTGCGTGGTGCGCAGATATTCCTCCTGCTGATGTGACGGCGGCGCAGGATGAACCGGGGCACGGCGCGCCACGGTGAGCGATTCCGGCGCCGCACGCCAACTGGTGAGCTTTCCCGCCGTCGGCTGCCATTCGTCGATAAAACCGAAATTGACCACAGGTGTTCTCGATTCGTGCTTGCGAGGAGAAATCCTCGGCTGAACCCCCAGGAAAGTTAACGACTCCGGTCGTCCGGCGACCATGGGTTGCACGAAATCTTGTGACCACCACCAGCCGGCCGCACCGACGGCTCGTCGAGTCTCCCAAGAATGCGCGCCAGTGCTTGCCGGGGGGTGCGACCGCGCCCTACGTTCGCCACCACGAAATGCACGAAACAGGTTCGGAGGTCTCGCGTGCGGGCTCGAACGACATGCAGGCCGGGCGCGATCATCACCTCGATCGCCGTCGCCATCGCGCTCGCCGCGACACCGCTGTCACCGTCCTGGCCTGCGGCGACAGCCGAACCGACGGCACAGGCACCGGATCCGCCAGCCGCCACGGATGGCGCCCGAGTGGTCGGCATCGGGCCGGGCGCCGGTCGCCTGATCGAAGTGCAGATCCATTCCCCCGCGATGGGCGCCACCGTCCCGGTGAAAGTGATCCGCGCGCCGGATAATTCCGAACCCGCGCCGACGCTGTATCTGCTCAACGGCGCCAGCGGCGGCTCGGAAGGAAGCAACTGGCCCCACCGGACCGATATCGAGGATTTCTTCGGCGACAAACAAGTCAATGTCGTCGTGCCGATGGGCGGCGAGGGTAGCTATTTCGCGGATTGGCAGGCCGACGACCCGGTCCTCGGCAGGCAACGCTGGACGACATTTCTCACCAGAGAACTGCCGCCGCTGATCGACGCCACTTTCGGAGGCAACGGGGCCAACGCCGTCGCGGGCATCTCCATGGCGGCCACTTCGGTATTCCAACTCGCCCTCAACGCGCCGGGGCTGTACCGAGCCGTCGGCTCCTACAGCGGATGCGTCCGCACCAGCGATCCGCAGGGCCAAGCCATGGTCGCCGCCGTCGTCGCCCACTGGCACGGCAACGCGCTGAACATGTGGGGCCCGCCCACCGATCCGCACTGGGCCGCCAACGACCCGTACCTGCACGCCGAACAACTTCGCGGCACCGCCATCTATGTCTCCACCGGCACCGGCATACCGGGACCGTTCGACCGGCCCGATGGGCCAGGCATCGACGGAAATCGCGACAAACTGGTCAGTCAGCTCGTCACCGGCGGCGTGCTGGAGGCGATCATCAACCAGTGCGCGCACGATTTGAGCGATCGGTTGCGCGAACTGAACATCCCCGCGACGTTCGACTTCCGCCCCTCCGGCACCCACTCCTGGGGCTACTGGCAGGAGGACCTGCACAACTCGTGGCCGCTCATCGCCGCCGCGCTGGCGGCCTCCCCGGCCACCGGATAGCCGAAACCGGTGTCATCGCGGCCGGGACGACTCCGCGGCGCCGGTGATATTGCGCGCCATCCCGCCGAAAACGATCGTATGGAACGGCGCGATGGACTTCCAGTACAGATGTCCGGCCAGCCCATGCGGTTCGAACACCGC
Source organism: Nocardia implantans (assembly GCF_035544775.1). Lineage (NCBI taxonomy): Bacteria > Bacillati > Actinomycetota > Actinomycetes > Mycobacteriales > Nocardiaceae > Nocardia > Nocardia implantans. The sequence continues at coordinate 523,219 of NZ_JAYKYQ010000002.1, read as the reverse complement.
GCATTGGCGATAGGTGGCGCCTGGACCGTCCGGCTCCACCGCGAGCTCGAGCCACGCCCGGCCGGGAACCCGCATCTCGGCGCGCAGACGCAGCATCCGGGGCCGCTCGATCCGCTCCACCCGCCACCAATCCAGCGCCTCCCCTTCGTGCAACCGGTGCGGATCGCGGCGTCCGCGGCCGAGACCGGCGCCGCCCGCGAGCCGGTCGATCCATCCGCGCAGCGACCAGGCCAGCGGGAAGGAATACCAGCCGTGCTCGCCGCCGATCGCCTCGATCACCCGCCACAGCGTCGCCGGGTCGGCGTCGGTGTGGCGTTCGCGCACGTCCCGGTACAGCGAACCGCCCGACCACTCCGGGTCGGTGGGCAGCGGATCCGACGGCGCGCCCGGCGGATGCGCGTCCGACCACCTGGTCGGCACGTCCAGATCACGAATCTTGCGCAGCGCCAACATCACCGCCCGCCGGTAACCGGTCGGTCCGTCCGGCGGGTCCGGAATGAGGTCGGCGATCGCGTGGTCGCGGCAGACCACGTCGTTGATCAGCGACTCCATCAGCGGAACGGCGATCGCGCGCGGCACCGGGGTCACCAGGTTCACCCACTGCGCCGACAACCACGGCGTCAGCACCGGCACCGGCACGATCAGCCGTCGCGGCAGCTGGGCCACTTCGGCATACTCGCGCATCATCTGCCGGTAGGTCAGCACGTCGGGGCCGCCGATGTCGAACGCGCCGCCCGCGCCTTCCGGCAGCGTCGCCGCTGCGGTCAGGTAGTACAGCACGTCACGCACCGCGATCGGCTGGATCCGGTTGCGCACCCAGCGCGGGGTGATCATCAGCGGCAAGCGCTCGGTCAGATAGCGCAGCATCTCGAAACTGGCCGAGCCGGAACCGATGATCACCGCGGCCCGCAGCACCAAGACCGGCACCGGACCCGCTCGCAAGATCTCGCCGACCTCGGTGCGGGAGGCCAGGTGCCGCGATAGCCGCTGGGCGTCAGGGACGATGCCGCCCAGGTAGACGATCCTGGTCAGCCCGGCGCGCGCCGCCTCGGCCGCGACCAGCGTGGCCGCCTCCCGGTCCACTGTGTCGAAATCGGCCCGCGTCAGCGAGTGGACCAGGTAGTACAGCACGTCCTGCCCCGCGAGCGCGGCGCGCACGTCGGCGGCCGAGGTCACGTCGCCCGCCACCACCTCGACGCGATCGCGCCAAGGCGCCTCGGTGAGTTTGCCGGGTGTGCGTGCCAGCACGCGAACCGTGTGACCGGCGCGCAGCAACTCCGGCACCAGTCGTCCGCCGATGTAGCCGGTCGCACCGAACACCACACACCGCACGGCAACCACCCTTCCGATGACCTGCTCAGGTGATGACCGAGGGCCGAGGGGTCAAACAGCGACCGCGGCGCCCCCGCACGGGGATCGGCCGAGCGCGAGCCCTGCTCGATCGCACGACGGCGTGCCAGACTGGGCCGGTGAGCGAAACCAGCAAAAGCGGCAGACCGGACGAACCCACACCGCCCGATCGCGGTGATGTCATCGGTATGGGCCTGCTGTGGCTGGCCAAATGGGCGGTGTGCATCGTCGCGATCGCGGCGGGCGCGTGGGTGCTCGGCTTCCTGGTCGCCCGGCTGTGGGTGGTGATCCTGCCGGTGGCGCTGGCGATCGTGATCGCCACCGTGCTGTGGCCGCCGGTGCGCTGGCTCACCACCCGCGGCTTGCCGCCCGCCGCGGCGGCCTCGATCGCGGTGCTCGGTTTCGTCGGCGTGCTGGCCGGCGTGATCGCGCTGATCGTGCCCTCGGTGGTCGACCAGGCCCCGGAGCTGGCCGACAAGGCGAGCGAGGGCGTCAACCAGGTGCGCGACTGGTTGCAAGGGCCGCCGTTGCGAGTGCGCGAAGAGCAATTGGATTCGGCGGTGGACGCCATCGTGTCCCGGTTGCAGTCGAGTTCCGCGCAGATCGCCAGCGGCGTGTTCACCGGCGTGACCACCGCGACGTCGGCGCTGATCACCCTGTTCCTTGTGCTCGTGCTCACTTTTTTCTTCGTCAAGGACGGGCCGCGTTTCCTGCCCTGGCTGCACAGCGTCTCCGGCAGCCGCAGCGGCAGGCACCTGGAGGAGGTGCTCAGCCGCATCTGGGTCGTGCTCGGCGGGTTCATCCGCACCCAGGCGCTGGTCAGCCTGGTCGACGCGGTGCTCATCGGCGCCGGTCTGGTCATCCTCGGAGTGCCGCTGGCGCTGGTTCTCGCGGTGATCACCTTCCTGGGCGGATTCGTCCCCATGGTCGGCGCGTTCGTCGCGGGGGCCCTCGCGGTGCTGGTCGCCTTGGTCGGCAACGGCTTCGTCACCGCACTGATCGTGCTCGGCATCGTCGTCGCCGTGCAGCAGTTGGAGGGCAACGTGCTGCAACCGGTCCTGCAGAGCAGGAGCATGCAGCTGCACGCGGTCATCGTGCTGCTGGCGGTCACCGCGGGCGGCTCGCTGTACGGGATCGTCGGCGCGTTCCTGGCCGTGCCCGTCGTGGCGATCGCCGCGGTCGTCCTGCGCTACGTCGGCGAGCAGATCGACGCGGCCACCGCGCCGCGGCCGGAACCGGACAGCGATCCCGCGGACTGACGCAGCGCCCGCGGCCGCGCACCATCGTTGTACTCAGTCCGAATGTAACTATCGCCGTCGCCCGCCGCGGTTCCTAGCGTCAGTGGACATGACAACTGATGTGGGCACCCCGCTCAACGACATCGCCGACGCGACGGCCGAGGCGGTCGCCGACGACCCGGCGAACGCGCTGGTGGTGTTCCGTGCCTCCGGGACTCCGGAGGGGACGGTGGGCAGCGCGATCTCCCTCGGCAGATACACCGTGCGCGTGGACGAACCGCCGGCGCTCGGCGGCGCGGACACCGCGCCCAATCCGGTCGAGGTGTATCTGGCGTCGCTCATCGCCTGTCAAGTGGTCACCTATCGGTTCTGGGCCCAGCGCCTCGGCATCACGATCGATGAACTGGCCGTGAGCGCCGAAGGCGATCTCGACGTGCGTGGATTCTTCGGCTTGGATGAGAACGTTCGCCCCGGCTTCCAAGCGGTGCGGGTGACGGTTCGCATCGGCGGCCCCGAGACCGCGCAGCGTTATACCGAACTCCAGCAGGCCGTCGACGCGCACTGCCCCGTGCTGGATCTCACGACCGGGCGCACTCCGGTCGACACCACGCTGATCACCGATTAGCGGCCGTCCCGACCAGATCGACCACGCACAAGGAAGGACCTTCCCGATGACCGAACCCGACCTGTCCCAGAACTGGAGCTTCGAGACGAAGCAGATCCACGTCGGACAGATTCCGGACGGCACGACCAACGCCCGCGCCCTGCCGATCTACCAGACCACCTCCTACACCTTCCGCGACACCGCGCACGCGGCGGCGCTGTTCGGTCTGGCCGAGCCCGGCAACATCTACACCCGGATCATGAACCCGACCCAGGACGCGGTGGAACAGCGCATCGCCGCACTGGAAGGCGGCGTGGCGGCTCTGCTGCTGGCCTCGGGCCAAGCCGCGGAGACCTTCGCGATCCTCAACATCGCCGGCGCGGGCGACCACATCGTCTCCAGCCCCCGGCTCTACGGCGGCACCTACAACCTCTTCCACTACTCGCTGCCCAAGCTCGGCATCGAGGTGTCCTTCGTCGACGACCCCGACGACCTCGAGCAGTGGAAGGCCGCCATCCGCCCGAACACCAAGGCGCTCTACGGCGAGACGATCTCCAACCCGCAGAACCACATCCTCGACATCCCGGGGATCGCGGGTGTCGCGCACGACAACGGTGTTCCGCTGATCGTGGACAACACCGTCGCCACGCCGTACCTGATCCAGCCGCTGGCCCACGGCGCCGACATCGTCGTGCACTCGGCGACCAAGTACCTCGGCGGGCACGGCGCGGCCATCGCAGGCGTGATCGTGGACGGCGGCAAGTTCGACTGGACCGGCGGCCGGTTCCCCGGCTTCACCGAGCCCGACCCGAGCTACCACGGCGTCGTGTACGCCGAACTCGGCGCGCCCGCCTACGCGTTGAAGGCGCGCGTGCAGTTGCTGCGCGACCTGGGCTCGGCGGTGTCGCCGTTCAACGCGTTCCTGATCAGCCAGGGCCTGGAGACGCTGAGCCTGCGGGTGGAGCGGCACGTGCAGAACGCGCAGGCCGTGGCCGAATTCCTCACCACCCGTTCCGAAGTGACCTCGGTGTCCTACGCGGGTCTGCCGTCGTCGCCGTGGTACGAGCGGGGCCGCGCTCTCGCGCCGAAGGGCGCGGGCGCGGTGATCGGCTTCGAGCTGGCCGGCGGCGTCGACGCGGGCAAGCGGTTCGTCGAGGCGCTGCGGCTGCACAGTCACGTCGCCAACATCGGCGACGTGCGCTCGCTGGTGATCCACCCGGCCTCCACCACCCACTCGCAGCTGACGCCGGAAGAGCAGCTGGCCGCGGGCGTCACCCCGGGCCTGGTCCGGCTCGCGGTCGGCATCGAGGGAATCGACGACATCCTCGCCGATCTGCGCGCCGGATTCGACGCCGCTTCCTGACGCGTCGCGCCCCGGGGCCGATCGGCCCCGGGGCGCTTCCCCGGTCACCCATGCGGATCGGAAGCCGCTCAGCGGGGCGAAAACCCGTTTCGGGCGCGATTTCCTGATTACCGTCGATGAATTGAACCGCAACCGCAGTTTCCATCGACCGGCTCTCGGCGCCACCGCTATTCGTCGGCGGCACGCGGATTCGATTGGCGTACGCGCGGTTCCTCGCCCGCGCGAAAGAAATGGAACTGCCGCGCATCCGTAAGGCTTTCTGAACCGAACTAGAAGGGTAGGTATATGTCCTCTTCAGAATGAGGTGGGTAAGTTCATGGGCACAGCAGTACCCGAAATCGAAACTGCGGCACACCCCTTCTTACGCCGCGCCGTCACTCTGGTCGTCGCGAGCGCCATCCCGTTGTCCTTGGTCGGCGCCGCCGCCGGCGCCACCGCCGACCCGCTGCTGCCGGAGATCTCCGTCCAGATCCCGTTCGCCCCGGCGCCCGGCCTCGGCATCGTCCCTGCGGCCGATCCCGCGGACCCCGGAGCTGTTCCGCCCGAGTTCCTTCCGCCCGCGCCCCCGGTCTCCGCGGGCCGCAACGACCTGAGCGTCAACCGGCCGATGCCGGATCCGAACGTGCTCGCGCCGATCGAGCCGCAGCGGCTGCACCTGCCCAACCCCGCCGCCCCGGCTCCCGCGGTCGCGCCGATCGAGGCGCCGCCCGGCACGCTGCGCGTGGGTTCGGTGGTGATCGGCCGTCCCGATTTCATGACTCCCGAGCAGGGCAAGATGTTCAACGACGCGATCGCGGGTCCGGAAGCAAGCATCGCGCAGACCCTGGATTCTGCGGGCTTCGAACCGTCGCGTTCGGACCGCATCGCCGCCGACCTCATCGGCTCCACCGCCATCGGCGCCTCGGTTGGCAGCATGGTGGCCTCGCCGGTGGCCTCGATCGGTGCGGTCATCGGCGCGATCTGCGGCGCCATCGCGGGCCTGCCGATGATTCCGACCGGAACGATCGCCGTCATGGCCCTCGGCGCCGCCATCGGTTACGGATTCGTCGCCTCCCCGGCCATCGCCGTCGGCGCGGCCGTCGGCGCGGGTGTGGGTGTGCTGCAAGGACTTCTGACGCCGCCGACGGTTCCCGCCGCGTAAAGTTCCCCGTGCCGGAAACCGCCCATTACGCGGATCCGGCCTCGATTCCGAATACGCGAGATTTCCGCGAAGACCCGGTTTCCGCCGGGTCTTCTGCTTTTCCGGCGGAAATGGCCGATGTTTGGCCGCCGGATAACGGGCTACTGCGAAGAAGACCGGCTGAAGATGGCCGGCCGGTCGCTTCAGAAGGAGGTTGTGACATGAGCACAGTCGACAAGGCGAAGAACAAGACCGATAAACTCGCTGGTCAGGCCAAGGAAAAGTTCGGCGAGGCGGCGGGCGACCGCGGCAAGCGCGACGAAGGCCGCACCGACCAGATCAAGTCCGACCTGAAAGACGCGGGCGAGAAGGTCAAGGACGCCTTCAAGCACTGACCGTAGCGCCGCGCACGGAGCGCACGCGAGCTGAGCGACGCGCCCGGCCGAAGCGCATAAGGCGGATGGCCGCATCGAGCGGTCATCCGCCTTTTTCTTCCGACCAACTGGTCCAACCAGTTGACGTGTTGACCCTTCTGCGCGACACTCGGCGGCATGGAATTCGCCGCGGTCGCCCGCACCGCCGTCTCCGATGTGGTGTTCGGCCAGATCATCGACGCGATCTTGAGCGGCAAGCTCGCGCCGGAGGCGACGCTGCCCTCCGAGCGCGAACTGGCCGAGATGTTCCAGGTGAACCGCCACGCCGTCCGCGAAGCGCTCAAGCGCGTCCAGCAGAGCGGGCTGGTGCGCGTCACGCCCGGCGGCAAGACGCGGGTTCTGGACTGGCGCTCGCACGCGGGCTTGGACATCCTCACCGCGCTCACGCGCTCCGGCGCGGTGCCCGCGCGGCGGATCCTGCACGACATCGCGGTGATGCGGCGTTCGGTCGCCGCCGACGCGGCCCGGTTGTGCGCCGAACACGCCGACGCCGAGCAGCTGGCGGCGGTGCGACGCGCCGCGGCGACCTACCCGGACGCCACCGCGCCCTTCGACACCGTCGTGGAGGCCGATCTGGCGTTCTGGGTCGCGATCCTGGACGGCTCCGGCAACCTCGCCTACCGGTTGGCGTTGAACACCCTGGTGGCGGGCTATTTCGGGATCGGCATGGAGCTCGTCGCCGAACTCGGCCTGAACAAGGAGTACATCGACCCCGGCGCGCATCGCGCACTCGCGGAGTGCATCGCCCGCCGCGACTCGGACGCGGCCTACGACACCGCGTACACCCTGCTCACCCGCTTGGTGGACGCCCAAGCAGCACCGGAAGATTGACCCCTTGTTCGACCTGATCGCCCACGCCATACCGGTTTTCGTGCTCTGCCTGGCCCTGGAAGCGGCCTCCTTCCACCTGCTGCCAGACGACGACCAACTCGGCTACCAGTTCCGCGACGCACGCACCAGCGTGCTCATGGGACTGGGGAACGTGGTGGTGAATCTCGGCTGGAAACTCGTGGTGGTCGCGGTTTACGCCGCCGCGTACCTTCTCGCCCCGGTGCATCTTCCCGCGGACCATCCGCTGACCTGGGTCGCGCTGTTCTTCGCCGACGAGATCGCCTATTACTGGTATCACCGCACCCATCACACGGTGCGCGTGTTGTGGGCCAGCCACGTGGTGCACCACTCCAGCGAGTTCTACAACCTCTCCACCGCCCTGCGCCAGCCGTGGACCCCGTTCAGCTCGCTGCCCTACTGGCTGCCGCTGGCGCTGGCCGGTTTCCCGCCCTGGATGATCCTGCTGCAACAGTCGGTCAGCCTGGTCTACCAGTTCTTCATCCACACCGAGCGCGTGGCGACGCTGTGGCGCCCCCTGGAGTTCGTGTTCAACACCCCCTCCCATCATCGCGTGCACCACGGCTCCAACGACCGCTACCTGGACAAGAACTACGGCGGCATCCTGATCATCTGGGATCGGCTGTTCGGCACCTTCGAGCCGGAGGGCGAACGCGTCCGCTACGGGCTGACCAAGAACATCGAGACGTTCAATCCGGCGCGCGTCGCCACCCACGAGTGGGCCTCGATCTGGCGCGACCTGCGCGGTGCGCCGTCGTGGCGCGCCCGCGGCGGCTACTTGTTCCGCGGCCCCGGCTGGGCGCCGGCCGACTGATCCGCGGCGGCGCGCCCGTCGCCCTCCTCCTCGACGAGCCGCAGTGCGCTCGGCCACCAGATCCTGCGCCCGATCAGGCTGAACAGCGCGGGGATCACCACCGTGCGCACGACGAACGTATCGAGCAGGATGCCGAGGCCGACCACGATGCCGACCTGCGTCAATGTGATCAGCGGGAGCACGCCGAGCACACAGAACACCGCGGCGAGCACGATGCCGGCACTGGTGATCACCGCGCCGGTCACCGACACCGCCCGCACCATGCCGCGCGTGGTGCCGTGCCGGGGAGTCTCCTCGCGGGCCCTGGTCACCAGGAAGATCGTGTAGTCGACGCCGAGTGCGACCAGGAACAGGAACGCGAACAGCGGCACGCTGATGTCCAACGCGGGGAAGCCGAACACGTGCTCGCTCATCCAGCTGCCGAGACCGAGCGCGGCCAGCGCGCTCAACACCGTCACCGCGACCAGCAGCACCGCGGCGGGCACCGCCCGCAGCAGGGCCAGCAACACCACCAGCACCACGACGAGGATGAGCGGGATGATCAGCTTCCGGTCGCGGCTCGCGGCCGTCTGTACGTCCAGCGCCTGGGCATCGGTACCGCCGACGATCGCGTCGGCCCCTGGCACAGCGGCCACCGACGCCCGCAGCGCCTCGATCGTGTCGAACGCGCGCGCCGACGACGGCGGCGCGTCGATCACCACCGACCACCGGGTGAGCCCGGTCGGCGAGGCGCCGGTCTGCCAGGTCATCACCACGCCCTCCGTGCGATGGAACGCCGCGTCGATGCCCACCGCCGCGTCGCTGCGCGCGAGGACGATCGCGGGATCGGAGGCGCCGGAGGGGAAGTGCCGGGCGAGGGCGTCGAATCCCTCCACCGACTCCGCGCGAACCCGGAACTGCTCGGTCTGCGACAACCCCACCTGCGTCGACAGCAACCCGGTCGCGCAGACGACCAGCACCGCGATGGCGCTTGCGGCGACCACCGCGGGCCTGCGCACCACACGCGCGGCGATGGCGTGCCAGATGCCCTCATCGGCGGTATCGCGGTCGTCGGCCTGCGGCACGAACGGCCAGAACACGTTACGCCCGCACAACGCGAGCGCGGCGGGCAGCGCCAGCAGCACGAACACCACCGCCACCAGCAAGCCGAGCGCGGCCATCACGCCGAGGCTGCGCGTGCTCGGCACCGAGGCGAGCAGCAGCACCAGCAGCGCGGCGACCACCGTCACGTTGCTGGCCAGGATCGCGGGCCCGGCGCGCCGCACCGCCTGGCGCAAGGCGGTGCGGTGGTCGGCTTCCCGGTGCAGTTCGTCGCGATAGCGCGACACCAGCAACAGCGCGTAGTTGGTGCCGGCACCGAACACCAGCACGCTGGTGACACCGGAGGTCGAGCCGTCGAAGGTCAGGTCGGTCAGGCGCGCCAGCGCGGTTCCGGCGCCGGTGGCCACCCGATCGGCCGCGCCCACCACCGCGAGCGGCACCAGCCACAGCACCGGGGAACGGTAGGTCGCGATCAGCAGCACGGCGACGACCACCGCGGTCACCGCCAGCAGGGTGACGTTCGCGCCGGAGAACGAGTCGGCGATGTCGGCGCCGAATGCCGGACCGCCGGTGACCTGCAGCAACAGTCCGTCGGGCAGCCCGTCCCCGGCGACGGTACGGATGTCGCCGATGCGGTCGGTGAGCGCGAATCCGCTCAGCTCGGCGTCCACGGGCACTTGCCCGATCGCCGCTTTCCGATCCGGGGAGGCGAGCAGGTCGGTCGGACCAGGGGCGCGTCCCGACGCGCGGGCCACCGCCGCCACGGTGGCGTCGCGGTCGTCATCGGTCAGTTCGCCGCCGTCGGCGCGCGTGACCACGATGATCGCCGCGGCCGACCCCGCGTCCGGGAATTCCTTCAGCGCCTGTTCCACCCGCGCGGATTCCGCCGAGGACGGCAGCGCGGTGGGGGCCTGCCCGGCGGACTCGTTTTCGCCCACCGCGCCGATCAGGCCGATCGATGCCGCGGCGAGCACCACGAGCAGCACCCACGAGGTCCGGGCGGTCACCACCGACGCATAACGATCCCAAGCACTCACCCCGCAACTCTCTCAGAAACTGAAATATTAAGCAATTGAGACACCTCGGTGAACTACGCTGACGCCCGTGTGCGAAAGGATGCCCCATTGACCGCTGATCCGAACGTCGACAGACCGGACCGCACCGGACTGGAAGCCGACATCGCCGCCGACATCCGGGCACTCACCGCGATCTCGGAGCAGATCGGGCAGGTCTTCGCGCGGTCGCACGACCTGCGCGCGGGCGACTTCCGCGCACTGATGCACGTCGCGACCGCCGAGATCGAGGGCGCGCCGCTGACCGCGGGCGCGCTCGGCAAGCTGATGGGAATCTCCTCGTCGGCGGTGACCTACCTGGTCGAGCGCATGATCGATTCCGGCCACCTGCGCCGCGCCGCCGATCCGGCCGACCGCAGGCGGGTCATCCTGCACTACGACGAGCACGGCATGGACGTGGCCCGCGGCTTCTTCACACCGCTCGGGCAGCGGACCCGCGCCGCGATGGCCGAACTGCCCGACGCGGACCTGCGCGCCGCGCACCGCGTGCTGGTCGCCGTCGTGCAGGCGATGCGGGGCTACCACGGCGAGCTGACCGGCGACTGAATGCCGCCCGGGGCGCGCGTCAGTCCCGCAGCGCCTGCTCGCGCAACGATTTCAAGGTCTTCGACAGAATCCGCGAGACCTGCATCTGCGAGCACCCGATCCGCTGGGCGATCTGCTCCTGAGACATCGAGTCGAAGAAGCGCATCACCAGCACCTGCTTCTCGCGTTCGGGCAATGCCGCCAGCAGCGGCTTCACCGCCAGGTAGTTCTCCACGGTGCCGAAGTCAGGGTCCTCGGCGCCGAGCGTGTCCAGCAGCGAGGGACCGCCGGACTCCGACTCGTCGGTGTCGGAGGCGGCGTCGATCGATGAGGTCTGGTAGGCGTTGCGGGCGATCAGCGCCTGGGTCACCTCGTTCAGATCCGCGCCCAGCTCCTCGGCGATCTCCCGCGCCCGCGGCATCCGGCCCAGCCGCTGCGACAGGATCTCCACCGTCGGACCGATGGTGGACTGAATCTCCTTGAGCCGGCGCGGCACTCGCACCGACCAGGCGTAGTCGCGGAAATGCCTGCGCACTTCGCCCATGATCGTCGGCACCGCGAACGAGAGGAAGGTCGCGCCGTGCCCCGGATCGAAGCGGTCGACGGCGGCGAGCATGCCCACCCGCGCGATCTGCAACAGGTCCTCGAAGCTCTCGCCGCGGCCGCTGAACTTGCGCGCGATGTGCTCGGCCAGCGGCAGGCACCGCTCGATCACCTCGGTGCGCAGGGCTTCGCGGCGCGGATCGTCCGGAGCCAGCGCGGCCAGTTCGGCGAAGAGCGGCTCGATATTGTCGTAGGTATCTCCCCGCGATTTCCGCTTGGAAGCGACCTGATTCGGCTCGCTACTCATTATTCGAGCCGCCGCGCACCCACCGGAAGTCGACGACAGTCGGGTAGCCGCCCGCCGCGGCGTCGTGCGCGCCTCGGGTGGCCGACACCGAGTGGGTGAGCGTCGCCACGATGTGCCAGCCGAAACCGGACTCGTCCGGGCTGCTGTCCGACACCGTGACGGTGGAGACGCGCACGTCCACCGCGTCGTCCTCGAAGCCGAACGCGCACTCCAGCTCCGCGCCGTCCACCGCGTCCAGCACCAGCGCGCTGGCCACCTCGTCGAGGGCGAGCCGGATGTCGGTCACCTCGTCGATGCCGAAATCGGCCATGAGCGTGACGGTCTCGGCCAAGGCACGCAACATCGCCAGCTGTTCGGACACCGCGGGCACCCGCACGCTGATCGTGCCGGTCCGCGTCGTCGCGGGAGGAGTCCCCTCACCCTTGCTCATGCACCGCTCCCAGAAGTCGCGCCGTCCGTCGGAGCGCCAAGCCTACGCCCTCTCGTCCGGGCGGTTCGATCGGCCACGGCACAGCGCGCGCGTCTGCGCCGTGGACGGCCCGTCGCGCGAGGCCGCGACGCGCTCCCCGCGACGGCCTTCGACGCCGATGGACAGCGCGTTCGCCGGCGCATCGGCCCGCGCTCGCCGTCCCTGCGCTCACCTGGACTCCGGCGCGGCAGGAACCCCGGTCCGTTCGGACGGAAGACGGCGACGGCCGTCGCCGATCGCGCGCACCAGATCGGTATAGGCGATCTCCAGTTCGGCCAGCCGGGTCCATGCCGCGTGCATGCGCTCGCCACCGGGATCGTCGTGCATGAGCAGATGGAACGCGTCTTCCGCGACGGCGGCCATCCGGTCGATCATCTCGCCGAGGCTCTCGTCGTGCACCCGCACCGCGGGGTCGGCACTCGGCAGGTGCAGCGCCGCCCAGGTGTCGATCCGATCGACCAGCTCGGCGCGTCGCCGCCGCGTGTCGACCGACTCTCGCCCGTCCTCCCGGCACTGCCGGTGCAGTTCGGTCAGCTCGCGCGCCCACCGGCTCACCGGGCCATCCACGTGCTGGCCGCCCAGCGCGCACAGCAGGGCGCTCGGACTCGGCAAGGCCGAACCCTCGGACAGCTTTCGCGGTCGCGCACGCTGGACCAGCATCGGCCTACCTCCCCGGCCGACCGCACCGCTCGCACGGCCGGTCGTCCAAGCCTTCATCAGAACAGCGTTCATACCCGATCGGGCATGCCCGCTGCGGGCAGAGGCAAACTCACAGGGGCGCAGTGAGTTCGAGATGGATGCCGTCCGGATCGGAGAACGACAGGATCGCGATGCCGAAATCGGCCATCTCGGTGATCTCGCCGTGCTCGATGCCCGCCTCGGACAGGCGAGCGGCCGCGGCCACCAGATCGTCCCGCGCCGGGACGGTGAAACTGAGATGGTCCAAACCCACCCGCTCGGAATCGAATCGGTCCGCCGGATCGGCGACCGGGCGCAGGCCGAGCAACATGCCGTTGGCCTGGAACACCACCCCGCCGAACAGCCGCATCGGATCGGTGCGCACCGCAGGATCGTCCGGACTGCCCGGCGATTCGGCGGCGATGGGGAAACCGAGCACGTCGCGGTAGAAGGCACGCGACCGAGCGATATCGGTCACGGTCAGCCGGATGTGATGCGTCCCGGTCGTTTCGATCATGGTCACGCTCCCGAGCGGTGTACGGCGGTCCGATCGGCTCCCTCGCGCTGTCGGCGGGCAACCGTCTCGCGATGACGGTAGGACAGAATCCCGGCGGAACCGAGTGTCGTGAACGACATCTTCGGTACCGTTTCCGACATGGATGTCGTCGTCTTCGTAGTGGACGGCGTAGCCGATTTCGGATACGCCGCCTTGCTGGAGACCTTCAACACCGCCAACGCCGTGCGCACCGAACTGCCCGACCCGCCGCAGCCGTGGCGGGTGCGCAGCGCGTCGTTCGGGACCACGGTGCGATCCGGCAACGGCAACACCGTGCCGACGGTCCCGCTCGACGAGCTCGGCGACGCGTTCGAGCTGATGATCGTGCCCGCCGTGAACGTCATGGAGGCCGCGGCGCTGATCGACCTCGTTTCCGCACCCGCCAGCCGGCCGGTGCTCGACCGGCTGGTGGCGGCCCGCGATCGGGGCGCGCACCTCGCCGGGGCCTGCACCGGAACGTTCTTCCTCGCCGAGGCGGGCGTGCTGGACGGTTCCCCGGCGACCACGAGCTGGTGGCTCGGTCCCAGCTTCCGGCGCCGCTACCCCAGCGTGGAACTCGACGAGGGACGCACGCTGTGCCGCGGCCCGCGCGTCACCACCGCGGGCGCCGCGCTGTCGCACATGGACCTCGCGTTGTCGCTGATCGCGGGCAAGAGCCCGGCGCTGGCCGAACGCGCCATGCGCTACCTGGCGGTGGGCGCGGGACGACCGCAACGTGAGTTCATCGTTCCGGAGATCATCGCCCGTGGCGATTCCGTCACCGCCGCCTTCGAACGCTGGGTGCGCGCCCATCTGGGCGAGAATTTCCGGATATCCCAGGCCGCTCGCGCCATCGGTGTCACCGAACGCAGCCTGCAGCGGGCCACCCACGCCGAACTCGGCATGTCCCCCACCGAATTCGTGCACGACATCCGCCTGGAACGCGCCGTGCAGTTGCTGCGAACCACCTCGCTCACGGTGGACGCGGTGGCCGCCAAGGTGGGCTACCTCAATGCCGGAACCCTGCGCGGATTGTTCCGCCGCCGCCGCGGCGTGTCGATCTCCGAGATTCGCATGACGCGCGTGTCCTATTGAGCCGACCCCATCGGCACGAGCCGGTCCCGCGACGGCAGTTGCCCCAATTCGAACGTCGCCGAAATCGACAGTAGCCAATGGGCCGCGCTTACCGCCCCGGTTATCGGAATCGGCTGTCTCGCAGGCGGATTCCTATACGGCGCGGGATTGCCCAGGAGCGGTGAATCCTTCGGCGAATTCGATGAAGTTCTGCACGACGGTCTCGGCCTCCCGCCGCACAGTGCGCTTGAGCAGCAGGCCGGGCAGCAGGAGCGAGGATTGCAGCTCGGTGTGATACCAGACCTGCGATCCCGAGACGTCCTCGGAGACTTCGAACCAGCCACCGCCGCCGACCCCGACACAGCTGTCCACGACCTGCCAGGACACTCGATCCTCGGTCCACTCGTACTCCAGCACCTGGAGATCGGACCTGCCAAGCGGGGTCTCCGCGGTGACGTAAACCCGCTGCGGACGACCGGATTCGTCACGAGTGGCCACGCGCGCATCCGAATGCGTCGACCATTCGGGAAGCAATTCGATCGCGGCGACCGCATCGAAGACCTGTGCGGGATGGACGCCGACGGCGAAATGGATATCGGTTTTTACGCGCATAACTCCTCCACCCCCGGGACCAACCCGGCCGATTCTGCCCGTTCCCCTTCCCATCCGTCAACACGGGTGCGACTCGCAAACAGCAACCACCCACAAAGTTCGATGTCAGACACTTCCCATAGTCGGAAATAAGCAGTCAGCTACTTACCGGCAATTGGCAGTTCCAGCAGTTACCGGTGAGTATAAAAGTTGCCGGTCCGAGAATTCGTCCCTTGCATTCGTGGCGCGACTCCGATGCGAACTGAGCGAGTTCATTTCCCACCCGCAAGCAGTGCTCGTCATCCCGGGGAACGGGCGGCCACGCCGACCACCTCGAGCCCACGGCAGAATGGGCCGGTGCAGATCGGGATGCTTGGACCGCTCGAGATCCGGCTAGACGACGGTGGATCGATCGAGGTACCGGGTGCCCGATTGCGGGCGCTGTTGATCGCCCTCGCGCTCGAACCGGGCCGCACGGTCCCGAGAACGACGCTGGTCGATTGGATCTGGGGCGAGCAGCCGCCCGCCGACGCGGCGAACGCCGTGCAGGCGCTGGTCTCCCGGCTGCGCAGGCTGCTGCCGGAGGGGTCGCTCGACGGGCAGGCGGGCGGATACCGGCTGACGGTGCGACCCCACGCCGTCGACGCCGTGCGGTTCCAGCAGCTTCTCGACCAAGCCCGCGGCGGTGACGACACGCGCCGGGCCGAACTCCTGCGCGAAGCTCTCGGCCTGTGGCGCGGTGCGCCCATGCAGGATGTCGGGATACCGGACAGCGCGGCTTTCGACACGGTGGTCACCCGGCTGGAGGGGCTGCGCCTGGCCGCCATGGAGGACCGATACGAAGCGGAGATCCGCCTCGGCCGCGGCACGGAACTGATCACCGAACTCACCGAGCTGGTGGCCATGCACCCGGTACGGGAACGGCTCGTCGCCGCGCTGATGCGTGCGCTCGGCGCCGCCGGGCGTGGCGCCGAGGCACTGGTCGTGTACCAGCGCGCACGCGAAGCGCTCGCCGACACGTTGGGCGTCGATCCCTCGCCGGAGCTCTCCGCGCTCCACGTCGCACTGCTGCGCGGTGAAGTGCGGTCCGAGGAAGCCGGCCGCAAGACGAATCTGCGGGCAGAGTTGACCACATTCATCGGCAAATACGCCGACGTCGCCGCCGTGCGCGAACTCATCGCGAACCATCGGCTCACCACGTTGACCGGCCACGGGGGTTCGGGCAAGACCAGGCTGGCCCTGGAAACCGCGCGGACCATGCTCGATGACCTGCCGGACGGGGCCTGGCTGGTGGAACTGGCGTCCATCGGCGCGAGCGGCGACCTGGCGCAATCGGCGCTCGCCGCGCTGGGGCTGCGGGACGCGCTGCTCGGCGGCGCACCGAACACCGAACCGATGGACCGGCTCGTCGCGGCGATCCGCGAGCGCGAGACGCTGTTGATCCTGGACAACTGCGAGCACGTGATCGAGTCCGCCGCGGCGTTCGCCCACCGATTGCTCGGGGAGTGCGGGCGGCTGCGGATCCTCGCGACGAGCCGGGAACCGCTCGGCATCATGGGCGAGGCGTTGTGGCTGGTGGAGCCGTTGGCGTTACCGGCGCAGGACGCGGACCCCGGCCAAATCGAGTCCTCCCCGGCCGTTCAGCTGTTGCGGGACCGGGCCGGCGCGGTGCGCAAGGATCTCACCGCCGACGCCTCCACCCTGGCGACCATGGCGCGCGTCTGCCGCGCGCTCGACGGCATCCCGCTGGCCATCGAACTGGCCGCGGCCAGGCTGCGCACCATGTCGCTCGATCAGCTCGCCCACCGCCTCGACGATCGGTTCCGCCTGCTCACCGGCGGCAGCCGGACCGCGATCCCACAGCACCGGACGTTGCGCGCGGTGGTCGACTGGAGCTGGGAGCTGCTCACCGACGCGGAACGGATGGTGCTGCGCAGGCTCGCGGTGTTCTCCGGCGGCGCGAGCCTGGAGGCCGCCGAGCAGGTCTGCGCGCACGTCGACGGTGAGGAGAGCGTGACGGTCGGGCGGTGGGAGGTGCTCGAGCTACTGACCGCGCTGACCGAGAAATCGCTGCTGCTCACCGTGGAGGACAGCGGGCCGCGCTTCCGGATGCTCGACACGATCAAGCAGTACGCCCGCGACCGGCTCGCGGAGTCGGGGGAATCGGAATCGGCGCGCCGAGCGCATCTGGCGTACTTCACCGAACTCGCCGACAGCGCGGAGCCGCACCTGCGCCGAGCCGAGCAGTTGGAGTGGCTGGCCACGCTCGAGGTCGAACACGACAACATCGCTGTCGCGATGCGCGGCGCGCTCGCGGCCTCGGACGCGGCCGGGGCGATGCGCCTCGCGGCGGCCACGGGCTGGTACTGGTGGCTCGGCGGGCACAAGGCCGAGGGCATGGAATTGATCACCGCGGCTGCCGAGACGTCCGGCGAGGTGGACGACGAGACCAGGGCCAGGGTGTACGGGCTGATCGCGCATTTCATGAGTTCCGGGCCGGGTGACGAGCGCCAAGTGGCGGAATGGATCCGCAAGGCATACCGGTTCAGCCGGCGCGGTCCCAGCCGGTACCCGCTGCTGGCGTTCGTGGCCGCGCTGGAACAGATGTTGCAGGGGCCGGACGCGTTGCTGCCCGCGTTCGAACCGCTCCTCACCGACGACGACCCCTGGGTGCGGGCGCTGGCGCGGCTGCAGTTGGGCAAGGCGCGGATCGCGCTCGGCCGGGCGGGGCGGGAAGCGGACGAGTATCTCGAGACGGCGCTGGCCGAGTTCAGGGCCATCGGCGAGCGCTGGGGTATTTCGTTCGCTCTGACCGAACTGGCGAATCGGATCGCCATGCGCGGTGAGTTCGCCGGTGCGTGCGAGTACCTCGAACAGGCGATCGCGGTAGTGGCCGAGGTCGGCGCGATCGAGGACATCTTCCTCATGCGGGCCCGGCAGGCTCAGTTGTACTGGCTGCTCGGTGACACGCGGGCGAGCGCGGCGGCCATGGCGGAGGCGCAGCGGCACGCGGATCGGTCGGCCTGGCCGAACGCGCTGGCCGAACTCGCCATGACCAAGGCGGAGCTGGCCCGGTGGAGCGGCGACACCGAGCAGGCACGCCGGCAGATCGAGATCGCGGCGACCATGCTGGGCAGCGATGCGGAACAGCCCTACGTCACGGCGCTGACCCACAGCCTGCTCGGCTACCTCGCAGCCGGTCTCGACGAAGCCCGCGAACAACACGCCGCCGCCTTCCGTGCGGCAGCCGACACGGGGTACGCGCCGCTGATCGCGCAGATACTCGTGGGGATCGCCGACCTGGCGCTGCGCGCGGGCCACGACGAGCAGGCCGTGCGACTGCTCGCGGCCGGCGCCGGGGTGCGCGGTCTGTCCGACCGGTCCCAGCCGGATGTGACCCGAATCGAGCAGACAGCACGACGTCGCCTCGGTGACCAACGGTTCACCGAGGCGACGAGCGAGGGAGCGCAGGCGAGTTGGCGCGAACTGGTCGCCGCCGCGCTCGCCGGCTGACGGGGCACGGAGCGGGTCAGGCGGCGGTGGCGTGCCGGATGACGATGTTGCCGTAGGAGTTGCGCGCGTACACCCGCACGACGTCCGCGTTGCCGTCCGCCCGGTCCACCGGTCCCATCTGGTTGCGCACGGCGCCGTGCAGGGCGTTGGTTTCCAGCTCCACCGCACTGCGCGGGCTGATTCCGACCTGCACCTCGCCCATGGACGTTTCCAGCCGGAGCACGCCGCGCGACGCTTCGCCGATGCGGATGTCGCCTTTGGCGGTTTTCGCGGTCACCGAATCGCGCGGACGCTCCACGGTGATGTCGCCCGCGGATACCTCCAGGTCGCACTCGCCGAGTTCGCCCGCGCCCAGCAATCGGCCCACCGCGGCGGTGCCCTTCAGCCGCGAGCCGATGGGCACCTCGACGGTCAGCTCGATCGACGGGTTGCCGCCGAACGGGGTGTAGGTCCGCCAGTCTTTCGGCGTTCTCACGGTCAAAGCGGCCGCGGTGAATTCGACTCGAGTCTGCTCGGCGGCGCGCACGTCGCCTTTTTTGGACGGGTCGGCAGGGCGGACCGCGACGACGGTGTCGGTGCGGTCCGAGGCGATCACCGTGACGTGACCGGAGAGCACGTCGATGGTGACGTCGATCGGTTCCGGGGTCTCGAATGTGGGCATGGCTGTCTCCTGTGAGGGTGGAACAGGGGCTGGCAGAGCCGGCGGATCGACTACACGCGCTTGTCGAATGTGGCGCGCGACCACAGGTATCCGACGAGGGCGAACCCGGCGCACCAGGCGAGCGCGGCGGCCGTGTAACCGCCGGAGGGGTGGCCGAACAGAAACCCCCGCAACGCTTCGATGATCGGCGTGAAGGGCTGATACTGCGCGAACTGCCGGATGCCGGGCCCCATCTGCTCGGCGGGCACGATCGCGCTGCTCACGAACGGCAGCATGATCAGCGGCACCACCGTCATACCCGCGGATTCCGGCGTCTTCGCGGCCATTCCCAGCGCGACCGTGAGCCAGGCGGCCGCGAACGATGTCGCCGCCATGATGCCGATCGCGCCGAGCCAGTCGAGCGCGCTCGCCGGCGACCGGAACCCCAGTGCGAACGCCACACCGAGGACGGCGGCGATGGCCACCACGTTGGTCAGCACGGTGGCCGCCACATGGCCGGTCAGCACGGCGCCACGGGAGACGCTCATGACCTTGAACCGGTTGATGACGCCCTTGGCCATGTCGGAGCTCACCGACACCGCGGTGCCCGACAACCCGTAGCTGATGGCCAGCAGGATCATGCCCGGCGTCGCGTAGTCGATGTACTGTTCTCCGACGTCGAACGCGTTGCCGAACACGTACACGAAGATCAGCATCATCACGACCGGCATCAGAGCCGCGTTGAATATCGTGACCGGGGTCCGGGCGATGTGCTTGAAGTTGCGGCGCAGCATGATCGACGAATCGGCCAGCGGTGCGGAAATGGTGCTCATTGTGCGACAGCCTCCGTGGTGGCGTGACCGGTCAGGGCGAAGAAGACATCGTCGAGATCAGGGGTGTGGACGGAGACCTCGTCGGCGTCGACCGAGTGTTCGGCGAGCCGGTTCAGCAGCTCCCGCAGCGATTTCGTCCCGCCGTCACCCGGGACACGCAACATCAGCGCCTCGTCGTCGCGGGTGGCGGCGGGCAGAATCCGCGCCGCCGCGTCCAGGTCGTCGACGTGGGTGAACCGGAGCCGGATGTGGCTGCCGGGTATCCGGCGCTTGAGTTCGTCGGGCGTGCCCGCGCCGACGATGCGGCCCTGGTCGAGCACCGCGATCCGGTCGGCCAGTTGATCGGCTTCCTCGAGGTATTGGGTGGTGAGGAAGATCGTCACACCCTCGGTCGTCAGTTCCCGGACGATCTCCCACATGGTGCGGCGGCTGCGCGGATCGAGTCCGGTGGTCGGCTCGTCCAGGAAGACGATCCGCGGCTTGGTGACCAGCGTCATCGCCAGGTCCAGTTTCCGGCGCATACCCCCGGAGTAGGTCGAGGCCTGCTTGCGCGCCGATCCGGTCAGATCGAACCGTTCCAGCAACTCGGCGGCCACCCGCTTGCCCTCCTGGGGCCGCAAATGGTGCAGATCCGCCATCAGCCGCAGGTTCTCCTCCCCCGTCAGCAGATCGTCCACCGCCGCGAACTGGCCGGTCACCCCGATCGCCGCGCGCACCGCGTCGGGCTCGGTCGCGATATCGTGCCCGGCGACGCGCGCGGTGCCGCCATCGATCTTCAGCAGGGTGGTCAGCACGTTCACCGCCGTGGTCTTGCCCGCCCCGTTCGGGCCGAGCAGAGAGAAGATCGTGCCGGCACCTATTTCCAAATCGATGCCATCGAGGATCGTCTTGTCCCCGTATGCTTTTCGCAGCCCGGAAGCTGTAATCGCTGAACTGTTCACACGGATACTGTCGCCAGCCCGGCTGATACGGTCCTGACACCGGCCTGACATGTCCGCTGACACGGTGGCCACGCTCGGAAGCGCGGCCCGTCAGGGATGGAGTCACCCGGTGCAACGCGCCAGTCCACCGGGATCGAAAATACGTTCGACTCGAGGTAAGGTGCCGGAGCATGCCGGACCACGAGCCCATCCTCTTCGCTCGAACGCGGATCAACGACGTGCGCAGGCAGCTGCTGGACGCGGCCGCGTTCGGCAAACATCTGGGACCCGAACAACTGGAGAACATGGCGGGCAAGCTGGCCGAGGGTTTGCGCGCGTACACCGAGGCCTTCGCGGCCGAAGCCACACCGGTGAACCCGCCCGCCGACGGCCGCGCCTGCCTCGACTACCGCGGACGCAATCGCTGAAGGCCGGACTCCGCGATTTCGTATTCGTCCCGGCAGGGGCGTTGTCGGCGACACCCGTTGCGATGGGTACGCAGGCGGGCTAGATCGGGCGGAACCCCGCTCCGGGGCCGCCGCGCGCGTCGACGTCGTCGAGGATGGTGGTCATCTTCATCCCGAGCTGCGGCCCGAGGCACGGCACCGTCACGTACGCGTTCACCATGCTCACCAGCGTCGTCCCGACTACGACCGGCCCACCGGAGTCACCGGGGACGACGCATATCTGCGTCCAGGTCCACGTGCTGGGCTCCACCACGTCTCCGTAGGTCAGTCCGCAGGTCTGACCGGTGCTATAGCCTTCCTTGCACGCGATATCGGGGAACTTCGCAGGGCCGCCCACCTGGGTGATCGTCGTGTTGCCGACGCGGCTCACCGGCACCACTTTGTCCGGTTCGAACACGATGACGGCGTAATCCATGTCGACGTTGGTCTGGGCGACAGTCCCGACCGGGCCTGCTTCGCGATCGGCCGCCGCGGTGACGCTGCTGCCCTCCCCACCGCAGTGAGCCGCGGTGAAGCCCACCAGCCGGCCCGCGCCATCGTGCCCGATGGTGGTGAGCGAACAGATGCCCTGCTCGTTGACGACGATGCCGGAGCCGCCGCCCAGCACGACCGGAACGGCGGCGCGCGCCGTACCCGCCTGCGCCCCGATCAGTGTCGCGCATGCTGCGAGCGCAGCAGCTGTTCCCGCAAGTTTCTCGAACATGCCGCATCCAATCGGTCGAAGGGAAGATCGTCCCCCCATGCCGCGCGAACATACTGCTGTGCACTTGAAAGGCTCGTCGACCAGGCGTCCATCACCAATGGTGCGGGATGCAGCCGGTTCAGGTGTGCGTCCTTGATGACGAAACGCCGACGGTCACGCCACGATCTGGTGCGCGGGCGTGCCGTGCGGCGTTCGTCGTTTTGTCGGCGATGCTGCCCAGCGAATCAGGCGAGGCAGACCGGGAAGAAGAAGATGAACGGCGGGAAGAAACAGACCGGCCAGAAGAATGGCGCCCAGAACAAGAATGCGTCATTGGTCTGCACTTGCCCATGCTGGGAGACGTCCACGGCTGCCGGAGGGGCAGGCACAGGGGCTCCTTCGGGGGAGGCGGTAGCCACGCCCGAACCGAAAGCGATCAGCGGCACACAGGCTGCCGCCGATACGGCTGCGATAACCTTGGTTTTGGTCATGATGCTTCCTTCAACTGACTGGTGGGATGCCTTCGCCCGTTCGTTGAAGACCTCCCGCATATGACCTCTCTCACTCTTCTCTCAGGAAGCGCGCGACATCATCGTCCCCGGGGTCGGAAACACTCACCCTCCGGGGTGAAACCGGAGGTGAGCACGGGCACCCGCGCCGGTGCCGTGCTAATGGCAGAAATCTCGTCTACGTCCTTCCTTCCACCGCGCCCGGTCTGCCAACCGCGTCCAGCGCGGGCCGGGATACGTCAACTCGGCATGCCCACCGCCGTCTCGATACCCACCGAGCCAAGAGAAATGGGGGCTCTCCCGCCGGTCTACGATCAGCCCGACCTTCTGAGAGGAAATCATGACCAAGTCCTTCGCCGCTGCGCTCGCCGCGACCGCCGCCGCTCTGCTCTTCCTGCCCGCCGCCCCCGCGCAAGCCCGATCCCCCTTCTGCGCCAGGGCCATCGAACTGATCAACATCGCGATCGACACGAACGGCGGCACCCTCGACGGCGCGACGGCGGCAGAGCTGTCCGACCGACTGAACGCCCTGGCCTATCTCACCCAAGGCGCGGAGCAGGATGCCATCACCGCCTACGCCAACGCGCTGGTAGACGAGAACGTCACCGACCTCAACCCCTACACCGACGAACTCAACCGCGCCTGCGCCTGAATACGAGCTTCACCCCCGTTTGGTGGCTTGCCCCTAACGCTTCGCGACGAATCTCATCCATATACACGGACCGAACGACAACCGTCGACTAAACCGTGACGCCGAGCCGTCCGGCCAGTGCCCGCGATTCCCGCTCGACGATCTTTCCGCCGTGAGTGACCGACTCGGCAGCAAGATTTCGCGACAGCGGAAGAAGGGGCGTCAGGGTGCGCCTGGTCTCGAAGATGATCGCGAATGGCGCACCGCACCCAGCACACCCCGGCGCCGTCCTCAGCCCGCCTAGAACCCGCGAGTGGCACATGACGGAGGCCGATCGCGAGTGACCTCTCCGTCATGTGCCACTCACGCGCGGGATCGGACGCGCCCCGCCTGCAAACGCCCGGCACGGATGCGGCGAGTTGGAGAATTGGAGCAACTTGGCCGCCGGCATGGGTATTTGCACTGATAGGCGGGCCTCGTTCAGGGACAAGCCGTGACGGGATGCCGGGTTCGTCATGCGCTGCGCAGCCGAATTCTTCGGGTCGCGTCGAGATGCCGGTCGACGGTGAACTGTGCGGTGGTGCCGACGATGGGGGGCGTGCCGGACCAGGACAGGACGGACCAGAGGCCGTCGAATGCTACGCAGTATTCGCGGTTGCTTGGGAAGACGTCGGTGATCTCGGCGGTGACTGCGGAGCCGACGGGGTGGCGGTTCTTGGCGGCGCACCATTCGGACTCGCTCGAGACGGGAAACCCTGTCGTGCTCGATCGGAAGGCGGGATCGAGAGGCCAGAGGCGAACCTGGCCGCGTGTGTGCTGGAGAACCTCGAACTCGGTCACTGTGCCCACGGCCGGCCATTGCTCGGCGGAAAACGGCAGACTCAGGATGTCGACGAATCCGGTGGGTGGATGGCCCAAGTCGACGAACAGTCCGACAACGCCGGGTCGCGGAATCAGCGTGACCACTCCGGTCACATGGTCACCGATCGGATAAAGGCCGTGCGCGGCCTTGAGTTCGTCTTCGAGTTGGGGGTCAGGTTCGATCATCGTTGGGCTATTTCAACGATCACTTCTACCGGTTGTCAACGGCCCGATGCGAAGGCGCATTATCTATCGTGGACGAGCGCTGTTCAAGATCGAAACCGCTCGTGAAAAAACAAAACCCCCTGATCAGGGCCTATTTGTGGGGCGGGCGGGGCTCGAACCCGCGACCAATGGATTATGAGTCCACGGCTCTAACCGACTGAGCTACCGCCCCATCCCGCGGGAACCGCGAGCGTTGGGGATGCTACCGGGTCGGGTGGGTTCCGGACCAGTCGGAGGGGGATGACCTAGGGTGGGTGGGTCGGAAACTTACTGGAGGGTCAGGTATGGCCGGTCTGTTCACGAAGGTGCTGAAGGCGCATCAGTGGGTGTACGAGAACAGTGGCGGATTGGTGGGGCATCGGCTGCCGTTGGGGAATCCGACGCTGCTGCTGCGGACGGTGGGGCGCAAGTCCGGCAAGGAGCGCACCTCGGCGCTGACGTACGCGCGCGACGGCGCGGACTATCTGGTGACGGCGTCCAACGGCGGGTCGCCGCGGCCGCCGGGGTGGCTGGCGAATCTGAGAGCGCGACCGGAATGCGAAATCCAGGTCGGGCGGCGGAAACTCATGGTGCGGGCGCGGGCGACGCTGCCGGACGATCCCGAGTACGCACGGCGGTGGGAGCTCGTCGACAAGGTGAACAAGGGTCGCTACAGCGCCTATCAGAAGCTGACCAAGCGGCCCATCGCGGTCGTGGTGCTGACCCCGGCGCAGGGTCAGCCCTCGCGATAGTCGTCGTCCCAGTCGTCCTCGTAGTCCTCGGCGTCGTCGTGGTCGTCCCATGGCTCGGCTTCCTTCGGCGGCCGGCTGGCGAACTGCACGACAGCGACCACGAAGCCGAGCACCACGATGACGATTACCACGACGAGCAGAGTTCCCACCCCGGCACCCTAGCGCCGTCGCCGGGGCGGCGCACTACATCGATTGTCCAGTTCGACGCATTGTTCACACTGTTAACAAAGTGCGCCCCAGCGCCGCCCTGGACTCGATGGCGGCATGCGCCCGAGCGGCTTCGTCGAGCGGGAAGGTCTGGCCGATGACGACCTCCAAGCGCCCCGCGGCGACCTCCTCCTGGGCGCGCCGGGCCAGCGCCGGCCAATCGATGCCGGCGCCGGTGATGTCGAACAGCCCGTACACCGTGACTCCGCGCGCCGCGGCGGCGTCCCGATCCAGTGCGGCGAATTCCCCTGCCGCAGCGCCGTATCCGAGGAAACGCCCGCCATCCGCGGCCACCGTGAGCGCGGCCTCGCCGAGCGCACCGCCCGCACCGTCGAACACCACGTGCGCGCCCGCTCCCCCGGTCGCGGCGCGCGCCTTCTCCGCCCAGTCGGGCTCGGAGTAGTCGACCACCGCGGTCGCGCCGAGCCGCTGGGCGAGTTCCAGCTTGGCGGCGCCACGCGCGGCGGCGACGACGTTCGCGCCCGCCGCGCGGGCCAGCTGGATCAACAGCACGCCCAGCCCACCGGCGGCGGCGGTGATCAGTACCCATTCGCCCGGCTGGACGGCGGCGCGGTCGAACACCGCCAGCGCGGTCCTGCCGTCGTGCGCCAGCGCGACGGCCTGCGCCGGGGTCAACCCGTCCGGCAAGGCGACCAGCGTGTCCGCCTTCGCCAGCGCTTTCTCGGCGTATCCGCCGATCGGCAGGCCCCCGCCGATACCGCTGGCCGCGGTGGGCGTCGACACCCGCTTGCCCACCCAGGACGGATCGACGCCCGGCCCGACCGAAGCCACCACCCCGGCGACCGCGCCGCCGGGCACATAAGGCAGTTCGATCGCGAAGAAATCGGTCCCCCAGCCCGACCGCAGCCGGGTGTCCAGGAACATCACGTCCGCGGCGGCCACGTCGACCACCACCTCCCCCGGTCCGGCCACCGGATCGGGCAGCTCACGCACGACGAGCACTTCCGGTCCACCGAACTCACTGGCTTGCACAGCCCGCATGACACAACCCTTCATCGTTCCTTGCCTTCTTCGGACGAAGATCAGCATGAAACCTGAAGTCATGTTGAGGTCAAATCGTGCGTCAGGAACCGCCGCCGCAACTGGAACTGCTACCACCACCGCAGCTGGAGCTACTGCCCCCGCCGCAGCTCGAACTGCTCCCGCCACCGCAGCTGGAGCTACTTCCGCCGCCGCACCCGCTTCCGCCACCGCAACTGCTGCCGTGGTGATGATGGTCGTGGTGGTGGTGATGCCCGCCGCTGGAGCCGCCGGGTTGGTCGGATCCGCCGAACAAACCGGCTCCGCCGGCCGCCCAGAACGGATCTGTGGAACCCCCCTCGTCGTATCCGCCGCCGCGGTAGCCGCCCCACCCGCCGTATGGGGGCGGCGGCATGAACCGGTTGCGTTGCGAGCGGATGATGACGACTACGACGATGATCGGAACCGCCACGAGGAGCAGCACCATCAGCAAGACGAACAGAAGGATGAGTGCGCTCATGTCAGAACGGTAGCGGCAGATCGGCGCGCACGTACAGTGAACTGTGGTGAACTTCAGGTTCCGTCGATCCCCGGCGCGCGGAATCGATCCGGCGGCCGTACGCGCCGCCGTCGACGCGCTGGAACTGCCCGAGGCGGTCTACAAGACGTGCCCTTGGCAGCCAAGGGGTTTGGTGGACAAGGGATTGCGGCAGTGGCTGCTGTGCTGCGGCGCGGCCATGCGCGACGATCAGGTGATCGGCATGCCGTCACACGCGGTGGACGAGGCATGGCACGGATTCATCCTGTGCACCATGCGCTACGCCGATTTCTGCGCGAAGGCCTACGGCCGCTTCCTGCACCACTTCCCGGAGGGCGCCGGACCGCCGAACCCGGCGCACGGCTCGATGGCCGAACAGCTCGGCCGCACCGTGGTCGCGTGGTCGCTGGTGGCGGCTCCTGACGAGGAATGCGTGCTGTGGGATCTGGACCGGCGGGTCGGTGTCGAGCACCCATGGGGAATCGACTCCGATCGGGTCGCGGCCGTCGAGGCCGAGCTGGCGCGCACCCGCGCTTCCTGATCCGCCAGAAACCGGACGAAGCCGGGCGCGACCCGATATCCGCGAGCACCGGCCCGACCGTCTCGTACACACCCGCAGGTCAGCTCACAGATCGAGCACGAGGCGGCCGCCGTCGGCGCGCGAGACGCAGACGAGCATCGCACCCGCCTCGCGTTCGGCGTCGGTGAGCACGCTGTCGCGGTGATCTGGTTCGCCGCCGAGCACGCGCACCTTGCAGGTGCGGCAGAATCCCTGCCTGCACGAGTACGGACGATCGGGCCGGGAAGTGAGAACGGCGTCGAGCGCGGTGCGATCCGCGCCGACCTCGACGACCTCCCCGGTGGAGGCGAATTGGATCTCGAACGGCTTGCCGCGCACGATCGGCGGTGGCGAGAACCGCTCGAAATGCAGTTCCGCGCAGGGCATTTCCCGAACGGCGTCGGCGATGACGGTGATCATCGGCACCGGGCCGCAGCAATAGACGGCGGTACCGGGCCGCACGCCCGGCAGCAAGGTGCTCGCATCGGGGAGCCCGTGCTCGTCGTCGGTGCGGACGACCACGCGATCGCCGAATCTCGCCAGTTCGCCGAGGAACGGCAAGGTGTCCCGGCTGCGCCCGGTGTACACCATCGACCACTCGATGCCCAGCCGGTGCGCCAGCTCGACCATGGGCAGGATCGGCGTGACGCCGATGCCGCCCGCCACGAAATGCGAACGCGTGGCGGGTGATCCGTGGCCGGGCACGGCGAACGGGAAGGCGTTGCGCGGACCGCGCACCACGATCGGCGAACCCACCGGGAGGCGATCGTGCACTTCGACGGATCCACCGCCGCCTTCGGGGATCCGGCGCACAGCCACACGGTAGGCGTGCACGTCGGCCGGGTCGCCGCACAGCGAATACTGCCGCAGCCGACCGGAAGGCAGCTCCAGGTCGAGGTGCGCGCCCGGACGCCATGGCGGCAACGCGCGTCCGTCGGGGGCGGCCAGCCGCAGGCTCACCACGTCCTGGTCACGGGCCTCGATCCGCCGCTCGGTGACCACCAGCGCCAGCCGCCGGTCATCCACCTTCGGACGCGGATCGCGCCGGTTGACCAGAGCGGTCCAGCGCAGTCGCGCCGAGGCGACCGCGTGCAGCACGCGCACGGTGCGGTCGCGGTCGCGCCTGCCGAACAGGTCGGCGGGCAGCTGGTCGGGAACGGGCGATTTCACGAGGCCATCGCCCGCGCCGCCGGGGACTTGGCCAGATAGGCCACCGCCTGCGCGGTGGAGCCGACCGTCTCCGGGTCGTAGCCGGGCTTGAATGTGCTCAACGCGCTCCACAACAGCGAGGGGACGCCGGGCAACGCGCCGCGCCACATCGCACCGAAGACCCGCCCCAGCAACCGGGGGTAACCGAGGTCGGGCAGGTCGCGGTCCTGATGGACCAGGAATTTGGTGCCCCGCACCACCAGCGTCAGGAAGATCGGGAATACCAGCAGCATGAGGGCCGCGCGCCGCAGGTATCCCGCGCCGAAGTACACGGCCACGTCGTGCGCGACGTGCCGGTGCTCGACCTCCTCCGCCCCGTGCCAGCGGAACAGGTCCGCCATGCGCGGGTCGGCGCCGAACCGCTCCAGATCCGCGTTGAGCACCCCGTCGCCCAGGTAGGCGAAGAAGTGCTCCAGGCACGCGATGAAGGCCAGCCGCTCCACCATCACCTGCCGTTCGGCCACGCCCTCGACATCCCTCGGTCCGAGCGTCCGGCGGAACAGGTACTCGGCGTGCCGCACATAGGGTTCGGGATCGATGCCGTGTGCGGCGAGCACTTCGTGCAGCACCTTGTCGTGCGTCTCGGCGTGCATCGATTCCTGACCGATGAACCCGAGCATCGCTTCCCGCAGCCGCTCGTCCCGCACGTACGGCACGCCTCGGCGTACGCGGCGCAGAACATGCGCTCGCCCTCGGGCAGCAGGAGATTCAGCGAGTTGATCAGATGCGAGGCGATGGGCTCGGCGGGCATCCAGCGCAGCGGCGTGTCCGACCAGTCGAAGCGCACGTTGCGGGCGTGCAGCGCCACGGCGCCCGGGTCGGTGTCGGGCCGCCGCCCGCGAAGTAGCTTCATCGGTACTCCTCGATCCTCCCGCGCCCGCGTCGCCGCGCGATTCCTACGTTTCCGTAGCAAGGATCATACACATACATGAAACTTCCGGTAACATACAAATCCGCCCTGTCGGCTGTACGGTGACACAACTCGCGAGAGTCGTCACACCCCGTCGCGTCCGGCCCAAAATTAGAACAGGTTCTAGTAGGCTTTTGCTATGGAACGATTGACCGGATTGGATGCCAGCTTTCTCTACTTGGAAACCGGAACCCAGCATCTGCACGTCTGCGCGCTGCTGATCCTCGACCCGTCGTCGGGCGACTACTCGTTCGACGGATTCAAAGCCGAACTGGCCCGGCGGCTTCCCCTGATTCCGCAGATGCGCCGCCGCGTGCACGAGGTGCCGCTGAACCTCGACCACCCCGTCTGGGTGGAGGACGAGAATTTCGACCTCGACTACCACGTCCGCCGGATCGCGATCGCGGCGCCGGCCGGACGACGCGAACTGGCCGAGCTCGTCGGAGACATCGCAAGCCGCCCGATGGATCGCGACCGCCCGCTGTGGGAGATGTCCGTGGTGGAGGGCCTCGACGACGGGAAGGTCGCGGTGATCTGCAAATATCACCACGCCGCCGTGGACGGCATCACCGGCGCCGATCTGATGATGCACCTGTGCGATCCGGAGCCTGGCGTCACCAAGGCGGTGCCCGACCAGCAGTGGCGTCCCGAGCCGAAACCGAACGACTGGCAATTGCTGGCCGAGGCGGTGGTGAGATTCCCGGCCCGCGCGGGCATCGTCGGAATGCTGCCGAAAACCCTCGGCGTGGTGGCCGGGTTCGCACAGCGCCGTCGCCAGAACAAGGCGGGCATGGCCATACCGTTCTCCGCTCCTCGCACGCCCTTCAATCTCGCCATCACCCCGCACCGCGCCGTCGCGTTCACCGAGGCCGAACTCGACGCCGTCAAGGAGATTCGCTCCGCGTTCGGCGTCAAGGTGAACGACGTGGTGCTGACCGTCGTCGCGGGCGCGCTGCGCACCTACTTGGCCGGGCGCGACGAATTGCCCGACCGCTCGCTCATCGCGTCGGTTCCGGTGTCGGTGCACGAGTCCACCCGGCACAAGGCGGGCATCAACAAGGTGTCCGCGCTGTTCGCGCAGCTCGGCACCGACATCGCCGACCCGGTGGAACGCCTGCGCGAGGTGGCCGAGGCCAATCAGGGAGCCAAGGAAGAGCACAAAGTGATAGGTGCGGACTTCCTGCAGGACTGGTCGCAATACGCCCCGCCGAACACTTTCCGGCTCGCGGCGCGAATGTACTCCTCGCTGAAACTGGCGGAGAAGCACCCGGTGGTGCACAACTTGGTGGTGTCCAACGTGCCGGGTCCGCCGATGCCGCTGTACTTCCTCGGCGTCCGTGTGGAGGGGATGTACCCGTTCGGACCGGTGTTCCACGGCGCGGGCCTGACGGTGACCGTGCTGTCGAACAACGACAAATTGAACTTCGGCTTCATCGCCTGCAAGGAACTGGTGCCCGACATCGCGGCGCTGGCCGACGCCGTTCCCGGCGTGGTCGCCGACCTGCTCGCCGCGGCACGCACCTCGGGCTGAGCCCTTGGCCCCTGTCCGCCACCGCCGCCGGACAGGATCGGCCGAATCACCTCTTCGCGGCGACGGCCGCACAGGCTTCGAGCAACACCGGCACGAAACGGTCGGCCTCCAGCACACAGGACGCGTGCCCGGCCGCGACCAGATGCTTGCTCGCCCCCGGGATCAATGTCGCCAGCTCCAGCTGCCGAGAGACCGGAATCGCCCGGTCCTTGGTCGTGATCACCACAGCCGTCGGCATCGCCAGGTCGGGCAGCCACGCGGTCGCGTCGAAGCGCCCCACCGCCGCGAGCACCTGGGTGAGCGCCCACCCGCTGGTGCTGCGGAACTCGCCGAGCGCCCACCGATCCAATCGTCCTGGCGCCCAGGTGATCTCGGGAAGCTCGGGCAGACGGCCCGCGAGCCGCTCGGCACGGCGGTAGGAGTATTGCTCCACAGCGGCGGCGAAAGCGCCGAACGTCCGATGGAAAGCGTGCTCGCTCCATTTCTCGCGAAACCGATAGGGCGTCGCGCAGAGCACCAGCCCGCTCACCCGGTCCGGATGCCGATGCCCCGCCAGCAGGCTCACGATTCCGCCCAGCGAGAATCCCACGCAGATGGCTCGGTCGATTTCCAACGCGTCGAGCACGGCCGCCACGTCGTCGGCGCAGTCCTCCAGGGTGAACCGCTGCGAGCGGATGCCGCGCCCGTGCCACCGCTGGTCGAACAGGATGACCCGGTACCGCCGCGCCAGCTCCGCCAGCGACGGAAACCAGGTGAGGTACGCGGTGCAGGCGGTCGCGTGCAGGAGCACCAGCACGGGCGCGTGCTCGGGTCCGGGGATGTCGACCACGTAGGTCCGGCCCCGGCCCGCCAGATCGACCAGGCGGCCACCGGGCACCTCGGCGATGTCGGGCACCCGCAGGCGTCCGCCGAATCGCGTCACGCCGCGGCCGGAGTTCGTCATAGCGCACCTCCCGAGTGCTCACATGGGAGATATTTTAGAACACGTTCTACAGAGAGGCCCACCGCTGGTCGTCAGCCGAGGCATCCCGAGTCCGCCCTCCGGGCGAGTTGTCCATTCCGTCGCGACCGATGACCGCCGACGCGGACGCGCCTGGACCTTCGGGCACCACGCGCGCTCCGTCAGGACCCGGCGAAGGGGACCCGGCCCAGACTTCGTCGAGGCGGCGTCGCAGCTCCCGTGAACACCACCCTTCTCCGTCGACGTACCGGCACGTTCGGATCCTTCGCGGCCACGTCGGCTCCGGATGGCCCGATTCGGCATACGGACCGCTCACCGGGACGCGAAGACGATCGCGCCGTCACCGGCGACCGTCTGGGCTACTGTCGCGAGACACGCCACCACGAGGCGTGTTTCTGTAACGTGTTACAGACGATTCGAGAGACGGAGGTACCCCGGATGGGGCGGTTGACCGGCAAGGTGGCGTTGATCAGCGGCGGAGCGCGCGGAATGGGCGCGGCGCACGCCAAGGCCCTGGTCGCCGAGGACGCGCGCGTGGTGCTCGGCGACGTGCTCGACGACGAGGGCGCCGCGGTCGCCGCGGAACTCGGCGACCACGCCGCCTACGTCCACCTGGACGTGCGCGAGCCGGACGACTGGCGCAAAGCCGTCGGCACGGCGGTGGAGCGATTCGGGTCGCTGAGCGTACTGGTGAACAACGCGGGCATCGTGAACGGCAACCTGCTGGTGGCTTTCGAATTGGCCGAATGGCAGCGGATCATCGACATCAACCTCACCGGCACATTCCTCGGGATGCAGGCCGCGACGCCCGCGATGATCGAGGCGGGCGGCGGCTCGATCATCAACATCTCCTCCGTCGAGGGCATGCGCGGCAGCCCTGGGCTGCACGGCTACACGGCCACCAAGTTCGCCGTACGCGGGCTCACCAAATCCACCGCGCTGGAGCTGGCGCAGTACAAGATCCGGGTGAATTCCGTGCACCCCGGCCTGATCCGGACGCCGATGACGGAGAACATCCCGGATGATTTCCTGCAGATCCCGCTCGGCCGCGGCGCCGACCCGTCCGAGGTCTCCGCGCTGGTGACCTTCCTGGCCAGCGACGAATCGTCGTACTCGACCGGCGCCGAGTTCGTCATCGACGGCGGTCTGACCGTGGGCGTCCCGCACAAGAGCTTCTGACTCACCCGCGGGTGGCCAGCAGCGCGAGCGGCGGCAGCGCCACCAGCGCCACGGCCACGGTCGCGTTGCTCCACTTGTAGGCCACCAGCAGCGCGGCGAATTCGCGCAGGAAGGCGCTCGGCAAGTAGTAGAAGGCGGTTCCCGCGCCCGTCACCTCGGCGTCGAGGTCGAGGCGGCGGGCCAGGATCGCGGTGCGCAACATGTGGAAGTTGCTCGTCACCAGCACCATTCGCGTGCTCGGCCCGCGCTCGCCGAGCAGCCGCTTGGTGAAGAGCAGATTCTCCTCGGTCGTCCCCGACCGGTCCTCCAGCACCACGCGGTCTCCCGGCACGCCCCGACCGATCAGGTAATCGGCCATGGCCGATGCCTCGGAGACCTTCTCGTCGTCTCCCTTGCCGCCACTGGCGATCAGCAAGGGAGCCCGGCCCGCATCGGCTTCGGCACGGTAGACCTCGATCGCCCGATCCAGGCGTGCGGCCAGCAACGGCGGCACCTCGCCGCCGGCCAAACCGGCTCCGTGCACGACGATCGCGTCCATTCCGGGACGGTAGGGCAACAGTCCGTAGCAGAGCGAGTACAACAGGAACGCCGCGAACAGGAATCCGGCATAGCTGATCGCCATCGTCAGCGAGGCCAGAAGCACCATCAGCCAGACGTTCTCGGTCAGCAGCGCGAAGACGAGCACCACGTAGGGCGCCAGCAGGGCGAAACCGAGTCCGAGCGGCAACAGATTCGGAAGACGCCACCCCTCCCGCCGCACCAGTTGTACGCCATTGGCGATGGCCAACCCGGCCAGCACCAGCACCAGCGCCGGCGACAGGAGCACCGTCAGCGGTGCGAGCACCACGGTGGCATCGCCCTCGGTGATCCGGCCGACCACCCACGCACCGACGAACCCCAGTCCCAGAAGCAAGAACACCCCGTGCCCCAGCCGCCTGCGGTCCCTGCCGAATCGCACCGCGAACACACCGAGCAGGACCACGCCGACCAGCAGAAGCACCGGGCCACGGTAACCGAGGGGTGCGCGGCGCGCCGCCCCCGTCCACGAGCGGCGCGGCGACCTCGGCTTTTCCCGATCTTTCCCCTACAGTGTGCGAGTCCGGGCATCGGTCGTAGACGACCGGTGTCCGGCTGCATTCGGCTTCAGCACACCAGCGTTACGGAACAGCACGTTGTGATGAAGGGGAGTCGACGAAAAACATGCTTCGATTATTCATCGCCGCCGCGGCGGCCACCCTCTGTGTGATCGCACCGCAAGCCGCGGCGCAACCGATCTACCCAGCACCGGATCCCGATCCGTTCTACGCCGCTCCGGCCGGACTGGACCGAGCCGCACCGGGCGAGGTCCTCGCCGTGCGGCCGATGCCCGCCCTACCGACGTTCCCCGGCTCGACGGTCACGATGATCAAATTCCGCTCCACCAACTCGGCGGGCGAGCCGATCGCGGCCACCACCACCGTCCTGACCCCGCAAAATCCCGCTCCCGGTAGGCCGCTGCTGTCCTATCAGCACATCATCAACGCGCTCGGCACCCAGTGCACGGTGTCCCGCGTGCTCTACACCAGCGACCCCAACCTGGAGATCCGCGAAGCGCCCGCCCTCAACGCTCTGCTGCTGCGCGGGTGGTCGGTCGCTCTCCCCGACCACCTGGGTCCGACCAGCGCGTACGGCGCCGCGAAACTGGGCGGGATGATCACGCTGGACGGCCTCCGCGCCGCACGGCAGGTCACGGAACTCGGCCTGGCGGACAGCCCGATCGGCCTGCTCGGATATTCCGGCGGCGGCATGGCGAGCGCATGGGCGGCCGCGCTGGCGCCCACCTATGCGCCGGAACTGCCGCTCGTCGGAGTCGCGTCGGGCGGGGTGCCGATGAATCTGGTCAAGATGATCGAGGGATTGGGCTATGCACCGCACGCGGTGTTCGGTCTCGCTTTCGCGGCCGCCCTGGGACTGGAGCGCGAGTACCCGACCCGGCTGCCGGTGAGCGATCAGCTCAACTCGCTCGGATTGTCGGTTCGCGGCCGAATCGCCAACAGCTGCACCAACGAGATCCTGCTGGTCGGGGCCGGGCGCGGCATCGTCGACGTCGCGGCCTCCAATTCGCTGGCCGACGACGAACGCGCGCGCAAGGTGCTCGAGGAGAACAGCCTGGAAGTTTACGGAGACATCCCGGCCACGCCGGTCTACCAATGGCGTGCGGAGCAGGACTCTCTCATCCCAGTGGACTCGGTGGACAACACAGTGCGGCGATATTGCGCCGCGGGCACCCGAGTGCAATACGAGAAATTCCTCAGCCCGGATCATCTGTCCGCGGCGGTGCTCGGCATACCGTCCGCCCTCAGCTGGCTGGAAGCGCGCTTCAAGGGCGTTCCAGCGCCGAGCAATTGCTGAGTCCGGCCCGGCGGTAACTCACCGCCGGGCCGGTATCTGGCCGTCACCGAACGGCCATATCGCATCTCACGCCGTGAGTCAGGCGTCCTTGCCGCTCTCGTACGCGCTCTGGCGAGCCTCGTCCAGATCCGCTTCGGCGCGGGCCTTCTCGGCCTCGGCTTCCTTCTGCGCCGCATCGCGCTGGGATTCGGCCTTGTCCTGCTGAGCGCGACCCTCGTTCTTCAGGTCCGCGTCACCGGTGACGACGCCAGCGGCTTCCTTCGCCTTCCCCTTGACATCCTCGACAACCCCTTCGACAGCTTCCAGGGGTCCGCTCCGATGCTCCGGCATCACTACCTCCCAATTCCTCGTCGGCTGACATGCGTCGCATACCCGCCTCCGGCGCGGACAATCATGCTGTGACCGTCGCCACCGAACGGCGCATCGACGCCGGTGCGGCGGCTGCCCTCACCGATCGCGCAGCGCGGAGACGGTGGCGACGATCAGCCCAAGCACCAGGGCCGCGACGATACTCCCGGCGAAGGCGGCCACACTCGGATCTGTGAGCACAGCCGCGCCGGCGAACGTGACGGCGAATGGCAGGAGCAGGAACGAAATGAGGGCAATGGTGGTCTGATTGCGGCGGTCGCGGTCCTCGAAGACCCGTCGGCGTTCCTCGGTGCGGCGCTGCCGTGCCTTTGCTTCGGCGAGCGCCTCGTCTTCCAGACGAGCGCGACGAGCTTGCAGATAGCGCGAGATATCGTCCAGATCGGCGACAACCTGTGCGTAGAGTTCGGTCATCCGATGCTGGCGTTGGAAGGCACGCAGCACGTCCGCAACCTGCACTCCGCGTTCGGAGACATTGTTCCACCATAGTTTCGCGCGCGTGTCGAGGATCTCGGCTTCCAGCGTCTCGACCGGCCCCGCCCCGGTGCGGTCCACCCGAATGTCCGCGATGCTATCTGCGATGCGGTGCAAGGCGTTCAGTTGCAGTGAGCCGAGCAGAACGGCGTCCAAGTGGATCGACCGCACGTAAGCGCGTGCGACGGTGTGGAAGTCGGTGGTGTCGGTCGAGGTCAGCGCGGTGTAGTTCACACCGTCACGCAGAACGAGCGCGCGCCAATCGCCCGAGAGGTGGACGGTATCGTCGAAAATTCCCGGATCGCCAGGGTCGGGCAGGCCGTCGGCTACGGACGTGCCGGACGCCAGGAACCATTGCCACCGTCGCGTTTCCGACCAGCACCCCAGTGTCGTCGGGTCGGGAACCGGCTCCGGCATCCGATCGCCTGCCCAGTGGAGGTGGCTGACGACGCGAGGTCGCCCGGACTCGAACGACACCTCGCCGACGAGCGCGGACAACCATCGGCGGCCGTCGCCGCGCGCTTTGGTCAATTCGGACAAGACCTCGACGGGCTGCTCCGACAGCTGTACATGCGCGACGGCGTAAGCACTTTCCGGACTCAGCAGCACTTCCCAGCCGTGGACGGTCGCACCGTGCAGGTCCGGCGCCGCTCGGATCATCTGCCGGTACCAGCGGCCGGTGCCCCCCACCGCATACTGTGCGCCGTACAGCGCGTCGTGCACGCGGGCCGAGAAGTACCCGGCTCGAGCGGTGCGGTCGGCGACCGCCGCTTCGCCCCCGCGCTCGGCTACGGAGCCGATTTCCGGGATCGGCACCGGAAACGGGCCGGGGAACCAGCCACAGGCCGAGGGCGTGCGATCGGCCGTCCAGCGCACCTGGAAGATCAGGCATGCGAATACATCAGCGGCCACGGCTTCTCCTGATTTCGGCGGTCACCGGCCTAGTAGCCTTCGAAGGAGAACGCGGCGGCGAACTGCTCCGCTTTCGGGGACAGCGGTGCGTTCTCGAGCACGGTCTTGACGTTGCGCAGCACCTCGGCGACGCCGGTCAGCAGACCGACCTGCAATTTCGTCCATGACTCGGCGTCGTCGTTCGCGAGGACTTTCCTTCCGGTCAATCTGAGGCAGATTCCCCCGAGAATTTCGGCATCCTCCGGATTGATGGAGGCGTGACCGTCGTTGTTCCGGAACCGCCGGACGGCATCCATCCGCCAATCGCGAATCGCCTCGCGGACCCCGTCGATCGGATACCGATCCTCGGGCTTCTTGGGGAGCTCGCCCTTGAGTCGCTTGTCCAACGCCTCGCCGAAAGCCTGCTGGCAGTGAATGATCCAGGCCGTGAAGTCGTGCGCGCCGTGCAGCGGACGCCCGAGCCCGAGCAGCCTGTCTTCGTGCAAGGAACCGAACAGTTCATCCGCACCGCATCGGCGCGAGAGATCGTTCAGGTGGGTCCGCAGATCCAGCAACTCTTCGGACAGTTGCTCCAGTCTCCGCCTCGCCTCGCGATCGACTCGCAGACCCGCGGGATGAAGTATGTCGATCGTCGACTGCAACCTGCCGCCGCGAGGACCGGATGGTTTGCCGACGTGGTGCGCGACGCCGGTGCCCAGATCCGCGAAATATCCGTGCAATACGTCCACACCGCCGGTCCGGCTCGGGTCGCCACCGCCCACCCGCACCAACTCCCGCAGCAGTGTGTGGTTCGGGATCAACCATTCCTGTGGATCGCCCTCGCCCGGTGGACGGTTCGTCCGCCACCAGCGCATGAAGGTGTCGCGCTCACCGATTCCGACGGCATGAAGGTTGATGCTCAGGAATTCGTGCAGTTCCTCCATCAGCGAGACGGGGTCGGTCACCGCGACCACGGCCTCTCCCGCGCTTTCCTCGCCCTGCTCGTGCCAGTCGGCTCCGTCACTGACCAGGACGATCAATCGGTCGTTACCCGGCACGCCATGGCGGTGCAGCAAGTCGGACGCGAAATGCAGTGCCTGCCCGATGTCGGTCGCCGCGTTCTCCGGTCGCAGCAGGCTGATAGCGCCCTGGAAGTCCCGCAGGGTCCGCTCGTCGTCAGGACCCTGGATCTCGGCCATGGAGCCCGACCGGGGAAAGACGCACATCGACGTAGTGGTGAATTTCACCAGAGCGATACGGGATACCCGGCCGGTGACATGCCGACGGATCTCGACCATATCCAGGAGGGAACGTTTCAGAGCTTCCATCCGCGAGATGAAGCTCGATCGCCGCTGCGACCCGAAACCGACCACCTCGGCCTGATACGCGATGTCGCTCCAGCCCATCGACCCGCTGCAATCGGCGAGGATCACGATATCGACCCCGTTGCGATTGCCGGCCAGGAACACGTCCAGTTCGGTCTCGGTGTCGATGTAGCAGAGGTCCGTCCGCTCCCGCCCGGAGCGGTCGAAAACCTGACGCACCCGGAACGACTCGCCGTCGGCGGATACCCACGGATCGCCGCCGAGATGAACCTGTTGTCCCACAAGGTCTTGCGCGTTGCGCAGCTGCTTGCACACGTCGTCCAGGCGGTTCTCGGTGAGCGGTTCCAGGACGATCCGCGCGGCCGGTTCGCAAGCCAGCGTGCTCAGGCGCCATCCGTGCTCATCAATCACTTCCAGCCGCAGCTGGTCCACCAGTTCCGTGCTGACGACGACGGACCCCTCCGGGACCGAAGGCGAGACGACGATCCGCACCGTCGCCTGCCGTGACGAGCCGGCGCCCACCTCGAAGACGCCGATCCGCGCGATGTCCGCCCCACCGGCCGTGCCGTGGCCGTCCACGGAGCGGACCGCGACGATATTCGCGCCGACGAGACCGTCGCCTTTCGCGACCTGCAATGTGTGCCGCCGGTTGTCCCATACGGTCGATGTCATCTCTCCTCCACTTTGACCTCGACACCGAGGGCTTTCGACGCCGCTCGACGCTCCGCGCCGCCGCGGCCGATGAACCTGCCCTTGTAGTCCGGCTCGACATGCACAAACAACAGGTTGGACCGAGGCCGGTAGTCCGAGAAGGCGATGTGGTCCGCGACCTCGGCGCGGCCGCGCGCCCGCAACCAAGCGGTGAGTCGATCGAAGAGTTCGCGGCCACGTCGCTCGGCTATGGCGGCGGCAGTCACGTCCGTACCGCGAAGTTTCTCCTGTTCCTGCAACAGGCGACGCATCACGCTTTCCGTGCGGCTGTCGCGCTGGAGTTCAGCGAACATCCGGTCGATGGAAGCTATGTCCAGCTTGCGCGAGCGGGAGTTGATGAAGATATGCCTGACGATCGTCAGCCGAGGCAAACTGATATAGGCGCGCTTGGCTTCGGTGCGCGGGCCGCGCCGGCGGTTCGCGGTTCCCGCCACGATCTGGAAGACGATCTGGCGGTCCTCCAGCGATTTCAATCGGCGCGCGTGTTCCGGGCACAGCCCCAGCCCTCGTTTGTGGGGGCCGAAGATCTGCCAGCGATAAGCGTGCTTGGCACACGCCGCGTTCCCGCAGGTCCTAGTCCTGCCGTCGGTGACGAACTCGCACGCGATGCTCCCGGTCGAGGTGCATCCCGGTCCGGCGCATTCCGGGAATTCCTTCCGGTAACAGTCCGGGCAGTACGACAGGTCGGCGGCGCCGGGATGCGCGACGCGATGCCGGTCACAGAAAGCGTTGCGGCCGCGGCAGTTGTCCCCGTTGCACCGGAACGTAGCCGCTGCTCCGCACGCGCAACTCGGCCGATGACGCGCACAGGTCGCGGTCATCCGGCCTTCGAGGACCACGGCGTGCTCGTCGCACACGCGTCCCTGCCGATCGCCCTGGTCGCATCCGGCGCACAGGAACGGCGCGTAGGTGACCCGGCCCGAGGCCGCGCAGGTCGTGCACTTGTGCCGGACCATCGCGGGTTCCAGGACGCCGCGTATGGAGAAGGTCGTGTCGGCGTCCACCCGGGCCGGAGCACACAGTCGATCCTGTACCCACAGCACGCAGGTCCGGTTGTCCCGCAGCGGGACGACGATCTTCTCGGTGCCGCGAAGACTTGCGCCGGCCAGCTGCTGTTCGATCTGCGTCCACAGCGCGCGTAATCCGGCCAGATCGGTCGGCGGATTGCTCGTCTGCCGGATATCCAGCACGACGTTGACGGGTTGACTCATGCCTGCGCCCCTCCGTCGGAGTCCAAAATGATCATTTCGACGTTGGCGCGGCGATCGGTCTTGCGCGCGTAGGTCTGATTGGTGATCAATCCGGCGCATACTCCTTTCGGCAGTCTGCGCGCCAAGCCCAGCAACGCGTCCACCGCGGATCTCCGTTCGTCCTCGGGCACATCGAGACGCACGCAGGCCCGGCCGTTGTCCGACAGCAGGCTGCTCAGCTCGTCCGGTACGCCATCGCCGATTTCCGCCGGTCCGCCGAGGACGAGCACCGTGGCGTTCGGCTGCCGCAGTACCCGGCGGATCTCCTTGCCGCGGCCGAGACGCGACAGCGCGGGCGCCAGATTGCGCGGCGGGCGGCCGGACAGCAGAACGCGCAGCCTGTCGTCCATGTCGCGCTGCTCGGTCAGCTCGTCGAACTCGCGAATGATCTCCTCGTCCGGCCTGCGCTGACGGGCGGGACGCACCGGCGCTCTCCGCCCGTTCGCCGCAGGATGCCTCGACCGCTGAGCGGCCAGTCTGGTTCGCCAAGCCGCCTCCAGAGTTCCCAGGCTGCCCGGAGCGACCTGCCTGTTGTGCCTGGTCACCTGGTCGTCCGCCAGCGCCGCCCGGTCCCGCAGCAGCGCCGCGAACTCGCTGCTTCCGAGTCGGTGCTTTCGGCCCCAGGCCGCGAGCAGATCGTTCTCGGTCTGTGCGTATTCCGGGTGCAGCGACGCGAGCGCCGGAGCGGAGAGCAACGGCAGGATCTCGCGCGGCTCGATCTGCATCGCGTACAGTTCGGCGCTCAGGTCCTCCAGCAGATCGGCCACCGATTCGGCCGCCGAGCGGCGAACGGTTCCCTGTTCCCGTTCCCGCGTCCTGCGCCGCTCGTCGGCTTCGTGCTCGAACTCCCCGCCCATGCCCTTGGCAATGGCGTTGGCTCGATTCCGATCGAGCATCTGTTGCCTGGGGGCGGACATGCGCCCTCCCTCGCGCCCCATCATCCGCGCGCGCACCGCAAGTGCCTGCAGCAGAACAGCCTGCGCTACAGCGGAACTCGGGAAAACCTGGGCATCGAGGCATCGGAGGCTGACATTCGGAATCCCCAACTCGCCGTCGCCGACCGGATTCACGTCCATCACCGCGAAGCCCGATACGCGATCGTCGCGGCGCAGCGCCTGCTCGACCCGCCGCAGGTGCCGGACGGAGGCGGACGCGATATACCGAGTCGAGACCTGGTCTTTCGACTCCGCCAAACGGAGCGAACCACGGCCGGTGACGCGGCCCGCGACGAACAGCGCACGCCCACTGAGTGCAATGAGCTCCGGGACGTAGCGCCGGATCAGGTTGCTGAGGATCTCGCGTTGGAGATCATCGGCGACCTCGATGGCATGCCCGTCCTCGCACAGCAGGCGATGCGGCGCGGCGCCCCAGGAGACGCCCGACGGCAGCATCGTCCCACCGGCCTGCCGTACCCGCTCCGCGGCGGCGGAGACGGACTCGGCCAAGCCGTCGACAACCGCGGAACGCTGCGCGGGCTCGCTGACCCACACCGGTCCCGTATCAATCCACAGACAGCCAGGCCGATTCGCCTTCAAATACACTCGCGGAAAATCATCGCCGGATGGCGATGACGCGACAAATGACCGCTGCAATTTTCGATGTATTTCATCGACATCGTCCGCGGCGATCACGTAGCCCTTCAGAATTCGATGCCGCAACGGCGCATTTCTGTAAGCGCTCACGAGCACAATACATACCTCATCACCCCGGCGGAGATGCGGACATGTACGTCCCTGTCTCCGGTCATACTCTCAATCATGTTACCGCCGAGCTACATCGATGGAGGCAGATGAAAGAAGTTATTTCTCACCGAGACCGACAAGTGTCGAGCAATATCTTGCCGAGCATCCGCCTCCCCCGGCAAATTCCAATCGGCCTGCGGTCGGATCGCCCGCACCCGGACCCACGCCCAGCGTGCGAGACGATCCTGTCCACCTCCCGTCAGCCTTGCTCCCCGCTCTCCGCGACGGACAGCTCCACAGCCACGGGATCGCTCGGGCTGTCGGCGACCACCGCGGCCGCGTCGCCCAGTTCGGGCAGCGCCACCGGCGATTCGACCGGGTCTTCGGGTTCCGAGACCGTGTCTCGCACGGCTTTGGGTTCGTCCTCCGGCTGCGGCGCGGGGGCACCGGCGCACTCGTCGTCCGCCGGATGCAGCGCCGCCAGATCGGGCGCCCCCGTGAGATCCACCTCGGCTCCGACCGGGTTCCGCCCGCAGGTCGGGCATTCGGGGTCGCCTTGGACGCTGAGCCAAACCGACTGATACCCGTGCTGCGCGGCGGCGTCCCCGAAGAGCCGGGGGAAGAACTCGTAGCCGGGAACGGTGGAGAGGATGAGGAATTGGTACCCGCGCATCAACGCGGTGGACACGAGATTCCCGGCGGAATGGGCGGGCGCGCCCGCATGTCCGAGTTCCAGCAGTCCGATGGCGATCTTCACCGACGCCGTCACGATATGGCTGATGTCGGCGCCGAGCGCAGGCTCGGCGATCAACTGGCCGGTGCCGTAGTCGAGACCGGCTGAATCACGCTCCCGCGCCTGGCGATTGGCCGCCGCGCACCGATAGCAGCGGGTGATCCCGGGCACGGTGAACACCACCTCCCCCGCGTGTCCGCGCGCGTAGACGCCGCCGAAGACGGCGGGCACGCCGAGAGTCCACGCGCGGTGGTCGAGTTCCCGCTGCGCCTTCGGGTCGTCGGTGGCCGCGATCACCAGGTCGCAATCGCGGATCATGGTGAGCAGTTCGTGGTCCGGGACGTCGCTCAGTGCGGCAGTGCGGGTATCGACGGTCACGGCCGGGTTGATCGCCCGCAGATGGGAAGCCAGCGCCTCGGTCTTGGCCGAGCCGACATCGGCGAGGTCGTACACCGACCGGGACAGATTCTCCGGCGCGACCCGATCCGGATCGATCAGCGTGAACCGCTCCACGGACGCGCGCGCCAGCGCCTCCGCGGTCTGCGATCCGCCGGAACCCAGGCCGACGATCAGCACCCGCGCAGTCCGCAGCGTGGCAGCGGCCGCCCCGTCGAGGCGAGCCCGCAGACCCTCACGAGCGGCGTCTGATCCCTCGGAAGCGGATGCGTCCGAGGGAACGGTAGGGTGCCTGCCGGATCGCACCGTATCTCTCGCCATGGCCTCGTCCAGCGCGGACGCCAGACGCGATCCCTCATCGGTGTTGAGGCTCCAGGCCAGCGGCAACGCGACTGTGGCAGAGGAACCGAGGCCCGCGGCGATCTCCGCGAGCGGGCCGGGTCGTCCCGCCCGGCGGGTCAGCAGCACCAACGGCGGCACAGTGGGATAGAGCGCGGGAAACAACGCGGTGACATCGGCACTGCGCTCGCTGAGCGAAACGACGGCGTACAGCACACCGTCGATCGTGGCGTAGGAGACCGGCGACTCCACCCGCGCGCCGAGCCTGCGCGCGAGCAGGTTCGTGTCACGGAAGATCGGGATCACCCGCGGCCGTGCGGGTTCGACTCGCACCGCTCCGCGAACTCGCGCCTCCGCCACATACACCGACAGCGTGCCCGACCCCAGTGCCACCCGATGCTCATCCAGGAGCTGCCGTCCACCCGGCGAGGTGACGATGGGGCAGATCATCCGTCCGAGCCACGGCGCTTTGCCGAGTTGGTCGGCGAAGGCTCGATGATCGCCTGCCGAGGGATGGTCGATGCCTATCGGGTGCGAATGCACGATGCCCTTGAACTCGAGATTCGCGTCGGACCGCTCGGTCTGCGCGACCCGTTGCCGCAACGTCGGCGAGGGCGTGTACGTTACGCCGGTAACCGCGGCGTGGGGATCGGGAACGAACCGGGAGACCACCGGTTGCCCTACCGGCCCGACGAGGGCTCCGCCACGCTCGGGCGGATGGGCGGCGATGAAGCTGTCGATTTCCCAGAGCACGGTGTCGTGGAACGCGACCTCGAGGTTCGTCATGGTCAGTCCTGTCCGACGTTGAACTGGAACCCGTGGCCACGCCGATAGCACGACGCGCCCCGCGTCCACAGCGCCGCCTTCGCGTAGGTCGCGGCCATGCTGGGGTAGCCGCTGCCGTCCCGCTTGGTCAGGCAGAGTGTGCCGT
Organism: Nocardia implantans; assembly: GCF_035544775.1. NCBI lineage: Bacteria > Bacillati > Actinomycetota > Actinomycetes > Mycobacteriales > Nocardiaceae > Nocardia > Nocardia implantans. Next base: position 479,035 of record NZ_JAYKYQ010000002.1, on the reverse strand, counting down.
CGGGCCAGAGGTGACTGCCGTGCGGGTCCACCGATCCGCCGAGGCGCGGTTCGACCAGCGCCACCCGATACACCCCATAGCCTTCGTGGTAGTAGAGGAACAGGCTGTATTTGTCGCCGAACTCGTTCGTGATGCTGAAATGCCAACCGTTGTAGGTCCCGTCCGAGACTCGAACGGTGTTGCGCGGCATATTGGACCGCACGAAACTCGACTCGGTCGCGATGCGGCCGGACGAGTAGAACGTGTCGCTGGTGACCTCGGCGATGCGCTCGCCGCCGGTGGCGTCATCGCCCATGAACAGCTCGCCTTCCCTGCCGACGTACACGTGCTTCGTCGGATCGTCCGGCTGCCCGTCGTTGCGCTGCGCCTCTTTGACCGCGTCTGCGATCGCGTTGAGATCGACCGCCATGGTCAGGCCGGTGACCGTGGCGAAACGCCCGGAATCACGGGTCCGGCGCCACGGCAGGCCATAGAAGGTGTCGCCGGTGACCTCGGCCACCGTTTCCCTGGCTGTGCTCTCGGCATCGACGATATCGATCGACCCGTCGCGCGCGACCTCGACCCGGGGATGGCGTCCGGGCACGGACGTCTCGGTCAGACCTCCGTCGACGACATCCTCCTCGTGCGCGAACGGCGGGCGCGGCACGATGTCGCTACTGGTCGGCGGACTGTCGAAGACCATGGAACGGGGTATCGGCGCGTCCGATTCAACCGGTTCCGAACGATCCCACGGGTAGTCCTCATCTGTCATGGGGCAATTTTCGAGCTACAGCTAGGTGCGGCTCTAGAGGATTGATTCCCCCAAATATCTTGCCGCGTATGGAGCAGTGCCCGCAAAATTCAGCCGGTTCGCGGGCTCGCCCCTCGTTACGAACGTCCATCCACGAGCCGGATCCAAGCGCCATACCGGTGCATGAGCCAATACAGCCGCTGGTGCCCGTCTCGGGCCCGGTCTCCATCGGCCGTCGGCGGAACCAGTTGAGCAACCAACTCCGCGATGCTCTCGCTGACCTTCTTCTCCGTCGAGTACACCGCGCCCGCGATGGCGGCGGTCGTCGGGACGATCGATCCGGCCGCGACAACCTGGAGGATGCTCCGTTGCAAAGGCGTGCAGCGAAACGGGCTTCGGCGCGGTCGACGCGACACATAGGCGTAGACGAACGCCGCCGCCGTTCGATCCACCCTCTCCCCGTCGGCTCGGCCCGCGACAATTTCCAGCGCCCGTTCGATCGCCATGGTGGCCGGCTCGGCCGTCTCACGGCCGGCTTCGGGGCTTTCGAGCTTGCGTAGTTTGCGGTCGCTGAGCTTGGACCTGCGCTCCGACAACGTCACCACCCGGATGTCGGTCGCACCGAGCTCGAGTCCGGTCTCATAGGCGATCGCGTGCTGCGTCGCCACCGAAACCTCCAGGGTGGGAGCCACGACGGCCACTGCCACGTCCGGTGGCCGATCGAGCTGACCACGAATGGCGCGCGCTTCGACGACTGGGTCGTAGCGCAACCGGCTGTCGAAAGTGGCCTCGAAGACCACCGAGTAGTGCGTTCGGACGGGTAGGGCCGACCGCGCCGCGCCGCCGGACGGAGCGACCAGATCGACTCGGCGCCAACCTGATTCCACTTTGGGCACGAAGAACTCCGTCGCCGCCAGCCAGAACAGCACATGCTCGTCGGCCGAACTGGCGTCATGCGCGGTCGCCACTATCCGCGGCGGCGTGCCGGCGACCCGGGATCCGCGCGAGGAACGGCCGAGCCGTGCCTGCGCGGGCTCGACGTGGTCGCTGCTGGGTATCTTGATCACGTGGGTCACTCCCGTTCTCGGTTCCACCTGCGGCCGTTCCGGAGAACCAGATGGTTTCGAGCCTCGCGAGTCGACGAACCATATTCCCTGACAGCCCCGTTTGCCCGGTCTGCCGCGCAGCACCCACGCGATGGATGTCGCAGCCGACGCGGGCCCCGCCAGGCCGGACGTTCGAATGGGGAACACCGTAGCGCCCCGGGACAACCGGTCGGGTGGTAGCGAGGCCATACCTCGCTCGTAAGCAGCGCGGCCACGAGCCGCGCGAATTGTTGAACCCCGGTTATCGGCACCGGATGCGCTGGTCGCTTCTCCGGTGCCACGGACCTGGACGGTGCGGCCGACCAAGCCTGAGCCTGTGTCCTTCCGGTGACTCGCATCCTCGGCATCGGATGCGGGGTACGCGGGGACGGCGTGACGGCGACCTGTGTGGGTCCGCCGCCAGCTTCGTCGAGAATAGTCGGCGTGCGGACCGTCTTCGAGGTGCCCCGTACCGGGTTCCGCCGGAGACGCACTCGCGGCAGCGTGGCGAATCCGCACCCTGCCAGCCGGTACGTCATCTGACGAGCCCCTGTGACAGACCGATCGGAACCGAACGGACCGCCGTTACCGCCTCGGCGTGTCTACGGGAGTGTCGAATGCCGACCCAGCGGCTGTCCATACGCCGAAGGCCCTGGCCGTCGATGCGACCAGGGCCTTCGCCGTGTGGGAATCCGTTAGTGCTTGGCGAGTACGGGAGCCGCGGACTCCGGCTCCTCCGCTCCCTCCGGTGCGGCGGACCGGCCCGGCAGCAGCACCGCCATGACGATCACGATCAGCGCCAGCGCCGCCGAGACGAGGAAGGCCAGGCGCATGCCGTCGAGGTGGGCGGCGACGAGGTCGGCGCCATCGGCGGCGAGCGAGGTGGCGCGCGCCGACATCACCGTCACCACCAGAGCGGTGCCGAACGCCGCGGCGACCTGCTGCAAGGTGCCGAGCATGGAACTGCCGTGCGAGTACAGATGCTGCGGCAGCGCACCGAGACCCAGGGTGAACACCGGGGTGAAGGCCGCCGCCAGCGACACCATCAGCACGATGTGCAGGCCGAGCAGCTGCCAGTACGGCATGGTCATCGAGATCTGGGTGAACCCGGCCAGCGAGGCGGCGATGCCGACCGACCCGGGAATCACCAGCCAGCGACCGCCGAACCGGTCGAACAGGCGACCGACCGTCGGTCCGAGCAGACCCATCGCCAAACCGCCCGGCATCACCAGCAGGCCGGTGGCCAACGGGCTCAGTCCGCGCAGGTTCTGCAGGTACAGCGGCAGCAGGATCATCGACCCGAGCATGGCCATGAACGCCACCGACATCAGGATCAACGCCTTGGCGTAGGTGCCCGACAGCAGAACGCGCAGATCGAGCAGCGGGGTGCCGGTGCGCTGCAAGCGCAACTGACGCCACACGAACAGGGCGATCAGCGCCGAGCCCACGGCGACGATGCCGATCGGGCCTGCGAAGTCGTCGCTTTCGAATCGGCTGAGCCCGAACACCAGTCCACCGAACCCGAGCGCCGCAAGCGCCACGCTGGCCACATCGATCTGCCCGGCTTGCGGTTCACCGACGTTCTCCAGCTGCCGCAGCCCCAGCCAAGTGATCACACCCGCGATCGGCAGCACCAACACGAAAAGCCAACGCCACGACGCGATTTGCAGCACACCGCCGGAGATCACCGGCCCCATCGCGGGCGCCACCGAGATGGCCAAGGTGACATTGCCCATCACTCTGCCGCGGTCGTGCTCGGCCACCACCGTCATCAATGTGGTCATCAACAGCGGCATCATCACCGCGGTGCCGAAGGCTTGCACGATCCGGCCGAGCAGCAGCACCGCGAACGACGGCGCGATCGCCGACAACGCGGTGCCCGCCAGGAAGACGCCCATCGCCGCCGCGTACGCCTGCCGGGTCGACACGCGTTGCAGGAACCAGCCGGTGGTCGGGATGACTGCCGCCATCGTCAGCATGAACGCCGTCGACACCCACTGCGCCGCCCGGTCGGTGATCGCCAGATCCGACATCAAGCGCGGAATCGCGTTGATCATGATGGTCTCGTTCAGGATCACCACGAAGGTAGCGAGAACCAGCACCCGGATGACGGTCGGCGTCCGCCCTCCCGAAGCTGGAACGGATGGTGCGGCGGACATCGGATACCTCCGGAGGCATGGGTCGTTGACAGAACATGTGGCCCGTTGCCGAGTCACCGGATCGCGTCCCGGCGCCACAGCTGTAGAGACGTCGTCACTCGGTCGAACTCATCGGGCGCGGGTCAGTATTCCGCCCGGCACCGACACAAATCACCTGGTTTTCCCGCCGCCCGAGTCCGCAATCTACCGGTAACCCGCTGGTCAACAGCTCGCGCCCGCAGCCACCGAGACCAAATCGTGAGCCTGGTCACTACCTCGGCACGCCCGGGAGACGGCCACGGGCCGTCACGGCACCGACGTCCGTGCGAAGACCGCGATGTCATCCGGAGCGTCCTCGGTGCGATCCGCAGTCGCGGGGTCGTTCAACAACCCCCGCAAAGCGGGGATGACACGCTTTCCATCGATAGCTCGATGGATGCGAGCGACATGCCAGAGGGCCGTGGCCGCAACCCCACGCACATGGGAGTCCCAATCGCCGAGCAAACCCAGAGCCCGATCGGTCACCCACGCGGCATCCGAATCATGCAGTGCCACCCGCGGAATCGCTTCACGAACAGCCGCGCTTTCGTCGGATGCCAACATTGCCATCGCCTCATCCCGCGGGATCGGTTCCAGCCTTCGATACACAGCCACAACAGTTCATCCTCTTGGAAGGAGGCAATTGACGTGAACCAGCCTGATGAGCAACCCTGTGACGCGGATGGATACCCGAAGCACCCGCAATAGACGTTCGGCGCTTTTCTGGGGTCGAATACGAAATCGGCCCCCAACCTCGGAAAACCCGCGGGTCAGGGGCCATTTGCTCCCCCATCTGGACTCGAACCAGAAACCTGCCGTTATCGATGTGTTCGATAACACTTCCCGAGAATTCTCAAAAGTACCCATGAGCTGCGCAGATAGCCGATTTCGATCCTCCGACACTTCTCACTGAATCCCGGCAGTTCGCGGTGAATCCATGTCGTTTCCGTGTCGTTCGTCGAATGAGCGCAGAGCAATGGCGGAAGACTATTATGGGAGATAACCCCGGCGCCACAGTCAAGAAGGTAGGGTAATGAACTCTGGCGACTTCATCACTCGATTGAAGCGGTACGGAGACCTGGAGTGGTACCGCCATGCGGGCGGCACCGGCGACGACGGTACTCCCACTCCACCACTTGTTGTCTGGCGCTTTCCCGAACCTCAGCCGGCTCGCCTCGCTGAACTCTTGCACGAGGCCGCCTCCGCCGCGAAGCGAGAGATCGACTGGCTGTTCGACACCACCCGACGAAACTGGGTACTCGTACCTTCACGAGTGATGGCAGAGAAAGAACGCCACGGACTGGCCACCGAAGCACAAGCTGTCGACCTACTGGTGCGGACAGACCCAGATTTCTGCCACCGGTCGGTACGTGATCTCGAGAGAATCATCGCGGTATTGGACCGATATTCCGGCGGCTGACGCGTCAAACTCACGCCACTAAAGACGGTGAGCAGCCTAATGGCGTACGTGTCATGCTGAAACGGACTAACCTCTCACCTGGTAATTGGCGACCCTGGCGGTAACCCGCAACCATGCATCCCGGCTCAGCCTGGCCTGCCAGACCTCGCAATTTTCCACAACCGCCAGCGCCACAACACGCCCCCGGCTCAGATAGGTGGGCTGACGGGTCCCCGTTGATCGGTCCACCGTGAGTGTGAGTCGGTTATCGGTGGATGCAGGCAGCAGCGTATCCCGCGGGGGTTTGATAGCCCAGGGCTGAGTGCCTGCGGTGGTGGTTGTAGTCGTCCTTCCAGTCGCTGATCACGACGCGGGCTTGGGTCAGCGACCAGAAGTTGTTGATGTTGAGGCATTCGTCGCGCAGTCGGCCGTTGAACGATTCGATGTAGCCGTTGCGCCAAGGCTGTCCGGGTGGGATGAACGCCAGGCCGACGCGTTCACCGGCCCAGTCCCGCATCGCCTGGCATGCCAGTTCCGGGCCGTTGTCGCTGCGTAGCGCGGCCGGGTATCCGCGGCCGGTGGCGATACGGTCGAGTTCGTCAATGAGCCGGTCGGCGGTGATGGAGCGTTCGACCAGCCCGCCCAGGCATTCGCGGGTGTGCTCATCGATGAGGGACACGATCTTGACCGGACGGCCGTCGTCGGTGGCGTCGAACTGGAAATCGACTGCCCACACTCGATTCGGCGCGTCCGCGGTCACCGCCGTGACCGTCGAGTCACCGATTCGTTTACGGCGCCGTCGCTGCGGCACCCGTAGCCCTTCCTGCCGCCACAGGCGTTGGATCTTCTTGTGATTCACCGTCCAGCCCTCGCCGCGGGCGTCGTGGTAGGCGCGACGGAACCCTTGCCGTGGATGGTTGCGTGCCCAGTCACGCAACCATGCCCGCAACGGTGCATCCCGATCCGTGGGCTGCTGCGCGCCCGCAGGACGGCGCTGGGTACTGCGATGCTGCCCGGTCACCCGGCAGGCGAACCGTTCGCTGACGCCCATGAGGCGCATCAGATGCGCCACGGCCGCGCGCCGGCGTTCCGGGTCTAGAAGTTTCCCTTGGCGATCTCCTTCAACGCCGCCTTCTCCAACTCCGCTTCGGCCAAAAGCCGCTTGAGTGTGGTGTTCTCGCGTTCGAGGTCTTTCAACCGTCGAGAACGAACTGGACCTCGTCTTCCCCAACCGCGACGGCGGCATCTGGGACCCCCACAATTTCAACCGGCTGTGGCGTCAAGCACGCGGAGAGAAGTTCGCATGGGTCACCCCCAAACCTTCCGCAAGACCGTCGCATCCCTCATCACCGACCAATAGGCCCCCAAGCCGCCGCACAGCAACTCGGCCACGCCAACGACTCCGACACCAAACGCCACTACATCGACCAACCGACTGAAGCACCCGACTTCACCGCAGCCCTGGGACGCCTCGCGGGATGAAAACGTGTCGTTTCCGTGTCGTTCGACCCCCAAATCGGACAAAACCAGGGTCGAACTTGTACGTTCGCCCTGGTCACAGCTCCCCCATCTGGACTCGAACCAGAAACCTGCCGATTAACAGTCGGCTGCTCTGCCAATTGAGCTATAGGGGATTGCCCTCGGCTCGTCCGGTTGGTATCGGGCGGGCCGAGGAGAAACTCTAGCGTATCGCTGGGCGGGAGCCCAAATCGCGTCGCTACCTGCTGTCTTGTCCGCCGGAGGCGGGGTGTCGGCACCGGGTGTCCGGATCGACAGGCGTGTGGGGCGTCGGGCAGGATGGGGGCGGCGAACTGGCAACTGGGAGGAGCACATCGAGATGCTGCGGTTGATCATCGGCGTGGCGGCCGGCTACGTACTCGGCAGTAAGGCCGGGCGGGCTCGCTACGAACAGATCAGCGCCGCGACCCGCGCGCTGACCGAGAGCCCGGTGACCCGCAAGCTCGTGCTCGTGGGCAGGCAGAAACTGGCGGACAAGCTCAGCACCCGCCCCCGCCTGGAGCCGATGGAACCGATCGATGAGCGCACCACCGTCCTGGTGCCGCACGACCAGCTGCGCCGCTGACCTCACCCGCGACGTGACCGGGTCGGCGCTACGCCCCGGTCGCGAAGTCCCCGTGGTTGCCCATCGCCTGGGTGAGCAGGCTCTTGCGGTACTGCTCGAGGGCGACGAGGTCGCCGAAGAGGGCTAGGTAGGCCTCCGGCTGTTCGGTCGAGGAGATCCGCTGCAGCCTGGACTTGAGCTCGGCGATCTGCCTGCCCACCCAGGCTTCCTGGGTGCGGGCGAGAACGCCGGAGACGAAGCGCGGGATATCGGACTCCGACTTCACCGGCAGCGGCTCGGCGGCGAGTTCCGAGAGCAGCGCGCGCATGGTCAGGTCCTCGGTGCGGTCGGCGACGGCGTTGACCCATTCGGCGCCGCCGAGTCCGGCCGCCGTGCCGCCCGCCTCGGCGATCAGGCCGCGCAGCACCGCGTAGGCGGGGTGGGTGAAGGCTTCGGCCTCGAGCGCGTCGAAACCCGCTCCGGCCATCGCCGGGTATTGGAGGGCGGCCGCGAGCACCTGGCGCTGCGGCAGCAGGGTGGGATCGTTCGGATTGGGCCGCGCGGCGGGATGTTCGGCGACCACCTCGCGGGGCGCGGGCGTGCGCACCGTGCCGGTCCGCCCGCCGCCGTTGCGATGCCGCTTGGCTTCCTCGCCGACGCGGCGCACGACGGTCTGGATGTCGTCCCAGCCGACCCAGCCGGCCAGTTTGGTGGCGTAGGCCTTGCGCAGGGCGTTGTCCTTGATCTGCGCGACCACCGGCACCGCCCGGCGCAGCGCCTCCACCTGCCCCTCCGCGGTGTCGAGGTCGTGGTCGGCCAGCAGGCCGCGAATCACGAACTCGTACAGCGGAGTCCGGCGGGCGACCAGATCGCGCACGGCGGCGTCACCGGAGTGCTGCCGCAGTTCGCACGGGTCCTGCCCGTCCGGCGCGATCGCGATGTAGGTCTGACCGGCCAGCTTCTGATCGCCCGAGAAGGCCTTCAGAGCCGCCGCTTGGCCCGCGGCGTCGCCGTCGAAGGTGTAGATGATCTCGCCGCGCCAGAAATTGTCGTCCATCATCAGGCGGCGCAACAGGGCGAGATGCTCGTCGCCGAACGCCGTGCCGCAGGAGGCGACGGCGGTCTTGACCCCGGCCAGGTGCATCGCCATGACGTCGGTGTAGCCCTCGACCACCACCGCCTGGTGCCCCTTGGCGATCTCGCGCTTGGCGTGATCCAGGCCGAAGAGGACCTGAGATTTCTTGTACAGCAGGGTTTCCGGCGTGTTGATGTACTTGCCGGGCATGGTGTCGTCGTCGAAGAGCTTGCGGGCGCCGAAACCGATGACGTCACCGGACAGGTTGCGGATCGGCCACAGCAGCCGCCGGTGGAAGCGGTCGATCGGGCCGCGCTGACCTTGCCGCGACAGCCCGGCCGCCTCCAGCTCCTTGAAGTCGAACCCCTTGCGGAGCAGATGCTTGGTGAGTGTGTCCCACCCGGCCGGTGCGTAGCCGCAGCCGAACTGGTGCGCGGCGGCGGCGTCGAAGTTGCGATCGGTGAGATATTTGCGCGCGGCTTCGGCTTCCGGCTCGCGCAGCTGGGCGATATAGAACTCGTGCGCGGCGGCGTTCGCCGCGACCAGCCGGGACCGGGTGCCGCGGTCGCGCTGCACCGAGGTGCCGCCGCCCTCGTAGTTGATCCGGTAACCGATCCGGTCGGCCAACTGCTCGACCGACTCGACGAATCCGACGTGCTCGATCTTCTGCAGGAAAGCGAACACGTCGCCGCCCTCGCCGCAGCCGAAGCAGTGGAACAGGCCGTGATTGGGTCGCACGTGGAATGACGGCGACTTCTCGTCGTGGAACGGGCACAGGCCCTTCATGGAGTCGGCTCCGGCGCGCTTGAGCGCCACGTACTCCCCCACCACGTCTTCGATCCGGACGCGCTCGCGTATTGCCGCGATATCGCGATCAGGAAGTCGTCCGGCCACGGCAGAGAGTCTAGGCGAAGGCGGGGCCGACGCGCCCGGTCGGCTCCACACCGCGATTTCCGGCGGCCCCGCCCGTCACGAGCGGTCCAGTTCCGCGCGGATCGCCGCGACCGTCTCGGCCAGACGTGCCTGGTGAGAGCCCTGCCAGTAGATCCGGCCGCAAGCGCGGCACTGCCGGAAGGTGTCGTAGTAGCGACGCGTGAGCGGTTCCAGACGGTCCTCGACCTCGGCTTTACCGACCTCGGCGACGACGCCGCCGCAACGCAGGCAGCGGGTGAACGGATCCAGGCGCGCGGCGAGGTCGAGCCGCCGGATCAGCTCCACGACCTGGTCGCCCGGCCGGTCGGATCGGATGTAGACGCCGTGGGTGACATTGCGGCGCTTCAACAGCCCCCGGTCACGGGTGAGCAGAATCCGATGCTCGGCCGCGGACGCCTCGGCGAGTTCGGCGTCCCCGGCCGTCCAGCGGCAGTGCACGTCGAGACCGAGCAACCGCATCAGCTTGGCTAGACCACCGAGATTCACGTCCGCGAGGAAGCGGGGCTCGCGCAGCGGATGCGGGCGCACCAGCGTCACCCGGCCGATGTCGAGTGTTTCGAAGACGGGGTACGCGGTGATCCGCGCGCCGGGGCGCGGGCGATGGTCGAAGTCGACCGGTTCTCCGTCGACCAGGATCAGATCGATCTCGGTGTGCGGAATGCCGGCGGCCTCGATGACGTCCTTGACGGTCTGGTGCGGACGGCATGGCCGTCGCAGCACGGTGTATCGCTCGCCGGGCCGCAGGAAGTCGTTCAGTTCGGCGTATACCCGCAGATCGACGCTCATTCGACGAACAGCGCCATCGACGCCGTGAACCCGTGCAGCGCGTTGCGGCCCGCGATGGGCCCGATCTCACCGGCGGCGAAGAAGCCGGCGAGCGGGATGCCGTCGAGCAAGTCCTCGATGGTGGTGGCGTCGTGGTCGGCCACGCCGAACATCCGGCGGCCGCGTCCGTTGCAGGTGAACAGCAGGGCGCCGGCCGGAGGTCCGGGCAGGTCGGTGCGTGCCCGCGCCAGCGCCGCCCGCAGGTCGTGGTCGGCTCCGATCGCGTCGCGGACCTGGAACTGGACGGTGGTGCCGACTTCCACCACCTCGCCCACCTCGATCGCGCCGCTGGACGGATCGGCGCCGAGCAGGCCGCGGATCAAGAAATCGCCCTGCCCCGGCTCGGCCAGATGCTCGTCGACGACGAAGCCGATCTGCAGGCCGCGCGCCAGCTGTTCCTGCTGGTCGGGCGGCAGCACGGCGACGATCTGACGCAACCGCTCGATCGGGGGCAGGCCGCCGAGCCCGGTGATCACCATGCCGTCCGCGCCGGTGACGGTGTAGGGGTGGCCGATCGGACGGCAGCCCTGGGACACGATCGGCACGTTGTGCAGGCCGGGAAGCCGCACGCCGACCGCGCCCGAGGTCACCACGGCGTGATCGCGGAACAGGCGGCTGCCTTCCGGGCCGTGGCCACCGCTGACCAACCCGCCCATCACGACGGTGCCGGGCAGATCCGTGTTCACGTACTCCAGCAGCAGATCGGCCGGGAACGAGTAGGGGTCGGGCAGCAGCAGGTGGAAGTCGCGTGCGGCCTTGTCGAAGCGATAGCCGGCGAGCAGCCCTCCGCTGGCCGTGCGCAGGAAGTCCAATTGGAAGGTTTCGGCGGCGGGCAGTCCGGAGGCCAGCCACACCGCCACCGCGGGCTCGTCCTCGATCTCGCGGCGACCCGCCACCACCGCTTGGGCCACGCATCCGATCAGGGCGGGCACCCGGACCGTCCGGTGGACGCCGGAGAGCACTTCCACGGCGTCGTCGGTGTGCGCGCGGGACGCGAGCAGCACAGCGAGGGACGGCGCCGCGCCCGCGATCTCGTCGCGGGCGCGCGCTGCGGCTTCCATGCCCGCTCGCCGCGCATCCGGCGCGGTGGAGAGCCCTACTCCGATCCGCACCCCTCTATGGTAGCCAACCTGGGAAGATGGCGAATTCAACTGTGGCACAATGAATTTCACGAGCCAGGCGAAGCCGGTCCGCCAGGTGACGGCTCGGACCACCGGTTTCCCCGCGCCACGATCGCAGCGGCAAGGTGGCGGGAAGGTTGCGAATCGATAGCTGTTCGGCCGCGGCGGGCGCATCATCCATGCTTCCCAGCCCGGAGAGGTCAGGGAGATCTGAGCGACAATGGCCGCAACCACAGTCTGTTCTCGATGAACCGGGATCAGAATGTCGGCGCAGGCCGGCGCACCGCGGCAAGACCTGATGAGGACAGGCGGGAGACATCGTGAGTCAGCCGTCGCGGATCGACACCGGCGAGCTGCGCGCGATGGTCTCGACCTTGGAACGGCTCATTGCCGACGCTTCCCGGACGGTCGGCCAACTGAAAGCGGCCATCGCCTCCGCCGAAGGGCTCGTCGGCGGCGACCCGGTCGATCATGCCGAAGCATCGCCTGTCCTGGAGCCCGCGGTGTTCGCGGCGGAATCGTCGCCCGAGCCGAAGGCGATGCCGACGCCGTGGTCCCGTAAGAACCAGGAAACGCCCTGGTCAAGGCGTGTGGTGCGGCCGTGCCCGACGGTGCAGAGCACACCTGTTCACGTATCCGCGCCCCGCGAGATCGGCGTCCCGCCAGCGGAGGTCTCCGCGCCCGCACGTCGATTGGCCCCGGCCCGCCACTCGGAGTTCCAGCCCGCAGGTCGTCGAACCGATGCCGTCGACGAGCGGGCATCGGTCCGGCGCGCCGTTGCCGCCGACGGCCCTCCCCCCGCCGCCGCCGCGGCGTCGAGCCGTGGGACGGACCGGGGCGAACACTCCGTGCCTCGCCGGCGCACCGATGCCGCATCCGCCCACCGGACGGACACTCCTGACGGCTCCCCTCCGGATGGGTCGGCCGGCGCCGCACCCAGCGTCGGAAGAGCGCACCGCGCCGAGGACCTCGCACCGATCGGGAGTCCGCGGCACCAGGTGTCAGCTCCCAGTGCGGCCGGTGGCAGTCGTCCCCCTCGCCCGCACATCGACCTGGACGACTCGGTGCGGCTCGTGCGACCAGAGGCCCCCGCGCCAGCTGCGCGCAGCGGGTCGGCACCGGGCCAGCCGACCGACTTCATCGACGCCTCCGCAGCGACCGATTCGGCCGGCGCCGCCGCGGAGGGACACCGGTCCCCCTCGCGATGGACCGATGCCCGAGACGACCATGAACCCATCCAGCAAGCGGGTGCCGCGCATAACCGGGCACCGGCTCGCCAGAAGGACATCCAAGAAGCCTTCGCGTCACCGCGACATATCGCTGCCGCTGACGGCTCCCCGCCTGCCCCGGAGACCGGCCCTGCACCCCACCCGGAGCAAGTCCCGCAAACGACGGAACCAGCGCCCCCGGAACGAACCGGCATCGCCGACGACCCCGCACCCGTCGTGCCGAACGCCCGGCGCGGCGCACCGATCGAAGCCGCAGACGACGACGTACTCATCGAAGAAGCCGACGATCGTCCGGCGGTCACGCTGCGGGACGACACCACGATCGGCACCGCAACTACCCCGCCGCCCGGCATCGCAGACGACTCCCCGCCCGGTTCAGTGCCCCCGTACCTTCCGGTCCCCATCACGTCCACCGACCAGTCCGGGAGATCGAGCGAGCTCGCACGTATCCGAAGAACCGAGCCCGAGGCCACCCACGGATACGATGCGGCGTCCCTGGTCCCGACCGACCGTGCGGCCGATTCCGCAGCCGGTCACGTCACCGACACCACACCTACGCCTTCGACCGATAACGCGGATCTCCCCCGGCGGATGATCAGCGAGAACGACGCGGACCCCGACATACCGACGAACCTCGCCGAGCAGCAGGCGCCGAACCCGCGGACAGCCACCACACTGCGCCCCGACCCCATTCCTGAACTCGACGCCCCAGGTCATTCCGCAGCCGAGCAGCAGACAACCGCAGCGCCAAACCAGTCGAGCGGCAACGCAAACCTTCCCAGCCGCCAACCGATGATCAATGCCGACGACTCGCTACCTCACCGCCACAAGGAGGCTACCGAGCAGACGGCACCCGCCCAGGCAGCCACCACGCCCCTCCCCGAACCCTCCGGCCAGATCGACGCCACAGACCACCCCGCAGCCGAGCAGCAGACAACCGCAACGCCCGATCACTCGAGCGGGAACACGGCCCGCTCCCAGCCCACGAGCAGCATCGGCGACTCGGCACCCGATCCGCCGAGGGATACCGCCGAGCAGGCGGCATCCGTTCCGGCGGCTACCGCACCAGGTCCCCAGATCGATGCCACGGATGATTGCGCGGCCGAGCGGCGGGCAGGCTCCGCGCCGGGCCTGCAGGCGGACGCCACTGATGAACCCGTATCGCGGCGAACGATCGGGAACGCGCCCGGCTCGGCTGCTTGGCTCGACGCGCTGCGCTTCTCCTGGCTCGATTCCCCGAACGGCTCACCGCCCGCCGGCGCTGGAACGACGGACGCCTCGGGCCACCAGGCGGGATCGCCCCCAGGGGCCGGGGAGGCAGGCAGCGTCGCTCAGCAGTTGGGCAGCACAGACAACTCCGGAGCCCGCCGGAGCATCGGCCACCCCTCGAGCGGCGGACGGAGCGATCCCGCGCCCGAACACCCCGGGACCGCACCCAACCGGAAACCCGACGCCGCCGACCAGCCGACGCAAACCGAAGTCAGCGCTACCGGACACCCTCGGCACGCCGCTGACGACGCCGATTCCATCGGCATCGCTAAAAACCCGACGCGGTCACCCCGAACAGACGTCACACACCCTCACCGGGCCGCCTCGGCCGCAACAAGCGCGGAGAACTCCACCGCGGTGCACCGCAGCGAGTCGGCGACTCCGCGGCGGACCGGCAGCACAGGCGGCGTACCGGTCCAACGCCCCGGCCCCGCATCCCCCCGGAAACACGAGCGCGCACTCATCGAGCGCGGCGATTCCGCACGCCGCCCCGCAGTCTCCGAGCAGACCGACGCTCCCGACCCGTTCGAGGCGCTTCGCATCGCGCGGGAGATGTCGGCGCGGCACGGGGTGGAAGTCGTCGGGTTCGATACCGCGAATGTCGATCTCCAGGTGATCCGTGAGATCGCGTCCGCCATCGATGAGCTGCTCACGAAATACCCGATGCCGCTGCGGGGCGTCGAACTGACCGCTGACACGGAGCCTCGCCCGCGACCGGAGCGCGACCCCACAGCGGCGCAGTCGGCCGACGCCCCGATCTGGTTGCTGCTTGACCACGCGGCCTTGTCTCCGCCGCGGTCGGCTCCGGTGGAGACGCGCAGGATCTTCCGGCGCCGCGGGCCTGCCGAGCGGCCCGTGTACACGGCGGTGGTGCGCGAATTCGCGGGGGCGCTCGATGTCGCCGGTGCGTTCCGGGCTCGGCAAGAAGCTCTGCGAACTCTGATCAACGAGTCACTGCGCGGCGGCGGCGGTGGACTCGGACTGCTCGACCCCGGCCGCGCCTTGATCGACGGCTTCACCGAGGTGGTGCTGCGAGGCGAGCGAGCCAGCGCGACGGCCAAGGAATTGCACGGCGCGCTGGTCAAAATGGCCCGAGTGGAGTCTTCCGACGACCTGTCGGCGTGAGACTGGATGGGCAGTACGCATAAAGGGCGCAGCCGGACGCAGTCCGCCCTCAGTCCCGCGCACGGCCGCAGCGAAGGCGGAGGTACGCACAATAGGCGCAGCCGGACGCAGTCCGTCCTTATTTTCCGCGCACGGCCGGAGCGAAGGCGGAGGTACGCCTTAGACGTTCAACTCCCCCGCCACCCGCTCCAACCGGCTCTCGGTATAGGACGCGATCTGATCGACCACGACGCGCACGCGGGCGGTGTCGTCGGACGCGGCGTTCCAGAACGGCAGCAACAGCGGGTCGAGACTGCCGGGTGCGGTGGCGAGCAGGCGCTCGGCCACGGCGAGGACGCGTTCGCGTTGTGCGGCCTGCCGCAGCCGATGCGCGGGGTCGGACATCACGTAGCGCAACGCGACGGTCTTCAGCAGCGCCACCTCGGCGGCGACGATGCGCGGCACCTCGAGATCCGCGTGGTATCTGGACAGCGGCTGCGGCCCGGCCGCCGCGCGCGTCGCCATGATCGCCGCGGTGGCGAAGCGGCCGACGAGTTCGCTGGTGAGACGCTTGAGCGCGACCGAGGCGGTGAACGTGCCGTCGTATCCGGACGCCGCCGCGACCACCGGGAGTTCCGACAGCCGTTGCGCGGCGGCGATCAACTCGTCGGCGGCCAGCGAGTGCTGGAACTGGCCGAGCGCGGCCAGCGCGTCCTGTTCGGCCGGGTCGGCCAGCGCGCGCAGATCGATCCGGCCCGCGATGACGCCGTCCTCGACGTCGTGCACCGAGTAGGCGACGTCGTCGGACCAGTCCATGATCTGGCATTCGAGGCTGCGGCGCCCGTCCGGCGCGCCCTTGCGGATCCACTCCAGGCGCTCGGTGTCGACCTCGTAGGCGCCGAACTTGGTGCCGGGACCGGTTCGCCCCCAGGGGTATTTGAGCGCGGCGTCGAGCGCCGCGCGGGTGAGGTTGAGACCCGCGCTGGCGCCGTCGGGCTCGAGCACTTTCGGTTCCAGGCGGGTGAGGATGCGCAGGTTCTGCGCGTTGCCTTCGAATCCGCCGAAGGCGTCGGCGAAGGCGTCGAGGGCCTTCTCGCCGTTGTGGCCGTAGGGCGGATGGCCGATGTCGTGGGCGAGGCCGGCCAGGTCGACCAGGTCCGGGTCACAGCCGAGACCGTCGGCGATGCTGCGGCCGATCTGGGCTACCTCCAGGGAATGGGTGAGCCGGGTGCGCGGGGTGTCCGCCTCGCGCGGACCCATGACCTGCGTTTTGTCGGCCAGTCTGCGCAGCGCGGCGGAGTGCAGCACGCGGGCGCGGTCGCGGGCGAATTCGGTGCGGTGGCCGGTCTCGAACTCGCTGCGCGGAGGGCCGAGTCCCGCGGTCTTGGCGCCCTCGACGACGAGGCGTTCGGTGTCGTGATCGGTGTACCGGGCGCTCATCGAGGGCTCACTGTCCCGCCGTGTAGGTGAAGTCCGCCGAGAAGTGGGTGAGCTGGTACCACAGCAGGGCGCCGGTCTCCCTGGCGATGCCGTGCGCCTGCGATTCCCTGGTGTAGACGGCGGGGCCGGTTCTGGTGGGGGCGGTCCAGGCCGCAAGCCCCTCGTCGCGTGCCATGGTTCGGGTGCGCAGCGAGTGCCACGGATCGCTGACCAGCACCGCCGACGACATGTCCCGCGCGCGCATCGCGGTGACCACCGCTTCGATGCTGCGCAGCGTGTCCGATCCGGTTTCCACGGCGAGGATCTTGTCGGCGGGCACGCCGCGCGCCTGCAGATAGTTCTTGCCGGAGGCGGCCTCGGTGAAAATATCGCCCTCCTGTTTGCCGCCCACGGTGATGACACGGGGCGCGACACCGGCCCGGAACAGCTTGTAAGCCTGGTCGAGTCGCGCCTCGAACACCGAGGACGGCGTTCCGGAATACTGCGCCGCGCCGAGCACGACGATCGCGTCGGCCTTCGTGTAGTCATCGATGCGCGCGACCTGCCACACCCGGAAGGCGGTCCCGCCGACCAGCACCGCGCCCATCACGACGGAACCGACGACCAGCCGCCGCGTCCAGCGCAGCAACCCGGCGCCGAAGCCCTGTGGCCGGGCGGATTCGGGCGCGGGAAGGGCTCGGGTGCGCATCGTTGGCAAATCCACTCCCCAAGTCTGCCAAAAGCGGCGCGGGCCACCGACCGCTTACCGCCAGGGGCGGCTACCAGCCGCGGTCTCGCCAGGCCGGAAGGCTCGGACGCTCGGCGCCGAGCGTGGTGTCGTCGCCGTGGCCGGGGTAGACGACGGCGTCGTCGGGGTAGCGGTCGAAGAGCTTGGCCGACACGTCGGTGAGCAGCGAGGTGAAGTCCGCCGGGGAGGTGGTGCGTCCGACGCCGCCGGGGAACAGCGAGTCCCCGGTGAACAGATGCGTGCGTCCCGCCCCGTCGGTGAGCGCGAGGGTGATCGAGCCCGGCGTGTGACCGCGCAGATGGATGACCTCGAAGACCAGATCGCCGATGGTGACGGTGTCGCCGTCGGCGAGCAGCCGATCGGGGCGGACCGGCAGCGGGTCGGCGTCGAGCGGGTGCGCGGCGGTGGGAGCGCCGGTGGCCTCGGCGGTTTCGCGCAGCGCCAGCCAGTGGTCGCGGTGCTGATGGGTGGTGACGATCAGCCGGATCTGGCCGCGCGCCTCCTGCTCGACCAGAGCCGCGATGCGGTCGGGCTCGTTGGCGGCGTCGATGAGCAGGGCCGCGCCGGTGCCCGCGCACTGCACCAGATAACAGTTGTTGTCCATGCCGCCGACCGACATCTTGACGATGCGCGCGCCGGGGACATCCCGCTGCTGCGGGTTCGAATCCGGTGACACGTGGCCGCTGTAGGGGCGATCGATGGTGATCACGAAACGATGCTATCGAGCTAGATTCGTGCCATGTCACTGCCGTCGCCGATCCGCTTCGTTCGCTTGCTCGCGATCAGCGTCCTCCTGGCCGCGATCGCCCTGCTGGGCGCTCCGACGATCGCGGCGGAACCGCCGCTGCGCATGAACACCTATGTGGAGAATCCGGCTGGCGTGCTCGATCAGAGTCAGCGCGATCGGGTGAGCGGCGCGGTGGACCGGCTCTACGCCGACCAGCAGTTGCGACTGTGGGTGGTGTACGTGCGCGGCTTCGACGGGCTCGATCCGCGCGACTGGGCCAGGCGCACCGCCTCGATATCCGGGTTCGGCCCACGGGACCTGCTGCTCGCGGTCGCCACCGAGGACCGCGCGTACTGGCTGGAAGGCGAAGTGCCCGGCGAGGTCAGCGATGCCGAACTCGACGACATCCTGATCGGCGAGGTGGAGCCCGCCCTGCGGGACGGACGCTGGGCCGACGCGGGAATCGCGACGGCCGACGGGCTCGACGCCGCCATGCGCGGCGGCGGCGTGAACGTCCGCGCCTTGCTCGTCCTCGGCCTGCTGGTGGTGCTGGTGGCGGGCGGCCTGGTCTGGTACGCGCGCAAGCGGCGGCGGGAACGGTCCGCGGCCGAGCTGGCGGTGGCGCGGCAGCTGGATCCGGAGGACACGACGGCGCTGTCGGCGCTGTCGACGGAGGCGCTGCAGGCCCGGTCACGGGAGACGCTGGTGGAGATCGACAACGCGATCCGCACCAGCGGCGAGGAGCTCGAGCTCGCCACCGGGGAGTTCGGCGCCACCGCGACCACCCCGTTCCGCAACGCTCTGGAGAATGCGAAAGCCGCTGCGGCTCAGGCGTTCACGATCCGGCAGCGCCTCGACGACGCGATTCCGGAGACACCCGACGAACAGCGCGCCCTGCTGGTCGAGCTGATCGGCAAGGTGGGGCGCGCCGACCGGGAACTCGACGCGCAGGTCGCGGAATTCGACGCCATGCGCGATCTGCTGCTCGACGCCCCGGCTCGGCTGGACGCCCTCACCAGGGACGTGGTCGAGGTGACCGCCCGGATTCCCGCCTCGGAAGCCGAGCTGAGCCGGCTCGCCGCCGCCCATCCGGCCAGCGTGCTCGCGCCGATCGAGGACAACGTGCGGATGGCACGCGAGCGCCTCGCCTTCGCGGAGCAGAACGTGGACGCGGGACGTTCCGCACTCGCCGAGCCGGTCGGCGAGCAAGGCGGCGCGGTCGCCGCCATTCGTTCCGCAGAGGCCGCGATCGGCCAGGCCCGCTCCCTGCTCGACGCCGTCGACAACGCCTCCAGCGCCATCCAGCAGGCCCGCGACGGCCTGCCCGGCGCGCTGGAGGAGCTGCGCCGCGACCTCGCCTCCGCCGCCGGACTCGGCGACTACGGCGGGCGGGAGCTGGCCGACGCCCGCGCCGCCGCGCAGTCGGCACTGGAGCAGGCGACGGCCACGGGTGACACCGATCCGCTGAGCGCCTTCCACGACGCGGTCACCGCCGACGCCGATCTCGACCGTGCCGTCGCGAGCGCCACCGATCGCAAGCTCGCCGCCGAGGACCTGCGACGCAGGCTCGATCGAGCGCTCGCCGACGCGGGCGTCCGGATCGGTTCGGCCGCAGACTATATCGGCACCCGGCGCGGCGGCATCGACGCCGACGCGCGCACCCGCCTGTCGGAAGCGCAGCGCAACCTCGACGAAGCGCGGCGTTCGAGCACGAGCGATCCCGCCGCCGCCCTGCGGCACGCGCAGGCGGCGGCGGATCTGGCCGGGCGCGCGCTGCAAGCGGCACAGGCCAGCGTGCGGGCGTGGGAGGCCGAACGGATGCCCGCCGCAAGCGCCAACACCGGGGCGGTGCTCGGCGGTATCCTGCTCGAAGGACTGCTGCGCGGAGCGGCCGGCGGCGCCGTACGCCCCGGCGGCGGCTGGAGCCCCGGTTCGTACGGTGGTTCGTCCGGCTCCCGGCGCATCGGCCGCGGCGGGAGATTCTGACCTCGGCTCAGCGGCCGTCCGCACCGGTCAGTGGGCCCCGGCCGCCGACAGGGCGGTCAGTTCGGCTCGCACCGCCTCCGGGAGGCCGTCGGCGTGCGCGCCGCCGCCGAGCACGCCGACGGTCAGCTCCTGCGCGAAGGTGTAGGCGAGATAGGTGACCGCGGCCGACGCCCCCGCGGATGGGCGGGGATGGGCCGAGACGTAGACGATCTCGTAATCGGTGAGTTCCAGCCCGGCGGGTGTGCGGAACGCGGGGACGACGCCGGTATTGGTGACCGCGATGTGCCCCGCCAGCGAATGAATCCTCTTGGCTCCGTAGTAATCCGGGAAATGCAGCACGGACTGCTGCACGACCCCTTCGGACAGGTCACGGGTCAGCCGAGCCGAAATACGCTGTGCCAGTTCGACCGGGCTGGCGGCCGGGTCCACTTCGTCGGCGAAGGAAGCCTGTCCGGCCATGTTGGTGCCCGCGGAGGCGGCGACCGGCGGATCCAGCCGGTTGCGCAGGTCGACCGGATACAGGCAGCCCAAAGTGGTCGCGCCGCCTGCTGTCTCACGGGCATACGCGCGCAGCAGCGCGGCGGTGAGCAGCCCGTTGACCGTCGTACCCGACTTGTGCCCCAGTTCTGCGATCCGGGCGGTGGCCGCCCTGTTCAGCCGCACGCGCACCGGACGGGCGAGCGTACTCGGCGCGGGTTTCGCGTCATCGGACGGCGCTTCCCGCGCCTCTGGCGGAAGCGGCACGGTCACGTCCTCGAATCCCGACCTCGCGGTCGCGGTGATGCCCCGCGCCGCCACATACCACTCCAGAGATTGTGGAATCCCCTGTGGCGCAACATGACTTGACTGACCCTCGACATGGCCGGTGTAGAAATCCCACAGCCGGGACAGCAGTTCCACGCAGTGGCCGGCGTCGGCGACGCTGTGATGAACGAACAGCGTGACACGCCACTCGCCCCCGCCCGAGCCGATGACGTCCAGATACGCCAGTTGAACCGCCGGATCCATGGCGGGGACACCGATCACCGCCGGATCACCCTCGCGTACGGCGACCGGGACCAACGCCGTCTCGTCCGCGGCGAACAGATACCCCTGCCCCGCACCGTCTTCCACGATTCTGCAACCGATCACCGGATATCCGCGCCGCAACGTCGCGAACGCTTCCCGCAGCGTCGCAACGTCGAGCGCTCCCCGCACCGACACCGAGCGGCCCGTATAGGTGCCGTGCCGCACGAACCGCTGCTCCGACGGCGCCAGCACCCGAATCGGAGCGTCCTCATCCCACACCACACGGCAAGGGTGCTGCACTACCGGCACAGGCGCAAACCGACCGGGCGGATACGGAAGACTGCGGGTATGAGTCTCGCGGCGCATCTGGAACAGATCGGCCTTCCCGCGGTGGAGGAACAACTCGCCCATCCCACCGTGCTCGGTATCGCCAAGGGCACCCTGCCCGAAGCGGTGTTCCGGTCCTGGCTGGAGCAGGACTACCTGTTCCTGCTCGATTACGTCCGGGTGTTCGCCCGGCTCGCATGGCAGGCTCCGGCAGCCCATCTCGGCGATCTGGTCGATCTCGCGCACGCCACCTACCACGAGGAGCTGTCACTGCACCGGTCGCTGGCGGCCGAGTTCGGCGCCGACCTCCACGGCGCGGTCAAAGGCCCGGCGTGCGCGGCGTACACGGCGTTCCTGCTCGACTCCGCCGCGTCCTACGGCGAAGGCCTCGCCGCGCTCTACCCCTGCATGTGGGGATACTCCACGCTCGGCACGCGGCTGGCCCAGCACCCGCCCGCCGAACCGCGCTACCGCCGCTGGGTGGACACCTACGCCGATCCCGGATTCGCCGCCCTCACCCGCCGCTGCGCGCAGATGATCGACGAGTCCGGGGCCGACCCGGCGCGGGCGGAAGAGTTGTTCCGCGCGGGGCTCCGGCACGAGCTGGCGTTCTGGGACGTCCCGCTGACCTGAATCCTGTTGCCCAGCATGTTCGCACCGCGCCGTCGGCCGGGTGGACCTACGCTGACATCGTGAGTCAGGACCACGTGCGAGCCTCCGACGCGGATCGGGAGAAGATCATCGACCGGCTGCGCCTCGCGATGAACGAGGGCAGGCTGTCGCTCGCCGAATTCGACGACCGGCTGCGACAGGTGTACGCCGCCAAGACCTACGGCGAGCTGACGCCCTTGCTGTCGGACCTTCCCGCACAACGCGAAGCGCGGCCCGCGCGCGCCAAGGGCATCCCGCAGTGGATCACGATCATGTGGACGCCGTGGGTGTTCGTCAACGCGCTGTGCGTGGCGATCTACCTGGCCACCGGCGCGGGCTACTTCTGGCCGTTCTGGGTCGCGGTGCCGTGGGGCCTGGCGTTGCTCATCCCGACCACGATCGGCATCGTCACCCGCAAGAAGGACTGAACGACGGCGCCCCGCCACGGGGCGCCGTGCCGGGGCTCAGGCGCCGATCAGGTGCTGCGCCAGATAGCCCTCGACCTTGTCCAGCGCGATGCGCTCCTGGGTCATCGTGTCGCGTTCGCGGATGGTCACCGCCTGGTCGTCGAGCGTCTCGAAGTCGACGGTGATGCAGAACGGCGTGCCGATCTCGTCCTGGCGGCGGTAGCGGCGGCCGATGGCGCCCGCGTCGTCGAACTCGACGTTCCAGTGCTTGCGCAGCTGGGCGGCCAGGTCCTTCGCCTTCGGCGTGAGATCGGCGTTGCGCGACAGCGGCAGCACCGCCGCCTTCACCGGCGCGAGGCGGCGGTCCAGGCGCAGCACCGTGCGGGTGTCGACGCCGCCCTTGGCGTTGGGCGCCTCGTCCTCGGCGTAGGCGTCGACCAGGAAGGCCATCAGTGAGCGGGTCAGGCCCGCGGCGGGCTCGATCACGTACGGGATGTAGCGCTCGTTGGTGGTCTGGTCGAAGAAGCTCAACTCGGTGCCGGAGTGCTCGGAGTGCGTCTTCAGGTCGAAGTCGGTGCGGTTGGCGATGCCTTCCAGCTCACCCCACTCGTTGCCCTGGAAGCCGAAGCGGTACTCGATGTCGGTGGTGCCCGCCGAGTAGTGCGACAGCTTGTCCTTCGGGTGCACGAACAGCCGCAGGTTGTCGGCGGAGATGCCGAGATCGGTGTACCAGGAGAACCGCGTCTCGATCCAGTACTTGTACCACTCCTCGTCCTCGCCCGGCTTGACGAAGTACTCCATCTCCATCTGCTCGAACTCGCGGGTGCGGAAGATGAAGTTGCCCGGGGTGATCTCGTTGCGGAAGCTCTTGCCGATCTGCGCGATGCCGAACGGCGGCTTCTTGCGCGCGGTCGTCATCACGTTGGCGAAGTTCACGAAGATGCCCTGGGCGGTCTCCGGGCGCAGGTAGTGCAGGCCCTCCTCGGACTCGATCGGGCCGAGGTAGGTCTTGAGCATCATGTTGAAGTCGCGCGGCTCGGTCCAGCGGCCGACGGTGCCGCAGTTCGGGCACGCCACGAGTTCCATCGACACCGTGTCCGGGTCGTCGATCTTGTTCTTCAGCGCGTACGCCTCCTGCAGGTGGTCCTGCCGGAAGCGGTGGTGGCAGTGGAGGCACTCCACCAGCGGGTCGTTGAACACCCCGACGTGGCCGGAGGCGACCCACACCTGGCGGGGCAGGATCACCGAGGAGTCGAGACCGACGACGTCCTCACGGCCGGTGACCATGGCGCGCCACCACTGCTTCTTGATGTTCTCCTTGAGTTCGACGCCCAGCGGCCCGTAATCCCATGCCGACTTGGTGCCTCCGTAGATCTCACCGCACGGGTACACCAGACCCCGGCGCTTGGCGAGGTTGGCAACGGTGTCCACCTTCGACTTGGGTGCCACGCGAGAATTCTCCATCCACTGCGAGTCGGATTTCTGCATTGCCCCGACACGATAGTTTTGTGTCGATGCTGCGATTGTGCCCAGCCTATCGGCAGTCGCCGCAGTGGTTTCAACCGCACGGTCCGGCGTGCCTGTTTGACATGCGCACCTGTGCATACGCAAACTGGTAATGCTTTCCATTAAGGAGTTGGTGACATGACCGCCGAGACCGCCGCGGCACCGCCGCACAACCCGTACCGGTCGCCGGGACCGGCGCCGGTACCCCCGCGAACCGTGCTGGAGGACGCGGGCGAGCTGTTGCGGGCGCTGGCCGCGCCGGTTCGGATTGCTATCGTGCTGCAGTTGCGTGAATCACCGCGGTGTGTGCACGAACTGGTCGACGCGCTCGGTGTCACGCAACCACTGGTCAGTCAGCATCTGCGTATCCTCAAGGCCGCCGGTGTCGTGCACGGTGAGCGTTCGGGTCGCGAGGTGCTCTACGAACTCGTCGACGACCATCTGGCCCACATCGTCGTCGACGCCGTCGCGCACGCCGAGGAAGGGTGATTCGTGCCAGACAACACGGCCGTCCCGCAGAAGCCGGTCGGCATCCGCAGCACCAGGCAGCGCAGCGCCATCGCCGCGCTGCTCGGTGACATCGATGAGTTCCGCTCCGCCCAGGACCTCCACGACGAGCTGCGCAAACGCGGCGAGGGCATCGGGCTGACCACGGTGTACCGGACGCTGCAGTCGCTGGCCGACGCGGGCATGGTGGACGTGCTGCGCACCGACTCCGGCGAGTCGGTCTACCGCCAGTGCTCCACCGGCCATCACCACCACCTGGTGTGCAGGCATTGCGGCCGCACCGTGGAAGTGGAGGGTCCGACCGTGGAGGCGTGGGCCGAGTCGATCGCGAGCGAGCACGGCTTCACCGAGATCAGCCACACCCTCGAGGTGTTCGGCACCTGCACGACATGCGGGACGGCGCGCCGCCGCGACCGGTGAGCGGCCCGATTCCCGGCGTGTCGGGTTAACGTGCCTGCGACCAGCGGAGATTCACCGGCGAGATCCTCGGAGTGGCAGGACGATCCCGGCTCGATACGAAGGATTCGCCATCTGCTGGGGAGGCAGCGTGTCAACGACCATCGATTCATCCGTACGCCCGGTGCGCCGCCGGGCCGTGACCGTCGCCGGGGCCGCGCTCCTCGTGGCCTCGGCGCTGTTGCTTCCGGCGTGCCAGGACGAGGACGGCACGCCGGTGGCCGTCCCGTCGACCACCGCCATCGGAGTCGCCGCCGGCCCGACTGGGCAGTCGACGGTCCGCACCGTCGGCAAGACCGGCTGGTACGACGGATTCGACATCACCGTGCAGAAGGCGACCGTGGCGCCGGACGAATACGGCGGCGCGAAGGTGCGCATCGACATCACCTACAAGAACACCACGCTCGACGACCACACGCTGAGCATCACGCCGTCGCTGCTGGTCGGCAAAGAGGTGGACGGCGGCGCGATCTTCGACAGCCCCACGGTGCCCGGCAACGGCTCGGCCACCGGCACCGCGACCACGTCGCTGCAGTCGGTCAAGGACGCCGAGCACCTCATCGACACAATGACCGTCCTGTACGGCCAGGCCGCCGACAACCAGACCAAGATTCCGCTCGCGGCGGCGGGCAAGGTGGACAGCGTCCAGCCGAAGGCGCTGACCGTCACCGGCACCCTGGTGCAGGACCAGACCACCATCCAGGTCACCGGCGGACGGATCAGCCCGAGCTACACGAAGAACGAGAACGGTAAATCGGATCTGGCGCTGCGCGTCAAGCTCGTCGGCGGGCCCGGCATCGCGGCGGGCGGGACGAACATCTATTACGACTACTTCACCGTCCGCACACCCGACGGCCAGACCGTGCCCGCCGACGTCCGCGGCCCGATCAACGAGTTGCTGAACGCGAACGAGACCATCGACAACCCGAAGAACTACGTGGTCTTCGTGGTGCCGTCTCCCGGCACCGGCCCTTACACGGTGATCTACAACCCCCAGAAGGAAGAGGGCGCCGCCACCGCACCCACTCTGTCGTTCACGGTGGGCTGAGCGCCCGCAGCCGCCGCTCCGCACGGACGAGAACGGCTGCGATGTATCGCCGGAAACGCCGACGGCGGGTCGCCCTTTTGCGAGGGCGACCCGCCGCGGTGACCGGCTCAGCCGACCGGCACCGCATCCCGCGCCGGAGCCTGCGCCTCGGCCGGACGACCGCGCAGTGCGGCCACCCCGAGCAACCCGAGGGCGGCCGCGCTCCAGACCAGCAGCACCACCAGCGGTCCGGTCGCGGCGGCGCCGTCGAAGAACGCGACCGAGCGCAGCAGCGACGCGGCGGCGCCGGGCGGCAGCAACTGGCCGACGGCGCCCCACGGCTGCGGCAACAGCTCCGGCGCCGACGTGGCCGCGGAGAACGGATTGCCGATCAGCAGCATGGTGAGCGCGGCGATGCCGATGCCGGCTCGGCCGATGACGGCGGCGAGCCCGACCACCGAACCGGCGACCGCGAACGACACCAGCCCGCCGACCGCAGCGAGCACCGGGTACGAGCCGGGCACCACCGACAGCCAGCCCTGGATGATCGACATGCCCAGCAGTCCGCCCGCGACGCCGAAGGTGACCAGCCCGAGCACCTTGCCCCCGATCGACGGGATCAGCAGGGCCAGAAGCACCCCTGCCGCGATGCCGGACATCACCAGCGGCAACACCATCGCGCCGAATGCCGCGCCTCGCGGATCGTCGGAGTCGGCCGCCACCACGTCCTCGACCCGGGCGGCGGGCGCGCCGGAGAGCTGCTGCCCGATCTGGGTGAGCTGCTGTGCGACCGCGGGACTCGCGCCTGAGGCGACCAGTACGCGCGGCGGCCCGTCGCCGGTGACGATCGCCCCGTAGACCTCGCGGTCCTCGATGGCGGCGCGGGCGGCGGCCTCGTCCGCGGGCGTGCTGATCTCGAAGGCGCCCGGACTGTGCTCGGCGAGCTTGCCCGCGACCATCGCGGCCTGCGGACCGGTGACGGCAAGCGGCAGGTCCCGAGGCGCGATGTTCGCGGCGGGCCAGGCGAACGCGATCAGCATCAGCGCTTGGAGCAGGGTGGCGCCGAGGCCGAGAGCGAGCGCCCGCTGCGTGCTGTTCATGGCCTTCTCCCTTAAAAATCGAATGCTCGTTCTTTATTGGGGCTACCGTCGCACGCGACTGGGAAGTTGTCAAGAACGGATATTCGTTTTATTTTTGACCCGTGCCCCGAGTCACCGAAGAACACCTCGAACGCCGCAGGCAGCAGATCATGGACGCAGCCCGGCTCTGCTTCGCCCGCAAGGGGTTCTACGAGACCTCCATGCAGGACGTGTTCGCGGAATCGGGCCTTTCGGCCGGTGCGGTCTACCGCTATTTCAAGAGCAAGGACGAGTTGATCACCGCGCTGGCCACGGAGACGACCGTGGCCTTGCGCATCGCCATGGACCAGGCGATCCACCGCGATCCGCTGCCGACGCCCGCCGAACTGATCACCATGATCGCCGAGGAGGTGGTGCGGCGCAGCGGGCCCGACGGCCCGGTGCGACTGGCGCCGCAAGCCTGGGCCCTGGCCCTGGTGCATCCCGGGGCGGCGGTCATGGTCCGCGAGACGATGCTCGCGATGCGCGCGCTGTGGGTGACCTACGCCGAACGCATGCGCGACAAAGGCTGGCTCCCCGAGGACGCCGATGTCGACGCCGTGGCCAAGGCGATCATCGGACTGCTGCCGGGTTTCATCCTCCAGCACCTCATCCTCGGCGACCTCGACCCGCAGACGCTGGCGCTCGGCGTGCGGACCCTGCTGCCCTACGGCGAGCCCACCCGATAGCCTCCGGCTCGCGCAGCCACCCACGACCCGGCACGGCTGTCACGACTTGGGCATGACGAATGTCGTGCCTCAGGGCACCAGGCCCTGCCTCGCCCGGCTCGCGTTGGACAGTACGAGCAGCAGCATGGTGGTGAGCGCCTGGTCGTCCAGTCCGGCGGCGGGGAAGGTGTAGCGCAGGATGACGTCGGCCAGCCCGCCGCGGGCGATCACGGTGAGCGAACCGAACTGCAGCGCGTTGTTGCGTTCGGCGACCCGCTTGTGCAGCTGCGCTTTCAGCGGACGGTCCCAGGCGAGCACGCAGGTGAGGCTGAGCACGTCCAAGCCCGGCGCCAGATTCACCGCGCGCAGCGACGAGAGGGCGCCCTCGTATTCGAAGCCGAGCGACCCGTCGGCGTCGACGCGTACGTCGATGCCGTAACTCGACAGACAGGCCCCGGCCCGCGCCTGCAACTCCCGGTCCGGGGTCACCGCCGCGCCCATGTCCGCGCCGCCGTTCACTTGGTGCCGCCGAAACGGCGGTCCCGCGCGGCGTACTGGAGGCACGCCTCCCACAGGTTGCGGCGATCGAAATCGGGGAAAAGCGTGTCCTGGTAGACGAATTCGGCGTAGGCGGACTGCCAGATGAGGAAGTTGGAGCTGCGGAACTCGCCGGAAGGACGCAGGAACAGGTCCACATCCGGCATGTCGGGCTCGTCCAGGTATTTCGCCACCGTGGCCTCGGTGACCTTCTCCGGGTCGATCTCGCCCGCCGCCACCCGGCGCGCGATCTCCCTTGCCGCGTCGGCGATCTCGGCGCGGCCGCCGTAGTTGACGCACATGGTCAGCGTCATCACCGTGTTGTTCTTCGTGAGTTCCTCGGCGACTTCCAGTTCCTTGATCACGCTGCGCCACAGGCGCGGTCGCCGCCCCGCCCAGCGCACCCGAACGCCCATCTCGTGCATCTCGTCGCGGCGCCTGCGGATCACGTCGCGGTTGAAGCCCATGAGAAAGCGCACCTCATCGGGGCTGCGCCGCCAGTTCTCGGTGGAGAAGGCGTAGGCCGACAACCATTTGACGCCGATCTCGATGCAGCCCTCCACGGTGTCCATCAGCACCGCCTCGCCGCGCTCGTGCCCGGCGGTGCGCGGCAACCCGCGCTCCTGGGCCCAGCGTCCGTTGCCGTCCATGACGAGCGCGACATGGTTGGGCACCAGTTCCGGCGGCAGCTGCGGCGGCCGGGCTCCCGACGGATGCGGCGCGGGCGGACGCACGGCGCCCGCAGGCGCGGAGTCGGTCGCGGTGGCGGAGTCACGACGGAGAATCACGGCCTCTATCCTGCCTGATCGCCCTCGCCGACCCCACTGCCGCGTTGCTTCCTGACGAATTCCACGGTTCCGACCGGCACTGGTGACTTATTCTTTTCCCTATCGTGATACTGGGGAGGGGTTTCTCGAACGTGACCGATTTACCAGGCACCGGGACCGCGGCGGGTTTCCGCGCCACTCGTGAGTTGCTCGGCCTTCCGGTCCCGTGGTGCGCGCGGTTCTTCGCGGTCGCCGAACGCACCGTCGAGCGGTGGGAGAAGGGGGCCTTCCAGATCCCCGACAGCGTGGCCCGTGAGCTCGCCGCCATCGCGGACGAGACCGAGCAGGTGGTCGAGGCCATGGTCGATGCCATCGACGCCGGGGAGATCTCGCCCCGCCTGCACACCTACCGGACCAACGACGACTACGCCAAGCACGAGCCGGACACCCGCTACCCGGCCACCTGGCATCGCGCCGTGTGCGCCCGCGTCATGAACGAGCTGCCCCAGGTAGAGCTCCAATTCGTGGAGTAAGCGGCGGCCTCGCCTGAACCCTCGCTACCTCAACCCCGCGCGGGCAGGGGCGGAGTCCGTGCGTCTTTGGATCGCTCGATCAACGGCAGAGTGCGCAGCTGGCGTTCCAGATGCCACTGCAAGTGCGCCGCGACCAGCCCGCTGGCCTGCTTGCGCACCGCCTCGGGCGTCGCCTCGACCCGCTCCCACTCCCCCCGCAACAACGCGACCAGCAAGTCGAGCACCCCCGGAGCGGGCGTCGCCGCACCCGGCGGACGGCAATGCACGCACACCGCGCCCCCGGCCGCGACATGGAAGGCCCGATGCGGGCCCGGTGTCGCGCATTTGGCGCATTCGTCCAAGGCGGGCGCCCAGCCCGCGAAACCCATGGCGCGCAACAGGAACGCGTCCAGGATCAGTTCGTGCGGGCGCTGTTTGGCCGCGATGGCGCGCAGGGCGCTCGCGGTGAGCGCGTGCAGCCGTGGCGCGGGCGCGCGCTCCTCACCCGCCAGGCGCTCGGCGGTCTCCAGGACGGCGCACGCGGTGGTGTAGCGCCCGTAGTCGTCGATGATGTCGGCGGCGAACGCCTCCATGGTGTGCACCTGGGTGACGGTGTCCAACGTGCGCCCTGGGTGCAGCTGCACGTCGATGTAGGAGAACGGCTCCAACCGCGCCCCGAACCTCGACTTGGTCCGCCGCACCCCCTTGGCGACCGCGCGAACCAGCCCGTGCTGTCGCGTGAGCAGCGTGACGATGCGGTCCGCCTCGCCCAGCTTGTGCTGGCGCACCACTACCGCCTCGTCCCGATACAACCGCACAGGTGGAGTCTACGGACCTCCGTCACCGGGCCAGGAAGTGCCAGCCGAACCATGCCCACACGAGGACGGCGGTGATTCTTGCCGGTCGTGTGCTGGTCAGGTAGGCGATCGTGTCTCCAAGCGTCGCGACCAGGTCCCGGCGCAGGTGCGTGAGCACGGTCATGGCGAGCGCTGCCGCGCAGAGCAGGGCGAAGCCGAGCAGGGCGATGGATCGGTCGCTCATCTGGACACCAGCCACCAGCCGGCCGTGAGCCACACCGCCCATCCGGCGAATCGCAGCGGCCAGTGTTCCAGCGCCGGGTCGAGCAGCGTGGACAAAGTCGGGTGTTCCTGACTCGGCTGGTTCAGGGCGGGCTGCCGCAGCAGTGTGTAGGCCTCCCACCCCGACGCCGCGACCAGCAGCGCGGACCACACGGCGACGCCCCGCCTGAGCGGGGCGGTGCGCGGAGGTCGCTGGATTCGACGGCGCGACGTCAGTGCCACTCCGGCGAGTGCCGCGATCGCCACCATCGCGGTCGCCTGCCAGCTGAACGGCCTGGTCGCGGCGCCGCATGCGGCCAGAACGAGCCCTACGGCCTGCGGCGTCGCACGCCGCCGGAATCGATGTGCCGAGCGCGCTGGTTGCTCTGTCACACGCGCAGGATAAGACCCCGGGGGGCGGAATCGGGGCAGGTGACGATGTCGCCCGCGTGGCTTTCGGTGAGCCGACGCCCCCGCTCCCGTCCTGGCCCAGCGTGGCCGGCCCGGTTCAGCCGTCGGCGCGCAGGAGGCCGGAGATCAACAGCAGCACCGATTGCTGGGTCTGGGCGCGGGCGAGATCGGGGTCCTCGGCGTGCGCGACGATGAGGGCGGCCTCGCTGACCACGCTGACCACGAGCTGGGCCAGGACGGGAACGGGGGCGTCGGCGATCAATCCGGCGTCGCGGGCGCGCTCGAGTTGCGCGGTGATCAGGCCGAGACCGTGGGCGGATTCGAATTCGCGCCAGGCTTGCCAGCCCAGCACGGCGGGGGCGTCGGTGAGCGCGATCCGCAGCATCGCGGGCCGCTGGCAGATCTCCAGGAACAGGCCCAGCCCCACCGTCATGCTTGCCATCACATCGCCGGGATCGACCGCGGCGATGGCGTTCTCGATCTCCTCGGTGATCTCGACTTCGATCTGCTCCAGCACCGCGAGGAACAGTCCGCGCTTGTCGCCGTAGTGGTGGTGCAACGCGCCCCTGGTGACGCCGGCCTCGGTGACCAGCTCCTCGGCGGAGGTCCCCGCGAAGCCGCGCTCGGTGAACAGGCGGCGTCCCGCCTGTTCGAGCGCGGCCTTGGTCGCTCGGGAGCGGTCTTCCTGGCTACGGCGTGGCATGCAGCCGAGTGAACTCCAGAATTGATTCGGCGAGCAACTCGGGCTGATCCTCCGACACGAAGGTGTAGGAGTCGTCGATGAGCTTCAGCTGCGCGTTCGGCAGGTCGTGGGCCAGGCGTTCGGCGAACGACACCGGGAACAACCGGTCCTCCCGCGCCCAGGCCAGCAGCACCGGAATGTCGACCTCGGCGAAGTGCCGCGCGGCCTCCAGGGTGTACCGGCGATGCGCCGATTTCAGGAAGCGGCGCAGGTCTTTGCGGATCGCGGCGGACCTGCGGCTCGGCAGGAGATAGGAGTCGACGATCTCCGGCGGGACGGGCCGCTTGGTGACCCAGCCGAAAGCCAGCGGCAGCCGGTGCAGCGCGCGGATGCGCAGCAACTCCGTCAGGGGTCGCAGCGAGCCGGGAATCCTTGCCAGCAGCGGCAGCGCGGTGAACGGCTGTGGCAGGAAGCCCTCGTAGCTGTCCACCGAGGCGAGCACCACCCGGCCGACGCGGGAGCGGTCGCGGGTGAGCAACACCTGGGTGATCGCTCCGCCGGTGTCGTTGGCGACCAGGGTGACGTCGGTGAGGTCGAGGCGTTCGAGGAACGCGGCGATGAGATCGGCGACACCGGTCGGAGTCAGCTCCGCGTCCGGCACGGGGATCTCGTGCGAGCCGAGCGGCCAGTCCGGCGCGAGACAGCGGTACCCGGCCGCCGCGACGACGGGCACCACCTTGCGCCAGACGTCCGCGTTGACGAGCAGGCCGTGCACGAAGACGACGGGGGCGCCCTCCCCCGTCTCGTAGTAGCGAATGCGGCCGCCGGGCAGGTCCACTTCGTGGGTGCGGCCGAGTGCTGCGCTGGTTGCCATGGGTCCTCCCGGTGATCGCTGTTCCAGACCACTGTTACATACATACGGTATGTATGTCTAGGCGCCGGATCGGCTGAAGACCGCGTCGACCGCGTCCTTCGACGCCGCCACCGCGTTCGCCAGGGAGGCGATACCCGCGACCGACTCTCCGAGCGCGTAGAGGACCCCCGCGAGCACGATCCGATTCGGTCGCTCCTTCGCCGCCTCGGCGGCCGCCCGTCGAGTCGTCTCCTCGACCAACTCCCGTTCCGCCAGGTCGATGTCACACCGGCTGATCCGGTCGAGCAGATCGCTCAGGACGGAACGCAATTCCCCCACGGCTTCCGCAGTTGCCACATTGTTGTTCCTGGTGCGCCTTCGGCGGGCACGCCCGGAACACCTACGGCAGAAGACGTGGTGGTCACGGCTGGAATGCTGACACTCGGCGCATCGCACCTCGCCAGCCAAGCATTTGCCGAAATCGAGCCGAGCGGAATCCGGATGCCGTACCAACTCTGACCGGTTACCGGCGGCACCCGGGTTCCATCCGGCTCGACACGTGTCCTTACCGGCAAGATCTTGCCGACGCGATGGCGCTAAGAACTCGCGAGCATCGCCAGGAACTCCCCCTCGCCCATTTCGTTCCAACGCCCATGCGCTCCGGCACGCCTACCCGGCAGCAGCGTCTCGAGATCGACGCGGTATCTGCCCGACGACAGCCCGCTGCCGCAGGCGATCAACCGTCCGGCCAGGCCGGCCAGCGTTCCCGCGAGCGTGACCGCGGTGGCCAGTTGCGGCCACGCGGGCAGGGTCCGGCCGACTTCGGTCAGCGAATAGCGGGTGCGTGCGGTGATGTCGGGGCCGACGATGGCGGTCGCCAGCGCGATCCGCCGGGCCGGATCGCGCAGTTCGGCGGTCGTCAGTTCGATCAGGTCGCCCGCTCGGCCATGGAACAGCGGATAGTCCGGTTGCAGGTCGTAGCGCTCCACGTCCACGAAGGCGTTGTCGCCGTGGTCGGTCGCCATGACCACGGGGACGCCGAGCGCACGGGCTCGCCGCCGGATGTCCACCTTCAGCCCGAGGTCGTCCATCTCCTCGATGAGCACGGTCAACGGCGCGGCTGCGCCAGGACCGGCCAAGTAGTCCGAGGCGTGCTCCGGTTGGTAGCCGGCGGGGAAGGCGGCGATCTCGGAGTAGGGGTCCAGCTCCAGCGTCCGGCGTTGCGCCAGCGTGAGTTTGGACTCGCCGAGGTCGCACACCGACGCCTGGAGCCGGTTCAGGTTGGTGCATCCGAGCGTGTCGTGCTCGGCGAGCCGGAATCGGCGGGCGCCCGACAGCGCGCAGACCGCGAGTGCGGAAGCCCCCACACTCAACCCCGCGACTCCGACCACGGCGCCGGACCAGGCCCGTTGCTCTTCGTCGGTGAGCAGGTGCCGGTTCCTGGCGGTGCGCAGCCGCCAGAAGTGCTCTCGATCGGGCAGTGCGACGACCGTCCGCCGCCATGGGTACACGACGTAGCGGCTGATCCGATCGACCGCGACGCCGGCCAGGTAGTCCCTCAGCTCCGCTTCCGCGGCCGCGGTACCCGCGGCGAGATCGGGCCGGTCGATCAACGCGAGTTCCCTGGCCGCGCCGGCCCACCCGTCGACCAGCCGGTACCCGGATCCCGGCGCGCACAGTTCGGCGATGCGCCGCCGGTCGCGTTCCGGATGCAGTATCTCGATCATGACCGGACCCCCGTCCACCTGTGCTTGACGCCCGTCTCGAAGCCCGCGCTGCCAGGGCTGTGCAGGGTGATCTCCGGCTCGGCGGCCGGCCCGAGCGTCCGGTGCAGGCGCCGGTACTCGCTGTTGGTCCGCGCCAGCGCCTCGACCACCTTGCGCCGCAGCAGCGCGGTGAATCCCGGTGCGGGACAGACGCCGTCGCGCAACTCCACACGCAACCGCAAGGTCTGCTCGAACCGTGCGTCCGCGTCGGTCGCCAGCACGAACTTCCCCGTCACCGTCGGACCGATGTCCGGGTCCTCGAGCGCGGCGCGGACGTTCTCCGGGTAGATCTCCAGCGCGTAGAACGACGCGGCGACATCGGTACGGCGGTGCAGGGCGAGGAACCCGCAGGAGTCGGTGGAGGTACGGACCGGCATGCGGTGCCCGTGCGCGTCGAGAACGGCGGCGAGGTCGGCGGCGGAGAAGATCCGGCCGACGTCGTTGATCCGGTAGCGCAACAGCGGGATCGCGGTATCGGCGCTGAACAGGAACCGGCCTTCGGCGTCGGCCTCGGTGTACCGATAGTCCGCGTCGTACTCGACGAAGGTGGGTTGCAGCTGCGCGTCCGCGAACAGCGCCTCGCTCAGCGCGGGATCTGCGGCGGCCGCGCGACGGACGGCGACGCTGGTGGCGGTCTCGCAGCCCATGATGCCCGCGTCGGCGGTGCCGTAGACCACACGGATCTCGCCGGGCTGCCCCGGCTTACCGATCCGGTCGAGCACGTAGTCGCGCCATTCTTCGGTGATGGCCTCGCCCGCCAGGAGCACGCGCAGGTTCTGGCGCAGCACCGCCGCGGGCGCACGATCCAGGACGTCCTTGACGAACGGCGGGTAGCCGGCGAGCACGACCTGGTCGTAGTGCGGCCCCAGTTCGGCGATGTCGGCCAGGATCGTGTCCGGTTCGATGCCGGGCGCGATGGTCGAGATGCGGTGCCCGCGTTGCCGCAGCGCCGTGGCCGCCGCGTAGGTGTAGGTACCGCCGATCCAGTTGCCCATCGCGAACCCGACGACCAGCAGCGTGGAGCGCTGGCGCGTCTGGAAGCTGTCCCGGAACACCCGTGCGTAGAGTTCGACGGCCTCTTCCTGGGCGACCAGATCCCTCGGCCAATAGCTGGGCCTGCCGGTGGAGCCGGAGCTGCACGACCAGGTTCCGGCCGCACCCACGTCGCCGTGCCAGAGCAGCATGTTCACCGGGTAGTGCCGCAGATAATCGGGTTTGGTCATCGGCGGTAGCGCGGCGAAATCCTCGACGGTGCGGATGTTTGCCGGTTCCACTCCGCGGCGCGCGAGAAAGTCGGCGTAGGCCGGAACGTGAACGGCTGCCCTGCGGAAGGTGTCGAGTGCGCGCTCGAATCCGGGTCGAGACCCGGTCGGCAACAGCAGTGACGGTGCGGACATGGTGGTGATTCCTTTCCCTCCCCACTCCGGCGATTCGCGGTGCGCGGTCGCGCCGTGGGTTCGGAAAACAGCGTCTGAGCACGGCGTACGGCCGGGAAAGAAGTCAATACAAGGTCCATACGACACGCGGCGCCGCAGCCTGGATCTCGCTAGACTCCCGTCATGAGCGATGGGGGCGCGGCGGGGGTCGATCCTGGAACGATCTGGACGCGAGAGGAATTCGCGGCGGCTTTCACGCGTCTGCGCACCACTGCCGGGCTCACCGTCCGGCAGGTCGTCGACCGGTCCGGCGGCCTGCACGGCACGGTTAGCGGATGGTTCGCCGGTCATCATGTGCCGACCGAGCAGAACGAGCGGATGTTCCGGGAGGTCCTGACCGTCTGCGGGGTCGGCGACCCGCAGGAGCAACAGCGGTGGCTCGCGGCGGTCCGGCGGGTGCGCCCGACGAGCGGACGCAGGCGCAGCCAGGGCCCCGTGCCGTACCGCGGGCTGGAACCTTTCCAACCAGACGACGCCGAATGGCTTTTCGGCCGCGCGGAACTCACCGCGGCACTGCTCGAGCGCGTTTCGGCACTGGCAGGAGCCGAACAGCGCATCCTGATCGTGACCGGCGCTTCCGGCTCGGGCAAGTCGTCGCTGCTGCGCGCGGGCCTGCTCCCCGCCCTCCAGCGCGAAGGCCGCACCGCGGCGGTCGTCACCCCGGGCGCCCACCCGGCACACGTCCTGCGGGAGTCGGCAGGCGTTCTGGTCATCGACCAGTTCGAAGAGATCTGGACGCTGTGCCTCGACGACGACGAACGGTCCGGCTTCCTGTCGGCGGTCGCCCGCGACGCCTGCGGCCGGACCTTCGTGCTCGGCCTGCGCGCGGATTTCTATCGCCACGCCGCCGAAGAGCCGTTCCTGCACCACGCGCTGGCGCGGCATTCGGTCCTGGTCGGCCCGCTGAGCAAGCAGGCCTTGTGCGACGTGATCATCGAACCGGCGCGAAAGGCGAACTGGACCGTCGAAGACGAACTCGTCCAGCTGCTGATCATGGAGCTCGCGCCGCGCGGGTCGTCCGTAGCCCACGACCCGGGCGCGCTGCCGCTGCTGTCGCACGCCCTGCTGGAGACCTGGCAGCGGTCCAGCAGGCGAAAGATGACCGTCGCCGACTACAACGCCGTCGGCGGTATCGCGGGCGCCATCGAGCAAACGGCGGAAACGGTGTATCGCGGGCTCACCGAGCCGCAGCGGCAGATCGCACGCCGCACGTTCCTGCGCCTGCTCAACATCGACGACGACATCACCACCCGACGCCGGGTGCAACGCCAAGAGCTGTTCTTCGACCACGATTCGGTGGCGAACGTGAACACCGTGATCGAACGGTTCGCCGCGCACCGCCTGCTCACCGTCGAGGAGGAGACCGTCACGATCACGCACGAGGCGCTGATCGGCGCGTGGTCTCGCATGCACGGCTGGCTCGAGCACGACCGGGAGAGCCTGGCGGTGCACCGCCGCCTGACCCAGGCCACGCAGGTCTGGCTCGACAACAACGAGGACACCAGCGCGCTGCTCGGGCCGGCGCGGCTGGAATTCGTCCAGGAGTGGACCCGCAGCGACGGGCATCTCCGCGACCTCAACCAACGCGAACGCGACTATATCGCCGCCAGCATCGCCCACCAGGCGGAGATACGGGCCAGGGAGCGCCGCCGCACCCGGATATTGCAGCGGATGGTCGCCGGTCTCGCGACCGCGCTGATCGCGACGATCGTTTTGACCGGTGTCGCGCTGGTGGCCCGATCCAACGCGGCGCACGCACGAGACGAGGCGTTGTCGCGCCAGGTCGCGCTCCAGGCGCAGCGGCTGCGCGGCACCGATCCCGCGTTGTCGGCGCAGCTGGCACTGGCGGCGTTCCGGATCCAGCCGACGCTCGAGGCCCGTTCCGCGCTGTTGGACAGCACCGCGGTGCACACTCCGACCCGGCTGCTCGGTCCGGACGGCGGCACGCTGGTGGCCACCGATCGGTCCGGCGGCGTGCTGGCCGTCGGCCGCAGCGACGCCACGATAGATATTCATCTCTTGCGCCTTGGCAACGGCCCCGGCCGGCGGGGCGCGGCGGACTTCCGCGGCCGCATCCCCGCTCCCGCTCCCGACGCGGTCCTCGGCTCGGTGACGATGACGCCGGACGGTTCGCTGCTCGCCGCGGCATTCGGCGACCACATCGATCTGTGGGATCTGGCCGACCCGAACGCACCCCGGCTGCTGGTCACCCTCGCGGGCGCCCGGTATCGCACCGCGGGCATCGATCCCGGCAAACGCTCCCTCGTCGCGACCACCACCGCATCGGAGATCGTGCGATGGGACATCACCGACCTCCGGCGCCCGGTCCGGCTCCCGGACCTGCGACTGCCCGCGGGCGCTCCCGTCGTCGCGTTCGCCCCCAACGGCAAACTGCTCGCCGCCGCGGGAAACGCCGGAGCGCTGCGCATCTGGGCCGCCGATGCCGTCGAGGACATCCCGCTGGCGGACGTCGCGCCCGACAATTCCCCGGCGCAGGCGCTGTCGCTCCGGTTCAGCCCGGACAGCACCGTGCTCGCGGTTCCCGGCCGCGCCAACGAGGTACGCCGCTGGGATGTCCGCGACCCGGCCCGCCCTGCGGCACAGCCGTCGCTGCGTGGATTCACCAGTTACGTCAACGACGTGGCCTTCAGTCCGGACGGCACACGGCTGGCCGCGGGCAGCTCGGACAACAAGACGCGCGTATGGCGGCTGGACACCGACCAATTGGAGATGGAGCTGCCCAACCCGGTGATCGTCGTATCCGTGCGGTTCGCGCTGGAGGGGCGCGCGGTGGTCACGGGCAGTCTGGACGGCACCGTCCGGATCTGGCCGCTGCCCGGGCCGATCCTGCGCGGCGCGCAGAGCGTGGTGTTCCAGACACCCGTCGACCGCAGCGGGAAACTCATGCTCGTCGGCACCGGTGCTTCCGACGGCAACGCCCATCTGTGGGACCTCGGCGCTCCCGAGACGCCGGTGGAATACGCGGCGCTGCCCGTCGGTCCGGACGAGCGAAGCTGTGGAGCGGTCGCCCTGGCCGGCGACGGTTCGACGGCGGCGGTCGGCACCCGCGCCGGTTCGGTCCTGCTCTGGGATCTGCGCGATCCGGCGCATCCGCGGTTGACCGCGAAGGTGGCCGCCGTCGAAGGCATCGTCTCGGCCATGACCTTCACGCCCGACGCCAAGACGCTCGTCGTCGCGGGACAGGACGATCCGACGGTGACGCTGTGGGATCTCGGCGATCTCGCCGTGCCGCGGCGGCTCGGCTCGCTCTACACCGGCCCCGGCCTGCCTGGCATCGCGGCCGTCGACGCGGCAGGAACGCAGCTCGCCATCGCCACGTCCAACGAGTCGGTGTACCGCTGGGACATCCGTGATCGGACACGGCCGCGTGAACTGCCGAAGCTCTCCGGTTTCACCAACGACCTGGCCGCCGTGGCCTTCAGCCCCACCGCCCCGATTCTCGCCGCGGGCAGCATGGACCACACCGTCAAACTGTTCGACCTGTCCGATCCCGAAGCGCCTCGCCATCTGTCCACGTTGACCGGCGCCGCCGACGCGATCATCACCGTCAACTTCGGCCCCGACGGCAGGCGGCTCGTCGGCGGCGCCAGCGACAACGGCATCTGGGTCTGGGACATCGCCGACCCGCGCGCTCCGCGACGGGTGGCGGTGCTCGACGCGTACACCGGGCGGGTCAACGATGCCGTGTACGCGCTGGACGGCCGTCTGCTGCTCGCCGCGGGACCGGACCGGGTCGTGCGCGTCTGGGCGACTGACGTCGACCAAGTCGCCGCCGACCTCTGCGACAGCGGCAGCGGGCCGATCACCGCCGTCGAATGGCAGCGGTACCTGCCGACCATCGCCCAGCGAGGTCTCTGCGCGAAGTAGCGCACCGGCGAGCAAGATGTTGCACAGCCCGGCCACCGTCACGCAATTGGTTACCGAAGCTACTGCGCAGCAAGCACTTTCATGCGTGACGAGTTGTGCGAAATGCCAGATCCGATAACGATCGGCCCCTTGTTACCGCCTTCGCGCGGTCCATACTTGATTCCACTTCCATCACCGCCGACGCGACAGAGAACTCTCCACCGGGGGCCCACGAGAGGGGAACCATTCATGCGACTTCTCGTCGCTTCACCGCTCGGAGATGTCATCGAACCGACCCTGTCGGCGGCGTTTCCGGCGGCGAACGTCATCGTCGCTCACGACCGAGCGGAGGTGGCCGGCGCTCTCGCCGACAGCGCGAGCTTCGACGTGGTGCTCGCGGACCTGGTGTGGAACCACCCCGAGCAGGAATTCCGCTTCGACGGGTTGGACGTCGTGGACATGGTGCGCGCGAAATCCGCGCGCACACCGGTCCTGCTGGCCGGGCAAGGGCACAGCATGGAGCAGGATCATCTCGACGAGGCCTATCACCGCGCGGACGAGATCGCCGGCGTGCACGAGAAAGCTGCGGGGATTTCAGCACTGCTGTCGGCAATCCGGCACGTAGCCGATGGGAAACACCTTCCGCGCCGACCTCCGCCGAACGGCGTCCCGTCACTCTACGAACTCTTCACCGGCCCTGAAGGCCAGATCGCGGGACGGCTGGCCGGAGCGATCGCCGCAGGCAACACCTGGGATCCGGGCTCTCTGGCCGCCGCGGCGAACGTGGGCGTGGACACGGCCCGTTCGATCGCCGACGGCCGTCTCGGGTGGATCATCGCGCGACGTGGCGAGAGCGATTCCCGAGGAGAGCTGACTCCCGCCGTCGTGTACCGCTGGTGCGGAATGCACGCGCGCTATCTGGTGAGCTGGTGCCGCCGCAACGGGCACACGGAAGTGCTGACCCGGTGACGCCGGATCGCAAATCTCCGGTCTCAGGCGAATCGCGGACCGAGGACATCGGCATGCCCGTTCCGGCGGCACCAGCTGATGAGGTAGTGCGCGTGCTCACCGCACCAACGGAAGACCGCGCCCTGGGTCAACGGCGTTCCCTCCGGCAACTCCCCGCGAGCGAGGATGATCGGCCCGATATACGTGTTGGCCGCTTTGTTGGCCGTATTGAGACCGACGCTGGCGACTTGCGCGAGAGAGTTGTAGTCCCACGCCGACTTGGACGCGATCGCACCGGCGAGCCGGCCCGCCGTCTCGCCACGCTGGTCGGTGAACAGGGTGCACAACGCGGGCGGCCCCTGCGGCGGCGGCGCGATCCGCCTGCTGCGGCCGGTCGCGGCGCGTTCGATGGCCTCGAGCAGCGCGGGCACGCCGGACGACTTGTCGTAGAACTCGGCGATCTCCGCGGTGCGCAGCCGCGCCTCGTCGAGGTGGTCCCGCTCCATGCTGTGGCCTTGGGCGGCGAGCAGGACCTCGCTCTCGCGTTTGGTGTCCCGGAGCAAGTCGAGAACATCCAAACCGTCGAATCGGTACTCCATTTCGGGCTTGTTCCAGATCAGATCCGAAATGACCACATCGAACCGAAAACGTCCCACGATTTGACTGCGCACCTCGTCGACATCGGAGGCGATCGCGACCGTCGATGCCGGAAAATGTTGCTTCAGCGTCGGAGCGATGATTCCCCCCAGTGGCGAGGCGACGAGTACTCGTAAGCTCGGTTCCATCACGCGATCTTCAACGCTGGGGATACGCAGGGGCAAGATCTGAAAGCCCTTTCGAACCAGTAGGTTTCGAATTTCGGTATTCCTGGCAAGATCTTGCCCACCCCGCCGTTTCGCGAGTTACTTTGCGGCGAACGTCTATTTGGTCAAGTGATTAGTCGCACGATCGGCGCAGAGGCAAATTTTCGGCACCGCCGCGTGTTTCGATATTCGGACGGTCATCGGACGCCGCACCGGTGTGCGCGCACCGCGGGCAACCATGCTGCCTCCGGCTGACCATTCGACGACAACCCGAGGAAACCCCTGTAGATGGTCATCTTGCTGCTCTATGCCCTGTTCCATCTGGTCCTGCTGGGATCGGCGATGCTTTTCATCGTCTACTGCTTTCGAGTGGTGCTCGAACCGAACGACCTGATGGAATCCACCATTCGCGGCTGCATGCTGATCGCGGGCGGACTCGTCGTCCTGGCCACCCATGTCGCCGGACTCACCGTCGCCGAGTTGGCCGTCAGCGCGCTGTCCAACGCCACGCCCATCGCGCTGCTCGCGGGCACCGTCCTGCCCGGAATCGCGGGCGCCGCCGTCGGCTGGTACTTCGTGCACGTCTTCCCCAAAAGCGAAGACATCGCCAAACGCATCACCATCTTCATCGGCGCCATCTCGATCATCGAATTCCTCTTGGTGTACGCCCAGGCCATCCGCACCTCGGGCCTCGCGATGGGGACCGCCGTGATCCCGAATGTCGCCTTCGTGGTCGGAATCATCATCTACGTCGGCATCACCTACACCCATCAACCGGACCGCACCGACGGACGCCCCGGCGATCATTCCGACCGCCGGTTCGTCCGGTGACGCGGGCAGCCGAGTAGAGGAAACACAAGATGGACGTGTTCTCGAAACGTCGTTGCCCCTATTGCGGTCACGTGGTGATGCTCGGTGAACTGCCGATCGTCGCGACCAACCGCGTCAAACGCAGACCGGTGGGAAACGGCGGCGGACAACAACTCTTCGCTCCGGCCGTGCACGTCCCGGTGTACGACGTCATCCGCAGCTGGCCCGTCGTCGTCGAAGCTCCGCTGAACACGACCGCCGAACGCCTGCACAACCGGGTGCTCCAGAAGGCGCTGCCGCCCGCACTCCCCCTGCTCAGCGACGTCGATCCGGCGCTGGTTCCGCGCCGCCTGTGTCATCGGTGTGCCACTCCGATGCCGGAGGACATCGACAACTACCCGATCTACACCATCGCGGTGGTGGGAACCAGCGGAGCGGGCAAATCGCACTACTTGACGAGCGCGCTGCGCGAGGCCGTCTACCGGCAAGGGCTGGAGCACTGCGACTTCACGGAATTCACCTTCGACAACGACAGCGGCAACCGATTCGACAACGACTACTTCATACCGGTGTTCCGTCAGCGATTTCTGCTCGCGCCCACCCCCGAGGGCACGGACGTGGCACGTAATCCGCTGGTGTGCAAAGTGGCTGTGGGACAGAACGATCCGGCGCTGGTCCTGTTCCACGACGTGGCCGGGGAGGACTTGGCCGATCCGCGCCGCCGCGCTTCGACCGCGGGATTCGTGCGCCGTGCGGACGCCACGATCTTCCTGATCGATCCGCTGTCGCTGGATCGGCCCGACGGGCGGCCATGGCCGGTCGACGGCGCTGTCGACACCGCCTACGCCAATCAAGCGAACCTGCTGAACGCGTGCATGGAAGAACTCGATCACGCGCATCGCCGGCGGACGCCGATCGCGATCGCGCTGTCCAAATCCGATCTCGTGGCGAACGCGCTGGGACGCCCGGTCGCGTTCGCCGCGCCTGCCGACATGAGTTCCGTCGCGGCATGGCGCAAGGACGCCGAGTGGATCGACCAGGAGGTCCGGCAGGTCCTGCGCGAATTCGGCGGCAACGACGTGGTGGCGGCAGGCCGGCGGCGGCCCGGGGACCTGGTCTCCTTTCACGCCGTCGCCGCTATCGGGGATACCCCGAACGCCGACACCATCGACGTGCTGAAGCCGGTGCGCTGCCTGGATCCGCTGCTGATGGTGCTGCTCCGCTTGCCCGAGATCAGCGGTCGCCGCGGATGACAGAGCTGGAGCAACTTCTGTATACGCGCGTACCCCGCGGCGCGGCGGGCCTCGGCCTGCAACCTGTCGCGGCGTCACGCGGATTGGCGGATCGCGAAGACGTGCTCACGCGAGCCGCGGTGCGACTGTGCCGATACACCGCTCCCCGGGGCAGTCATCGCGATTCCGCCACGCCCGTGTCCTACGGGTGGACGGACTTCGAGGGGATGCGGTTGGTGTTCCGCCGCGGCCATCTCGGGCTGGATACGACCGGACGCCCCGGCAACTTCTACGCCCACGTAGTGGCCGGACCGGCGGCGGCACTTCCCGTGCACGAACTGGCGGCGCGTTTCGACTCGCCGTTCTGGTGGCGGGGCGAATTACCGGTGGGCCCCGTTCTGCCCCGAATCGGCCTGGGCGAGATTCCCGCCGCGCCGCTGCGGGCCCTCCACCCGGAAGAGCTGTCGGACGTCGTCGCTGCGATTCTGGCGCACGACGGGCAACTGCCGGTGATCCTGCGGAAACCACCGGAGGTGATCGTCGCCGCGTTCGCCGAATTGGCGTGGCGGCTCCCCGAGGTAGCCGATGGGCTCACGCTGTCCACCTACGAAACCTCCCGTTTCGTCGACGAATTCGATATCACCGGTATGGCGGTCACCGAACGGTCGCCGCTGCGAGCCCAGGCCGATCAGCCCTCCTATCCGGCTACCCGAGTC
This sequence comes from Nocardia implantans, assembly GCF_035544775.1. NCBI lineage: Bacteria > Bacillati > Actinomycetota > Actinomycetes > Mycobacteriales > Nocardiaceae > Nocardia > Nocardia implantans. Next base: position 435,073 of record NZ_JAYKYQ010000002.1, on the reverse strand, counting down.
AGCCATGCACGTCTCATCCTCTCCGACGACGCGGGCCAGCGCGCCGTCGTGCGCGCTGCCGTCGGCGCAATGCGCAGTGGTGACGCGGCGAATGGCGAAGGCGTAACGCTCGATGCCGTCCTGCGCTGCATCACGGTGCTCACCACCGGGACGCCGGATCACGATCTGCTGCTGCCCGTGCTCCGCCGCGAAGGCGGCCTCATGACGGTGCTGGCGCTGCCGAACGGCAGCGACATCCTCGTCGCTCTCCTCCTGGATTCCGGGTCGCCGGCGTGGGAAGCACTGCGACAACTCGATTCCGTCCGCGCGAATCAGGCCGGCGAGGTGGCAACCCGATTGGGGCGGGTGATAGCGGACCGATCGACCGCGCGCATGCTGGGCGAGTATGTGCACAAGATCGGGCGAAGTCTCCACCGGTACCGTGACATCTGTTTGCTCGAACTGCTCCGCCGCTTGCCGCCCCATGTCCTGCACACCGCCGACCTCACCTTCGCCGACCGGCGCGTGTTGCTGCACATCGCGGGGCGCTGCGCGGACACCACCGCCGTCATCGGCCCTCTGCTCGACACCACCGTCGCCGATTGCCTGCGCATCGCGGACGATGCCGGACTGCCGGTCCGGGTGCGGGCGACCGCGCTGGCACGCGCGTTCTCGGCCACGCGCAAGGACCCCGCGACGACCTTGGCCCGGCTGCGCCATCCCGGAGACCTGGCCTCATCCTTCGTCGAGGCGCTACCTTCCGTCGCACCGCTGTGCGAGGCTGTCGGCAAGCTGGATCAGGTGCTGGCCTACAGCGTCGCGACAGCTACCGCGCAGGCGCTGGATCCGCGTGAGCGCCACCTGCTTCTGGGCACGGTTCTGCCCCGTCTCGATGCCGGCCGCCGCCCCGGATTCCTGGCCGGAGCACTGACCGCAGCACCCGAACCCGATCCCGCATGGGACGTCGTCATCTCGACCGTCATAGGCGAGTATCTGGTGGTTCGCGGCCAGGACGGACGGCGGCCCGCCTGGGTGACGGAGGACATCACCTACCTCGCCGGTCTGGGTTACGGCCCCCGCTCCGCCGCGTGGCGTCAACTGCTCAGCGCGCCTCACGCCACCGACCTCGGCGACGCCTTGGGGGCGGCCGCCGATCCGGCGCTCGTGCGTTATCGGCCGGTGACGGTGCCGATGCTGCTCTATCGCTACCGGCTGCTGATCAGGACCCCGCGGGAAGTGGACCAGGCGATCGGAGATCTCACCGCCCGAGGACTCGCGGCCGGCGAGCGAGACGCCCTCGACCTCTTGATCGACGCCTGCCTGGCCGGTGACGCGGCCCCGTTGGCAGCGGCGATCCTGCGTCACGTTTGCTCCCGCCTGGCGACGGGCCACCGCGACTTCCACCTTCGACTGCACCCTCGGGCTCGCGGCTTGCGGGCGCGAATGACCGCGATCGCCGCCGTCGTCGGGTACGTGGAAGTCGGAGCCATCCTCGGCAAGGAGATCGAGGACGCGAGGGTGCGGGCTTGGCTGTACGACATCTATCAATCCATCGCACCACTCCCGGGGCAAGCCCTGCCCGAGCGCCATTGGGGATGGCGCACCTTCCGGTGAGTTTCCCGCAGCGCCCCAGACCGTCGAAAACGGAAATCCGATCGAAAGGATCGAACAATGCGCAATTCCCTCCGCGTGGCCCTTCCGCTCTCCGCCGCGGCGGTGTTCCTCGCCCTGGGCGTGCCGAGCGCATCGGCGGCGTCGACCACCGTGAGCGGCACGATCGGTTGCATCAACAGCGCCTCGCCGGTCGGGGTGTGGATCCAGGCCAAGACGTCGAAATCCGGATGGGCGCAGACCAAGGTCCCGGTCCGGCTCGGCGGCCACTCCAAGGTCGACTACTCCTTCACCCTCGACAAGGGCGGGGACTATCAAGTGCACGTCGGGTGCGGGGGCACGCCGCAGAAGTGGGCGAAATCGCTGAAATCGAAGGATGTCTCGGGCACCAAGAACGATTTCCTGTGCAACGACATGGACCGGCTGTCGGTGGCCGCGTTCAACGCGCTGGTCGGCCGCATGTTCGGCAGGCCCGATCTCACCCAGGGGGTGCCATACGGCGAATGCAAGCACATTCGCTGACGCGAGCCTTCCACTCGTGGCGCGAGCACTGCCAGCGGCTTTCGTCATGCAATGCAATCTGGACGATTGACCAAATTGGCGCTACCGTCTGGTTGACCACGACGAGACGGAGCTCACATGACGGTGTCCGATCCTGCTCACGCGCCCGACACGCGGGAGCTGGGCCTGGCCGAACTGGCGTCCGCGATCGCGGGCGGCGCGGTCACCTCGACCGCCGCGGTCGGCGGCGCGTTGGACCGGATCGACGCGGCGCAGGGCACCCTCAACGCCTTCCGAGTCGTGCGCCGCGAACGGGCGCTGGCCGAGGCCGCCGAAGCCGACCGGCGACTGGCCGCTGGGCAGCGATTACCGCTGCTCGGCGTGCCCGTCGCGGTCAAGGACGACACCGACGTCGCAGGTGAACCGACCGCCTTCGGCTGCGGCGGCGACTTCGCGCCGAAGACGGAGGACGCGGAATCGGTGCGGCGTCTGCGCGCCGCGGGCGCGGTGATCGTCGGGAAGACCAATACTTGCGAACTCGGGCAGTGGCCGTTCACCAGCGCCGCGTGGTTCGGGCACACCCGCAACCCCTGGGACCGCACGAGGACTCCGGGCGGATCCTCCGGCGGAGCTTCGGCGGCCGTCGCCGCCGGATTGGTCCCCGCCGCCCTCGGCTCCGACGGCGCGGGCTCGGTTCGCATCCCCGCCGCGTGGACGAACCTGGTCGGCATCAAACCGCAGCGCGGACGCATCTCCACCTGGCCGGAGGCCGAGGCGTTCTACGGGCTCACCGTGAACGGGCCGCTGGCGCGCACCGTCGCGGACGCGGCGCTGCTGCTGGACGCGGCGGCCGGTCCGCACCAAGGGGACCTGCACACCCCGGAACCGATCACGGCATCGGACGCCGTCGGCCGCGACCCGGGAAAACTGCGGATCGCGCTGTCGCTGCGAATTCCCTTCACCGCGACCAGGACCGCGCTCGATCCCCAGATCGAGCAGGCGGTGCGCCGCACCGCCGCCACGCTGCGGGCGCTGGCCCACACCGTGACCGTGGCCGACCTGCACTACGGCATCTTGATCGGCGCCTCGTTCCTGCCTCGTTCGCTCGCTGGTATCCGGCGGGTCTACCACCGCATGCCCGGCCTGGAAGTAGATCCGCGCACCACCGCGAACGCTCGAATCGGCCGGGTGCTCGACGGCCCCGCCCTCTACGCGGCCCGTCGACTGGAACCTCTGCTGCACAAGCGGATCGGCACCTTCTTCCGCGACTACGACGTAGTCCTCGCCCCCACCACCGCCACGCCACCACCCCGCGTCGAGGAGATCGACGGCATCGGCGTCAACGCCACCAACAACCTCATCACCGCCGCCTGCCCATACACCTGGCCGTGGAACGTCCTCGGCTGGCCCAGCATCAACATCCCCGCCGGCTTCACCGACACCGGCCTCCCCATCGGCGCCCAACTGATGGGCACCGCGAACACCGAACCCATCCTGATCTCCTTGGCCGCCCAACTCGAATCCGAACTGAACTGGCAGAACCACCGACCAACACCTTGGTGGTGAGCCCGCACCACAACGCTGTGCCCCCGTCATTCTCGGTGCGCTCAACCCGCTTCCGCCCACCAACTACTCGCGTGATCAGCCGCGTCGATGCCAAGCAAGTCCGCTGGTGTGCCGATTGCCGATGCAGTATGGTCTCGGCCGTCCGTGGAACGCGAGGAGATGCCGATGGCCGATCGTCACCTGGTAGACGTTCATATACTGCTCGTGCGCGACGACAAGCTACTGCTGACTCAGCGTCGAGGAGACATGTTCGCAGGCCAGTGGCATCTGCCATCGGGCAAATTGGACGCGGGCGAGCCGATTACGACGGCCGCCGCCCGAGAAGCCCGTGAGGAAATCGGCGTGCTCATCGACCCGGCCGACCTCGGATTCGTTCACGCGGTGCACGCCGCCGGTTCAGGCCCGGAACCACGGCTGGGTCTGTTCCTACAAGCACGGCGTTGGATCGGGGAACCGGTGAATCGAGAACCGGACAAGTGCGCGGCTGTGCGATGGTTCCCGATCGACGACCTCCCCGACAACTTGATCGAATACCCCGCCGTCGGAATCCGCGCATTCCTCGACGGGCGAGCGCCGTTCAGCGAGCATGGCTGGGATATACCGCACGCAGTCGCCGACATCGGCGCCTAACCGGCGGCAGCGCGCACGTGCTGGGCATGCGCCAAGTCGACCAGTTTGGCACGGATGTAGCTGGTGGGTGCCTCCGCGAGCTGGAGATCGACCGAAAAGTTGAACTCGTCGCGGGCGAGCATCGACTCGTCGACACCCCCGCTGGTCAGGTCCACCGGCGAATAGTTCAGAAGTTGTTCCGCCTGGTAGCGACCTGTCGCCATGAGTCGATGCCATTCCGGCGTTCCGGGATAGGGGCGAAACTCGAACACCGATGCGCGGAATCGTCCGGGCAGCTGATCGGTAGCTTCCCATAGCCGGTGGATCAGCCGCTCGGTGGCGTCGATCTCTCGGCGGGTCTCACCGGGAAATCCGAGAATGAAATATCCCTTCACGCCGATGCCGCGTTCGGCCAGTCGGGTCACCACGCCGACCGCCATTTCAGGTGTAATGCGCTTGTCGATGTACTCGAGCATCCGGGCGCTGCCGGACTCGATACCGAGCGCGACTTCACGCAGACCGTTCGACGCCAATAGATCGAGCGTCGCATCGTCAGCTCGATGCAACACGTTGATCCGGCCGGTGGCATCCCAGTGCGCCCAATCGCCGACCTGTTCGGCCGCGAAGGCACGCATCATGGTGTCGATTACGCGGCGTGCCCCGAGAAACAAGTCGTCGACGAACCGGAACGCGGTGACGCTGCGCTGTTCGCGAAGCCCAACCATTTCATCGATGATGTTGCGCGGGTGGCGAGTTCGGATGGTGACATCCGGGTTGGCGCTGACCGCCGCTCCGCAAAAGGAGCAGTTGTATGGGCAGCCCCGAGCACCGACCATGTTCGCTTCCCACCGCGCATGCTCGTAATGCGGGTCCTGACACAGATAGGTCCGGTCGACGAACGGCAAGGTATCAATGTCGGGTGCGAGATGATGCGTTGCGCCCGGCACTCCACCGGTGACCGGAACTCGCATGATCGGGTCCAGCCACATTACGCCTGGTAAGCGAGATCGGTTGCGGTGATCATCGAGCAGCTCGGAGACCCGGGTCTCGGCTTCGCCGAGTACCAGCGCGGCGCACCGCGTCATGCGTGGATCGGTCAGTATTCGGCGCGGCATGGCTTTGGCGTGATGTCCGCCGAGCATGACCTCGATGTCCTGGTCGAGCCCGGCGGCGATGCGGGCGCTGATCTCGTATGTGGGGGCGAGCAGGTTGAACCCCGCCCACCGTGGCTTGGTGGCATTGATGAGGTCAATCGTCTGGTCGATGCCCAAGCCATGGGCTTCGGCGTCGAGGACACCGACGTTGAATCCCTGCTGTGCGGCGTAGGTGGCGATATAGGCCATGCCCAGCACGGGAAGCGTGAAGTCGTTGACTCTGGGACGCAAACTGTAATCACGCAGTGGCGCGTTGACGAACAGCGCATCGACTGGGTGATTCGTGGCGGCTCCGGCGATCAGGTCACGACGGGGCCACTTTGGTGAGGTCGGCATTGTTTATCCCCCATGCGAGAGTGAGCAAGGTCCACGCGGACAACTGATTTCCCGCCAGCTTTTGCCATTGTGCCGCGAACCCGGGCTCGTCGTCATGCCACATTCGCTCCGGCGAGAGCCGCTTCGCCCAGGTGCGGACAGCTAGATCCGCGTAGGGGTACACAGAGAAGTCGTTGGTGAAGTCGGCCACCGCGGCGCCAGCGGTCCATGGTCCGATCCGCGGAACCACTTGTAAGGCGTCGATCAGTGCAAGACGCTCACCGGCAGACTCCGCCATTGCAGTCCACTCCTTGCCGTGTTCGAGGTAAGCCCGAGCAGCGGCCTGAAGCGCGGGCCGTTTGAACGCGACTCCAAGATCGGAGAACGTCTGATCGGGCAGTTCGAGGATCTTCTGCGGTTCCGGGAACAGCCATGCCGTGGTGTCGCCGTGACTCACCCGCTGCCCATGGGCCCGGCTGAACAACAGATACAGCTTCCGGGCCTGCCCGGCCCGAATCACCTGCCGCACAATCGCCGTAGCCAAGGCATCCCACAAGCTCGGATTCGCCAGCCGTGTGACCACGCCGGCGGCTTTCAACCCCATCAACATGTCATCGACACCGGCTAGCGCAGCAGGATCGAACTCATCCGATCGCAACCACCCTTCGGCCGCTCCCGCATCGGTGACGATCGCGGTGTGGTGGCCGTCGGTCACGGCGCGGTAAGCCACATCATGGCTGACCTGCACCCAGCCTGGGTGGTCGAGCATCATCCGGCCGAAGATCATGCACTGCTCCCTTCAGTGGTTCGAGTTCGGTCATCATCGTCGCTTCCTTGCTATTCAAGAAGTGGACCGCCCTGGTCGGTGCCGGGGTGGTGCCTGAATGTGAGCCATGATGAGGTCACCGATCGCGCGGGCAGTGTCGGACTGACGTCGATGTGTGCAGTCGAACTCGGCAATCGGCCAGCCGATGTCAGCAAGTTCGGCAGCTACTTCGTGGAACCGTTCGGATTGGGCACTGCTGCTGTCGCTGTCCCGTTCGAACCGATCGTGCGCACCGCGTACGGCGAGCCGTGCCGCCAAAGTGCGAACGTCAGCATGCAGCACTACCGCCAAATCCGGCTCAGGCACGCCCCGGTTGAGCTGCCATACCAGTTGCGGGTCGACCCCATCAAGTGTTTGCAGCACAAGCGAGGACGGCAGATACCGGTCACATACCACCACCATGTCTGCCTCGAGCGCAGGGACGATCTCGCTGAGAAGTTGATGATGACGATCGCCGGCAACCAAACAGGCAAGAGCGATACCCCGGTAGGTATCGGCATGAGCACGTATGAACTCGCCGAGCGCGGTGGGACTGGGCTGGGCCTGTGGCATGCACCCGAACCGCTCGGCTGCGCAAATAGTCGACGAGTGCATGAGCGATACTGGACTTACCGACTCCTCCCGGCCCATCGAGCGTAACCAGCATGCCTGTGCCGGACGTGGTGTTCGCACTATCGGGTCGTCTCAGGTCACCCATTGTTCCCTCTCCGATCATCACACGAGCGGCTCTCGCCGAGCCATACCGCTCGACGATCCTGGTTCTGCCCCTCCAGATGAAGGCGTTCAGTTGGCAATCGAGGTAATCCGGCGGGGTTTCCGGGTATCACGGTCACAGCACCTTGGTGGTGGTAGGCGCGCCATTCCTGCACGAATCGCTCCGCGGCGGTGGTGCAGGCGGCGAATTCCAGGCGGAGATCGTGGAATTGGATCGACAGCCGGACATCGTCTTCTTCAGGTCGTGGCGAGAGTTGGGGATCCATGCATCACCACCCGCGCTGCGGTTGGCATGCTCGGATCGACTCGATGACGGTCACGCCGGAGGGGCGGAAGGCGTCGCGCGGTGGCGCCACCCAGACACGGAATCCGGCCTGGCGGGCGCCTGGTGACGGCAAAGCGATTTGTGCGCCGCAGCGTGACACCGAGGCGTTGAGCCGGAACAACTCGGCGAACAGCCTGATCTCGTCCGGCACGTCCGGGACGATCAGGTACGTCCATCGTTTCGAACGCGGATGCGAGACGATCGGGCCGAGTCGCAGGCCGAGCCCGTGCATACGGCGCTTCACCGCAGCGCCGAGCTGATGCGGCATGGTGATCGCGCCGACGCTGCCCGCAGGCACGATGATGCTTCCTCTTTCGGGTTGGACCCTGGCGGGTAGTCCGCAGATCTCACGGTAGAAGCGGCACCGCGTCACCGGCGTGTCCGCTTGCACCGGCGACAGCACCTGAGTGTCCTCCAACCCCATCCCTACGTCTCCCCTGCTCGTGATGTGATGAGCACCCGGCGCCGAGGAGCATGTGCCACCGATCGGCCGCTCACAGCCGATCAATGTGCCGTTGGGCGAAACGGCATCTACCCGGCGCCGGATGCAGAACCAGGATCCGGTGTCGGAGCGACGCAATACAGGTACGCAGCAGGCATTTTGGTCCTACTCTTCCGGTATTCGACACGTCGATGTGAGGGGGCGAGCGATGATCGACAAATGGACCGGCGCCGAGGTCTTGGCGCTCCGCACGGCGATGCGACTGACACAGGAGGAGTTCGCGGCGGTCTGCGGGCGTGCGGTGCGCACGGTCGGGAAGTGGGAACAGCAGGGCAAGGAAGCGACACTGAGTCCGCGGTCGTCGGATGCCATGGACACGGTGCTGGACGGTCTCAGCCCCGAGCAGGCCTACCGCTTCTACAACGAAGGTGCATCACCGACGCGTGCGATCGCCACCTCGTCACCGTCGATCCGCCTACACTCGTCTCCGGATGCCGAACTGAGGACGTGGGTCGAGATGAACCGACGTGAATTGCTTCGCCTGTTCGGCGGCGTCTCCGGCGGACTATCCGCTGTCGCCGCAATTTTGGCGGGCCTGAATCCAGATGAACAAAGACGAGTCGGTGAAGTGCTCATCGAGCCAGGCCGAATCGACAGCACCACCATCGGCCACATCGAGGCTGCGATGAAGATTGCGTCCTCACAGGAGGACCTTTACGGTCCGTACGCGGTACTTCCGATGGTTTCCGCCCAGTTGGCTATCGCGTCCACTCTGTTGCGGGAGGCGCCTGCACATTTGCGGCCGCAGCTCTTGATCGTCCACAGTCAACTAGCGAGGCTGGCGGGCTGGATGCAGTTTGATATGCGCGATTTCGATTCAGCAAGTCTAAGTTACGCGCAGGCCCACCAGTCCGCGCACGAGGTCGGTGATGACGCACAAGTGGCACTCATCTTGTGCAACATGAGCTACCTCGCAGTCTGGCGTGGATCCCTGCGGATGGGAATCGATCACGCGGTGGCTGCCCAGAACTGGGCCCGGTCGGTGGATGATGGTTTGCTTCGCTCATATGCCGATGTCATCACGGCATATGCCTACGCCAACACTGGACGCGACCAGGCCTGTATCGCAGCACTCGACGCCGCGGACGCCACGTTGAGCAGTGTCCAGCCAGCGGAGAACTCCGTCGCCCATTTCCATAGGCCAGGGTTGTCATTGTCGTTTCGAAGTGACTGCATGTACCGGCTCGGACGTGCGGCCGATGCACGGCATGCCGCCGAATCTTCACTCGATCTCATCGGGAACGGCCCGTACCGGTTCACCCGCAATCGGGCCATGGCCTACATCGACCTAGCACACGCCCACATCGCAGGACGGGAAATCGATGAAGCCGCACGGGTGGTCGGCGAGGCAGCGGGGCTGGCGGTGTCGTGCCGTTCCGACCGTCTCCTCGGCATGATCTCCGATACGCGATCAGACCTTGCCCCATGGTCGGACGCGCTGTGCGTGCGCGAGCTGGACCAACTGCTGGCGGACTATGGACTCCTCAACTCCCGGACGTAGATGTCGAACTCCGGGGACACGAATGTTGGTGTGTCTTGCCGCCCTACCAGGTGCCAGCTACCGATCGCCCGATAGAACGCATGTGCATCTGCCGCCTGCGACTGGACTGCCAGCGTCGCCCGTTGCTCGGGTCGGCTATCCAGCAGGATGTCGAGCAATCGGCGGCCGAGGCCGTGTCGACGTGCCGACTCCCGAACGGCCAGCTCGATCACAGCGAAGGTCCTACCGGGCCATTCCTGTGTTATCTCCGGCGGTACCTGCTGCTGGAACCCCTCCCACCACCCGGTGTCGGTGGTCAGGATGGTTCCTTACACGAATCCGACCAGGGCGTCATCGGATGTCGCGAGAGCCACGCCGAACCCCGGCCTGGTGATCATGTCGGTGAGCATCTGTCGATGGCGCTGCGACTCGGTGTCCGGCCAAACGTACGGTGCCGCCGAGAATACTTCGTCGTACAGCTCGCAGATCGCATCGAAATGCTGCCGTGCGTCATCGGTGGTTCCGAGCCGGACCGCAATAGCGTCGTTCATCTACCCGACCATAGATTCGGGATGCCACCATGAGTTGAAAACTTCGGCCGAGCATGCGAATCGAGCTATCTCCAACTCACTGAGTTCGAGATAGCCCGATTCGCGTTCCGCCCGGTACACACCGGAGTGACGCTCGAGTTGTGCGCTGACGAGTGTTCAGTCTGTCGGCTGAGCCGGATCGGACGATCCGCCGCGAAACACTTCGTCGACGAGCTTTTGGGTCGCCTGTTGGAACGGCACGGCCAAGGACAGGGCGGCGTCGTCCACGTAGTTCAGTGTGGCGGTCATGGTCTTGCTGCCGTCGGGTGTGCTGTACATCAGCGCCGCGTGGCCCGCCGCGCCGCCGTTGTGGGTGACGACGGTGCCGCCCAGGCCAGTGTCTTGCACGAAGACACCGAGGCCGTAGCCCATGTTCGGGATGGGTGTCGGATGCGGTGTGCACATCTCGGCCAGCAACTCGGCGGGGAGCAGCTTGCCGCTCATCAGCGCGGAGATGAAGGTGTGCAGGTCCTGGGTGGTGGAGATCATGTCACCGCCGCTGGAGATCCAGGACGGGTTCTGGCTGGTGACATCGACGGTCTTCTCCTGCCCGTCGTCCTCGTACCGGTAGTAGGCGTGGGCGTGCGGCTCGGGCACCTGGGTCTGGGTGGTCGGCGCCACGGTGCCCGACAGCCCCAGCGGCCCCACGATCAGCCGCTGCATCACTTGGGCGACAGAGCGGCCGGTGACCCTCTCGATCAGCAGCCTGGCCAGCACGTAATTGGTGTTGGAGTAGCTCCAGTCCGTGCCGGGTTCGAACCGCGGCGGCTTGGACAGCGCGAGTCGCACCAGCTCCTCCGGCTGGTAGGTCGCGAACCGGTTGTCCACCCACTCTCTGCCCGCGGTGGTGGCGGCGATTCCCGGCACAACGGTTCCGTCTTGGTAATACTCACCGGTGAAGTTGAATACGCCGCTGATGTGCTGCAACAGCATCCGCACCGTGATCCGCGGGTCGAGTCCGAACTCCGGCAGGTAGTCGGCCACCGCGTTGTCCAGCGCGATCCGGCCCTCGGCCACCAGTTGCAGAACCAGGGTCGCGGTGAAGGTCTTGGTGTTGCTGCCGATCCGGACGTGCCCGTCGGTCGGCGGCTTCGCGGTCTCCCCCAGCTCGCGCACGCCTGCGCTGCCGACCCACTCGCCGCGCTCGTCCTGCACGCGCAGAGTGATTCCGGCGATACCGGACGCGACGATCTCCTCGATGGCCTTCTGCAGCTCCGGCCGATCCGGCCCGGCGGCAGCCGTCGGCACCGTGGCGGCGTCGAGCGCCGCGGTGATCTTGCGGGCCATCTCGGCCGCGGCGGGGCCGGGTTCGCCGCCGCGTGGCCTGGCGGCTGCGTCGACGGCGGCGAGGACGGTGCCGCGGAAGTTGTCGGCCTCGGCCGGATCGTGCTTTCCGAGCAGGTTCATGGCCGCGGTGAGGGCGGGCAGCACTCGGTCGGCGAGTTCGGCGACGGTCCTGCCCTTCAGTTCGATGTCCTTGGACCTCGCGGCGAGCACGTGCCCGACCAGGCCGGTCGCCGACGTCAAGGCGATGGAGCCGTTCGTAGCGGCCGCGTGGGGCGTACCGGTGGCGGCCATCAGCGACAGGGCACCGTACGCGGCGGTCCGCAGTGTGCTCTTGTCCTGGTCGGAAAGGGTGACGGTGGTGGGAGTCGCGATTGCTGTGCTGTTCACACGACTACTGTCGCCGCCCCGGCTGACACCGGCCTGACGCGGATCTGACACCACCGCTGACACGGTATCCGCCCGATCACAGCCGAACTCCGATCAGGTCAGAAACCGAGTTTGCCCAGCTGTTTCGGGTCCCGCTGCCAGTCCTTGGCCACCTTCACGTGCAGATTCAGGTAGATCCGGGTGCCGAGGATGTGTTCGATCTGTTTGCGGGCGTTGGTGCCGACCTCTTTCAGCCGGGAGCCGCCCTTGCCGATGACGATGGCCTTCTGGCTGGGCCGCTCGACGTAGAGCAAGGCGTGGACGTCGAGCATGTCCTCGCGGTCCTCGTAGGGCAGGACCTCCTCGATGACCACGGCCAGCGAGTGGGGCAGCTCGTCGCGCACGCCCTCCAGCGCGGCCTCGCGGATGAGCTCGGCCATCAGCGTTTCCTCTGGCTCGTCGGTGAGCTCGCCGTCGGGGTAGAACGCCGGGCCCTCCGGCATCTTCGACGCGATGACGTCGACGAGCACCTCGACCTGCTCGCCCCGCACCGCCGACACCGGAACCACGTCGGCCTCCGGGCCGAGCAGCTGGGAGACGGCGAGCAGTTGCTCGGCGATCTGGTCCCGGCTCACCTTGTCGATCTTGGTGACCACGCCGAGCAGCGTCGTCTTCGGCGCCATCTGCTTGACCTGCTGCACGATCCAGCGGTCACCGGGGCCGATCTTCTCGTCGGCCGGGATGCACAGCGCGATCACGTCCACTTCCGAATACGTATCGCGCACAAGGTCGTTGAGGCGCTGACCGAGCAAGGTGCGCGGACGGTGCAAACCGGGGGTGTCGACGAGGATCAACTGCGTGTGCTCGCGATGCACGATGCCGCGAATCGTGTGCCTGGTGGTCTGCGGACGCGAGGAGGTGATCGCGATCTTCGCGCCGACCAGCGCGTTGGTCAGAGTCGACTTGCCGGTGTTCGGACGACCGACGAAACAGACGAAACCGGACCGGAATGCGCCCTTCTCCCGCGCGTCAGCCACCGCGGACCTCACCGGAATCGGCGCTCACCGCGTCGGCCGCGTCGGCGGAGTCGTCGACGATCTCGAACACCGCGCCGTCGCGATCGGTGAAGATGATCCGCGCCTCCGCCGAAACCTCACGCACCGCGGTCACGCCGAAGTCCGACAGCCGCCCGCCGACCACGACGGCCGCCTCGAAACCCTCCGCGCCGCTGGACAACGCCGCGGCCACGGCGGCTTGCAGCGCCGTCAACCGCAGCGCGCTCAGCGTGACCTCGCCCGCGGCGTAGGTGCGGCCGTCGGTGTCGCGGATAGCGGCTCCGCTCGCCCCGCCGGTGCGGCCGAGCGCGCCACGGGCCAGGACGACCAGCTTGGTGTCCTCGGCGTCCAGTTCGGTCATTCGGTGTCTCCGTCCTCGTCGCGATCGGCAGCGGTCTCCCGCTCCGATCCGTTCGCCTTGCGCTTGCCATTGGCATTGTCCCCGTTGGTTTTCCCCGCGGGGACCTTCTCGCGCGCTTTGCGTACCACCACGGTGTTCACCCGCATCCGGCCCCGCGCGTCCGGACCGCCTTCGCCGCGCAGCACCAGCCCGTGCACCTCGATCTTCGAGCCGGGCAGCGGCACCCGGCCCAGTTCGTGCGCCAGCAGGCCGCCGACGGTGTCGACGTCCTCCTCCTCGATCTCCAACCCGAACAGCTCGCCGAGATCCTCCACCGGCAGCCGGGTCGAGACGCGGTAGCGGCCGTCGCCGAGATCTTCGACGGGCGGGGTCTCGTCGACGTCGTACTCGTCGGCGATCTCTCCGACGATCTCCTCCAGCACGTCCTCGATGGTCACCAGACCCGCGATGCCGCCGTACTCGTCCACCAGCAACGCCATGTGGTTGCGCCTGCGCTGCATCTCGTCGAGCAGGCTGTCGAGCGGTTTCGAGTCGGGCATGAACACCGCGGGACGCATCACCTCGCGCACCCGCACCTTACGGCTGCGCTCGGCGAAGGGCACGAGGTCTTTCAAATACACCACGCCGCGGATGTCGTCGACGTTCTCGCCGATCACCGGGATCCGCGAATGCCCGGAACGCACCGCCAGCGACATCGCCTGCGCGGCGGTCTTGTCCGCTTCGATCCAGACCATCTCCGTGCGCGGCACCATCACCGCGCGCGCCGCCGTGTCGCCGAGTTCGAAGACGGACTGGATCATTCGTCGTTCGTCGTCGGCCACCACCCCGCGCTCACCGGCCATCTCGACCACCTCGCGCAGCTCGATCTCGGAAGCGAAAGGCCCGTTGCGGAAGCCTTTACCGGGGGTGATCGCGTTGCCGATCAGAATCAGCAGTCGGCTGATCGGCCCGAGCAGCGCGCCGATGAACTGCAAAGGCAAGGCCGCGGCCAGCGAGATGGAGTAGGCGTGCTGCCTGCCCAGCGTGCGCGGGCCGACACCGATCACCACGTACGACACCAGCACCATCACCACAGCGGTGATCAGCAGCGCCCAATTCTCGCCCCAGAGCGTCATCAGGCCCGCCGCCAGCAGCACCGTCGCGCCGATCTCGCACAGGATGCGCAGCAGCACCATGAGATTCACGTAACGGGCCCGGTCGTCCACGATCCGGCCCAGCCGCACCGCGCCGGGCCGGTCGGCGCGCACCAGGTCCTCGACCCGGGCGGGCGAGATCGTGTTCAGGGCGGAATCGACCCCGGCGAAGATCCCGCCCACGAAGATGAGCAGGACCGCGAGCAGAACGAGGGTCAGGGAATTCACGCGGGACCCAGCGACTCACCCGGTGTGGTGAAGCCCGCCTTACCCAGCAATCGCGCGTCGCGTTCGGCCAGTTCGGCGCGCCGCTGAGCCTCCCGCAGACTCTCGTACCACTCCTCGAGCAGCCGCGCCTGCAGGGCGAACATCTCCTTCTCCTCGTCCGGCTCGGCGTGGTCGTAGCCGAGCAGGTGCAGCACGCCGTGCACGGTGAGCAAGGCGAGTTCGTGATCGAGGGAGTGCCCCGCCTTGCGCGCCTGTCCGGCGGCGAACTCCGGGCACAGCACGATGTCGCCGAGCATGGACGGGCCGGGCTCGGGGCTGTCGGGCCGCCCGCCGGGCTCGAGTTCGTCCATCGGGAAGGACATGACGTCGGTGGGGCCGGGCAGGTCCATCCAGCGCATGTGCAGGTCGGCCATGGTGTCGAGATCGACGAGCACCATGGACAGCTCCGCGGCGGGGTGCACGTCCATCCGGGCGATCACGAACCGTGCGACGCTGACCAGCTCTTCTTCGGGTACGTCGATACCCGACTCGTTGGCGATCTCGATGCTCACCCGAACAGCCTACGATCCCGTCGATCGCGTCGGCGGAGCGGAGCCCCGCCCGGCGAGACGAGTCAGCGCCGGTCGGCCCGGCTCGCCGCGCGGCGCTGTGCGCGGTTGCCGCCGTAATGCGGGGCGACCTGCGGACGGGACTGGGCCTCGAAGCGGTCGTAGGCGTCGACGATGTCGGAGACCAGCCGGTGGCGGACCACGTCGCTGCTGGTCAGCTCCGCGAAGTGGATGTCTTCGATCTCGGTGAGGATCTCGCTGGCCGCGCGCAGACCGGACCGGGCGCCGGTCGGCAGATCGACCTGGGTCACGTCGCCGGTCACCACGATCTTCGAGCCGAATCCGAGACGGGTGAGGAACATCTTCATCTGCTCGGCGGTGGTGTTCTGCGCCTCGTCGAGGATGATGAACGAGTCGTTCAGGGTGCGTCCGCGCATGTAGGCCAGCGGCGCGACCTCGATGACACCGGCCGCCATCAGCTTGGGAATGGCCTCCGGGTCCATCATGTCGTGCAGCGCGTCGTAGAGCGGGCGCAGGTACGGATCGATCTTCTCGTTCAGCGTGCCGGGCAGGAAGCCGAGCCGCTCCCCCGCCTCGACCGCGGGACGGGTGAGGATGATCCGGTTGACCTGCTTGGTCTGCAACGCCTGGACCGCTTTGGCCATCGCCAGATAGGTCTTGCCGGTACCGGCGGGTCCGATGCCGAACACGATGGTGTTGGCGTCGATCGCGTCGACGTAGCGTTTCTGGTTCAGCGTCTTGGGCCGGATGGTCTTGCCGCGCCGGGACAGGATGTCCAGGCTGAGCACCTCCGCGGGGGACTCGCTGGACCCCTCGGTGAGCATCGACACGGTGTGGCGCACCGCCTCGGGGGTCACCACGCGGTTGCGGCCGGTGAGCGCGACCAACTGCTCGATGACCCGCTCGGCGAGCGCGACGTCGGCCGCCTTGCCGGTGAGGGTGACGGAGTTTCCGCGGACGTGGATGTCCGCGTCGAGCAGCGTTTCCAGTTCACGAAGGTTCTGGTCGGCCGAACCGAGGAAGGGGAACACGGATTCAGGAGCGAGTTCGATACTCGAGCGCACGGTGCGCGCTGCGGGACCCGAACCGTTGTCGCCGGCGCCGATGCCTGCCGCTGGGGTGGTGGGGTCGCCGATCTCGCCTTGTGTTCTCAAAAGTGGCTATAGCCTGCTTTCCGGTCTCGACTGCGGTATGGAGCAAGTTTAACCCGCACCACCGACACCGCCCAGTGAATAAGCCGCGAGCGGAATCGGCCGCTCACGGGATTCCCCCACGTCGGCGCGCCCAATCCTCGGTGAAATCACGAAAGCGTCGCACCGCGTCGGGTGGCGTGGTCGCCGCGGGCCAGATCAGCCCGACCGCCCGAGCCGCGCCCGCGTCCGCCAGCGGCACCGTCACCGGTCCCGACAGCGGCCCGGCGGACAGCGGGTCCTCTCGGGGCAGGATCGCCACCCCCAGCCCCGCCGAGACCAGTCCCGCCACCGTGACCAGATCGCTGGATTCGAACGCGATCCGGGGCCGGATGTCCGCGGCGGCGCACAGTTCGTTGAAGATGCGCCGCATCCCGAAGCCGTGGTGCATGGTGACGAACTCCGCGTCGGCCACCTCGGCGAGGCGAACCTGCCGTCGTCCGGCCAGTCGGTGTTCCTGCGGCACCGCCAGGACCAGCGGCTGACGCAGCACGGCGCGCCAGCCGACGCCCGCGACGGCGGGACGGGGCGAGACGATGCCCAGATCGGCGTCACCGGCGAGGACCCGCTCGGTCACCGCCTCGGCCGCTCCCTGCCACAGCGTGATCGTGATCCGGCCGGACACGCGCCGGAAGCCGCTGATCAGCTGCGGCACCAGCGAGCCGCCGAACGAGTGCTGGAACGCCAGCCGCACGACGCCACCGGCCGGGTTGACCCGATCGGCGAGGGCCTGTTTCGCCGCATCCAGTTCCGATTGCGCGCGGCGGGCGTGCTCGTAGTAGATGCGGCCGTACTCGTTGAGGACGATCCGTTTTCCGTGCCGGTCGAACAGTTCGGCGCCCACCCTGCGCTCCAAACGGGCCAGCATGCGCGACAGCGTCGGCTGCGCCAGGTGCAATCGCTCCGCGGCGGCGCCGACCCGCTCGAGTTCGGCGAGTGTCGTGAACCACTCCAGATCCTCACCCAGCACAGTCCGACCTCGCTATATGCATTCAGGGAATCAACTTGCCTTCCATTATTCATTTCCTTCCGGAAAGCGGGCTGGTGATGCTGGATGAAAGGAGGAGCCATGACCACCAGACGAATCGAAGGGGCCAGGGACATCGCCCACGAACGCAGGATCACGATCGCGCTGTTCGCCGCCGGTCTGACCACCTTCGCCTCCATGTACAGCGCCCAGGCACTGCTGCCGAGCCTGTCGGCGGCGTTCGGCGCGACGCCCGCACGCGCGGCGCTGGCGGTGTCGCTCACGACCGGCTTCCTCGCGCTGGCGATCATTCCGGTGAGCGCGCTGTCGTCGCGGATCGGCCGGACCAAGGTGATGATCGGTTCCGCCGTCACCGCGGCGGTGATCGGACTGCTGCTGCCGCTGAGTCCCTCGCTGGAGGTCCTGCTGGCCGGACGCGCGGTGCAGGGCATCGCGCTGGCCGGTGTGCCCGCGGTCGCGATGGCCTATCTGGCCGAGGAGATCGGCGGGGAAGGGTTGGGCGCCGCGATGGGCATCTACGTGGCAGGCACCACCATCGGCGGGCTGGCCGGGCGGCTGATTCCGGCGTTCACGTTGGATCTGGCGTCTTGGCGATGGGCGCAGGCGGCGGCCTCGATCGCGGCCGCGGCCTGCACCGTCTGGTTCGTCCGGTGGCTGCCGCCATCGCGGGGCTTCGTCGCGCGCCCCGCCGGAATCCGGACGGTGCTGGGCGACCTCGGCAGCCAATTGCGCCACCGCGGCTTGCTCGCGTTGTTCGGGCTGGCGTTCGTGCTGATGGGCGGGTTCGTCTCGATGTACAACTATCTCGGCTACCGGCTGACCAGCCCGCCGTTCGAGCTGCCGGAGGCACTGGCGGGACTGGTGTTCGTGCTCTATCTGGCCGGAACGGCGGCCTCGGCGGCGTCCGGCCGGTTGACGGATCGGGTGGGCAGGTCCTGGGTGCTCGGGATGTCGCTGATCGTCATGGCGATCGGTCTCGTGGTGACCATCCCCGACCAAATCGGCACCGTGATCCTCGGCGTTTTGCTCTACACCGCCGGTTTCTTCGGGGCGCACACCGCCGCGAGCGCGTGGGTGGGAGCGATGGCCGAAGGCAACCGGGGCGCGGCGTCGTCGCTGTATCTGTTCGCCTACTACCTCGGCAGCGCGCTCGTCGGCGGAACGGCGGGCATCGCCTACGCCCACTCCGGGTGGCTCGCACTGGTCGGCGGTATCGGCCTGCTGATGGTCATCGCGGCATTACTGCTGGCGGTATCGCACCGGGCGCATCGCGGTGCGGTGTCGGTGAACGCCGCCGCCGGTGACTCCGGGAAAGCGGCGCCTGTCGAGGTCTGAGATCGCACGCACACTCCCGGCCGCGCCGCGAAACCCTCACCAGCGCGGCGTCAACGCACCGAGCGCGCCCAGCGCGACCGCTGCCGCCGTGGAGGTACGCAGCACGGTCGGGCCGAGCAAGGTGATCTCCGCGCCCGCCTCGGCCAAGGCCGTGAGTTCCGCGTCGTCCAGCCCGCCTTCCGGGCCCACCACCAGAACGATCTCGGTGGCGTCGGCGAACGGCAATGCGGTGAAGCGGGCGGCGCCGGATTCGTGCAGCGCCGCCACGATCGCGCCGCGCCCTTTGGCCGCGCGCACAAGCTCCAGCACATCCGCCGTCCGGTGCAGGTCGGCGACATCCGGAATGTAGGCCCGGCGGGACTGACGGGCGGCCGAGCGCGCGGCGGCGCGCCACTTCTCCACACCCTTGGCCGCTTTGCCCTCCCAATTCGCGACGCAGCGCGCGGCCTGCCAGGGAACGACCACGTCCGCGCCCGCCTCGGTCATCAGCTCGACCGCCAGTTCCGATCGATCGGACTTCGGCAGCGCCTGCACGACCGTCACCGGCGGCGTCTGAGGGTCCGCGAGCACTCGATCGCGCACCGCCAGCTCGAGCCGGTCGCGTTGCGCCGCAACGACTTCCGAGGCGGCCAGCACCCCGCGCCCGTCGGAGAGGGTGATCGGCTCCCCGACCCGGATGCGGCGCACCGTGGCGGCGTGCCTGCCCTCGGGGCCGTCGAGCACCGCGACCGCGCCCGGCTCGGGCACCTCGTCGAGGTAGAAGACCGTCGCCGCCACCTAGCGCCCGCTGAAGGACGCGCGCAGCCGCGCGAACAGGCCGCTGTTGTGCTCGGACTGCGCCGACATCACCTCGGCGCGCTCCCGCTCGCGCAATCCCTTGTACTTGCGCAACAGTTCGGTCTGCTTGCTGTCCAGCTTGGACGGGATCACGATGTCCAGATGCGCCAGCAGGTCGCCGCGGGCGCTCGAGCGCAGTCGCGGCATGCCGTGACCGCGCAGCACCGAGATCTCACCGGGCTGGGTGCCCGCCGGAATGGTCAGCTCGGTGGGGCCGTCCAGGATGGTGTCGATCACGACGGTGGTGCCCAGCGCCGCGTCCACCATCGGCACCCGGATGGTGCAGTGCAGGTCGTCGCCGTCGCGCACGAACACGTCGTGCGGCTGCTCCACGATCTCCACGTACAGATCCCCCGCGTGACCGCCGCCGGGGCCGACCTCGCCCTGCGCGGCCAGCCGCACGCGCATGCCGTTCGCGACGCCCGCGGGAATCGGGGCCGCGATCTCGCGGCGCGCCCGCACCCGCCCGTCGCCACCGCACTTGTGGCACGGGTCCGGGATGGTCTCGCCCGCGCCACGGCAGGTGGGGCACGGACGCGAGGTCAGCACCTGGCCGAGGAACGACCGCTGCACCGACTGGACCTCGCCCGCGCCGCCACAGGTTTCGCAGCGCACCGGCTTGGACTTGCCGTTGGTGCCGGAACCCTGGCAGATGTCGCACAGGATCGCGGTGTCCACGGTCAGGTGCTTGGTCACGCCCACCGCGCACTCGGCCAGGCTGAGCCTGGTGCGGATCAGCGAATCGGCGCCGGGCTGGACGCGACCGCGCGGCTTGCGCGCGCTGGCCGATCCGCTCATGCCGCCGAAGAACGCCTCGAACACGTCGCCGAGCCCGCCGAAGCCGGCGCCGTTGAATCCGGCCCCGCCACCACCGGATTCCAGCGGGTCGCCGCCCAGGTCGACGATGCGCCGCTTCTCCGGATCCGACAGCACCTCGTAGGCGGTCGACACTTCCTTGAACTTGGCCTGCGCCGCCTCGTCGGGGTTCACGTCGGGGTGGAGCTCACGCGCCAGCTTGCGGTATGCCCGCTTGATCTCCTGGTCGGTCGCGTTCTTCGCGACGCCGAGCAGTCCGTAGTAGTCCCGTGCCACTTGAGTCTCTAGTCCTTGGTCGTTCTCGACAGTGCCGCCGGTGCCCGCGCCGCGTGCGAAGCGCGCCGACAACAGCATTAGTCTTGTGCACTCAACTTTATCCGGCCGAAGGATCGAGCGTAGCAGTGGCGTCGGCGCGTCAGCGCTCGGCGAGCACCTCGCCGATGTATCGGGCGACGGCCGCCACCGATGCGATCGTGCCCGGGTAGTCCATCCGGGTGGGCCCGAGCACACCCATACCGCCGAGTACAGCGCCCGCCGCGCCGTAGCCGGTCGACACCACGGAGGTGCCGCGCATCTGCTCGACCTGCGTCTCCTCGCCGATGCGCACCGTCACCGTCCCCGGTTGCTGGGCCGCGGCGAGCAGTTTGAGCACGATCACCTGCTCCTCGAGCGCCTCCAGGACCGCGCGCAGCGAGCCGGGGAAACCGAAGTCGGCGGCGTTGCGGGTGAGGTTGGCGGTGCCGCCGAGCACCAAGCGCTCCTCCGGGTGCTCCACCAGGGTCTCCACCAGCACCGTCGACACCCGCACCAGCACGTCGCGCAGGCGCAACGGAGCGTGCTCGGGCAACTCGGCGACCGCGGCGGAGGCCGCGGCCAAGCGCTTGCCGTCCATCGCGCCGCCGAGCATGCCGCGCAGCGCGGCCAGATCCTCGTCGTCGATCACCGCGCCGAGTTCGACCAAGCGCTGATCGACCCGGCCGGTGTCGGTGATCACCACCAGCAGCAGGCGGGCCGGATTGAGCGCGACCACCTCGATGTGCCGCACCGTGGACGCCGACACCGTCGGGTACTGCACCACGGCGACCTGCCTGGTCAGCTGGGCCAGCAAGCGGACGCCACGGCGCAGCACGTCGTCGAGGTCGACGCCGGACTCGAGGAACTCGAGGATCGCCCTGCGCTCCGCCGACGACAGCGGTTTCACCTCGGAGATCCGGTCCACGAACTGCCGGTAGCCCTTGTCGGTGGGGATGCGGCCGGAACTCGTGTGCGGCTGGGTGATGTAACCCTCCGCCTCCAGCACCGCCATGTCGTTGCGCACCGTCGCGCTGGAAACACCCAGGTTGTGTCGCTCGACCAGCGTCTTCGACCCGATCGGCTCCTTGGTCGCGACATAGTCCGCGACGATGGCGCGCAGGACCTCGAAGCGCCGATCCTCGGTGCTCGACATCGGCCGCACCTCCTCGCTTTCGTCTCCCGTCCCGCCGTATCCGGCGCCGACGTCCCGCGGCCGCCATGCATCGCAGGCGAAACGCGGTTCGTCCGTTGATCCAGTCTAATTGTCGGCAACCGGATCGCTCGCCTGCAATGTAACCGCGGGAGGGCGGGACGAAACGCGCTCAGCGAGGTACGGCGGCGTCGATCACCGCGGCCACGGCGTCGGGCCGGGAGACCAGCGAGGCGTGCGAGGCGTCGATCTCGCTGGTGCGAGCCGACATGCGCTGGGCCATGAAGCGCTGTGCGGACGGCGGGATGACCCGGTCGGCGGCCGAGACCAGATACCAGCTCGGCGTCCCGGACCAGGAAGGCGATCCGGAGGGTTCGAGGTTGGCCTTCAGCGCGATGGAGTGCTGATGGGCGATCATGTCCGCCGCGGTCGCAGGACCGACGTCCTGGGCGAAGACGGCGTTGAAGCTGTCGGGCGCGACGTAGCCGTCCAGGTTCTTCCCCGCGACCCCTGTCGCATCGTCGACGACCTTCACCTGCAGCGCGGGCGGCCACAGCCGGCTGCCGGGAAAGCGGATCGGGTCAAGGGCCGCCTGCGCCACTTCCCCCTCCACCGGCGCGAACGCCGCGACGTATACCAGCGATTCGACCTTCGGGTCGTGGATGTTGCTGATCACGAAGCCGCCGTAGGAGTGCCCGGCCAGCACGACGGGACCGCTGATCGTGTCCAGCATGCGCTGCACGGCGGCCGCGTCGTAGGCCGGTCCGCGCAGCGGGTTCTCCGGAGTCAGCACGCGGTAGCCCCGCTCGCGCAGCACGGCGGCGACGCCGTCCCAGCTGGTGGTGTCGGCGAAGGCGCCGTGCACGAGCACGACGGTGGGCAGCGTTTGCGCCCGCGCGGGTCCGGCCGACACGGCGGCGGCGAGTGCGAGGGCGAGCGCGGCCACGGCGCGGCGCACACGGCGAGTGTTCGTCATCGGGTGTGTGCTCCTCAGCTGTTCAGGAAGTCCAGCAGGTCTGCTTCGAACGCCTTCTCGTAGTCCCCGCACAGGCCGTGCGGGGCGCCGGGATACACCTTCAACTGGGCCCGCGGCAGCAATTTCGCGGTCTTGACGCCCGCGGCGGCCAACGGCACGATCTGGTCGTCGTCGCCGTGCGCGACCAGCACCGGAATATCGATGTTCGGCAGCTCGGCGGTGAAATCGGTCTCGGAGAACGCCTTGACGCAGTCGAACGCGCCCGCGAGCCCCACCTGCATGCCCATCAGCCAGAAGTGGTCGCGCAGCCCTTGCGACACCTTCGCTCCCGCGCGGTTGGCGCCGTAGAACGGGACCGACAGATCCTTCCAGAACTGCGAACGATCGGCGGCCACGCCCGCGCGGATGTCGTCGAACGCCTCGATCGGCGTCCCTTCCGGATTGCTCCCGGTCTTCAGCATCAACGGAGGCACCGCGCCGAGCAGCACCGCCTTGGCGACCCGCGACGTGCCGTGCCGGGACAGGTACCTGGTCACCTCGCCGCCGCCGGTCGAGTGCCCCACCAGCGTCGCGTCCTCGACGTCCAGCTCGTTGAGCACCGCGGCGAGGTCGTCGGCGTAGTGGTCCATGTCGTGTCCGTCCCACACGTCGCTGGAGCGGCCGTGCGCGCGCCGATCGTGCGCGATGGCGCGATAGCCGTTGGCCGCCACCAACTTCATCTGGTTGTCCCAGGCGTCGCCGTTGAGCGGCCAGCCGTGGCTGAACACCACCGGACGCCCGGCGCCCCAGTCCTTGTAGTAGATCTCGACGCCATCGGTGGTGGTGATCGTCGGCATCGCAGTTCCCTTCGATCTGGACGGATGATCGGCCGAACCGGGAATCGATCTCGAGCGAGCGCCGTCCGACAGCGTATGACGGGCGCCCGCCGGAAAAGCGACTGTGCGTGCACGATCTTCGGCTCAGAATGCACGGCCCCGTCGGCAGGTTCCGTGCGAGGATTGCCGAATCTGTCTCATTTGCGACGGAGGCTGTGATGACGGTCGTGTTCGATTCGGACACCATCGCGCCGCACGAGCGGGCGGCCGCGGTGGCCGCGGCGGCGCAGGAGACATCGGTCCCGTCCCATGTCGTGCTGGACGGGCCGGACGAACGTGTGCACGCCACCTTCGACGTGTGGCGGTTCGGCGCGGCGAGCGTCGTGCGCGCCAGCACCTCGGGCATCCAGCTGATCCGGACGCCGAAGCAGGTGCGGGCCTCCCCCGCGCCGGTGCTGGCGGTCGCGGTGCAGCAGGCGGGCGACGGACGGTACGAGCAGGGCGGCGTCCTGCGCGTCCTGCGACCCGGCGATCTGCACGTCATGGACCTCAACGCGCCCTACGACTTCGGTTGGCGCGGCGACGGCGCGTCGACCTGCCTACGGGTACCGCTCGATCAACTCGGCCTGCCCGCCGATCTGATCGGTCAGGCCGCGGCCAGGGTGCAGGACAGCCCGCACTACCGGCTGGTGGCCAACCACATCGTCCAGCTGACCGCCGACGCCGACGCGCTCAGCGCCGACCCTGCGGCGGCGCTGTCGGGCTGCGCCAGCATCGAGCTGATCCGGGGACTGCTGTTGTCGGCGGGCGCGGACGACGGCAACGGTTCCGTCGTGCCGTCCGACGTCCTGCTGTCCCGGATCCGCGCTTACGTCCGGCGCAACCTGGCCGATCCCGAGCTCGGGGCGGACCGGATCGCCAAGGCGCACAACATGTCGGTCCGGCAGCTCTACAAGATCTGCGCGAACACCGACTACCGCCTCGAACAGTGGATCATCGGCCAGCGGCTGGAGCAGGTGCGCGGCGAACTCACCCGGCCGGACCACAAGCACCGGACGATCGCGATGATCGCGCGCCGCTGGGGCTTCCGCGATCCGTCGCATTTCGCCCGGCGCTTTCGCGCCGCCTATGGGCTCTCACCCCGGGAATGGCGCAGCAGCGCCCTGGGCCGGGACGAGCCGTAACGGTCAGTCGCAGGCCTTCGCCTGCTTGCCCGCGAGGGCGTCGAGACCGAGCATCGCCAGCAGCGACTCGCAGTCCGCGGCGTTCTCCGCGTAGCTGGCGACGGTGCGGGCGGCGACGGCGCACTGGCGCGCGTTCTGCGCCTTCTCCGCTGCTCGCGCCTCCGCGAACTCGCCCGGTTCATGGATGAGGGTGAAGTGTGGTGCCGAGGCCATGAGTCTCCTTGGGGGGTTGGTCGCAGACTACGCGGCCGGTGGTCGCCGTGTTACTCGAACGAGACATAAACTCCACCGCCTTGCCCGGACCGTGATCCGGCGCATGGTCGAGGGTCACTCGCGATCGGGCTCCGTCATGTGCCACTCGCGTATCAGTCGAGCAGGTCGCGGACGACACCGTCGGCGAGCAGACGGCCGCGGTCGGTGAGCACGAGCCGGTCGTCCGGGGTGCGCAGGGCGAGGCCGTCGGCGACCACGCGCTCGACGGCGGCGAGCGCGGAGGCGTCCAGCTCCGCCAGCGGCAGGCCGGTGCGCAGCCGGACGGCCAGCATGACCCGCTCGGTGTATCGCTCGTCCGCGCTCAGCGCCTCCCAGCCCGCGGCGGGCAGCCCGCCCCCGCCGACGCGATCGGCGTACCGGGCGGGGTGCTTCACGTTCCACCACCGCACGCCGCCGACGTGACTGTGGGCGCCCGGCCCCGCGCCGAGCCAGTCGCCGCCGTCCCAGTAGCCGAGGTTGTGCCTGCAGACCGCCGCGTCGCCAATGGCCCAGTTGGACACCTCGTACCAGCCGAATCCCGCCGCGCGCAGTCGCGCGTCGATGCGCTCGTAGCGGGCGGCGAGCACGTCGTCGTCGGGCGCGGGCAACTCGCCGCGGCGCACCCGCCGGGCCAGCGCGGTGCCGTCCTCCACGATCAGCGAATAGGCCGAGACGTGATCGACGCCCGCGCCGAGCACCGCGTCCAGGCTGGCGTCCAGATCGGCGTCGCGCTCGCCCGGCGTCCCGTAGATCAGATCGAGGTTGACGTGCTCGAATCCCGCCGCCCGCGCCTCCAGCGCTGCGGCCACCGCGCGGCCGGGGGTGTGCGTGCGGTCGAGCACCTTCAGCACGTGGGCCGCGGCGGACTGCATGCCGAGCGACACCCTGGTGAACCCGGCGGCGCGGATGCGCTCGAAGAATTCCGGCGAGGTGGATTCGGGATTGGACTCCGTGGTGACCTCCGCCCCGGCGGCGAGGGTGAACTCGGCGCGCACGGCGTCCAGCACGGCGGCGAGCCCGTCACCGCCGAGCAGCGAGGGCGTGCCGCCGCCGACGAAGACGGTGGACACTTCCGGTGTCGCGGTGGGCAGCGCCGCGAACTGCGTGGCCGCGGTAGCCAGTTCCCCGCGCAACGCCGTCAGCCACGACTGCGGCGAGGCCGAGCTGCCGAGTTCGCCCGCGGTGTAGGTGTTGAAGTCGCAGTAACCGCACCGGGTGGCGCAGAACGGCACGTGCACGTAGATCCCGAACGGGCCGTCGCCGAAGTCGCGTAGCACCGGGGTGGTGGTGTCGGTGCTCGCGGTGGCGGCGGCGGAAGAACTCACCTGTCCAGTGTGAACGTCGCCGCGACCGCGCCGACGCCCGGGACTCCGCTACGCACGAGACCCCCGGGCTCACCGAACGCGACGTCCATTCGGAGCGCGGCGGCCGAGCGTCGGGCACAGGCCGGCGGTGATCGGGTTCAGTCGGCCACGACCGGGGTGTTCTGGTTCGCCGTGAGCAACCACCGGCCGTCCTCCTTGGACATGACGTACATCGGGCTGCCTTCGCTGTCCAGCACGCCGTCGGCGGTGAAATAGCGCTGGCGCACCTTCACCGCCGCCACGTCCGGGCGGATGAACAGCACGTGCTCCACCTCGTAGGTCGCCGTGCCGTGCGCGGTGGCCCCCGGCAGCACGCGGGCGGTGAACTCGGCGATTGCCGCCCGTCCGTAGAGGCGGTGGCCGTGCCCGGTGGTCCAGATCGCGTCCGCGCGGAACAGCGCGACGAATTCGTCGACCAGCTCGTTGCGCTGGGCGTGTTGCACGCTCGCGACCACCGCGCGGATGGCTTCGAGTTCGGCGGTGGTGTCGACAGCTGCGGTACTCATGGCACCGAGCGTGCAACCTCCACTTCACTCGAGGTCAAGCGCGGTGCGCAGCATCACACCCGGCGCGGTGGCCGTATCACGCGCCTGGTTCGGCCCGGGAACTATGACTGCCGTCACAAACTGGGTCGAGCGTCCAGGGGATTTCCCGCTGAATCGCGGGAAATACTGGACACGGGGTCGGAAGGCCATCGCTGACGTGGCACAATAGGCCGCATGCGCGCTTTGGAGATTCGACTGGTGGCCCGTCGCCACGTCGATTACAAGCGCGTCTGTAGCGCCTGCTGTCTGCCCGGTTCTCTCCGGTAGCTCAGCGCGCCAGATCCCGGGTCCCCGGCGATCCCGACTTCATCGGCCCGCTGACACCGCAGGCGTGAGTCAGCCCCTCGCGCCCTCAGCAGGATGTACCACCCACCCCGCAGGAGCGACCCCATGACGTCGAGCACCGACGCCGGTCCGACCGATCAGCCCACGCCCGAATCCCAGCCGGAGCGCCGCGTGCGCCCGGCCTCCGAACGCCGGGTGCGCCCGGATCGGCCGCGTCCGGAGGCGACCACGACCGGACCGCGCGCGCGCACCGGCAAGCCCGTGCGACGCAAGGCCGAGGGTCAGTGGGCGCTGGGTTACCGCGAGCCGCTGAACCCGAACGAGCAGTCCAAGAAGGACGACAACCCGCTCAACGTCCGGGCCAGGATCGAGAACATCTACGCCAAGACCGGCTTCGACGGCATCGACAAGGGCGACCTGCGCGGCCGGTTCCGCTGGTGGGGCCTGTACACCCAGCGCGAGCAGGGCTACGACGGCAGCTGGACCGGTGACGAGAACATCGACCTGCTCGAGGCCAAGTACTTCATGATGCGCGTCCGCTGCGACGGCGGCGCGCTGAACCTCGCGCAGCTGCGCACGCTCGGCCAGATCTCCACCGAGTTCGCCAGGGACACCGCGGACCTGTCCGACCGGGAGAACGTGCAGTACCACTGGATCGAGGTGGAGAACGTCCCCGAGATCTGGAAGCGGATCGAGGCGGTCGGCCTGAAGACCACCGAGGCGTGCGGCGACTGCCCGCGCGTTGTGCTCGGGTCCCCGCTGGCGGGCGAGTCGCTGAACGAGGTCATCGACCCGACTCCCGCGATCGAGGAGATCGTGCGCCGCTACATCGGCAAGAAGGAGTACTCCAACCTGCCGCGCAAGTTCAAGACCGCCATCTCCGGCCAGCAGGACGTGGTGCACGAGATCAACGACGTGGCGTTCATCGGCGTCGTGCATCCCGAGCACGGCCCCGGCCTGGACCTGTGGGTCGGCGGCGGCCTGTCCACGAACCCGATGCTCGCCAAGCGGGTGGGCGTGTGGGTGCGGCTGGAGGAGGTGCCGGATGTGTGGGAAGCCGTCGTGTCGATCTTCCGCGACTACGGCTACCGCCGCCTGCGCACCAAGGCGCGCCTGAAGTTCCTGATCAAGGACTGGGGCATCGAGAAGTTCCGCCAGGTGCTGGAAGACGAGTACCTGAAGCGCAAGCTCATCGACGGTCCCGCGCCCGAGCAGCCGACCAAGCCGATCGACCACGTCGGCGTGCAGCGGCTGCGCAACGGGCTCAACGCCGTCGGCTTCTCCCCCATCGCGGGCCGGGTGTCGGGCACCGTCCTGACCAAGGTCGCCGACGCGGTGGAGCGGATCGGCTCCGATCGCGTCCGGTTCACCCCGTACCAGAAACTGATCGTGCTCGACGTGCCCGACGACCGGGTCGACGCGCTGATCGACGAGCTCGAACCGCTCGGGCTGCAGGCGCGGCCCTCACTGTGGCGGCGCAACCTGATGGCCTGCACCGGCATCGAGTTCTGCAAGCTGTCCTTCGCCGAGACGCGCAAGCGCTCCCAGGCGCTGGTGCCGGAGCTGGAGGAACGGCTGGCGGATATCAACGCGCAGCTGGATGTCCCGATCACGATCAACATCAACGGCTGCCCGAACTCCTGCGCGCGCTCGCAGATCGCCGACATCGGGTTCAAGGGCCAGCTGGTCGACGACGGCGCCGGGAATCAGGTGGAGGGCTTCCAGGTTCACCTCGGCGGCAGCCTCGGCTTCGACAGCGCGTTCGGGCGCAAGCTGCGCCAGCACAAGGTCACCACCGGCGAACTCGGCGACTACATCGACCGGGTGGTGCGCAACTTCGTCAAGCAGCGTACGGACGGCGAACGGTTCGCCCAGTGGGCGGTCCGCGCCGACGAGGCCGACCTGAGATGAGTGTCGACGGGAGATCAATTGTGACAACCGAACTCGCGGAAAAGCTGTCCGAGGACGAGCTCCGCGCCATCGCCGCGCGCGGCGCCGCCGAACTCGACGGCGCCTCCGCGACCGAACTCCTGCGGTGGACAGAGGACACCTTCGGCCCGAACTACATCGTGGCCTCCAACATGCAGGACGGCGTGCTGGTGCACCTGGCCGCGGGCGTGCGCCCCGGCGTCGACGTGCTGTTCCTGGACACCGGCTACCACTTCGCGGAGACCATCGGCACCAGGGACGCGGTGGAGGCCGTGTACGGGGTGAACGTGGTCAACGTCCAGCCGGAGCACACCGTGGCCGAACAGGACCGGCTGCTGGGCAAGGATCTGTTCGCCCGCGAGCCGAACGAGTGCTGCCGGTTGCGCAAGGTCGTCCCGTTGCGGAAGTCGCTCGCGGGCTACAACGCCTGGGTCACGGGCATCCGCAGGGTGGAGGCGCCGACGCGGGCGAACGCGCCGCTGATCTCGTTCGACGAGGCATTCGGACTGGTGAAGATCAACCCGATCGCGCCGTGGTCCGACGACGAGATGCAGGACTACATCGAAAAGCACGGCATCCTTGTCAATCCCCTGGTGGAGGAAGGGTATCCGTCCATCGGCTGCGCTCCGTGCACACGGAAGCCGGAGCCGGGATCCGATCCGCGAAGCGGCCGTTGGGCCGGCCTCGCCAAGACCGAATGCGGGTTGCACCAATCATGACCGAGACCATTCGAAGCGAACGTTCGCTCGGCATCACCGATTTCGACACTCTCGCCGCGCTGGAATCCGAGGCGATCCACATCTTCCGCGAGGTGGCGGGCGAGTTCGAGCGGCCGGTGATCCTGTTCTCCGGCGGCAAGGACTCCACCGTGCTGCTGCATCTGGCGCTCAAGGCGTTCTGGCCGGCGCCGCTGCCGTTCGCGCTGCTGCACGTCGACACCGGGCACAACCTGCCCGAGGTGCTGGAGTTCCGGGACAAGGTGGTCGAGCGCTACGGCCTGCGCCTGCACGTGGCGAAGGTGGAGGACTATCTGGCCGACGGCAGGCTCAGCGAGCGCCCCGACGGCATCCGCAACCCGCTGCAGACCGTTCCGCTGCTGGACGCGATCAGCGAGCACCGGTTCGACGCCGTGTTCGGCGGCGGCCGCCGCGACGAGGAGCGCTCGCGCGCCAAGGAGCGGATCTTCTCGCTGCGCAACGCCTTCGGCCAGTGGGACCCGAAGCGGCAGCGCCCCGAGCTGTGGAATCTGTACAACGGCCGCCACGCGCCGGGCGAGCACGTGCGGGTGTTCCCGCTGAGCAACTGGACCGAGCTGGACATCTGGCGCTACATCGCCCGCGAGGACATCGACCTGGCGAGCATCTATTACGCGCACAAGCGTCCGGTGTACCTGCGCGACGGCATGTGGATGACGCCTGGCGTGTGGGGCGGCCCGCGCGAGGGCGAGGTGCTGGAGACCAGATCGGTGCGCTACCGCACCGTCGGCGACGGATCCTCCACCGGCGCCGTCCTTTCCGACGCCGCCGACAACGAGGCGATCCTCGCCGAGGTCGCCGCGTCCCGACTGACCGAACGTGGTGCGACCCGCGGCGACGACCGCGTCTCCGAAGCCGCGATGGAAGACCGCAAACGAGAGGGTTATTTCTGACATGTCCGACCTATTGAGGCTGGCCACCGCCGGTTCTGTCGACGACGGCAAGTCCACTCTGGTCGGACGCCTGCTCTACGACACGAAATCCGTTCTGGCCGACCAGATCGACGCCGTCACCCGCGCGTCGGTGGACAAAGGTCTCGCCACCCCGGATCTCTCGCTGCTCGTGGACGGGTTGCGCGCGGAACGCGAGCAGGGCATCACCATCGATGTCGCCTACCGCTACTTCGCCACTCCGCGCCGCTCTTTCGTGCTCGCGGACACCCCGGGGCACGTGCAGTACACCCGCAACACCGTGTCCGGCGCGTCCACCGCGCAGCTGGTGATCCTGCTCGTCGACGCGCGCAAGGGCGTCATCGAGCAGACCCGCAGGCACGCGGCCGTGCTCGCGCTGCTCGGGGTGCCGAAGCTGGTGCTGGCGGTGAACAAGATCGACCTGGTCGACGACGCCGCGAGCGTGTTCGCCGCCATCTCCGCGGAGTTCACCGAACTCACCAGCAGGCTGGGCTGGTCGAGTGAGGACGTGCTGGAGATCCCGGTCTCGGCGCTGCACGGCGACAACATCGCCACCCGGTCGGACAACACTCCGTACTACGACGGTCCGTCGCTGATCGAGCACCTGGAATCGGTGCCGGTCGACGCCGACAGCACCGGCAACCACGAGCTGGGCCTGCGGTTCCCCGTGCAGTACGTGATCCGGCCGCGCACCGCCGAATACCCGGACTACCGCGGCTACGCCGGACAGATCGCCGCGGGCGCGGTCGCTCCCGGCGACGAGGTCGTGGTGCTGCCTTCCGGCATCCGCACGACCGTGGAGCGGATCGACACCCCCGACGGCGAACTGGCGGTGGCGCAGGCAGGCCGCAGCGTCACGCTGATCCTGTCCGACGAGGTCGACATCTCCCGCGGCGACATCATCGCCTCGGCCACCGACGCGCCGGAGCCGATCGACACCTTCGACGCCACCGTGTGCTGGCTGGGCGACAAGCCGCTGCGTCCCGGCGCGCGGCTGCTGCTCAAGCACGGCACCCGCACCACCCAGGCGATCGTCGGCACGTTGCTGGAGCGTTTCGACGAACAGCGCCTGGCGGCCGATCCGAACCCGGAGTCGCTGGAGCTCAACGACATCGGGCGCATCTCGGTGCGGGTCGCCGAGCCGATCGCGGCCGACGACTACCGGCTCAACCGGCACACCGGCAGCTTCCTGCTGATCGATCCGGCGGGCGGCAACACGCTGGCGGCCGGTCTGGTCGGCGACGTGCTGACCGCCGTCGAGGTCGGCACCGGAGCCTGACATGGCCGTGTCGCGAGTCCCGTTCGGCGCCCCGCCGGTCCTGGGCGCGATCGCCCCGGCGGGCCGTCCGGACTGCGCGACTTCCCGCGGCGGCCATCCGCCCGCGCTCGACACGAGCCCGGCCGGACCGCCCGCGCTGATCGCCGTGGCCCACGGCAGCCGCGATCCGCGATCGGCCGCGACCGTCGCGGCGGTGGTCGACGCCGTCGCCGCCGCCCGGCCGGATCTGGACGTCCGGACGGCGTTCCTCGATCTCACCGCCCCGTCGGTGGAACAGGTCGTCGATGCCGTCGCCGCCGACGGGCACACGCATGCGGTGGTGACGCCGTTGCTGCTCGGCAGCGCCTTCCATGCCAGGGTCGATCTGCCGGGCCTGCTCGCCGCTGCCCGCGCTCGCCATTTCGGTTTGCGCCTGACCCAGGCCGACGTGCTGGGCGTGGACGCCGCACTGATCGGCGCGCTGCACGACCGTGTCGTCGCCGCCGCGCACGGCCTCTCGGATCGGCGTCGCGGCGTCGCGGTCGCGGCGGTCGGATCGTCGTCGGCGGCGGCCAACGCCAGGACCGCCGAGGTGGCCGCCCGTTTGGCCGCGCGCACCGGGTGGCGCACCGAAATCTGCTTCGCGACCACCGAGCCCGCAGTCCCG
The DNA here is from genome assembly GCF_035544775.1 of Nocardia implantans. NCBI lineage: Bacteria > Bacillati > Actinomycetota > Actinomycetes > Mycobacteriales > Nocardiaceae > Nocardia > Nocardia implantans. The sequence continues at coordinate 402,351 of NZ_JAYKYQ010000002.1, read as the reverse complement.
GAGGCTGTTTCGCGACTGCGCGCTCACGGCGCGGACCATGTGCTGGTCGCTCCCTGGTTCCTCGCGCCAGGATTGCTGACCGATCGCCTCATCCAGGCTGCGCCGGAGGCCGTCCACGCCGACGTGCTCGGCGCGCATCCGGCCCTCACCGAGGTCATCCTCGATCGCTACCACGCCGCGATCGCGGAAACCCGCGCGCTCTCGGCCTGACCGGGCGTCCCGGGCGCGCGACACCGCCCCGGATTCCGCGACGACGACGCGAGCGTCCCGGCGCCACCGCCGCGTGCTAGGAACAGTGGCATGGCCGAGTCCTTCCGCACCACCTCCTGCGCCAGCCACGGACATCCCGAGTTCACCGTCCTCTTCACCGAGCCGCGGCTGCCGGGAATGGAGAACTGGCTGCTGTCGTATCTGGAGTCCACCGTCGCGGCGGGCACCCGCTACCAACCCGGCGAGACGATCCGGGTGGGCTGGAATCTCGTGCGGGTACGCGGCCGCGCCGACGGCACGCTGGGGCTCGCCGAACGCACCGATGCCCAGACCTGGGCCGAGCAGGTGGACCGCACCCTGCGCGACGTGTGGTACCAGCGCGAAGTCGCGGCCGGTGTCGGTCTGGCCGATCGTCTGGATTTCCCCGGCGAGGACCAGCAGGCCGTCGTCTCGTCGTGCGGGCTCGAATCACCGGTGCTCGTACTGGCCCGCGCCGAAACCGACGACCCGGAGTTCTCCGGCTGGTCGGTGGAGTGCTTCGAAGACCACGCCCACCGCGCGTCGTACTACACCACGCTGCTCGAACTGGCCACCGCCATGCCCTTCGCGGTGCAGTTCTTCGCCCTTCCGGCCACGACGACGGTGCTGATCGAAAGCCCCGAGATCACCCCCACCGGCACCATCCGGCCCCACATCGTGGACGCCGAAGGCGTGGAAATGTGCCCGATTCCCGGCTCCTACCTCGATTACCTGGTTCACGGCTCGCCGGGTGACTGACGGTCCGGCCACGGCGCAGGAGCGAATACGCGGCCAGGCAAGAGACCCGGACCTGCGCATCCGCTGACTGTCGACGAACCGGCCGTTCGCCCCGGATGTGCCAGCGCGCCTGTGCTTGGCACTTCTGCGACGAGGTCGGCATGATCCGCCACGACAGCGCGCCGGTAATCACCGTCCTCGCCATTTCGCCGGGTCGATCACGACGCCGTCGCGGCCGTCGAGAACACTGATTCCCATTGCCTGCCTGGTTCGACGGCAACGCCGTCGCGCCCATCGAGCCACTGATTTCCCACGCCGGCCGGGTGACAGCGCCCCGGGTCCCTGCGGCGGCCACGGAACGCCGTAGCGGCTCAGCGCAGCAGGTCGTCGACGATGGCTCGGGCAGTGGTCACGCCCGGCTCGTCACCCATCTGCCGTGCGGTGTGCGCGGCGGCGATCACCGCGTCCAAGTGGAAGGCGACGGCGTCGGCGGATCTGCCGTCGAAATGTCCTTGCTCCTGGGCGCGGCGAATCTCCTCGACCAGAAACGCCAGCCAGTCCCGGCGGTCTTCGGCGATGGCGTCGCGCACCGGGCCCGGCCTGCTGTCGAACTCGGCGAGCGTCGCGACGCGGAAGCACCCGCCGGGAAACGCCGGGTCGGCCACCTGCCCGAACCAGCGCTCGACCAGGGCACGCAGGCGCGGTAGCCCGGCGGGCTCACTCAGGCTCGGCGTGATCACCTCGTCGATGAAGACCTGCCGCGCGCACCGCACCGCCGCCAGCTGCAAACTCTCCTTGCTGCCGAAGAGGGTGGCGATGCCGCTCTTGCTGACCCCGAGATCCGCGGCCAAGCGGCCGATGCTGATGCCGTTGAGGCCCTCGACGGAGGCCACGTCGGCGGCGCGCCGAGCGATCGACGCCCGGGCGCGAGCGCCCTTGGCCAGACGCTGATCGGACTCGCGCGCCCGGCTACCCGCGACAACGGACTCGGTCATGAGGTCATTCTTCCACTTCGCTGTTGCACATACGAACGTATGGTCGTACTTTAAGTGAACGAACGATCGTGCGTTTTGTTTCCCACGCTTCTAAGGACTTCCCATGACCGACGCGTCCGTGCGGCTCACCAGCCCACCGACCGCGACCGCGGCCACGCGCACCTTGCTGATCGCCTGCGGTGCGGCCTTCATCGCCTTCCTCGACCTCTCGGTCGTCAATATCGCCTTCCCCTCGATCGCGCGGGACTACCCCGGCACGGCCACCGCCACGCTGACCTGGGTCGTCAGCGGATACGCGGTCGCCTTCGCCGCATTGCTCACCCCGGCCGGACGTCTCGCCGACGCCCTCGGCCGCCGCAGGCTGTTCCTCGGCGCGCTCGCCGGTTTCGCCGTCACGTCCCTGCTGTGCGCTCTCGCGCCGACCGCAGGGTGGCTCATCGCGGGCCGGGTGCTGCAAGGCGGCACCGCGGCGCTGATGGTGCCCTCCGCACTCGGCTTGGTCCTGGCCGCCACACCGCGGGAGAAGATCGGGGCGGCCATCGGGGCCTGGTCGGCCGCGGGTGGATTCGCCGCGGTGGTCGGTCCCGCGCTCGGTGGCGCGCTGGTCGAGGGATTCGACTGGCGGGCGGTGTTCGTCATCAACGTTCCGGTGGCCCTGTTGCTCATCGTCGCTGCGGCGCGCATTTCGGCCCGGGACGACCGTCTTTCCGGCGGCGCGCTGCCGGATCCGCTCGGCACCGTGGCGGTGGCGCTCGGGCTGGGCGGGCTGGTGGCGGGCGTCACCGAAGGGCAGCGCTGGGGGTGGACCTCGGTGGGGACGCTGACCGCTCTGATCGGCGGCGGGCTGCTGGTCGTTGCCGCCCTCGTCCGTTCCGCGCGGCACCACGAGCCCGCGATCGCCGTCGACCTGTGGCGCAGCAAGCCGTACGCGCTGGCCAACGCCACGTCGTTCGTCTTCGGCGCGGCCATGTTCGCCTGGCTGCTGTCGGGGCCGCTGTTCCTGGACGCGATCTGGGACTACTCGGTGCTCGGCTCCGCGGGCGCGATGACCATCGGAGCGGTCGCGTCGATGGTGACGGCGACCGTCGCGGGCCGGGTCGGCTCCCCCACGGCCAGGCGGTGGCTCGGCGTGCTCGGTGCGCTCATGTTCGCGGCATGCACCGTGTGGATGAGCACGGACGCCTTCGGCGCCACCCCCGCCTTGTGGTCGGCGTGGATTCCGGCCGGTGTGCTCGGCGGTGGCGGCATCGGGTTCGTCGTCACGGTATTGGGCACCGCGGCGGCGGGCGCCCTCCCGCCGCAGCAGTTCGCCGCGGGCACCGGCATGAATCTCACAGCGCGGCAGGTGGGTGGCGCGCTCGGCGTGGCCGTGCTCGCCGCCGTGTTCGCGGCACGTCCCGACGATCCGCTCGGCGCGTTCCACACCGTCTTCGCCGTGTGCGCCGGCATCGCCGCCGTGGCCGCCTGCCTCGCCGCACTACCGGCCCGCACGCCGTCCCCTTCACCGGACCACTAGGAAAACACATGAGCGACAACCACATTCGCACCGAAGTGAACGATCCTCTACTGCTGCCCCCTGCGGAACAGCGACGTCTGCTCGCCGACGCCCCGTGGCGGCGCTACGCGGTGCTCGGCGATTCCATCGCGCAGGGCGTCGGCGATCCGAGCCCGGGGTACGAACCCGTCGGCTGGGCCGACCGGGTCGCGGCCGTGCTCACTTCGGTCCGCCCGGACCTGGCCTACCTGAACACCGGCCGGATCGGCGCGACATCCGCCCAGGTCATCGCCGAACAGTTGCCGTCGGTGCTCGAATTCCAGCCCGACCTGGTTCATCTCACCTGCGGCGGCAACGACCTGTTCCTGCCGGGCGGCGACCTCGACGGGTTGCGGACCAACCTCGACACACTGTTCGGGACGCTGGCCCGCACCGGAGCGCAGATCGTGACCTTCACCCTCGCCGACGTCTGGGAAGTCGAACGCATGGCCCCGATGCGTCCGATGCGCGACCGGATGGCCGCGCTCAACGACCTGGTCCGCGAATTGGCCGCCCGCTACGACGCGCTGCTGCTGGAACTCTGGGACCACCCCCTGCGCCTGCGGCCCGACCTGATGAGCGCCGACCTCATCCACTTCAGCATGAGCGGTCACGCCGTCCTCGCCTCCGACATGGTGCGCACCCTGGCCGGTCACGCGCTCGTGTCACGCTGACCGAGCCGGATGTGGCGGAGGCCGCCGCCGACGGTTGCCTCCACCACGTTCGAACGGTGACTCGAAACAGCTGCCCACGCTCCGGGATGCCGGTATCCACTACGCGGGACACGTCACGGGGTGGGCGAATGGTCCGGTCCGTATCGTTCGAGCAGTTCGGCGCCGAGGCGGGCCAGTTCGGCGCGTACCTCGGGCGGGTCGGTGACCTCGATCGCGCCGCCCCAGCCTGCCAGCTGCTGAGCCAGCATCCAGGCGGTGGGAGCGGTGACGCGGACCTGGACGCGGCCGTCGGGAACCGGTCCGTCCACGAGGCAGTTGCGGCCCTGCTGGTCGCGCAGGATCGGCAACACGCGCTCGGCGATCAACACGGTGGCGGCGGTGGTCGCGCGCCGCTGCTCCATCTCCTCCACCACCCGGCCCCAAGCGTCGGCCAGATCGAAATCCGTTGGGCGCTGGGCTGATTCACCGGTGAGCGACGCCTCGGAGATCCGATCGACGCGGAAGGTCCGCTGCCCCCGTTCGGTTCCGGCGATCAGATACCAGACACCGTCCTTGTCGGCCAGGCCCCACGGATCGACCAGACGCTCGGATCGTTCCCCGGTCCGGTTCGCATAACGCAGGCGTACCTTCTCGCGCTGCACCACAGCGCGTTGCAGCCGCGAAACCAGGGGCGGGAGTTCGCGATCGGTCGCACCCCAGCGCGCCGGGTCGATCACCACGGCGTCGGCCGCCGCCTCCGCCTCGCCGCGGAAGGTGTGCGGCAGCGCACGGACCAGCTTGCGCAGCGCCGACTTGGCCTCCGGCACCGCGCCCGCCGAGGGGCCGGCCAGGAGGAACAATGCCCGCGCCTCGCCCGCCGTCAGGCCGCTCAGATCGGTGCGCGCTCCACCCACCAGCGACCAGCCGCCGCCGCGACCCGGCTGCGGGTACACCGGCACCCCGGCGGCCGACAGGGCCTCGAGATCGCGGCGGGCGGTCGCGACCGATGTCTCCAGCTCCGACGCTACCTGCGCGGCCGTCACCCGCCCTCGGGTCTGCATCATCAGCAGGATCGCCACCAACCTGTCCGCTCGCATGGGCACGATTCTGCCGCTGAAAGTGCTCATTCGGTGCGCACTTTGCCTCGGATGATGGGTGCACGACCACAACCGAGAACGAAGGAGAACCACCATGCTGCGCGGAATGGCGACGAGCACGTTCTACGCCGACGACCTCGAGGCCGCCAAGGACTGGTACGCCCGGTTCTTCGGCGCCGAGCCCTACTACCACGTGCCGAACGGTTACTACGAGTTCCGCATCGGCGACTATCAGCACGAATTCGGCATCGTGAACCGCGCCTACGCCCCCGCGGGAGCGCGCAACACCCCCGGCGGCGCGATCGTCAACTGGCATGTCGACGACGTACGGGCCACGTTCGACCGGTTGCTGGAACTCGGCGCGACCGTCTACGAGCCCATCACCCCGCGCGGGGACGGATTCGTCACCGCCGCCGTGGTCGACCCGTTCGGCAACGTTCTCGGCATCATGTCCAACCCGCACTACCTCGAGGTGCTCGCCGAGACCGGACCCGCCTGATCGGCAGGGCCGCACAACACGGCCCGACCCTCCGGCCGCACAGCCCGCCGCGCGCTACGGCCGGAGCCCCGATGGCCCGCGCGTACCAGGGGCGGTATCCGTCCGTGCCGTCCTCGTTGCCGCCCACCGCGACCGCCCCGGGCCGGTCCCTGGCATCGCCGAATCGGCAGCGGGCCACTTCCCTGGCGGAAACGTGCGGCGGCTACTGCATCGCGCGGTAGAGATATCAGGGACGAAACCAGCGTTCCAGGACGGTGGCGACGCCGTCGTCCAAGACGTGGCCGGTGACTTCGTCCGCGAGTTCGCGCACGTCCGTCGGCGCGTTCGCCATCGCGACCGAATGCGCTGCCCAGCGCAGCATTTCCCGATCGTTGTAGCCGTCGCCGATGGCCAGCGTCGCTTCGTCCGGGATACCGAGGGCGACGCGGAGCTGTTCCAGCGCCCAGCCCTTCGACACGCCTCGACGGGCGACGGTGAGCCACGGCCCGAACTCGCCGTGCACCCAGCTCGCCCCCGGCACGTGCAAGGAGCGCAGCGCGAGCAGCATCTCCTCCAGCGAGCCGTCCGGCAGCCAGCCGTTCAGTCGCGGCGTCGGTTCGCTGCTCAACGCATGGTGATCGACGAGCAGGTATTCGCCGAGCGAGTATTCGCCCGGACTCGCACCGGTGGCCCAGGTGCCGATGCCGACCTTCTCCACGGCGAAGATCATCGCCGGGAACAGCGCGCGTAAGGCGGTGATCGCGGGCGCGGGGTCGAACGACTGGATCGCCACCGGTTCGCCCCTGGCGACGTCGATGTGCACGGCGCCGTTCGAGCACAGGGCATGTCCCTCGCGCAGACCGAGTTCGGTGAGCACGGGGCGTGTGGTCAGCAGCGTGCGGCCCGTGGTCACCACGACATGCGCCCCCGCGGCCACGGCCGCGCGCACCGCCGCGACCACTCGCGCACTGATCGGTGTTCCCGTATCCAGCAGCGTGCCGTCCACATCCAGCGCGATCAGCTGGGGACCCCCGGATGCCATGCATCCATTGTGCATCCGGGCCGCCGCGTCCGCCGTCGATTCCATCGCGGCCGGATGCACACCCGCGCCGGACAATTCACCGCCCGCAGCGCAGGCGCTATCGACCGCGGCCTCCGCCTCCGGCGCCTCCCGCGCCGCCCCTGGACGACCCGCCCGCCGACGCCCCGCCGACCGAACCGGACCGGCCCGGTGAGCCGCTGGACGAAGCGCCCGAAGAGTTCCCGCCCGCGTGGCCGCCCGCCGACGACGCGCCCGGACGCCCATTGGATGCCGAGCCGCCGGTCGCCGAAGTGCCTGCCGACGCACCCGGCGACGAACCATGGGCCGGCGAATCGCCCGCCGCCCCAGCCGAAGACGAACCGTGCGCGGAGGAACCACTCTCCGACGACGAGTTGCCCACCGACTCGCCCGAGGACGACCCGTGCGTGGTGGAGTTCCCGGGCGCGCCCCCCGGCGATCCACCGGCCGGTCCGCCCGGCGATCCACCGGACGGTCCGTGCGCGCTGGAATCGTTCGCCGAACCACCGCTCGATGCGCTGCCCTCGGAAGACGTTCCGCCGGTGGACGTTCCTTCGCCGTCTCCGGACGACGAGCCCCCGGTGTTCGCCGCGCCGGACGAACTCGAAGCATTGTGCTCGCCCGACGCCGCGCCGCCGCCCGGCGAGCTGGACGTTCCGGTCGACGGACCGCCCGGCGCGGTCCCACCCGGCTCCGCGGGCTTCGAACCGTTCTGCGGCGCGGGGACGGCCGACTCCGGCGTCCCCACCGGCGGCGCGCCCGAGCCGGGAGCGGGTATCTGTCCCGGCGCGGGCGGCTGGGGCAGACCCGGCCCGGCACCAGGATTCGGAGGCTGCCCGGGAACGGGCGGCTGCGCCACCTCTCCGGGGGCGGGAAGAACGACCGGCCCGAACGGCAGCGGATTCACGAAGTAGGCGGGATCGCCATAACCCCGGTAGCGCAATCCCCCCGGGGCGCAGCAGTTTCGCGGGTCGCGGTGGGTGCCGATCCGGGACTCGGCCACCGATGGACCATAACCGGCGCTGCGCGGAGCCGGCGTGATGAATCGGGTATACGCGGAGGTCGGTTGGGATAGAAGCGCGGGCAGCGCCCGGCCGGAGGCCCACGTCGCGGGCGCCGATATTCGCGACCAGGCCTCGGCGAGCTGTTCGCTGCCGACGTCGACCAGCAGATTATCGGCCGGCGCGCCCAGTTCCGGAAGACGCTCGAGCATCGGCGCCAGTTCGGGCACAGTGGGGCTGCCGAAGACCGTCACCGCCGACATGGCCACCGCGGAGACCACCGCCGCACTGGAGAACACCGCTACCCGCGGCACGGCGGAGTGGCGGTGCGACGCGCCGAGCGCCATGGTGCGCGCCGCCATCAGGGCCGCGCCCGCGGCGATCGTCTGGCCCGGATCGGCCGAGATCAGCACGGGGCGACCGAGTTCGGCCAGCGTGCGCGCCACCTCCGCAGGCCGGGACGCGCCACCCACCAGCAGCACCCGGCCGATATCGGACAGGGTGATGCCCGCCTCCCGCACGCAGTCGCGGACCAGGTGAAGGGAGTCCTGCACATGCGCGGCGCGCAGCCCGTCGATGTCGACGATCGACGTCATCGGCAGTCCTGCGGACGACACGTCCGGGGCGTACCTGGCGATCATCGACCCCAGCGGACGGCCACCGAAATCGTGCGAGCGCACGGGCTTTCCGATCATCGGATGGTTGTCCCAGTCCGGCCCGACGCGCACGATGCTCACGTCGAGGCTGGTGCCGCCGAGGTCGTAGATCAGGACGAAATCGGTCTCCAGCGGGCCGTGCTCGTGCTCGAGCCACTCCGCCGCCGCGACGGGCTCCGGCACCAGCAGCACGTCCCCCGCCCCGGATAGGTCGAGCGCTTGGCGCAGCAAAGCCACCTGTTTGTCGGAATACACCGCCGGATAGGTGGTCACGACCCCCGCCTCGGACGCGCCCGGCTCGGCCGCCCTGAGCTCCTTGACCACCGCGGCGACGAGATTGGCCGGCGACCAGATGCGACCGCCGACGATCACCGCTTCCGGATCCTTGCTCAAATCGGCGAAATCCGTGACCGCCATGTCGAATCGGGCGATCCCGCCCAGCCGCAGCCCACCCGCGCTGTCGAAGGTCACCGCGGTGCGGCGAGACCGCACGGACGGTCGTGGCCGATCCGCGCTGACCGAAGCCGTCACGGAATTCACCGCACCGATGCTGAAACCCAGACCTGTAGTCATTCGCTATCCCGTCAACGCACCGTGACCACGTCCATCACATGGCGTTCCCCTGTGGCCGCGGTCGTCTTCCAAACAGCCACCACAGGTTAGCTGTTTCGCGTTCGCGTGGATGCGCAATTGATATGGATTGTTCGACCGACGGCAATAATCGTCCGAAATGCCAGGTAGATACGAGTCAGTTGACACGTCCATACCACTCGACATCGCGAATCCGACTGCAGAACCAGCATTTCCGCAATCACACAGCGATCTCGGATTCCAGGCGGAAATCCGACCGGCCGCCGGTTTGCGCCCGCGAGATCACACCGCGCGACAGGCACCTACCGGTAGGTAACCAGACCCTTGCCGCACCTGGCCATCTGGGCCCAGCAGCACCGCGCGACATTCAATTGACACATCAACTAGACGTCCGATTCTCGCCAGCATCGTCGTTCCCCTCCAGCTTGACTCGACAGCGGGTCGCACCACGGAGGCGCGATCGCGAGAGCGGAGAGGAAATCGAACGATGGCAACACGGTTCGCGGAGCAGGTCGTCTTGGTCACCGGCGCGACCTCGGGCGTGGGCAAGGCGGTCGCGCTGCGGGTCGCGAGCGAAGGCGCCGCCGTAGTGCTCGGCGCGCGCGGGAAAGACGCGGGTGAGCAGGTGGCCGCCGACATCCGCGCGGCGGGTGGTCGCGTGCTGTTCGTGCCGACCGATGTCACGGTGGAGCAGGATGTGGCCCGGCTGACCGACGCCGCGCTGTCCGAGTTCGGCCGTCTGGACGCCGCGTTCAACAACGCGGGCGCGGTGCACGCCTTCGGCCCGGTCGAGCAGATCGACGAGGCGGGCTGGCGCGCCGATCTGGAACTCAACCTCACCAGCGTGTTCTACGGTCTACGGCACCAGGTTCCCGCGCTGGCGGCCTCCGGCGGCGGCGCGATCCTGAACAACGCGTCGAATCTCGGTGTGGTCGGGATGGGTTCGGTCGCGCCGTACGTGGCCGCCAAGCACGGAGTGGTCGGCTTGACCCGGGCGGTGGCGCTGGAAGCCGCCGACCAGGGGGTGCGGGTCAACGCACTGGTGTCGGGCGCGGTCGACACCCCGGCGTTCCGCAACTCGATGGGCGCGACGCCCGAAGGAGTGGCCGCCATCGCGGCGCTGCACCCGCTGGGCCGCATCGCCGCACCGGAGGAGATCGCCTCCTTCTGCGCCTATCTGCTCAGCAAGGAAGCGAGTTTCGTCACCGGCGCCGCGCTGGCCGTCGACGGCGGCTTCACCGCACGCTGACCCCGGACATGGGCCCGCCTCGGGATACCGGCGTGGTATCCCGAGGCGGGTCGGTCACGCGCGTGCCAGCAAGCGGCGAACCCTGCCTGGACGGGCTTGCACCGCTCCCCCGGCATGGACCGCGGGCTGGCGCAGCCGCACCAGGCGATCGAATTCCGCTGCGCTGCCGGTTGGTTCGGGTAGCAGGCCCGCGTTGAAGTCCGCGGCCAGCTGCCGCACCGTCTCCTGCGCACAGGACTTGTTGGTCCCGATGAAGCCGGTGGGGCCGCGCTTGATCCAGCCGGTCACGTAGGTGCCGGTGACCACAGCGCCGCCGGGGCGCTCGAGCACCCGGCCGTCCTCGTTCGGGATCACCGCGGCCTGCTCGTCGAACGGCAGACCCGGCACCGCGACGCCGCGGTAGCCGACCGAGGTGAGCACCAGGCCCGCGTCGAGCCGATCGGTCTGCCCGGTGGCGACGGCGCGAACGCGGCCGTCCGGATCGGTGACCAGCTCGGTGCGATCGATTTCCAGTCCGGTCACCCGGTCGGTGCCGAGGATCTCGGTGGGCGCGGCCAGATAGCGGAACACGATGCGTTTGCACTCCCCCACCGGCCGGGTGCGCGCGCTGTGCAGCAGCCGCAGCTTCTGTTCGACATGGAACGGCAGTTCCGCACCGAGTTCGGGCAGCTCGCCCTCGATCACGATGTCCACGTCGCACCCGAGCAGGCCGACGAATTCCGGCACGGTGAAGGCGGATTCGAGCGGACCGCGCCGGCCGAGCACGACCACCTCCTCCACCTTGCTCTCGCGCAGCGCCCGCAACGCGTACGGCGCGATGTCGGTGCCGGTGAGCGTCGCGGGGTCGCTGGTGAGCACGCGCGCGACGTCGAGCGCGACATTGCCGTTGCCGACGATCACCGCACGCCTACCGGACAGATCGAAGGTGTGGTCGGCGTAGTCGGGATGGCCGTTGTACCAGGCGACGAAGTCGGTGGCCGACACGTTGCCCGCCAAGCCCTCACCCGGGATGCCGAGCTTGCGATCCGACGACGCTCCGACCGCGTAGATCACGGCGTGGAAGTGGTCGAGCAGCTCGGCGTGCGAAACGTGCGCGCCCACCTCGACGTTCAAGTAAGTGCCGAATCCCGGCTGCGCCGAGATGACGTCGAACAGCTCGCCGACCTTGCGGGTCTTGTCGTGGTCCGGCGCGACGCCGTGCCTGGCCAGCCCGTAGGGCACCGGCAGCCGGTCGAACACCGTCACCGACACCTCCGGCTGGGTCAGCAGTTCGTCGGCGGCGTACATCGCCGACGGACCCGATCCGACGATCGCCACCCGCAGCGGCGAGCGCTCGGTGTGGATCCGCGCCGCTGGCACCGGTCGCGCCAGCAGGGGTCGCGGTCGCGCCTGCCGGTAGAAATCGGCGTTGATCTCGATGAACGGCTTCTGCTCAGCGGTCAGCTTCTTCGCTGACACGATGGCGTCGACCGGGCACGCGGTGGCGCAGGCGCCGCAGTCCACGCACGCCTGCGGGTCGACGTACAGCATCTCGGCGGTCCGGAAGTCCGGTTCGTCGGGCGTGGGATGGATGCAGTTGACCGGGCAGGCGTAGACGCAGGACGCGTCGCTGCAACAGGATTGGGTGACGACGTACGGCATGCGACTCAGGCGACCTTGTTCGCGGCGCGCAGCGGTTCGGACCGGTACCGGGTGCTCGGACCGTCGATGCCGAGCGCCTTCCACAGCGCCTTCGCGACCGGGTTCATCAGCCCGATGTCCTTGGCCAGCGCGCGCACGTCGCAGAAGTAGTCGCTGAAGACCTGCTTGGCCTCCTTCGAGCCGTAGAACAGCTCCTTGCGGACCTTCTCCGGAATGTCGAACTCGGCGAAGAACGAGCGCGGCGGGGTGACGATCGCGCGGCCGAGGATCCACATCACGATCGGCATGGCCAGCGAGAGGATGAACTTCTGCGCGGGCTTCGCCTCCGGCACATGGTTCTTCAGGAACTCGTGCGCGAAGGAGATGTGCCGCGCCTCTTCGGCGACGTGGATGGCCATCACGCCGCGCATGATCGGGTGCACCTCTTCACCCGAGCGCAGGATCTGCTTCTGGATGTGGTCGATCGGCTCCTCACCGGCCAGCACGGCCATGAAGAACAGGTTCGGGAACCAGGCCGCCACGGGCGCGCCCAGGTACTTGAACTTGCTGACCAGCGGGCCCATGCCCGGCACGTCCAGCCCGATCCGGTTGACCATCTCCTGGAACATCAGGGTGTGGTTGTGCTCCTCGATCATCTCGTGGGAGCAGTACCGGAACTCCGGCGAACCGTTGGGCAGGCCGAAGTTGTGGATGACCATGCCGCTGATCAGGATCGACTCGAATTGCAGCCCGACCTTGGCGATGTTCGCCTGCCGGTATTTGCCGACCGCGATCTTCTGCTCGGTCGACAGCGCCTGATACCAGGGGTGGCGGGCCACGGTGTCGGCGGACACGGGCAGGATCCAGCGCTCCTCACCGGCGTCGGCGGCGAAGTCGGGATTGTCCCAGTCGATGTCCTCGAAGGGATCGAAGTGCTTGTTGACCGATCCCTCGGAGAGCAGCAGCAGCTTCGCGGCGTACTCCTGTGCCTTCTCCAGATCGGGATCGACGGCTGGTGTCACGGCTGCGGACATCGTCGTCACTGCCTCTCCTCGATGGAACCGTTTAACTGTATCCCATAGTTACACCAACGGAGAGTCACGTCAACCCAGCAATTGCTAGGGCCGTCCGGCGATGCGCGCCCTCATCACGCGCACCGCCGGACGGCCCCTGTTCATATCGCAGGCCGTGCCGGGGCTAACTCACCAGCACCCCGTCACCGACCGCCAGGATCGAGGTCCCGAAACCGAAGACCGCCGACATACTGGTGACGACGACCACCCGGCCCAGCCTGCGCCTGGTCCGGCGCGACAGCATCAGCGCCCGCGTAGCCGCACGACGACGGACGCGGCGACGCCTGACCCTGCGCAGTTCGGCCGTCGCCTCCGCCGCGGCCGCCGCTCTGCGTCCCAGGATCGCGGCGCCGTCCGCGGTGGTCCGCTCGGGATCGGCGGCGACGATCACCGGCCTGGCCAGCTCCGCGGCCAGGACCTCGGCCACCTCCGCCGGTCGCGCCGCACCGCCGACCACCAGGACGCGGTCGACATCGGCCATGGTGACGTCGGCCACCCGCAAGCAGCGGTAGACGAGTTCGAGCGACTCCCGGACATGCCGCACGCGCAGTTCGCCCGCGATCGTGTCGGCCACCGACTCGGCGACCGAGGACGCGGACAGCCCCGGCCCGGCGTGCTCGGCGATCAGCGCGCCGAACGCGCGTCCACCGAATTCGGTGGAACGCAGCGAGACGCCGACGATCGGATTGCGCGGACAACCCGCCCCCACCCGGACCAACGTGACGTCGAGCCCGGCGCCGCCGAGGTCGTAGACGAGGGCGAGGCCGGGCGTGAGCGGACCGCGGTCGGCCTCCAGCCAGGCCGCCGCTGCCACGGGCTCGGCCACCAGCGCGGCCTGCGCGAGGTCGGCGCCGTCCAGCGCGGCACGCAACGCGTCCACCTGCTCGTCGGCGTAGCGAGCCGGATACGTGACCGCGATGCCGAGACCGCTTCCCCCGCCGGGACGGTCCTGCCGCACCTCGTCGATCATGCACTTCGCCACCGTGGCGACGAGATCCGCCGGCGCGAGCGCGCGGTTGCCCACCCGCGCCCACGTACTGGAACGCTGCGTGAGGTCGGCGAATTCGGTGACCGCGCGGCCGTGCCGTGGAATCATGCCGACCCTGGCCACGCCGGTGCTGTCGAAGGTCAGCGTGGTGCGGCGCGTGATCGTCTGCGCCCGCTGCGTTTTGCGTCGCCCCGGCGGAGCCTTGGCCGAACCTTCCTCCGCGAGAACCGAAACCGTGTTCACCGTACCGATGCTCAACCCGAGACCAACCGCCATCGCAATCCACCCGATCGCCGTGCCGATTTGCTTCGAACGCCGTTTAGGCAACCACTCCGCGATCTTCGTGCCAAGCCCGGACAACCGATTGTCCGCAAGCCGCCTGTGCCGCGCCGCACCCGTTCCCGCGATCTTCGACGCCCTCACCTGGCCGACCAGCGTTACACATGCCGTCCAGTCGGATTTCCTTGCGACACGCGGGGATCGATCGTGCCCGGTGGAAGTTTGCCGGATTCCGGCCGCCGGCCCGCATTGCGCCCAGCGTTAGCGCTCCACATGGGGAGACTCCCCTTGACAGCTCCGCCCGGCGCGATGCCGCTGATTAGCCGAGCGGGTGGGTCTGCGGACAGGAGACGACCGTGGACATCCACACCGCCTCCCGAGTCCGTCCTGGCGCCGTGATGACGGGCGCATCAGCGCACACCCGCCGGAACCCTTCCAGAGCGCGGCGGGATGGCAGCGGCCACGGCAACGTCAGGGAGTGCAGCAATCTTTCAGCGCCACACTCCTTCGCCGGCCGGGTCGATCAGCTCCCGAAACTCCTACTGCGCGGGCAGTTCCGGGATCCGAGTGGCGCGCACGTAGACCGTCTCGCCGTCCGACAGCCGCAGCGCTTCGGCGTCGCCGCGGGTGACCTGCGCGGCGAACAGGTCGCCGGTCGCGGCGTTGCGCAGTTCCACGCGGACCTCGAAGCCGAGATGCACCACGCGCTCGACCGTCGCCCTGGTGACGCCCGCGGAGTCGGCGGTGCCCTCGTGCTCGGCGAGCGCCATGCTGGGGTCACGGCCGACGCGAATGTCGTGCGGCCGCACCAGATGCCCGTTGAGCCGGGCCACCGCGCCGAGGAACGACATGACGAATTCGTTGGCAGGCCGGTCGTACACGTCCTCCGGAGTGCCGATCTGCTCGATGCGGCCGGAGTTCATCACCGCGATCCGGTCGGCGACGTCGAGCGCCTCCTCCTGGTCGTGGGTGACCAGCACGGTGGTCACGTGAACCTCTTCGTGCAGCCTGCGCAGCCAGGTCCGCAGATCGGCGCGGACCTTGGCGTCCAGCGCGCCGAACGGCTCGTCCAGCAGCAACACCTGCGGATCGACGGCCAGGGCGCGGGCCAGCGCCATGCGTTGGCGCTGACCACCCGACAGCTGGGCCGGGTAGCGGTGCTGGAAGCCGTCCAAGCCGACGATGCCGAGCAATTCGTCGACGCGCTTGTTGATCTCGTTCTTCGGGCGCTTGCGGATCTTCAGGCCGAACGCCACATTGTCGCGCACGGTCATGTGCTTGAACGCCGCGTAATGCTGGAAGACGAACCCGATGTCGCGCTTCTGCGGCGGCACGCGGGTGACATCGCGGCCCGCGATGGTGACCACGCCGGAGTCGAGCGACTCGAGTCCGGCGATCGAGCGCAGCAGCGTCGACTTGCCCGAACCCGACGGGCCGAGCAACGCGGTGAGTTCGCCGGAGGGGATCTCCAGGCTGACGTCGTCGAGGGCCGCGAACGTGCCGTAGTTCTTGTTCGCGTTGGTCACGGTGATCACTTTGCGCCCCGCTTACGTTCGAGGAGGGTCATCAGCAGAAGGGTGACGAGGGCGATGCCCATCAGCAAGGTCGCGGCGGAATACGCGCCGAAGGTGTTGTGGTCGTTGATGTACCGGCCGTGCACGAGCAACGTCAGCGTCTGCGACTTGCCCGGCAGCGCGGAGGACACCATGATCACCGCGCCGAACTCGCCGAGCGCGCGAGCCACGGTGAGCACCACACCGTAGGTCAGGCCCCACCGGATCGCGGGAAGCGTGATCCGCCAGAAGGTCTGCCACTTGGACGCGCCCAGGGTGGCCGCGGCCTGTTCCTGGTCGTCGCCGATCTCGTGCAGCACCGGCTCGACCTCGCGCACCACGAACGGCAGCGTGACGAAAATGGTGGCGATCACCATGCCGGGTAGGTTGAAAATGACCTTGAAGCCCAGGTCTTCCAGGCCGCCGAACCAGCCGCCCGCGCCCCAGAGCAGGATCAGCGAGACGCCGACCACCACGGGCGAGACCGCGAACGGCAGGTCGACGATGCCCTGAACCAGGTTGCGTCCGGGGAACTTTCCGCGCACCAGCGCGAGCGCCGTCACGATGCCGAAGATCACGTTCACCGGGACGGTGATCGCGACGATCAGGATGGACAGCTGGAACGCCGAGATCGCCGCGGGCGTGGTGATCGAGTCGACGAACGCACCGATCCCCCGCTCGAACGTGCGCCACAGGATGATGATCAGCGGCAGGACCAGCAGCACGAACAAGTAGCCCAGCGCCACTGTCCGCAACGAGATGCGGGTCAGCGGATGCAATTTCATCTGCCCTGCTCCGTCCCGGGGGAAAGCCCGCGCCCCGGCGACCCGGGGAGCGCTGCGCGATTGTTTCTCATCGGGTCGCCTGCTCCTTGCGCGCGCTGCGTTCGGCGAGCAACCGCAGCGCCAGCAGCGTCGCGAACGAGATGGCCAGCAGCGCGACCGAAACGGCCGCCGCGTTCACCGGCCGATCGATCTCGATCTGCTTCTGGATGTACTGGGAGGCCATCTCGGTCTTGCGCGGGATCGCGCCCCCGATCAGCACCACCGAACCGTATTCGCCGATCGCGCGGGCGAAGGCCAGACCGCCGCCGCTGATGATCGCGGGTGTCAGGGCGGGCAGCACGATCCTGCGGAAAGTGGTCCAGTTGTTCGCGCCCAGCGAGAGCGCGGCCTGCTCCACCTCGCGGTCGGCCTCGATCAGCACCGGCTGCACCGAACGCACCACGAACGGCAGCGTGACGAACGCCAGCGCCACCACCAGGCCCGGCTGGGTGGCGTTGAGGTGCACGTCGATCGGGCTCTGCGGACCGTACAGCGACAGCAGCACGATGCTGGCGACGATGGTCGGCAGCGCGAACGGCAGGTCGATCAGCGCGTTGACCACGCCTTTGCCGGGAAACCGGTCGCGGACCAGCACCCAGGCGATCAGCGTGCCCATCACCACGTTGACCACCGCGACCACCACCGAGACCAGCACGGTGATGCGCAGCGAGTCCAGCGCGGCGGGCGCGGTGACGGCGTCCCAGAAACCGGACCATCCGTCCTCGAAGCTGGTGACGGTGAGCGCCGCCAGCGGCAGCAGCACGATGATGCTCAGCCACAGCACCGCGGTGGCGATGCCGAGCGGACCCACCGAGCCGGTCACGCGCAGCCACGACCAGTTCCTGCGGCGTTCCTTGCGCGCGGGTTCGGAGACGCCGGGAGCCGCCGCCTGCGCGGTCCCGGCGTTACTGCTCGTAGTCACAGTCGTCCAGTATCCCGTGTAACGGGGGTCACCCGGTCACTTGGTCGCTTGGTCATAGATCACCGCTACCGAGCCGGTGTTCGGGGTGAACAGTTCCTTGTCCACGGTCTTCCAGCCGCCGAGGTCGGCGATGGTCCACAGCTTCTGCGGAGTCGGGAAGTCCGTGGCGTGATCGGCGGCGACCTTCGGATCGACCGGGCGGAAACCGGCGGCGGCCCATGCCTTCTGCCCCTCCGCGGTGAACAGGAAGTCGCGGAAGGCGACGGCCTTCTGCGCGTTCTTGCTGTTCTTCAGCACCGCGACCGGGTTCTCGATCTTGAACGTGACCGGCGGGACGAAGTGCTCGATCGGATCGCCGTTGCGCTCGGAGAAGATCGCCTCGTTCTCGTAGCTCAGCAGAACGTCGCCGGTGCCCTGCAGGAAGGTCTCGGTCGCCTCGCGGCCGGACTTCGGCTGCACCTTCACGTGCTCCTTGGACACCAGCTTGCTCAGGTAGTCCAGGCCCGCCTGCGGGTTCTTGCCGCCGTCGCTCTTGGCCGCGTACGGCGCGAGCAGGTTCCACTTGGCCGAACCGGAGCTGAACGGGTTCGGGGTGACCACCTCGACGCCCGGCTTCAGCAGGTCGTCCCAGTCCTTGATGCCCTTGGGATTGCCCTTGCGCACGACGATCGCGACCACCGAACCGAACGGCACGCCCTTGGTGGCGTCGGCGTTCCAGCTCGCGTCGACCAGCCCGGCGTCGACCAGGCGGGTGATGTCCGGCTCGACCGAGAAGTTCACGACGTCGGCCTCGGCGCCGTCCTTCACCTTGCGGGACTGGTCACCGGAGGCGCCGTAGGACTGCTGGATCTGGACGCCCTTGCCCTGCTCGGTCTTGTTGAACTCGGGGATCACCTTGTCGAAACCGGGCTTTGGTACGGCGTAGGCGTAGAGGTTCAGGGTGCCGCCGCTGCCGTCGGAAGCGTTTCCCCCGACCGTGTCGCTGGCTCCGCCGCCGCACGCGGTCAGCGCGACCGCCGCTAGGGCGGCTAGGGCAACGGCGCTGTAGCGTCGGCGCGGCGAAAGCCAGGATTTGCGAGCCATCGGGGTGGACCTTTCTTGCGGACCGCCATTTCTCCGGTAACACATCGGTGGCGGCGACCATCTTTTCGAAGCAGCAGACCCGCCGATCGACTGATACGGCAGCGGCGCGACTAGCGGCCACAACGGGCCGTCGGGGAAGCGAAAAGCACATCTGCGAGAAGCGCGCCAGTCTGCGGACAAACGAGACGCGGACGTGCCCGGTCGCCGATCAGCGACAGTAGACGTCCGCGACCGCGAGGTCACCGACAGCAATCAACGCCAATTCATGGCGGACCTGCGGGACTGCGCTCGAAGACACGGGCAGACTGTAGCAGAGCACAAGGCGGAGTTCGAATCGAAGAGCCCAGGAAGAGGGCGGTTTCATCCGATGACCAGCAGTCCGGATCGCGTCCGAACGGCCTTTCCCGGCATCAGCACGCGCACGTGGGAGCACCCCGCCGGCCGCACCGCTCTGGTTACCTCGCGGTCACTGGCGGGGTTCGACGTGGTGCTGCACACACTCCGTTCTCCGTTGCCGCGCGCGGCCGCACTGCGCCGCCGGATCCCGAGCGGCGACTACGACCGCGCGCTCGTGGGCGACTACCCGCGCGTGACCAGGATCGCGCCACCCGGATCACCGACGAAATGCACCTACCGCACGAACGTCGACCAGTCCGAGGACCCGTTCATCCGCACCGTGCGCACGCTGGGCCGGGATGTCGGCGCGGCGGCGAAACCGCCGCCCACGAGGTCGATGACTCCGTCGCCGAACTCGGCAAGCGGTCCGGCGACTGGCGCGGCGGCGGCAACCGACCGTCAGCGGGTGAGCAACCAGGCGACGACGATCAGCACGAGCAGGGCGATGAGGGCGAGCTGCACCCGGGAACGAGGCATCAGCGCGCCCCGCTCTGCACGGGGGTGCGCACCTCGGCGATCGGCTCGGGTTCCAGCACCGGCGCGCCTGCCGGAGCGGGCCGCACCGGCGCGGGACGGGCGCCGTAGCGGCGATCCAGGATGCGCAGCACCGCACGCAGCACGCGATCGAGCCCGTAGGCGATGGCGAAACTGATCGGGACCATGCCCACGAGCACGACGAGGAACTGCGGGATGAACGGGAGTCCCGCCACCCACAGCTCGAAGCCGTCCCACCACCCTGCGATGCGATGCACGGCTCCAGCCTAGTCGGTACGCCGGCCGGCTCCACGAGACCGTCGGTCACATCGGCCGACCGGGGAAGCGGGCGGTGGACGACGGACGCCCATCGGCCCGAAGATGGGGTATGGCGTCCACCGATGACCTCACCCTCAACGACTCCGACGGCCTGCCGACCAACCTGGCCGAAACACATCGCCGCGGCGCCTACCCGCCGATCGATGACTACGCGTTCCTGTCCGACTGCGAGACCAGCTGCCTGGTCGCCAGCAACGGCGCGGTGGAATGGATGTGCGTGCCGCGACCGGATTCGCCGAGCATCTTCGGGGCGCTGCTCGACCGCAGCGCGGGGCACTTCCGGGTCGGGCCGTACGGCGTCAACGTGCCCGCCGCCCGCCGCTACCTGCCCGGCGGGATGATCCTGGAGACCACCTGGCAGACCGGCACCGGCTGGCTGGTCGTGCGCGACGCGCTGGTGCTCGGCCGCTGGCACAACAACGATCAGCGCAGCAAGACCCACCGGCGCACCCCGATGGACTGGGATGCCGAGCACTTGCTGCTGCGCACGGTGAAATGCGTGAACGGCACCGTGGAGCTGGAGGTGAGCTGCGAGCCCGCGTTCGACTACCACCGGGCCAGCGCCCGCTGGGAGTACACCGGCAAGGTGTACGAGGAGGCGACCGCGGTGCGCGGCGACGATCCCAGCGCCGGGCCCACCCTGGTGCTCACCACCGATCTGCGTCTGGGGCTCGAGGGCCGCGAGGCGCGCGCCCGTACCAGGATGAAGGAGGGCGACGAGGTCTTCGTCGCGCTCACCTGGTCGGAACTGCCCGCGCCGCGCACCTTCGACGAGGCCGCCGAGAAGATGTGGCAGACCACCGAATGCTGGCGCCAGTGGATCACGCTCGGCAAGTTCCCCGATCACCCGTGGCGCAACTATCTGCAGCGCAGCGCGCTCACCCTCAAGGGCCTCACCTACGCGCCGACCGGCGCGCTGATGGCCGCCGCCACCACCTCTCTCCCGGAAAGTCCTGGCGGAGAACGCAATTGGGATTACCGCTACACCTGGGTGCGAGACGCCAGCTTCGCGCTGTGGGGTCTGTACACACTCGGCCTGGACCGGGAGGCCGACGACTTCTTCGCCTTCCTCAACGACGCGACGACCGGTGAGGACGGCGAGCCCGTTCCCCTGCAAGTGCTCTACGGCATCGGGGGCGAGCGGCAGCTCGACGAGATCATCCTCGATCACTTCGGCGGCTACGACCAGTCCCGTCCGGTGCGCATCGGCAACAACGCCTACAACCAGGACCAGCACGACATCTGGGGCACCATGCTCGACGCGGTGTACCTGCACGTGAAGTCGCGCCAGCAGGTGCCGGAGACGCTGTGGCCGCTGCTGGTCCGCCAGGTGCGCGCCGCCATCGAGCACTGGAAGGAGCCCGACCGCGGCATCTGGGAGGTGCGCGGCGAGCCGCAGCACTTCACCTCATCCAAGGTGATGTGCTGGGTGGCGCTGGACCGCGGCGCGAAACTCGCCGAACTGCACGGTCAGTACGAGCACGCAGAAGAGTGGTACGCGATCGCGGAGGAGATCAAGGCCGACGTCCTGGCCAACGGCGTCACCTCCGAAGGCGTGTTCACGCAGGTCTACGGCGGCGACACGCTGGACGCCTCACTGCTGCTGGTGGTGCTCACCCGTTTCCTGCCGCCCGAGGACGACCGGGTGCGCGCCACGGTGCTGGCCATCGCCGACCGGCTCACCGAGAACGGCTTGGTGCTGCGCTACCGGACCGAGACCACCGACGACGGCTTGAGCGGTACCGAGGGCGCCTTCACCATCTGCTCGTTCTGGCTGGTCTCCGCGCTGGTGGAGATCGGGGAGATCCAGCGGGCGCGGCATTTGTGCGAGCGCCTGCTCGGCTTCGCCAGCCCGCTGCGGTTGTACGCCGAGGAGATCGATCCGCGCAGTGGACGCCACCTCGGCAACTTCCCCCAGGCGTTCACCCATCTGGCGCTGATCAACGCCGTGACCCACGTGATCCGTGCCGAGAATTCCCAGCACGCGGGCCGCTTCCAGCCCGCGCACACGCCGCAGGGTCATCCGGTCTGACCGGGGGACCCGCCTACGCGGGAACGAGGCCGTCGGCCTCCTCGCGCAGCACGCGCACTTTGCCGAGCTGCGCCTCGAGGTCGGCGATCCGCTCCGGCCTGCGGTCGCCGTATTTCCCGTAGTTCTCCTCGGCCGAGCGCAGCGCCTCGTCCGCGGCGCGCGAGACCTCGGTCGCGATGTCGGTGAAGTGGTCGCGCAGCACCCGCTGCACGGCGCGCAAGCGGTTGCGCGACTCCTTGCCGACCTGGAAGATCACGTCGTCCATCAGGCGGGCCACCGCCACCTTGGCCTCGGCCCTGCGGCGCAGCTTGCGGTTCTTGCGGTCGTCCCACAGCGCGTTCACGCCCAGCAGCACGCCCGCACCCGCCGAATACCAGTTCACCAGCGACATGCCGAGCAGGCTCGTGGCCAGACCGACCATCAGGATGCCGCCGTAGGAACCGCGCAGACCGGTCAGGAACTGCTGGGTCACCCCGGCCTGCGCGCTTTCCAGCGGCTCCAGCGGCTGCACCGCTTCGAGCACCTCACCGGGGTCGGCCAAGCGCAGGTCCGGCAGGGGCGGCGTGCGGTTGTCGGCCGGGAACTTGGCGGCCACCTGCTCGCACAGCTCCATCGAGCGGTAGTGCGCCACGGCGAAGTTCTCCTCGACCGCCTCGCAGATGCGCGCGTCCAGATCGGCGCCGAATTCCTTCCAGCGGCGCGCGGGATCGGTCTGGGCGATCTCGGCCTCGGCGTCGCGGATCAGGCTGCGCAGCCGGTGGCGCAGGTCGTGCTCGATGTCGGCCATCAGCTCCGTCGCGCCGTCGACCAGCGTGACCTGCCAGTTCGCGGTGCGCTGGCGCAGCTGGTCGGCTTCGTCGCGCGCGCGGGCGAGCTGGTCGGTGATCTCGGCGCGGCGGCGGGGGTCGCGCAGCGCCTCGACCTCGGTGCGCAGGGTCAGCGCGAGGTGATCGCAGACCAGGCGGATGTCACCGACCGCGGCTTCCAGCGCCACCGCGTCCGCGCGAGCCACCACGTAGTCGCGCAGATGGTCGATCAGCTGCGGCACGCCGGATTCGATGTCGCGCTGGTAGTCGCCGGTCGATCCGGCCTGCCGGTGCAGTTCCGCGGAGACCGGGGCCACCGCGAAGCCGAGGCCCGCCGAGTCGAGCAGTTCCCGGTTGCGCTGCTGAGTGTGCGACCAGTGCGGAAACAGGTCGATCTTGTTCAGCACGCAGATCACGGTCGGGCAGATCTGCTGGATGCGCTGCAACTCGGCGATCTGCTCCACGGTCAGCTCGGCGCCCGCGTCGCCGACGTAGAGCACGGCGTCGGCCGCCGCGATCATCGACCAGGTGGTGCGATTGTCGCCCAGCGCACCGGGCGCGTCCATGACCACGACACCGTCGGCGAGCAGCGGGCTCGGCTGGGTGAACTCGGCGCGGACCACACCCTGGGCAGCCAGCGCCGGGCCGGGATCCAGCGGGTCGACCGACTGACGTTCGGTACGGCCGTACTCGGTCTGCCGCACCAGCGTCGCGGTCGGCTCCGGCCCGTACTCGACGATCACCGGGACGCTCAGATCGCTGTTCGTCGCGCTGACCGAGGCGCCGACCAGGCTGTTGACCAGCGTGCTCATGCCATTCTTCGGAGGACCGACGACCACGAGCCGCACCCGGGGATCGCTCACCCTGGCACGGACCATGCCCAGCCTGCTGCCCAGGTCGTCGCGTCCGGCGGATCGGGCCGTCTCCCGCAGCTCGTCGAGGATCCGAATGAGCGGGGCCATCGCGTCCGGGTGTTTCACGGTCGCGGCCTTCAGCCCGGCAGCGGCAGACAACCCTCCTCCTTACTTCTCGGTGACTTTCGTTCCGGTACCCCCTGCGGCCACTCCGCGGTCGTCGGAACCTCCGCGGCCCTGCTAGAGCAGGGAGATGTCCGAGACATCGGACGCATAGTGGTGCGTATCCACTATGCCCGACTCCGGTAACAGGGCGCCCGAGAGGCTGCCCCCGGAGGACAACGCCAGTGTGGAGTGGTCGTAGGTGTAGTCGGCGACCGGGTAAGCGGAATCGGCGGGGTGGTCGAGCGCCAGCGGCGCCGAGATGCCGTGCGGCTTGGGGTCGATCACCTGCGGCTTGATCGGCGCCTGGGTGGGCACGGGGGCGGTGTACGTCGGCGCGGACGGGGCGTGCGGCTCGATGGTGGGCGCCTGCGCGGGGGCGCTGTAGGTGGGGTCCGGCGCGTCGTATGTCGGCTGCGACGGCCTGCTCACCGTCGGCACGTCACCGGTGGGCAATTCGTGGGTCGGTACGTCGTTGGTGGGATGCGTGCTGTTCGACGTGCCACCGGTGCTCGGCCGTCCGGTGACGCCACCCGGCGTGGTCACGTCGTCGTCCGGGGTGGTCGGCGCGTGCGTGGGCGCCGGGGTCTGGGTGACCGTCGGGACCTTGGTGGTGGGCACGTCCGGCGCGGTGGTGACGCCGCCGTGCGGCACCGTGGTGGCGCCGGGGAGCTTCGTGACGTCCTGATCCGGCGTCTTCGGCACGGACGGGGTGGTGACGTCGCCGGGAACGGTCGGCGTCGGCGTGGTCTTGACGATCGTGGTGGGCGCGGTGACGCTCGACGCGGGCGACTGCGTCGGGTGCGACGGCTGCGGGTCGGTGACCGGGGCGGGTTTCACCGCGGGCGTCGGCCGAATCGCGTCGAACAACGCGGGGACGGTCGCGGCGGGAGCGGTCAGCACGGACGGGCCCTCCGGCGCGGCGATCACATTCGCGATCGGAGTGGAGGCGGCGTCGGGCTGGATCGTGGTCTGCAACGGGGTGGCCGCGACCACCGGCGCCGCCGCGACCGCGGCAGGCGCGGGCGCGGGCACCGCGGCGGCAGGGGCCACCGGCGCGACCGGCGCGACCGCTGCCGCGGGAGCGACCGGCGCCGAGGCGGCCAGCGGCTGCGCGACGCTCGTTGCCGCGGGCGCGCCCGCGGCAGGCGCGGACTGCGCCACGCCGGACGCCGCCGACGATTGCGTGGCGGACGCTCCCGACGACGTGAGCCCGCCGAGCAGCCCGGAGGGGCCGTTGCTCAACGCGTTCGGCTGCGCGGCCGCGCTGTCGGTGCCGTCCGGCACATGGATGCCGTCGGCCAGCCAGTCGGTGTACTCGTCGAGCTGGTCGCCGACGTGCCCGACCCCGACGTCCACCTTCATCTCGGAGGTGAAGTAGATCCCGTTCGGGCCGAGCCCGAAATCGACCGACCACTGGGTGCCGACGAACATCCCGAGATCGCCGCCCTGACCGACACCGTCGAACGGATCGCCCGCCGCGTGCGCCGCACTCGCGCCGCCGCTGCCGGGCAGGTCGAAGACGGTGGAGCCGGGCGCGACGAAGCCGTTCGCGCCGGGCAGGCCGAAGCCGTGCCCGGCCTGGCCGAGCCCGTGGCCGGGCAGTCCGAACCCGTGCCCGCCGGGCGCGTCGGATTCACTCATGGCGTCGGACCGGACGCCGGGCAGTGAGAAACCGTGGGATCCGTGGCCCTCGGTCCCCGGAATGGACAGTCCGCTGCCGGCCTCCTCGTCCACGCCGGGAATGCCGCCGAGCCCCGGGACGCCGCCGCCGGAGTGTCCGGGCAGTTGCATCCCATGCGCCCCGGACTCGCCGGGCAGCGTCGGCAACGGCATGCCCGCGTCGGTTCCGCTGTACTCCCCGCCGAGCGTGGGCAGCGATGGCGCGGAGTCCGCGCCCGGCAGGGCGAACCCGGGCGCGGGGCCGACCGGATTGGGAGCCGGATTGCCGTGCGCCACCGGAACGTTGGAGCCGTGCGAGGAGAACGGCGCCGGCTCGACGACCGGGTCGGGGAAGGTGATCACCGGGCTCGGCTGGTCCGGATCGGGATCGGTGCTGTGCGCCCAGCCGGTGTGCCAGCTGTCGAGACGGGATTCGCCGGGCTGTGCGGGAACGCCGCCGCCGTTGGCGGCCACCAGCGCCCCGCCGGTGACATAGGCGCCCGCCCGCGCGACCCGCGCGACGCCGGTGGCCACACGGTAGGCGGTGTCGCCCGCGCGCTCGGCGCCTTCGGTGTCGTCGTCGAAGGGCAGATCCCGCGTCATAGAAGCTCCACTCTCGGTTCGTCCAGCATCCTCACCGCGCCGGTCCGAGCAAGTGAAGATCACCCAACAGTATTTCGGGAATACCAACCTGTCACATTCTCCAGGTCTGGAGACAACGCGACTGTGGTGGGCAACACAACCCTGCCATCCGGATTACCGGATCGGAAGCCCTATTTCCGGCGGCTGTCCGGACCGCACGCAGTCTCGAATAGGCACCGCCACCTGGCCTGATCGAGCACGTGCCGAGCACACGGCAGCGGAACTGATGGAGCTGTAAAGGTTGCCGGCGGAGTGCCGAAGTCACGCTTTCCACCGTCGGACTCGACAAACCAGCCGTTCGGCGCTACGGACGTGCGGGGAGCGGACGCATTAACCGGACGGCTGCCGAACCCGGTCGACTCTCGCTGCGCCACTTTTCGGCTACGCCAGGGCCCGTCGGCGGGTGCACGTCCGTTACATGATTTCGCCGTGGTCAATGCCTCACTTTTCGGTCCGGCGCATCGCGTCACTGCCCAGCCGGGCGGTGGCCTGCCGGGCGCCGCCTGACCCGCGAATCTTCCGCCGCCGCGTTGCTCGGGTTCACCGCCCGGTATCGGGCCATTTCGCGCCTACACCCGCAGCCACCGTCGCGATCTCAGACTGTGGGATTAGATTGACCCCATGGCCGGACACCGAATCCTGGTCGTGGACGACGAGGTTCGCGTGCTCGCGTCGCTGCGGCGGGGACTGGAACTCTCCGATTTCGAGGTCGTCACCGCGGCCGACGGCGCCGCGGCGCTGAGCATGGTCCGCACCGCCACGCCCGACGCGATGGTGCTCGACGTCAACCTGCCCGAGCTCGACGGCGTCGGCGTGGTCACCGCGCTGCGGGCGATGGGCAACGACATCCCGATCTGTGTGCTCAGCGCCCGCACCGCGGTCAGCGACCGGATCGCCTGCCTGGAACGCGGAGCCGACGACTACCTCACCAAGCCGTTCGATCTGGGCGAGCTGGTCGCCCGGTTGAACGCGCTGCTGCGGCGCAGGCGCCGACCGGTGGACCGCCCCGACCGGGCGCGCACGGTCGGGCAGGTGCGGATCGACCCCGCCGGACGCCGGGTGCTGGTCGCGGGCGGGCCGGTGGAGCTGACCAAACGGGAATTCGATGTGCTCGCCCTGCTCGCCGAGCACATCGGGGTCGTGCTCGACCGCGAGCAAATCCTGTCCGCCGTGTGGGGCTACGACTTTCCCACCGACACCAATGTCGTCGACGTGTTCGTCAGCTACCTGCGACGCAAGCTGGAAGCGGACGGCGTACCCCGGGTGATCCACACCGTGCGCGGCGTCGGCTTCGTCCTCCGGGAGGAACCATGAGCGGATCGCCGTCGCTGCGCACGCGGGTAGCGGTCGTGTCGGGGGTGGTCGCGGCACTGGTCGCGCTCACCTTGACGATCACCTTCGCCGCCCTGCTCGGCGCCACCGGTGAGCGTCAGCTGGACGAGACCGTGTCGTCGATGGCGGTGCGGGTCGCCGGGCCGCGCGAAGCCGCTCCCGCGCAACCGGTTCCGCCGTCCGCGGCCACGTTGTCCCCCGAGCAGGCGCCCGTGGACGCCGGCAGGCCCGCCGACGCGGCGATCGCCCGGGTCGACGGGCTGCCCGGCGTGCTGGTCGCGCTCGATCCCGACCGCGACGTGGTGGAGGCGGCCATTCATCGCAGCCAGCGCGTCGGACTCGGCATCGGCGTGGCGGGCGCGTTGCTGGCCGCCCTGCTCGGCTGGTTCCTCGCCGGCTTCGCCGCACGCCCGCTACGTCGTCTGGCCGACGCCACCCACCGTATCGACACCCTGGAGGAACTGCCGCCGCTGTCCGGGCGCGGCGCGCGGGAAGCCGAGGAACTCTCCGACGCGATCACCCGCATGCTCGCCCGGCTGGAAGCCGCCCACCGTGCCACCCAGCGGGCGCTGACCGGCGCGCGCGACTTCGCCGCGGTCTGCGCGCACGAGTTGCGCACGCCGCTCACCGCGCTGCGCACGGACCTGCAAGTATTGGCCACCAAAGAGATTCCCGAACAGCAGCGCGGCGCGATCCTGTCCGAGATCCTCCTGGCCGAACGGCAGATCGAGAACACGCTGACCGACCTGGAACGTCTCGCGGTCGGCGAACTCACCGAACCGGACGTCTTCGAGCCGTTCGACCTCTGCGACACCCTGGACCGGGCGGTGCACGACGCGCGGCGCAGGCATCCGGGGGTACGGGTGGAACTCGCCGAATGCGCGCCGATCACGATGACCGGACTGCCGGGCGGGGTCATGCTCGTCGTCACCAATGCCGTCGCCAACGCCGTGCAGCACGGCGAAGCCGCGACCGTCACCGTCAGCGCACGCTCCGGCCCGCGGGACACGGTGGAGATCACCGTGGACGACGACGGTCGCGGCATTCCACAGGCGCTGCGCGGCGACGCCTTCGACCGGTTCGTCAAAGGCCCCGGCTCCCCCGGTTCCGGCCTCGGCCTCGCCCTGGTCCGCCAGCAGGCCGAACTCCATTCCGGCACAGCCGAACTCGACAGAAGTCCGCTGGGCGGCGCCCGCCTGCGCGTGCGGCTGCGCGCGGCGGGCTGACCCCTACTTCTTGTCCTTCGGCTTGTCCGACGCGGCGTCCGAGGACAGCGCGGCCACGAAGGCTTCCTGCGGGACGTCGACGCGGCCGATCGTCTTCATCCGCTTCTTGCCTTCCTTCTGCTTCTCCAGCAGCTTGCGCTTGCGGCTGATGTCACCGCCGTAGCACTTGGCCAGCACGTCCTTGCGGATGGCGCGGATGTTCTCGCGGGCGATGATCTTCGACCCGATCGCGGCCTGGATGGGCACCTCGAACTGCTGACGCGGGATCAGCTCGCGCAGCTTGGTGGTCATCTTGTGGCCGTAGGCCTGGGCGGCGTCGCGGTGCACGATCGCGCTGAACGCGTCCACCGCCTCGCCCTGCAACAGGATGTCCACCTTCACCAGCTGCGACTCCTGCTCGCCCGCCTCCTCGTAGTCCAGGCTCGCGTAACCGCGGGTGCGCGATTTCAACGAGTCGAAGAAGTCGAAGATGATCTCCGCCATCGGCATGGTGTAGCGCAGCTCGACGCGGGTCTCCGACAGGTAGTCCATGCCGCCGAGCTCGCCGCGGCGGGACTGGCACAGCTCCATGATCGAGCCGATGAACTCGCTCGGCGCGATGATGGTGCACTTCACCACCGGCTCGTAGACCTTGCGGACCTTGCCCTCCGGCCAGTACGAGGGATTGGTGACGACGTGCTCGGCGCCGTCCTCCATCTCCACCCGGTACACCACGTTCGGGGCGGTGGAGATCAGGTCGAGGTCGAACTCGCGCTGCAGGCGTTCGCGCGTGATCTCCATGTGCAGCAGGCCGAGGAAGCCGCAGCGGAAGCCGAACCCGAGCGCGACCGACGTCTCCGGCGTGTAGGTCAGGGCGGCATCGTTGAGCTGCAACTTCTCCAACGCGTCGCGCAGGTCGGGATAGTCGGAGCCGTCCACCGGGTACAGGCCGGAGTACACCATCGGGCGCGGCTCGCGATATCCGGTGAGCGGTTCGCTCGCGCCGCCGCGCGCACCGGTCACCGTGTCGCCGACCTTGGACTGGCGCACGTCCTTCACGCCGGTGATCAGGTAGCCGACCTCGCCGACGCCGAGCCCCTGGGTCGGTTTCGGCTCGGGCGAGACGATGCCGATCTCCAGCAGCTCATGGGTGGCGCCGGTGGACATCATCTTGATCTTCTCGCGCGGGGTCAGCTTGCCGTCCACGACGCGGACATAGGTGACCACGCCGCGGTAGGTGTCGTAGACCGAGTCGAAGATCATCGCGCGGGCCGGCGCGTCCGCCTCACCGACCGGCGGCGGCACCTGGGCGATCACCTGGTCCAGCAGATCGGCCACACCCTCGCCGGTCTTGCCGGAGACGCGCAGCACGTCCGACGGGTCGCAGCCGACGATGTGCGCCAGTTCGGCGGCGTAGCGCTCCGGGTCGGCGGCGGGCAGGTCGATCTTGTTCAGCACCGGGATGACCGTCAGATCCTTGTCCAGCGCCAGGTACAGGTTGGCCAGCGTCTGCGCCTCGATACCCTGCGCGGCGTCGACCAGCAGGATCGCGCCCTCGCACGCCTCCAGTGCCCGCGACACCTCGTAGGTGAAGTCGACGTGGCCGGGCGTGTCGATGAGGTGCAGCACGAAATCGGTGCCCGCGTGGTCGCCCGTCCGAGGCGTCCAGGGCAGCCGCACGTTCTGGGCCTTGATGGTGATCCCGCGCTCACGCTCGATGTCCATCCGGTCCAGATACTGCGCACGCATCTGCCGCTCCTCGACCACACCGGTCAGTTGCAGCATCCGGTCGGCCAGCGTCGACTTGCCGTGGTCGATGTGCGCGATGATGCAGAAGTTCCGGATCCGGGCAGGATCGGTGAACGTCGTGTCGGCGAAGCTGGCGGGCACTCCACTCCTCATGGGTATCGGCAAACTGCCGTCTATCGTCCCATGGTGCTGTGTTGGTTTTTGCAGCGCCTTCGACGCTGCGTGTTCGCGGCCCCGGGAAGTCTCGCGTCCGAGCGACCGAGACTCGCGACTGCGTCGCATGCGCTTCGGTCACTCGGACGCGAGACGGGCCGCGAACGGTGCTCGTAAGACTCGCACCCTGGCGGGTCGAGAGTGTGGTCGAGCTGCGGATGCTTCGGGCGCGCTGCGCCGTCCTCCGCTGCGATCATCACGCTCGGCCTCGGCGCACCTTGCCGGCGGGCAGGGAGCCGGACATGTCCGATCGGTCCCGGATCGGCGGGCACATCCGCTTCCATAGCTCGCTCGCGGACGAATGGCCCCCGCGACACAACGAATCCCACGCGGGTGATAAGCGGCAGGTGCGCCGTTATCCTCCTGAGATGGCCCGAAGTTGGAACTCTCTCGGCAAGCAGATCGGTCTCATCGCTAAGCAACAGGGGCCCAAGATCGTCAAGCAGCAGGGTCCCCGGTTGGTCGACCGGCTGGTGGGGTCGCTGGCCCAGCGGCGCACCGCCACCGGTGTCGCGGTGCGGCCCGCCGCGTCCACGCCGGTGCCGACCGCCGAGCGGGCGCGGCAGATCGTCTACTCGCCGCAACTGGACGGGCGGGCCGACCCCGGGGAGATCGTCTGGACCTGGGTGCCGTTCGAAGAGGACCCGAGCAACGGCAAGGACCGGCCGGTGCTGGTGGTGGGCCGGGACCGGCGCACGCTGCTGGGCCTGATGCTGTCGTCGAATCCCGAACGGGCGTACGACCGCAACTGGATCGGGATCGGCAGCGGGTCCTGGGACCACGACAACCGGCCCAGCTGGGTACGGCTCGACCGGGTGCTCGACGTACCGGAGGCGGGCATCCGCCGCGAGGGCGCGATCCTGCCCCGCAAAACCTTCGATCTGGTCGCCCACCGGCTCTGCGCCGAATACTCCTGGCACTGACCGCCGATGTCGCGCGTGCTCGGGCCGACCAAGATCGCCATGCTGATCACCGACGTCGGTTTCCTGCTCTACTGGGCGATCGCGTTCGCCCACGTGATCCCGCCAGAATGGGCGTACAAGGATTACACCGACCCGATCATCAGCGACTGGAACTATTCGTTCGTCGTGCTCGACCTGGCCGCGAGCGCCACCGGCTTGGCCTGCCTGTGCCGCTCGCCCGGTCGACGCACCCTGATGACCGTGTCGCTGACCTTGACCAGCGTGGCGGGGTTGCAAGCCATCGCGTTCTGGACGCTGCGCGGTGATTTCAGCCCTGTGTGGTGGGTGCCCAACCTCTTCCTGCTGCTGTTCCCCATCCCGGCGCTGGTCACCTTGGTGTGCACCGCACCGCAGGAGCGCGCCGCGAGCTGACCGCCGCGGGACGCGTTCGTTCAGGAGATCATGTCCCGGGAACGGCCGAACAGCAGTCCGTACAGCAGCGCGCCGAGCGCGCCGCCGATCAGCGGGAAGACGATGAACGCCCAGACCTGCCCCATCGCGCCGTGCTGATAGGGCGCCACGGCGAGGCTGCGGGCCGGGTTGACCGAGGTGTTGTCCACCGGGATCGACACCAGGTGGATCACCGCCAGCGTCACGCCGATGGACAGACCGGCCAGCGGCACGTCGGAGAGCTGGTCGGTGGACGACAGCACCACGAAGACCAGCAGCGCCGTGAGCATGACCTCGACGATGATCATGGCGGCGATGCCGAAACCGTTCTGCACCACCACCTCCCCCAGCGGCCCGCGGATCGCCGACGGACTGTGCTTGCCCCATCCGTTCGCCCCGAGGCCGTCGACGGACCGGTCGTACGACGGCAGGTTCTTGGCCAGCGCGAACAACACCAGACCGGCCAGGAGCCCGCCGATGAGCTGGGAGATCACATACCCCGCCGCGGACACGCCGCTGAGCCGGCCGAGCAACAGATGTCCCACGGTGACCGCCGGATTGACGTGGCAGCCCGAGATCGGCCCGATCGAGTACACGAGAAACATCAGCGACAGACCGAAGCCCAGCGCGATGCCGAGCGGACCGACCTTCTCCCCCGCCAGCACCGCGGTGCCGACGCCGCCGATCACCAGGACGAAGGTGCCGAGCGCCTCCGCGCCCCACTTCTTGCTCTCGGGCACCGGCTTGTTCTCGACAGCCTCTTCGACTACTTCCTGGGCCGTTGGAGACATCTGTCCACCTTCCGCGTTCCAGACATGTACTCGGACGAGTCGTGGTACCGCTTCGACAGCCAGCCGCATGAAAGCAACGGTTGCTAGGAGGACGCTACGCGAGTCGGATGATCTCTACAACGACTTCGATGCCGGTCGAGTCACACCTCCGGCCTGCTTAAACGGTCACGTGAGACAGGGAGCTGGCAGATTGCCGGGTGCCGCGACCGCATACCGTGGTGGCGTAGGTGGCGTTCCGAAGCACGGCGGTGCGCCGTGCGCCCGCCGACTCGGACGTCGCCCGGAGACGCCGCGGCCGGTCGGGTGTCGATTTCGCGAGCCGAAGGGTGACTGGTACCCTCGACCTTCGGCGCTGCGTTACCCGTTCTCCTCGGGCATGTCGCGCGCCCGACGAACTTTCCAGGACAGACCAACCAGACAGGAACACGAGGAACCGGCGTGGCCAACATCAAGTCCCAGCTGAAGCGGATCCGCACCAACGAGGAAGCGCGCAAGCGCAACCAGTCGGTCAAGTCCGCGCTGCGCACCGCCATCCGCAGCTTCCGCGAGGCCGCGGCCGCCGGTGACAAGGAAGCCGCCGCCGCGCGCCTGCAGTTCGCCAGCCGGAAGCTGGACAAGGCCGCCTCGAAGGGCGTCATCCACGCCAACCAGGCCGCCAACAAGAAGTCGGCCCTGGCGCTGGCCTACAACAAGCTCTGATTCACCCGGTACCGCGCGCCGGTACCGAGTTCGTGGTGTGACGCAGCCGTCGTGGCCTCGATGACCACGGCGGCTTTTGTCGTGCCCGGACGGCAACCGAGGCGCCGAAGCCGTTCCAGCTGGTGTTTCGACGTTCGGCCCGCGCCGTGTCGGAGGTTCCAGCTACCATTCCGCGCATGGTAACCGTGTATGCCAATCAGACGGTCGTTCGCGCCGAGGATCTGCCCGACGTGATCCGCGCGGCCGAGGTGCTCGGCTTCGGACTCAAGATCGAGAATGTGCTGGTTCCCGACGACGACGGCGGTTACTCGTTGGAGTGGATCGTCACCAGGGACGAGGATGTGCCCGCCTACGAGGAGTGGGAAGGCCGCTACGAGGACGCGGACGACGACGGCGAACTGGTATTGAGTTCCACCACGGAATAGCCCCAGGTCACGGCGCGGCGAGCGCGGCGGTGAGCCGGTCGAGCGCCGCCTGGGAGTCCGCGTCCGCGGCGCGGTAGATGATGATCCGCTGGTCGGGATCCTGTACGGGCATGAGTACCTCGTAGCTGACGACCAGCGGACCCACCACCGGGTGCCGCAGCGGCTTGTTCCCCCGTCCCTGCACCCACACGTCGTGGCGCGCCCAGGCCTGTTCGAACTCCGCGCTGTAGGCGGTGAACTCGGCGATCAGGTCGGCCAGTGCCCGGTCGTCCGGATGCGCAGCCCATGCCGCCCGCAGATCGGCGATGCCCTCGCGGATGATGCGTTCCCGCTCGACATAGAAATCCCGCATGCCTGGGTCGAGCAGGCACAGCCACATGGAGTTGCGCTGCCGTTCCGGCAGCGCGCCGAAATCGGTGATCAACGCCGCCATCTCCCGATTCCAGGCCAGGATGTCGTAGCGGTGGTTGACCAGCATCGCGGGCAGCGGGGACAGATCGCGCACCAGCATGGCCAGTGCGGGCGCGGGCGCCGTGCTCGGCTTGCCGCTGTCGGGCTGCCGTTGTCGCGCCAGGTCGAACAGGTAGGCGCGCTCGTCGTCGTTCAGGCACAGGGCCCGTGCCAGCGCGTTCAGCACCTCCACCGACGGCCGCAGGCCCCGCCCCTGCTCCAACCGCACGATGTAGTCGGTGCTCACGCCGGCCAGTTCGGCCACCTCTTCGCGCCGCAGCCCCGGCGTCCGGCGCGCCTGCCTGCGCTGCGGCAGGCCGAGATCGTCCGGCGTCAGCCGCTCCCGGCGGGCCCGCAGGAAGGCGGCCATCTCCTGCACTCGATCCGCGCCGTTACCGGACACCGCTCGACTGCGCGGGTTCCGACCTCCGGGTCCGAGGTCGCGGGGCTTGCTCGAATCCGCGCTGCTACCGGCTCCGCTGTGGTTGCGCGGGCTGCCGCCACCGGAGCCGAGGTCGCGCCGCTGGGCCGACTCCGCGCCGCTCCCCGGCCCGGCCTGGTCACGCGGGCTGCCGCCGCCGGACCTGGTGTCGCGGCGCTGTGTGGGGTTCACCGTGCCAGTCATCACCGTCGATCCTACGGCTGCCTAGGACTGGCCTTCCCAGGATGAGACTTCCCTTACTGACCTGCGCACGACGCTGAAGACTGGCTTCCGGCAACAAGGCATCGCGAAAACACAAGGAGCTGGACATGTCCGGAGCTCGCACCCTCGACACCTACCGGCTGCTCGGCCGATCGGGCCTTCGGGTGTCGCCCCTGTCCCTGGGAACCATGACCTTCGGCGCCGATTGGGGCTGGGGCGCGGACCGGGACGAGGCCCGCAAGATCTTCGACACCTATGTCGATCGAGGCGGCAACTTCATCGATACGGCCAATCAGTACACCAACGGCACCTCTGAGCAACTGCTCGGCGAATTCACTGCGGACAACCGCGAAAGTCTGGTGCTGGCCACGAAATACACCATGCTGCGCCGTCAGGGCGACCCGAATTCCGGTGGCAATCACCGCAAGAGCATGGTCGGCTCGGTGGAGGCCAGCTTGCGCAGGCTGAACACCGACTACATCGACCTGCTCTACTTGCACGCCTGGGATTTCCTGACTCCCGTCGAGGAGATCCTGCGCGGCATGGACGATCTGGTCCGCTCGGGCAAAGTGCTCTACGTCGGCATCTCCGACGCGCCCGCCTGGCAGATCGCGCGGATGCAGACCATCGCCGATCTGCGCGGCTGGTCGCCGCTGATCGCGCTGCAGATCGAATACAGCCTGATCGAGCGGACCGTCGAGCGCGACCTCATCCCGATGGCGCGGGAGCTGGGCCTCGGCGTGATCCCGTGGTCACCGCTGGCCAGCGGTGTGCTCACCGGCAAGTACAGCCGCGCCGACCTCGACCACCAGGCGGACGGCTCACCCGAAGGCAGCCGCAAGAACGTGGCCGCCGCCAACGGCTCGCTCACCGAACGCGGCCTCGCCATCGCCGACGTCGTCAAACAGGTCGCGGCCGAGATCGGCAAGACGCCCTCGCAGGTAGCGCTGGCCTGGACGCTGCGCGAGCCCGGAGTCACCTCGCCGATCATCGGCGCGCGCACGGCGGCGCAGTTGGAGGACAACCTCGGCGCGCTCGAGGTGGAGTTCGACGCCGCCCAGCTCGCCAGGCTGGAACAGGCCAGCGCCGTGGACCTCGGCTTCCCGCACGAGTTCCTGAACCGCCCGATGACCCAGAGCGTCACCTTCGGTGATCTGAAGATCGAAGGGCGCGCCTGAGCGACGCGCGCTATGCGGCGGTGCGAAGAAAAAATCGCACCGCCGCATCGGTCTGCGCAGGCACGGGCGTCTACGTGGATCCAGCCGAGGTGCACCACATCGCGGATCGCCACAGGCACTGCAGGTGCCGGGCATTCACGCTGCCGGAGCCGTCGCCACGGCGCACGCCGGTGATCTGCCCGCCGGGAGCATCACCGCGGAGCCCAAAAATGCTCGAGCCGATCTCATCCGCGATCCATTGAAGCGCGTTCTCGCGCAGACTGCCCGTCTTCGGTGAGCTGACGCGCGGACGGCTCAGTGATCCGCTCCGTTCCACTGCGGACCGAACGGATCGACGGCACGCGGTGGAACGCCGCTCCGGCCGAACGATCCGAACCGACCCCGCTCGACATGCGCCGCGCACTCCAGCCGAACGATCCGAACCGACCCCGCTCGACATGCGCCGCGCACTCCAGCCGAACGATCCGAACCGACCCCGCTCGACATGCGCCGCGCACTCCAGCCGAACGATGCCAACCAGCCCCGCTCGACATGCGCCATGCGCTCCGGCCGAGCGATCGGAACGGGCGTGGCTCAATCCGCGCCGTGCAGGTCGAGGATTCGGGTGAGGGCGTGTTCCAAGGCGTAGCCGGCGTCGGCGGCGCCGCCTTTCACGTCGGCGTTGAGGGTCGCGACGACCTGGAGAGCGGAGCCGATGGTCGCGGGGGTCCAGTTGCGGGCCTGCGCTTGCGCCTTCTTCACCTTCCACGGCGGCATACCGAGTTGCTGGGCCAGCTTGAACGGGTCGCCGCGCCCGACCGAACCGACGCGCGCGATGGTGTGCACCGAGTCGGCGAGCGCGTCGGCGAGCAGCACGTGCGGCACGCCGCGGTCGTTCGCCCAGCGCAGCGCCTCCATCGCACCGGGACGGTCCCCCGCCACCGCGAGTTCGGCCACGTCGAAGCCGGAGACCTCGGCCTTGCCCGAGTAGTAGCGGCGCACGGCCGCCACGTCGATCTTCCCTCCGGTGTCCGCGGCAAGCTGCCCGCACGCCGCCGCCAGCTCACGCAGGTCCGAGCCGACCGCCTCCAGCACCACTTGGACGACCTCGCCGGACACCCGCACTCCGGCGTTGCGGAACTCGCCACGCACGAACTCGACGCGCTCGGCGGCCTTGGTCAGCTTGGCGCAGTCGTGGGTGACGGCCCCGGCTTTCTGCAACGCGGGCGCGAGTGCCTTGGCCCGTCCGCCGCCGGAGTGCACGACGGCGAGCACCACGCCATCGGGCGGGCTCTGCGCAGCCTCGGTGATCACCGCGACCGCGTCTTTACCCGCTTCGGCCGCCGACTCGAGGATGATCACCCGGTCCTCGGCGAACAACGACGGGCTCAGTAGTTCGGCCAGCTCCGCGGTACTCGCGTCCCCCGCGCGCAAACGATCGACCGGCACCGCGTCCGGGTCCGCAGCCAGCGCCCTGACCTGCGCGGTGAGCGCGGCCAGCGCCCGCTCGATCAGCAACTCTTCTTCCCCGAGCACCAAGTGCACCGGCGCGGGCCGCTCGCTCACGACAGCGCCTCCCCGTTGCCGGAGGGCGTCGTGCTCGCGGGCTCTGCCGCCTTGCTCCATTCGCCGTGCTGGTTCACAGCCCGATCCTACGATCCATGACCGACACCTCACCCCCGCCACGGGTAGTCGTGGCACGCGAGACGAACCGGCGATCGTGGCTGTCCTAGCATCCTGATGAGGGCGAACCTCGGCGGGGTGCCAGCTCATCTGCTCGACCCGGCACCGAAGAGATCCCGCGCTGCTACACCCCGGCGCCGGGCGAGCGCCCGCGGAGTACTGCGAGGTGCCGCGGGCCTCCTTCACAGTGGCCGATCGCGGGGCTGCCGCCATCGCGCCAGTGGCGAGCCGTTCCGGTGCGGTGCACGTGAGCGAATCCCGCCTGCGATCCGGGCGTCCGCCGCTCATCGAGAACTCGTCATGCGCAGCTGCCCGCCGCCGCCCGAGACCACGATGTCGCCTTCCTGGTCGGTTCGGACCACCGTCGCGCCGAGGGCGGACAGGTCGGCGAGGACAGCGGGGGCCGGATGCCCGAAGGCGTTGCCCGCGCCGACGCTGACCAGCACCAGCCGCGGGCGCACCGCGTCGAGGAATTCCCTTGCGGTGGTGCGCGATCCATGGTGCGGAAGTTTGAGGATCTCCGCCTGGATGGGAATCCCGGCATGCATCAGAGCCCGCTGCGCGGAGGCTTCGATATCCCCGGTGAGCAGGATCCTGCCCGCGGGTGTGCGGGCGGTGACGACCACCGACCGGTTGTTGGCGTCCTCGGTTTCGGCGCCGGGGACCGGTCGCGGACCGTTCCGGCCTGGCGCGAGCACCTGGAGTTCGATCGACCCGAAACTCAGAACGTGTCCGGCCGACAATTCCAGCAGCGGCACTCCCGCGCTCCTGGCGATGGTCGCGACCTGCGCGAGACCCGAGCCAGGGGCGCGCGCGTCACCCGAACGCTCTTGCCTTCCGATCCCGTCTTCGCCGGGACGACAGCCGGGCGCATGTCGCGGTACCCGGCCAGGCTGATCGGCACCACCCGCCGAACGGCCATTCGCGCCTCGCCACTCCGGTAGAGAAGCTGGGTCGCTGCTCGCATGGCCTTTGGCGGCACCGGTGAAGCCGTCGGGATGCGCGGCCGGGGCGGCTGTCGGCACGGGAACGCACCCCAGCGCGGCTTCGGGAGCACCGCCTCCGGATGGAGCCCGCGGTGCGAGTGCCTCGAGTTCGTGGATGCCGACGGCGATCGCGTCGACCGCGCGGTCGTGCAGCGCGCCGCTGAGCCCGTCGATGTGGTCGGCGTGCGGATGGGTGAGGATCAGCAGGGGGATTCGCGAAACGCGCAACCGATCCAGGCAGGTGCGGATCGGACGTGGATTCGGCCCGACATCGATGACCACGGCGGCGCCGGGACCGACCGACAGCGCGAGACCATCACCCTGCCCCACATCGCACGCCGCGAGGACCCAGCCGGTGGGCGGCCAGCCTGGATGCCAGAGCCGTACCGGAACCAGGACCACCGCCACCCCGACCACGACCGCGGCGGCGATTCGCCGCGCGGCACGCGCACGCAATGCCACGATCACGCCGACCACGACGGCACCCGCGACCAGCCCGCCCGCCGGTCCGCCCGGGACCGCGAGGGACGCGCCGGGCAGGGCGGCCGCGTGACGGGCCACCCACAGCAACCACCACAGTGGCGGAACCGCGCAGCGCAGCACCGAGTCGGCCGGCGGCGACCACAGGATCGACAGCACCGCCCCACCGGCCCCCGCGACGGTGATCGGTGCGATGACCGGGGCGACCAGCACGTTCGCGAGCACCGCGACCAAGCTGAGCCGCCCGGTGAGCGCGATCATGATCGGCGTCGTGACCACGAAGGCCCCCGCGGACACGGCCACCGTCTCGGCGGGCACCCGCCACCATCCCCTGGCCCGCAGCCAATCGGCCCAGCTCGGCGCCAGCAGGATCAGACCACCCGTCGCGACGACCGACAGCGCGAACCCGGCGTCGACGGCGAGTCCCGGCCACAGGGCCAGCAGCGCGATGATCGCGGCGCACAGCGCGGGCAGCGCCTGCTTGCGGCGGCCGGTGAGCACGGCCAGCAAGGTGATCGCGCCCATCGCACCGGCGCGCAGCACGCTCGGGTCCGGCCGGGCGACGACGACGAACATGAGCAGCGCCGCGGCGGCGACGGCCGTCGCGCCCCGCGGCCCGAGCGTCAGCAGGCGTACGGCGAACAACACGACCGAGAGCAAAATGGTGAAATTCGCGCCGCTGACCACGGTCAGGTGTTGCAGCCCGGCGACCTTGAAATCGTCACGCAACTGATCCGGCAGCATCGAGGTGTCACCGACGACGAGCGCCGGTAGCAGTCCAGCGGCGTCGGGCGGCAGCGCCCGCTCAGCCGATGCCGCGAAGTCGGCGCGCACCGAATCGGCGGCGCGCTGCCACCACGGCAGCGGCCCGGCGGAGGTGGGCGCGCCCTGCGCATGCAGCGTGACGACCGTGAGGTCGGATCGGCGCGGCTTTTCCACCCGAGCACGGAACTCGATCGGCCCTCCCGGCGACAAGCCGCCCCATTCCGAGCCGGACGCAAGGACGACCACCGCGCCACCGGCGCGCACCGTCACCCCACCGCGCCGGTACTCGCGCAGATCTGCCCGGACCATCCACTGACGATCCGCACCGGACACTGTGGTGCGCAACGGTTTCGGGTCGCTTGCCGGAATGACCACCACACGCAGGGACTGCCCTGTCACCGTCCGCAGCGGATGCGTCGCCACGCGATGTTCCCGCCATGCGGCCGCGGCCGCGAATCCCGCTCCGAGCACCACGGCGGCGAGCGCCACCATCGCCACCGCGCGCCTGCGTTCGCCGCGGGGCGCGATCGCCCACAGCAGCAGCATCCACAATCCGATGGCCATCGCCGTCAACGCGACCGCCAGCGCGATCCCCGCCCGCCACCCCGCCGCCACCGCCACGATGGTCGCGCCCCAACAGCACAAGGCGGCGGGCAACAGGCGAGCGTCCAGTGCCGCACCTGCGCCGGGCTCCTCCGGCGCCGCGCCGTCCCCACGACCTCGAGCGGCTCCGACGCCTGTACCGGCCTTCGATCGCGTATCGGCGCCCGACTTCCGTCGGAGCAGTTCGAGCAACGCCGCGGCACTCATACCCGCACCAGATCACGCAGCCGGGCCAGGCGGGCGGGGCCGATGCCGTCGACCTCGCCGAGCTGCTCGACGGAGGTGAAACGTCCGTTGGTCGTACGCCAGCTGACGATGGCCCGCGCGGTGACCGGGCCGACACCGGGAAGAGCATCGAGTTCGGCCTCGGAGGCCGTGTTGAGATCGATCCGGCCCGCCGGGCTCGAGGGACGGCTCGGCGCGGCGGCGGACCCGGTGGACGGACGCCCGCCCGCGCCGATCGTGCCACTGCCGTGCTGCGGCGCGCCCGAACTCGGCACGACCGGCCCGACCAGCACTTGGTCGCCATCCGACAACCGCTGCGCCAAATTCAGGCCGGTGGTGTCCGCGCCCTCGCTCGGGCCGCCTGCGGCGGCGAGCGCGTCGGCGACACGCGCACCTTCGGGGAGCCGAACCAAACCGGTGCGGTGGACCAAGCCGACCACACTGACGACCAGCTCGGCCGTCGGCGGAGCGGGATCGACTCGCCCCGGTTGCGCCCCGGCCGCAGTCGTCGGGGCGGCAGCGCCGGTGGTCGCCAAGGTGACGCTCTGCCCGACCGGCAACGGCGGCACCGGATGCGTGACCGGGCGCTCGCGGAACACGACCACACCGGCGACAACCATCGCGGCGATGCCAGCGAACGCGAGCGTACGGACCCCGCGACGACCCGGATCGAGCCGGGCACCCCGGAATCGTTCCGGCACGAGGCGGTGCAGCCGATTCGCTGCGGGCGCCGAATCCTCCAGCCAGCCGGGCGACCGGACGCGACCGACATCGTCCTCGGCTTGCGGGCCCGGCGCCGGATGACTGGGCAACCGCACGAGATCCCATTTCCCCGCCGTGCTCGAACGTGGTCCGGGCGGTGCTTGACCCGCCGCCACAGCAGTATCGGAGGCGTGACCAATCGTCCCCGACCGGCGGTCATCGTCCTCGAATGCGGTTGTGCGGGAATCCACCACCGTTCCGACATCGGGTGCGAGCTGCGTCTCGCCAGCCGCGCGAGCGAAACGAACGTCAGGCGGAGTTGGGCTGGCCTGCCACCCGATTCCCCCTGGAGACGAGACCTTTTCATCGCGTGAGGTGTCCGCCGCCTGGACTGGGGCCGCGAGGCTGGGGCTATCGCGCTGTCCGGTCGCTCCCACGGGGACGCCACGCGGAGACGGTGTGGTCTCCCGCCCAGACGGTCCGTGCTCCGTTTCCGGCCCGCCCGCCCCGGCCGTCATGCTCGCGCCGACCCGGGCGGTCAGCTCACCCAATCGCCTTCGTACCCGCTCGCGTTCGTCCTGTCGTGACATGGCCGCGACGGTAGTGCGGGACCGCACCGGAAAGATCGGCCCGACCAGCGCGTTCGACGAATCTGTTGACAACCGCCGCCCTGTGCACAATTCGCACCGGAGCGTGGCGCCCTGCCAGGGACACGCCGTTACTCTTCACAGAAGAGCCTCGCCGAAGCGGAAACCGGGCAGTCGACAGCTATGCGCACAGCAGCATTCGGCGGTTCACCCCGATGATGTCGCGGCGGAGCGTCCGGCGACGCGCCTCAGCCCAGATCCTTGGCGAAGCAGTTCGACAACGGCAGTACCTCGTACGGCGCGAAGATCGGGATTCGGTGGTAACCGCTGCGTTCGTAGAAGCGGACGGCCTCCGGTTGCAGGTGACCGGTTTGCAGGATCAGGCGGGGGCGTCCGGCCGCGCGGGCGGCGTCCTCGGCGGCGGTGAGCAGCAGGACCGCTGCGCCCGAACCGCGGTGCGCGGGACGGACGAACATGCGCTTGACCTCGAGTTCCTCCCCGTTCCACCGCAGCGCGGCATGGCCGACCGGGCCGTCCGAATACGCTACGAAAGTGCTGTGCACAGTGGCCGGATCCACCGCGTTGGGATTCGTGGGCAGCTGCCTGGCCAGATGCGCGTAACGCGGCCCGACCTCGGCGGCCATCTCCGCGCGCAACGTCACCGCGTCGGGATGGTCCCAGTCCACCGAGGTGACGGTGAGCGGCGTGCGGACCGGTGGCTGCGCGGAACTCATGCTCCGACGCTAGCCGTACGCCGGGCGACACACCCGCATTCGGATCACCGAGATCATTGGCGGCCTGGAACTCTCGCCTGATCAGTGACACCCGCCGGGGACGACGAGCACGCCGAGCGCCCCCAACCCCAGGTGCACCGCCAGCGCGGGCCCGAACTCGGCGACGACCAGTTCTTCCAGGCCGGGAACGAGTTCGCGTAACTGACCCGCGATGGTCTGTGCCGCGTCCTCGGCGCCAAGATGCTGCACGGCCACCGCGGCGCCGTCCTCGCCGGCCGCGTCGACCGCCGCGGCGACGAGTTTCGCGTACGCCTTGGAACGCGTCCTGACTTTCTCCCGCAACTCCAACCGGCCCTCGACGATGTGCAGCAGCGGCTTGGTGACCAGCTCGCTGCCGAAGAACGACGCCGCCGAGGACAACCTGCCGCCGCGGCGCAACTGTTCGGTGCGATTGACCAGGATGAACGTGCGGGCGCGCGCGGCGGCGGCGACGGCCGCGTCGTAGACCACGTCCAGTGGCGCCCCGGTCTTGGCTCGCCGCGCGGCGGCCAGCGCGGGCAGCCCGGTGGCCAGCCCGGCCCCGAGCGAGTCGACCAGCCGGACGCGGTGGGCGGCGTCCATGTCGCGCACGGCCTGCCGACCGGCCTCCCAGGTGCCCGACAG
Source organism: Nocardia implantans (assembly GCF_035544775.1). Taxonomy (NCBI): domain Bacteria; kingdom Bacillati; phylum Actinomycetota; class Actinomycetes; order Mycobacteriales; family Nocardiaceae; genus Nocardia; species Nocardia implantans. The sequence goes on along the minus strand of NZ_JAYKYQ010000002.1, from coordinate 358,918 downwards.
CTGGCGGGAAATGTGCACCGCGACAACGCCGTCCCCGCCGCTTCGCTCCCAGGCCCGCTCGTACACCTCCCGCAGCTCGCCGGGTGATGCGGCCGAAGTGGTCACGGTGTCGGAGGCATAGTCGATCTCGACCGGGTCGACGCCTTCCCGCATCGCCCGGTCACCGACCAGGACGTGCAGCGGGACGACGGCGATATCCAGCTCGTCGAGGTGTTCGGCAGGGAGGCTGGCGGACGAATCGGTGACGACCACGACTGCCACGGACTACCGGACCTCCTGCAGGGTCTTGACCATCGCGTTGGCCACCGCCGTGTGACCGTCCCAGCCCCAGTGGATGCCGTCGGGGTTCGCCTCGCCGGAAAAGATGTTGTCGCGCACCGCCTCGCCCAGGTCGACCAGCGGCACCGAGGTCCGGCCGGACCAAGCGCGCAGCGCCTCGACCGCCCGAGGCCGGCCGGAGTGCACGCGACCGTAGGCCGCGCAGTCGTGCACCGATGGCAGCACCGCCACGACGGGCAGGTCGGGCCGCAATTGCGCCAGCGCCGTACGGCACTGCTCCAGATAGTCGACGCTCACCTTGGGCGGAAGCGCCACGGGCCTGCCGAGTTTCGAAAGCTTGGGTTGCAGCCAGTTGTAGGTGGCGCGGACGACGCGGCGCAGAGCGGGCGGGCGCACATAGCGGATCAGTTCGCGCAGTGCGGTGGGCAGCGGGGAGGGCAGCGTGTCCATGCCGCCGACGGCGAAGACCACCGCACCCGCGCGCGGCACCGCGGCCCATACCCGGGGATCGCCGATCAGCGCCCAATAGGCGTCGCGACAGGTCCAGCCGATCCGGGCGACCAATTCGACATCCCAGTCCAGCTCGGCCCCAACGAGATTGGGCCAGATGCGCGGATGGTCGGCGGGCAGCCCGCCCTTGGGCCCGAAATAGGCCAGGGAATCGGCGATCACCAGCAGCACCGGGCGCGCGGCTTCCCGCGTTTCGACGGGCTGGTCCGCGGCAGCGGAAGCAGGCTCGCCCGAACCGAGTCCCGCTTCCCCGGTCACAGCGGACCGAGTCGTCGTGGCGGACTCGAACACAAGGTCGGCCGGCGCTGGCGATGCGGGGATCGCGTCTGCCACCGACCGGTCCGCCACCGAGGCGACCGATTCCTCGGACACCGCGAGGAACCGATCCGCCACTGTGGCAGCCGATTCGGCGATCGCGTCGGCCGCCCAAATGACCGATTCCCCCGGCGCTGCCACGGAACCATCCGCCGCCGGAGCAACCGATTCGCCGGGCGCTACCGCAGACCGATCCGCCACCGGAGCAACCGGTTCCGCCAGCTCTGCCACAGAACCATCCGCCGCCGGAGCAACCGATTCGCCGAGCGCTACCGCAGACCGATCCGCCCCTGTAGCAACGATTTCCCCCACCGCTGCCACGGAACCATCCGCCACCGAAACGTCGTTCGTAATGCCGACAGGCGAGGGAGCGCCGCCGACGTGCACCTGGGGCGGTACCTCGGTGACGATATCGCCGGAACCGTCGTCCTCCGCGTCGGATTCCTCTCCGGACGCCGACCCGCCGCCGGATTCGCCTGCCGCGCCGGAAGCTTCGCCGGAGGTGGCCTCGGGTTCGCGGGAAGCCGGTGGCGGACCGCCGAACAACGCGTCGGGCAACTGCCGTTCCGGCCGCGCCGACACCTTACGGAACAGTTCGTCCGGGACCGATCTGATCGGCTCTTCAGAGGACATCCGGTGCTACCTTCGCCGCTGCGTTCCACACATCCAGACGCCAGCCGGGCTGTTCGATGCTCGGGCCGTGGCTGCTGAGCTGCACCCAGCTGGTGTTGGCCAGTCCTCCGAGGATCGGCCAGTTCTGCGGCGGCAGATCGAGCAGCGCGGCCGTGAGGGCGGCGATCAGCCCGCCGTGCGCCACCAGGATGATAGTCCGGCCCGGCCAGTCCTGTCGCTCGGCCAGCAACTCCTGCACCACCGGCAGCGACCGCGCTCCGACCTCGAGTTTGCTCTCGCCGTTGGGCGGGGTGTAGCGCGCGTCCAGCCGCCACGCCATGCGCGCGCCCGGATAGTCGGCGTCGACTTCCAGGTGGGTCAGCCCCTCCCAGTCACCGAGGTTGGTCTCCCGCAATCTGACGTCCGGCACGACGGTGAGCCCGGTGTGTTCGGCCAGAGCCGTCGCGGTGTCGAAGGCGCGGCGCAGATCCGAGGAGTGGATCGCGATGGCGTTGCGCGAAACGAGTTCGCGCGCCGCCTCTTTGGCCTGCCTGCGGCCGAGTTCGGTGAGATCGGTGTCGATCTGGCCTTGCATGCGGTCGGTGGCGTTCCACTCGGTTTGCCCGTGGCGCAACAGGATGAGGGTGCGCACGCCGGCATGTCTGCTCACGATCGCGCCTCGTCCTCCGTCGCCGTGGCGCGCGAATCCGGCGCGGCACCGGTGATGCCTTCGACCGGCACCACGGGGCAGTCCTTCCACAGACGTTCCAGCGCATAGAAATTGCGCTCGTCGTTGTGCTGGATGTGCACGACGACGTCGACGTAGTCCAGCAGCGCCCAGCGGCCCTCTCGGGTGCCCTCGCGCCGGACCGGCTTGTGCCCGGCCGCGCGGAGCTTCTCCTCCACGTTGTCGACGATGGCGTTGACCTGACGCTCGTTGGGCGCGGACGCGATCACGAAGCAGTCGGTGATCACCAGTTGCTCCGACACGTCGAGCACCACCACGTCGGACGCCAGCTTCTCGTCCGCGGCCAGCGCGGCGACCTGCGCGATCTCCACCGACTCGGTCGACGCGGTCATGCCAGCACCTCCCGGGCGCTCGGCGCGGCCGCACGCGCGGCTTCGTCGATCGTCGGCTCGCTCATGCCCGCACCTTCGCTGCGCTCGCTCACGCTCAGCTACCTTCCGCTGCTCCGGGCACATACAGGTGCCGCTTCGATATGTACTGCACCACGCCGTCGGGGACGAGGTACCACACCGGCCGGTTCTCGGCGGCGCGGCGACGGCATTCGCTCGACGAGATCGCCAGCGCGGGGACCTCGACCATGGTCACCGCATCCGGCGGGAGATCCCGCAGATGCTCCTCGAGATGATCGATGTTCAGCTCGTACCCCGGACGGCTCACCCCGACGAACTTCGCCAGTTCGAACAGTTCTGCCCAATCCTGCCATGTCAGGATGCTGGCCAGCGCGTCAGCACCGGTGATGAAGTACAGCTCGGCGCCGGGATGGGCCGATCGCATCTCCCGCAGGGTGTCCACGGTGTAGGTGACCTTGCCGCGGTCGATGTCCGCGCGGCTCACCGAGAACCGAGGGTTGGACGCGGTCGCGATGACGGTCATCAGGTACCGGTCCTCGGCCGGGCTGACCTGCTTGTGCGATTTCTGCCACGGTTGTCCGGTCGGGACGAAGATCACTTCATCCAGGTCGAACCGGTGCGCGACCTCGCTGGCGGCGACCAGATGCCCGTGGTGGATGGGGTCGAACGTGCCGCCCATCACCCCGAGCTTGCGGCCGCGCCGACCTCTCTCGTGCATGACTGCCGAGCTTAACGGGTGGCGCGGGGCCGGTGAGCGGGGGCGGGAACCGACTGGAGACACCCGCCCGCACTACGCTCGCCGCGAGGGTCCGGCGGCGACGCCTCAGACGGTGGTTTCGGCGCCGCCCCCCAGCCGCGCGGCGCGGTGGTAGGCCGCCACCGCCTCGGCGTCCTGCCCGCAGCGCTCCAGCGCGGTGGCGGCCGCCCACGCCAGCTCGGCGTGCAACTTCGTCCGCTCCGGGTCGCGCTCGACCAGTCGCGCCCCGGCGAGGAACTGCCGCGCGGCCTCGCGATGACGGTCGAGTGCGTCCAGCGATCGGCCGAACTGCGCGCGCACCACCGCCAGTTCACCGGACGGATACGGAATCGCATCGCTGCGCAGCGCCTGTTCGAACAGGGCCGCGGCCTCGCCGTGCCGCCCGGCGCGATGGAACGCGCGTGCGGCGACCAGGGTGTGATGCAGCGCGTCCGGTTCCGACAGCCCCGCCCAGCGCGCCGCGGCGCGCACCGCGGCGTCGGCGAGATCGAGTTCCCGGTCGGGCTGGCTCGCGATGGCGATGACCAGCTGGGCGCCCAACCGGGCGGCCTCCTCCGCCGCCAGCACCGGTGCGCCGAGCGCCAGCGCTTCGCGCAGGTGCGCTTCGGCCTCGTCGGGCGTATCGGCGAGCCGGGCGGCGCCGAGTTCGCCCAGCCTGCGCACCTCCGCGGCCCGGTCACCGGAGAAGTCGTCGGCCACCGAAACGCTGTCCGGCCGGCTCCCCGCGCGCGGCAGTGTGCTGCGTAAACCGAGCGGCAACCGATCCACCAGCGGTTCGGCGGCGAGCCGGGCCGCGGTGCGCAGGCTGACCGCGCTGGTGCCGTTGCGGGCGTCGTAGCGGGCGCACAGCGCGCCGATCTGCACCTCCAGCCGGGCGCGCACCGATTCCACCGTCCCTTCCGCCAGCGGAAGATCACCCAGCCGCAGCGTCACCAGCCTGCGCAGCAGCACGCACACCCCGGTGGCGAACGCCAGGCGCGCACCCACGACCGCGCCGGGATCGGCCAGCGCGCTCGCGTGCTCGGTGAGGATTTCCAGCCCCCGTGCCTCGTTGCCGGTCAGCGCACAGAATTCCAGGTGCAGCGCCACCGACGGACGTAGCTCGGCGGTGTGGCGGACCAGCGGATATCCGGATAGGTGCGCGCCGCGGGCCGCCGCGACGCGGCCGGTGCGCACCAGCGGGAGCAATGCGCGCGCCAGCACGCGGTGCGGCTCGTCGGCACAGGTTCGCTCGCCGTCCAGCACGGGTTTCCACTGTGCGAGCCCGCCCTCGTCGTCGCCGCGCGACACGCTCGTCACGCCCCATTCGCCGCGCTCACACACTTCGCAGTCGGACATGTTGTCGCGCGGAGCGGTCATCGCCCGGTCCAGCCACGCGGCGGCGGCCGCGCCGTCCCCGATCGCGCGGCTGAGTTCGGAGCGCAGCGCCAGCACCGGACGCGGGCTGTAGCCGCGCTGCCGATAGCGGCTGTCCAGTTCACCGAACCAGCGATCGATCGTGGACAGCGGTATCGCGGGGTTGTCGATCATGCCCCGAGTCACCCGTTTCAGGTACCAGTGCACCGAATGTGTCATCGAGCCCAGCTCGGCGGGGTGATCGTCGTAGATCCGAAGCAACCTGCCATAGGCGCCGGGCACCAGGTCGGATTCGCCCGCAGAGATGTAGGACTGCGCCAGTTCCAGCAACACCCTGCCTTCCAGCGCGCGATTCGTTCCGATTCGCGCGGCCGCGGCGAGGGTCTCCAGTCGCTCGGTCCGCGTCCGGCCGTGCGGCAGCGCGCCGATCTGTGCCAGTGCCGCGCCGATCTCGGCGGAGTCCATGCTCACTCCGTCTCTACGCCGCGGGCGGCGGCGCGTTGGCCGAGGAAGCCGCCGCAGGCACGATCGCCCGCGCTCAGCGGGCGGTGGATCATCAGCGGGGCGCGCGAATCGACTGGGAACGAATAGTTCATGGCCGCCGATCTTTTCGGCGTACGCCAAAGATCCGCTTAACGAACGCTTTTCAAGCGGTCGGGCGCTTGCTCTTCGGCAGCTTGCTCACGACCGCCTCGTAGGAGATATCCACCAGCTCGTACAGTTCGTTATCCGAGACCGCGCCGCCGAACCGGATGACGTTCCAGCCGTAGCGCCCGATGTAGGCCGACGCCGACACGTCCTCGGGATACACCCGGACCAGTTCGTCGGCCTCCTCGCGGGTCCGCCCGCATTTGAGTCCGACCGACGTCGCGCCGAGAAACGCGAAGATCTTGTCGCCGACCTTGGCGACGACGTCGCCCTCCCACGGTTCGTCCTGCCAGGCGCCCGGCTTGGCCAGGCAGTAGCTCAGCAGCGCGGCATCGTCCATGCCGCCTTCCTACACCGGCAGCAGCCGCGAGACCACCGCGGTGAGCTGTTTGGCCGAACGACATTCGTGCATCTCGATCACGTCGCGGTACTTGTCCGCCGCGGAATCGCCGGAACCCCACTGGTTGCGCGGTTCCGGATTCAGCCAGTGCGCGTGTTTGGCCACCTCGACCAGCGACCGCAAGGTGTCCAGCTCGGGGTCACGGTAGTTCGTGCGTGCGTCGCCGAGGATGAGCAGCGAGCTGCGGCTGGTGACGGCGTCCGGGAAGTCCCTGGCGAACCCGGCCAGCGCGTTGCCGTAGTCGGAGTGCCCGTCCAGGCCGACGACGTTCGCCTCACCGAAGATCCGGGCCATCGCCCGGTCCAGCTGGGTGTGCGGGTCGAAGAACCGGGTCACCTCGTCGATCTGGTCGACGAACGCGAAGATGCGCACCCGGGAGAACTGCTCGCGCAGCGCGCTCACCAGCAACAGCGTGAAGTTGCTGAAACCGGCGACCGAGCCGGAGACGTCGCACAGCAGCACCAGCTCGGGACGGCCCGGCCGCGGCTTGCGGTTCACCAGATCGATGGGCACGCCACCCGTCGACATCGACGCGCGCAGCGTGCGGCGCAGGTCGATGGCACCGCGGCGGGCATGCCTGCGGCGGGCGGCAAGCCGCGCGGCCAGGATCCGGGCCAACCGCTGGGTACTGCGTTTGAGTTCGCCGAGTTCGGCTTCGGAGGCGCGCAGGAAGTCGACCTCCTCGGCCTGCCGGGCGACGCCGTAGCTCGCCACGCGCTCGCGGCCGATCCGTTCGGCGACCCGCCGCCTGGTCTCGGCCTCCACGGTCGCACGGAAACCGGCGATGCGCTGCCGGGCGGCGCGGCGGGCGATCTCGGCGTCGAACTCGCTCGCGTCCGGCCCGAGTGCCATGCCGGCGAGAATCTTCGCCAGCAAGGTCTGCGGCTGCACCTCTTTCAGCGCCTGATACGACGAGAAGGACGGACCGCGGGCGGATTGATACTGGCCGAGCTGTTCGACCAGCTGCGCGGCCAGCGCCTCGAGCTGCGGGGTGGCCGACTCCTGCGCCAGCAGTTCCGCGAGCAGTTCGCGCAGCGCCGGGATGTCCACGTCCCCCGAGGGCGTCTGCGGGATCTCGAGCTCGTCCTGGTCCGCGGCGCGTTGCCCGACGGCGACGGGGAACCACAGGTCGAACAGCCCGTCGAAGGTCGCGCGGTGGGTGGTGCGCCGCAGCAACGCGCACGCCAATCCCTCGCGCAGGACCTCACGGTCCATCAGGTCGAGCACGGTCACCACACGGCCCGCGTCCACCGTCTCCGAAGGTCCGACCGGTATCCCGCGCGCCCGCAGCGCCTCCACGAATCCGACCAGATGCCCCGGAATGCCGTGCGGCGCGCTCAGCGCCGCGACATCGGCGGGGACCGGACCGGTCGCCATGACTCAGGCCAGCTTCAGTTCGGCCAGCGCGCGCTGATGGTCGCTCTGGTGTTTGAGGACCACGCCGAGCGTGGCGCGGACGGTGGTGTCGTCCAGGTCGCGCAGGCCGAGCGCCAGCAGCGTGCGGCCCCAGTCGATCGACTCCGCGACCGAGGGCAGCTTCTTCAACTGCATGCCGCGCAGCACGTGCACGATCCGCACCAGCTGCGCCGCGACCGCCGCCGACAGTTCGGGCACCCGGCTGGCCAGGATGCGCCGCTCCAGCTCCTCGTCCGGGAAATCCAGGTGCAGGTACAGGCAGCGGCGCTTGAGCGCCTCGGACAGCTCGCGGGTGGCGTTCGAGGTGAGCACGACGAACGGTTTACGGCTCGCGGTGATCGTGCCCAGTTCCGGCACCGTCACCGCGAAGTCGCTGAGCACCTCGAGCAGCAGGCCCTCGATCTCGACGTCGGCCTTGTCGGTCTCGTCGATCAGCAGCACCGTGGGATCGGAACGCCGGATCGCGGTCAGCAGCGGGCGCGACAGCAGGAACTCCTCGGTGAAGACGTCGGCCTTCGTCTCTTCCCAGTCGTTCTCGCTGGATGCCTGGATGCGCAGGATCTGCTTGGCGTGGTTCCACTCGTACAGCGCGCGGGCCTCGTCGACGCCCTCGTAGCACTGCAGCCGCACCAGCTCGGCGCCCGAGGTCTGCGCGACCGCGCGCGCCAGCTCGGTCTTGCCCACACCCGCCGGCCCTTCGATCAGCAACGGCTTGCCCAGGCGATCGGCGAGGAACACCGAGGTGGCGGTGGCCTTGTCCGCCAGGTAGCCCGTGCTCGCCAACCGTTCGATCACATCGTCCACCGACGTGAAGATCGGCTCCTGTACTGCGCTCTCCGACACCACCCGGCACCTTCCTTCCGAACCATCCCCCACGCTACGGCAGCGCGCCGCCGACGCCGACTCGGCATCGGCCGCGGCCACGCACGCGGGTCAGACGGGCCGGATCTGCCCTTCGCCCCAGACGATCCACTTCGTGGAGGTCAGCTCCGGCAGGGCCATCGGCCCGCGAGCGTGCAGCTTCTGGGTGGAGATCCCGATCTCGGCGCCGAAGCCGAACTGCTCGCCGTCGGTGAACGCGGTGGAGGCGTTCACCATCACCGCGGCGGCGTCCACCCGGCTGGTGAATTCGCGGGCCGCGGCGAGGTCGCCGGTGACGATGGCCTCGGTGTGGCCGGTGCCCCAGGTGTTGATGTGCTCCACCGCCGCGTCCAGGCCGTCGACCACTTTCAGCGCGATGTCCAGGGTGAGGTACTCCTCGCCCCAGTCGGCGTCGGTGGCAGGAACCTGGCCGGGCAGGTCACCGTGGATGGTGACGCCGGAACGTTCCAGCGCCGCGGTGAGCCGGGGCAGCGCCGTGTCCGCGATGCCCGCGTCGATCAGCACGGTCTCGGCCGCGTTGCACACGCTGGGACGGCGGGTCTTGGCGTTGATCAGGATCCGCTCGGCCATGTCCAGGTCCGCGGCGGCGTGCACGTAGACGTGGCAGTTGCCGGTGCCGGTCTCGATGGTGGGCACCTGCGCGTCGCGTACCACCGCGTTGATCAACCCGGCGCCGCCGCGCGGAATGACCACGTCGACCAGGCCGCGCGCCTGGATCAGATGGGTGACGCTGGAACGGTCCTCACTCGGCAGCAGCTGCACGGCGTCGGCCGGGATGCCCTGCGCCGCAAGCGATTCACGCAGCACCGCGACGAGCGCGGCATTGGACCGGGCCGCCGAGGACGAGCCGCGCAGCAGGGCGGCGTTACCGGATTTGAGCGCGAGCCCGAACGCGTCGACGGTGACGTTCGGCCTTGCCTCGTACACCATGCCCACCACGCCGAGCGGCACGCGCACCTGACGGATCTCCAGACCGTTCGGCAAGGTCGAGCCGCGCACCACCACACCGACCGGATCGGGCAGCCCCGCGACCTGACGCAGACCGGAGGCGATGCCGTCGATGCGCGGCTTGGTCAGCCGCAGCCGGTCCAGCAGCGATTCCTCGGTGCCCGCGGCCTGCGCCGCGGCGATGTCCTCGGCGTTGGCGGCCAGCACCCGGTCGGCGGCGGCCAGCAGTGCGTCGGCGGCGGCGTGCAGGGCCTCGTTCTTCTGCGCGGTCGTCAGCTGGGCGAGCGCCCGCGACGCGACCCTGGCCTTGCGCGCGGCCTCGTGCACCACCTCGCGGACATCGGGCTGGGTGGTCGTTCCTACCGTCATGGGTACAGCCTACGCACCGGGTACACCGCCGATCCCACCCGCTGCTACGCGTGCGCGACGCGGCCACGGCGACTACCGTCCGGCGATATGACGGCCGAATCGGACGCTCCCGCGATCGTGGTGCTCGGCAGCATCAACATGGATCTGATCACCACGACCGCACGCAGACCGGTCCCCGGCGAGACCGTCCTCGGCGGCGGCTTCGCCATGGTGCCCGGCGGGAAAGGCGCCAATCAGGCCATCGCGGCCCAGCGCGCGGGCGGCGAGGTCCGCTTCCTCGGAGCGGTCGGCGACGACGTCTTCGCCGGTGAACTGCGCGGCGCGCTCACGGACGCCGCGGTGCGCACCGATCTGCTGCGCACCGTCGCCGGGCCGAGCGGCATCGCCACGATCGTCGTGGACGACGACGGCGAGAACAGCATCATCGTCGTCGGAGGCGCCAACGCGCGGATGACCGAGCTGACCGAGGACGACATGGCCGCTATAGCGGACGCCGATATCCTGTTGTGCCAGTTGGAGATTCCGATCGAGACGGTGACCACCGCCGCCGGCCACGCCCGCGCGAACGACACCACCGTGCTGGTGAACCCCTCGCCTGCCCGTCCGCTGCCCGCCGAACTGTGGGCGAATATCGATGTGGCCGTGGTGAATTCGGGCGAGGCCGAGCGGCTGGGCGCGGACCTGGACGCCGTCGCGCACCTGGTGGTGACCCGGGGGGCGGCGGGCGCGGACTATCGCGGGCCCGGCGGCGTCCGCCTGTCCCGGCCCAGTCCGCGGGTGGATGTCGTCGACACCACCGGCGCGGGCGACGCCTTCACCGGCGCGCTGGCCGCGGCCTGGCATCGGGGTCCGGAATGGGCCTTGACCTGGGCTTGCGCCGCCGGAGCGCTGGCGACTACCCGGTTGGGCGCGAGCAGTTCGATCCCGGCCCGCGAGGAGATCACCGCCGCGTTGGTCGCGCAGTAGCGCCGCGGCGGCTCCCGGTGCGCCAGGGCCGATATCGTGATGGGCATGGCCACCACGCCGGATCGCATCCCCGCCGAGGGCGACCCCGCGCCGATCGAGCGGCTGGACGCGTCCATGGTCGCGCTGAGCTTCGTGGACAACGCGGGCATCACGCGCGTCAAAGCCGTCCCCAGGCAGCGGCTCGATCCGGCGTCCCGGTACGGCGTCGGGGTGTCGCCGTGCTTCGAGACCTTCGCCTTCGACGACCTGATGGCGATCGGGCGCTATCTCGGCGGGCCCGACGGCGATCTGCGGCTCGTCCCCGATCTGAGCATGCTCACCGAACTGGCCTGCCAACCCGGCTGGGCGTGGGCGCCCACGGACAAGTACAACCAGGACGGCACCCGATTCGCCGCCTGCCAGCGCCACTTCGCGGCCCGGCAGACGGCGGCGGCGCGGGCGGCAGGGCTGCGGTTGTCCATGGCGTTCGAGACCGAATGGGCGGTGGGCCGCGCCGACGACGCCGACGGTTTCACACCCGCGATCGACGGCCCCGCCTACGGCCTGGTGCGGCTCGGACAGGTGGCCGACTACGCCGCCGACCTGGTCGCGGCGCTCGAGCGGCAGGGCGTCACCGTGGCGCAGTTCCATCCGGAATACGCGCTCGCGCAATTGGAGTTGTCCGTCGAACCGTCCGAACCGGTCACGGCCGCCGACCAGGCGGTGCTGGTGCGGCACACGATCCGGCAGGTGAGCGCGCGGCACGGCTGGCGTGCGCTGCTGGCCCCGTGCATCGAACCGGGAGGAGCCGGTTCCGGAGCGCATCTGCACCTGTCGGTGGCCGACGCGGAGGGACCGTTGTTCGCCGGCGGCGACGGTCCGCACGGCATGCGGCCGTCCGGCGAGGCGTTCCTGGCCGGGGTGCTGCGGGAACTGCCCGCGCTGGTCGCGGTCGGAGCGGGCAATCCGGCCAGCTTCCTGCGGTCCGAGCCGTCGCGCTGGGCGGGGGTCTGGCAGTGCTGGGGCCACGAGACCAGGGAGGCCGCGCTGCGCTTCGTCACCGGGGTGCGCGGCACCGAGTCGTGGGCGGCCAACGCCGAGATCAAGTGTCTCGACGCGACCGGCAATCCGTACCTGATCGTCGGGGCGGTGCTCGCCGCCGGGCTCGCCGGTGTCGCCGAACAGTTGCGTCTTCCGCCCGAGATCGTCGGCGACCCCGCGACTTTCGACGCCGAAGCCCACAGGATGTCGGAGGTGCGCCGCCTGCCGACCACCCCGTCCGAAGCCGCCGGCCATCTCGCCGCCTCGAAGGTGCTCGCCGACGCCATGGGCGTCGAGCTGCACGACGCGCTGCTCACCGTGCGCCACGCGGAGGCCGAGCGGTACGCCGCCGCGAGCGCCGAAGAGCTGGTCGCCCTCACCCGCTGGCGGTTCTGACATGCTCACCGACGATGTCCGGCTCACCGACCACCACTGTCACGGGGTGGACACCGGCGATCTGGATCGGCCCGGCTTCGAGCGCTTGCTCGGGGAAGGCGCGCGCGGCAGTTTCGACTCCGCGATCGGGCTCGCCGTGCGCCGCTGGTGCGCCCCCGCGCTCGATCTGCCCGCCCATGTCGGCCCGGATGTCTACCTCCGTCATCGCGCCCGGCTCGGTGGCCGCGAGGTGGCCGCCCGGCTGCTGCGCGCATCCGGGGTGAACCGATGGTTCCTGGATACCGGAATCGGCGGGGGCACCGCTGATTTCGCGGCTCTCGTGGACGGAGAGGTGCGCGAGGTGATCCGGCTCGAGGAGGTGGCCGAGCAAGTCGTCGCGCAGGTCGGCGCGGTGTCGGGGGTGTACGAGCGGATCGAAGCGGAACTGCGTGCGCGGGCGGCAGGCGCCGTCGGGTTGAAGACGATCGTGGCCTACCGATACGGTCTCGACTTCCCGCTGCGGGATCACCCGCCGACCAGTTTCGCGCCCGAACACCGGCTCACCGACCCGGACGTCCTCGGCTGGCTGGTCGGCCTCGGCGCGCGCATCGGCGCCGAACTCGGTCTTCCGCTGCAATTCCACACCGGCTTCGGTGACCCCGACCTGCGCCTGCGGCACGGCGACCCGCTGCTGCTCACCGACTTCCTGCGCCGGACCGCGGGCACCGGCCTGTCGGTGATGCTGCTGCACTGCTGGCCCTTCCACCGCCATGCCGCCTACCTCGCGCACGTCTTCGAGCACGTCCATCTGGATCTCGGCCTGACCATCCCCTACGTGGGACAGCGGGCCGGTGCCGTGCTGGCCGAGACGCTGGAGCTGGCCCCGTTCCGGGCGCTGTGCTATTCCTCCGACGGTTACGGCCTGCCGGAGCTGCACTACCTCGGCGCGCTGCTCTGGCGGCGTGGCCTCGGAAAGCTCGTCGACGAATGGCTCGCCGACGACGCGATCACCACCGCCGACGCGGAAGCCTTGGTCGGCGCCTTCGGCCACGGGAATGCCGAGCGCGTCTATCCCGCGCGGTTCTCGCGGACGGTCGGCTGACCGGCACGACCGGGCGGTCGGATAATCGGGTGCGCCGGGTGTCCTCGATACCTACCGTTGATGGCGTACCCCAACGGAAGGACCGAGACCATGTTTCCCGTCGAGCTGCGCGGCACCAAGGCGCAGACGCTGATGTGGGCCGATGAGCACGATGTCGAGCAGGCCGCGCTCCAGCAGCTGCGCAACATCGCCGCGCTGAAATGGGTCCACGGCGTCCGCGTGATGCCGGACGTGCACCTCGGCAAGGGAGCCACGGTCGGCTCGGTGATCGCGATGAAGGACGCGGTGTCACCCGCCGCGGTCGGCGTGGACATCGGCTGCGGCATGGAGAGCGTGCGCACCGATCTCACCGCGGCCGACCTGCCCGACAGCCTGCGTTCGCTGCGGTCGCGCATCGAGGCGGCGGTGCCGGTCGGCTTCCAGGCGCATCGCGACGCCGTGGACGTCACCCGGCTCGGTCACCAGGTCGCCGGGCTCGGTGCGAGCACCGCGACGCTGCGCGCGGGCTGGGACCGGTTCTGGGGTTCGTTCGCCGCGCTCGACCACGGGGTGCGGGCGCGCGAGTCCAAGGCGCACAAGCAGATGGGCACGCTCGGCGGCGGCAACCACTTCATCGAGATCTGCCTGGATACCGAAGACCGGGTCTGGATTCTGCTGCACTCGGGCAGCCGCAACATCGGCAAGGAACTCGCCGAGCGCCACATGGCGATCGCGCGCACGCTGCCGCACAACGCCGATCTGCCCGACCGCGACCTGGCGGTCTTCGTCTCCGGCACGCCGGAGATGGAGGCCTACCGGCGCGACCTCACCTGGGCGCAGGAGTACGCGGCGCGCAACCGCGCGGTGATGCTCGCCCTGGTCTGCCGCGCGGTCGCGGCCGAATTCGCCGAGCGCGGTGTGCGTTTCGAGCAGCCCATCAGCTGCCACCACAATTATGTGGCGGAGGAGATCATCGACGGCGTGCCCATGCTGGTCACCCGCAAGGGGGCCGTACGCGCGGGCGAGGGCGACCTCGCGCTGATCCCCGGCTCGATGGGCACCCGCTCGTATGTCGTTCGCGGCAAAGGGAATCCGGCTTCGTTCCAGTCGGCCTCGCACGGCGCGGGACGGCGGATGAGCCGCAACGCGGCCAAGAGGCAGTTCTCGGTCGCCGATCTGATCGCCCAGACCGAGGGCGTCGAGTCGCGCAAGGACGCGGGCGTGGTGGACGAGATCCCGGCCGCGTACAAGGACATCGATGAGGTCATCGCAGCACAGCGGGACCTGGTCGACGTGGTCGCGACGCTGCGCCAGGTGCTCTGCGTCAAAGGCTGATCGTCGCGTGAGCCGACTGCCGCCGGGCGATTCGCTTGGTCCGGCGGTCGGCATCGCCGCAAGGGCCGCGGCGAACCGGCTCCGACGACAGCGGGCCGAGCCCCGCCCATCCCGATTTCCGCGACAGCGGCCTCTGCTCTCCAGGCGTTCGAGTTCCGGCGCTCCCGGCCGCTCCACCGTGGATCACCGCTACCGGGCGCTCGACGCCTATCCCGATCGGTGGCGCCGACAAGCCGACGAGCGCGTCAGCCGAGATTCGTGTCGGTCTCGATGTCCTGGTGACCCGCTCGATACCATCGGATATGCGCTGGCGGCCTTCGTTCTTCTCGCGCCCTCCTGAGTCGGACCCCGCGGCCGGTCCGCCGGAGATTCCCGGCGTGCGGCGCTCCTACGTCACCGCCCGTGGTGTGCGTTTCCACGTGACCGAGGCGGGTCCGCCCGACGGACGCCCGGTGCTGGCATTGCACGGCTGGCCCGAGCATCACTACGCCTACCGTCATCTGCTCGCCGATCCGCCGGACGGGCTGCGGATCATCGCGCCGGACCTGCCCGGCTACGGCTGGTCCGGTCCCCCGCCGCACCGATGGGCCAAGGACGACGTCGCTTCCGACCTGCTCGCGTTGCTGGACGAGCTCGGCTGCGAGCGGGCCCTGCTGGCCGGCCACGATTGGGGCGGCTATATCGCCCACCTGCTCGTGTTGCGCGAACCGGAGCGATTCGACGCGCTGCTCGCACTCAACATCGCGCACCCGTGGCAGACGGCGCGTACCTTCCTCCCGCACGCGTGGCGGTTTCTGCTCTACCAGCCCGCCGTCGCGGCGTTCGGCGACTACTTGCACCGGCGAACCCGCTTCCTGGAGCTCGTCTTCGCCGGCTCGGTACGCGATCGCGCGACGTTCGGGCCCGAGGCGGTCCGCGTCTACTCGGACCGTTTCCGCGATCCCGTCTGCGCCCGCACCGCGACCGACACCTACCGCACTTTCCTGCTGCGCGAAGTCCCCCGTTCGGCCGGCCGCGGCGAACGACGCCGGGCGACGATCCCGATCCGCACGCTGTTCGGGGTCGAAGACGCGGCGATCCATCCAGCGCTCGCCGCCGAGGAAACCGCGCGTGCCGACGACTACCGCCTGGAATTGGTGCGTAGCTGCGGCCACTTCATCCTCGAGGAACGTCCGGAGCTGGTCCGGGCCCGGCTGGCCGAGCTGGCGGCCGCTACCACGCGGCCCGCCTGATCACGGCGCACGTCGAGGCCACCCGGGGTGGCGAGTATGTGGCCGGAAGGCGCCGCGCGCGGCTGACCGACCGGCGGCGCCCCGGCCGCCTGTCGGTGGCGTCGGGCACGATGGAGCCCATGACCACGGCCACCGACGCGTCTCCGCTCGACCTCACGGCCCCCGGCCTGCGCGAGCACGCCGAACAGCTGCTGCGTGAGCTGGCCGGGGCAGGCGCCGGGCTGCGGGAGGATCAGTGGACCGCGATCGAGGCGCTCGTCGTCCGGCGGCGCAGGGCCCTGGTCGTGCAGCGCACCGGCTGGGGCAAGTCGGCGGTGTACTTCATCGCCGCCAAGCTGCTGCGCAGGGCCGGGAGGGGGCCGACGGTGATCGTCTCGCCACTGCTCGCGCTGATGCGCAACCAGGTCGCCGCGGCGCACCGTGCGGGCGTGGTCGCCGCCACCATCAACTCCGGCAATGTCACCGAGTGGGACGATATCCACGCACAGGTCGCCGCGGGTTCGGTCGACGTGCTGCTGGTCAGCCCGGAACGGCTGAACAACCCGGATTTCCGCGATCAGGTGCTGCCCCGGCTGGCGGCCGACGCCGGGCTGGTGGTGATCGATGAAGCACACTGCGTGTCGGATTGGGGCCACGATTTCCGGCCGGACTACCGGCGCATCCGCACGCTGATCGCCGACCTGGGCTCGGACGTCCCGGTGCTCGCCACCACCGCCACCGCCAACGACCGGGTGGTCACCGACGTCGCCACCCAGATCGGCACCGAGACCCTGGTGCTGCGCGGCACGCTGGATCGCGAGTCGCTGCACCTGTCGGTGGTCCGCTTCGACGACGCCGTGGAACGCACCGCCTGGCTCAGCGGGCACCTCGACCGGCTGCCCGGCTCCGGCATCATCTACACGCTCACCGTCGCCGCCGCGCACGATCTCGCCGACGTGCTGGCCTCGCACGGCCACACCGTGGCCGCCTACACGGGGCAGACCGACCCGGCCGAACGCGAGGCGCTCGAAGCGGCGTTGCTGAACAACGAGGTGAAGGCGCTCATCGCCACGTCCGCGCTCGGCATGGGCTTCGACAAGCCCGACCTCGGTTTCGTCGTGCACGTCGGCGCGCCCTCCTCGCCCATCGCCTACTACCAGCAGGTGGGACGGGCCGGGCGCGGCACCGACCGGGCCGAGGTGATCCTGCTGCCCGGCCCCGAGGACGCGCGGATCTGGAGCTACTTCGCCTCCGTCGCCTTTCCCCGCGAGCACATCGTGCGCGCGGTGCTCGACGCGCTGGACTCCGAGCGGGCGTTGTCCACCGCGGCGTTGGAGCCGCTGGTGGAGTTGAACCGCTCCCGGCTGGAGATGGTGTTGAAGGTGCTCGACGTGGACGGCGCGGTGCGCCGCGTGCGCGGCGGCTGGATCGCCACCGGCCGGCCGTGGACCTACGACACCGAACGTTACGAGCGCCTGTCCATCGCCCGCGAGGCCGAGCAGCAGGCCATGATCGACTACCAATCGACGGCCGAGTGCCGCATGCAATTCCTGCGCCGCCAGCTCGACGACCCGGGGCTGTCGGCGGATTCGCCCGGCTGCGGCCGCTGCGACAACTGCACCGGCCACCGCCCCGACCGCACCGTCGCCGCCGACGCGGTGGCCGCGACCAAGGCCAGGCTCGACCGTCCCGGCCTCGACCTCGCGCCACGCAAACAGTGGCCCACCGGTATGGCCAAGCTGGGAATCCCCTTGTCGGGCAAGATCACCGGTGGCGCGGAGACCGGTCGCGTGCTCGGCAGGCTGACCGACCTCGGCTGGGGGCAGCGACTGCGCGCGCTGCTCGACGGCCCCGACGCCCCGGTTCCCGACGCGGTCTTCGAAGCCTGCGTCGCCGTTCTGCGCGAATGGGATTGGACAACCCGCCCCACCTCGGTGCTAGCCCTGGAATCGCCGCGCCACCCCGTGCTCACCGCCACCCTCGCCGCCCGCCTCGCCGAGGTCGGCCGCCTGCGCGATCTCGGCACGCTGCGCACCCGCCCGGACCGCCCGCCCGTCTCGGCGGCCAACTCCGCGCACCGGGTCGCCGGCCTGTTCGACTCGTGGGAGGTTCCCGACCTGACCCAGGTATCGGGTCCGATCCTGCTGGTGGACGCCGTCACCGACACCGGCTGGACCTTCACCGTCGCCGCCCACGCCCTCCGAGCGGCGGGCGCCGACGCCGTCCTGCCCTTCGCCCTGGCCACACCGACATAACGACAACTGGGCGTGCCGCTGCTCCGCGTGCAGAGTTCGTCCCGCCCGCTGACCGGCATGATCGGCTTCGCCCATGACGCGCACCTGAGAATGCGCCTCCGCATGTACCGCACCGATGAATTCTGTGTGGATCCGTCGTCGGTACCTCTGGACGCACCGACAGCGGTGGCCGGTGCTGGAACCGTTCCAGCGCGGGAGGAAGCACAGGGAGGCACTGGATGCGGGAGTTGATTCTCGGCGTCGACGTCTCGCTCGACGGCGAAAGCGTCGACGAGCAGACGATCCGGACGGGTGAGCAGGTGGAGCGGTGAGTGGTATCAGGGTTTTGGTGGCGGGGGCGAGCATCGCGGGGCCCGCGCTGGCGCACTGGCTGCACCGGCGGGGCGCGGAGGTGACCGTGGTGGAGCGGGCCCCCGAGCTGCGTCCGGGTGGCCAAGCGGTGGACGCGCGGGGGGTTACCAAAGAGGTCATCGGGCGGATGGGGCTGGACGCGGCGGTGCGTGCGGCGCGCACCAAGACCGCAGGCGCCTACATCGTGGACGCCGACGGGAAGGTGCTGGAGACCTATCGCGCGGACGACGACGGCGGCGACGGGTTCATCTCCGAGATCGAGATCCTGCGCGGGGACCTGTCGCGGGTGCTCTACGACGACACCCGCGACGAGGTCGAGTACGTCTTCGGCGACCGGATCGCCGAACTCACCCAGGACGCGGACGGGGTCGACGTGGTCTTCGAGGGCGGTGACCGGCGGCGTTTCGAACTGGTGGTCGGGGCCGACGGGCTGCACTCTTCGTTGCGGACGATGGTCTTCGGGCCGCGTGAGCGGTTCGTCCGCCATCTCGGGCACGTGCTGGCCTTCTACAGTGTGCCCAACGAGTTCGGGCTGGACGGTTGGCTGATCGACTACCAGGAGTCCGGGCGCTCCGCGGGCTTGCGGCCCATCCAGGACGCCACCCGGGCGATGGCCATGTTCTCCTTCCCCTCCGGGGACTTCGAGGTCGACTACCGCGACGTCGCGGCCCAGAAGCGCCTGCTGCGCGAACGGATGACCGGCATGGGCTGGTTGACCCCGCGCATCCTCGCGCACCTGGACGACACCCCGGACTTCTACCTCGACCAGGTCGCCCAAGTGGTGATGGACCGCTGGTCGCACGGACGGGTGGGGCTGCTGGGAGACGCGGCGTTCAGCTCGTCACCGATGTCCGGTCAGGGCACCGGCCTGGCCCTGGTCGGCGCCTACCTGCTGGCCGGAGAGCTGGCTGCCGCCGAGTGGGACCCGCAGACCGGGTTCACCCACTACGAGGCGCGGATGCGCTCGTTCGTCGAGGCCAACCAGGAGATCGGCCGGTTGCACGCCCTCAGCCGCGAGGTCCCCGGACCGGACACCGAACCGAGCCCCGATTTCACCGGCGAATGGTTCACCGAGCTGATCGAACGCGCGATCCATGGCGTCGAGCTGCCGGACTATGCAGGAGTACCGGACTCCAAAACCCCGGCCGATCCACCGATCACCACGTCGGCCAAACAGTAGGCGGCCAGAATCCACCACTTCGGAACTCCCACACCGAAGATCGACACCCGACGCGCCCAGCGCACCACAACCACAGGTTTCGAGCGAAGCGAGACCGAGCCTGTTCCTCGTTCGCGCCGAAGGCGCGGCCGAAGTCACAGACTGAGCGTGGCCCGTAGGCGCGCGTCCAGGGATTCCGTTTCCTCCTGGGTGAGCACGCCGAGGTGTTCGGTGAGCCAGGGCCGGTAGGCGCGGTGCAGTTTCAGGGTGTCGGCCCAGCCGTGCTCGGTATGGGTGGCCAGTACGTGGCCGGGGTCGGCGGCGCGCAGCGGAACCACTTGCAACCAGCGATAGCGCGAAGTGATCACCGCGGAGTCGGACACCAGCACCACTGTCATGCGCCGCGGGAAGGGGGTGCCGTCACTGAGGGTCGGGGCGTAGCGCCAGACCTCACCGCGTCTCATGCGGCGCCGTCGGCGTCGTCGTCGGCGGCGGCCTGGGTGAGCGTCACGTCGTCGTAGGCGGCGGCCAGCTCGGCGTCCTCATCGATGGTCAGCGCGGTCAGGCTGTCGTGCACGAGCGTGGTGCGCAGCGCGGCGTTGATCACCGCCGAAAGACTGCGGTTCTGGCGATCGGCCGCCTCTCTGGCCCATTCGGCCACCTGCGGGTCCAGCGTGACGGTCACGCGCGTCGCCTTGCTCATACCGGTATGCATACCAGAGCGGTGCGGCGGCGGTGAGCGGTACGGCACATCCGTCGCGGCGGCTCGCGCTCGTGCACGGATATCCTTCGGTTCGGCCACTAGAGTCGAGGCGTGGCAAGCAAATCCACCGGGTCGGCGATCGAGCTGGAGGTCGGTGACCACACGCTCCGCGTCTCCAACCCGGACCGCGTGTACTTCCCCGAGTCCGGCGCGACCAAGCTCGACTTGGTGCAGTACTACCTGAGCGTCGGTGACGGCATCGTCAACGCGCTGCGCGACCGGCCCTGCATGCTGCACCGGTTTCCCAAAGGACTGGCGGGCGACAAGGTGCATCAGAAGCGGCTACCTTCGGGCGCGCCGGAGTGGATTCCGACTGTGCGGGTGTACTTCCCGCGCTACGGACGGCACGCCGACGAGTTGTGCGTCGAGAAGCTCGCCGACGTCATCTGGGCGGTGCAGATGTCGACCGTCGAGTTCCATCCGTGGAATTCCCGCGCCGCCGACACCGAGCGTCCGGACGAGTGGCGCATCGACCTCGACCCGATGCCGGACTGCCCGTGGCCGCGGGTGCAGCGCGTCGCCGGGGTGGTGCGGGAGGTCCTCGAGGAGATCGGCGCTGTCGGTTGGCCGAAGACCTCCGGCGGCAAGGGCCTGCACGTGTACGTCCGGATCGCGCCGCACTGGGGATTCCAGGAGGTGCGCCGGGCGGCGCTCGCGTTCGCCCGCGAGGTCGAGCGCCGCGCCCCCGATGACGTGACCACCACGTGGTGGCGGCGCGACCGCGACCCGAAGATGCTGTTCGTCGACTACAACCAGAACGCGCGCGATCACACCATCGCCGCCGCCTACTCGGTGCGCGGCGTCCCCGCCGCCACGGTCTCCACGCCGGTACGCTGGGACGAGATTCCCGACATCGATCCGCGCGACTTCACCATGTCCACCGTTCCCGCTCGCTTCGCCGAACTCGGCGATCTGCACGCGGGCATGGACGACGCGGTGTTCCAGCTGGATCCTCTCCTGGAGTGGGCCGAGCGGGACAAGGTGGACGTGGAGCTCGACGACGAGCAGAGCGGGGCCTAGTGCCGCGCCGACGCGGTGCTACGGTCGCAACGTCCACCCGCTCGCGACCACGTCCTACTGCTCCGAAGGAGGTCCAGCCATGAACCGGCAGGCAGTGACGATCGCGATCAGCCCCATCGATCCTCCTCCCACGTTGCTGGAGAAGGCCGTGATCGAGGCGGGCGCCGCCATCTCCGATCCGGACGAGGCGCGGGGACTGATCTGGGTCGGCGGTCCGGGCGAGTTCCCGGAGCAGCTGCCCGCCGGTGTGGAGTGGGTGCAGCTGCCGGCCGCCGGTATCGAGGAATGGTTCGCCGCGGGCGTCATCGCCAGACATCCCGGCGTCCGGTTCACCTCCGCGGCAGGCGCTTTCGCGGCGAGCGTGGCCGAGCACGCGCTGATGCTGCTGCTCGCGGGCGTCCGCTACCTGCCCGAGCACCTGCGCGCGGCGGACTGGCGGCAACAGGACTTCTTCCCGCACGTCGACACCCTGCGCGGCAAGACGGTGACGATCGTCGGCGCGGGCGGCATCGGCCGGGCGCTGATCCCGATGCTGACGCCGCTCGGCGCGCACATCATCGCGGTGAACCGTAGCGGACGGCCGGTCACCGGCCCCGGCATTCCGCCGTCGGTCGAGACGATCTCCACCGAGCATCTCGGCCGGGTCTGGCCGCACACCGATCACGTGGTGGTCGCCGCGCCCGCCACGCCCGAGACCAGGCACCTCATCGGCGCGGACGAACTCGCGCGGCTCAAGCCGTCCTCTTGGATCGTCAACGTCGCCCGCGGCAGCCTCATCGACACCGACGCGCTGGTGGCCGCGCTGCGCTCGGGCGCGATCGGCGGCGCCGGGCTGGACGTCACCGACCCCGAGCCGCTCCCGGCGGGCCATCCACTCTGGTCGCTGCCGAATGCCATTGTCACTCCGCATGATTCGAATCCGCCGCAGCTGCGCTTGGCGGCCTTCGCCGACCACGTCCAAGCGAACGTCGAGCGTTTCATCGAGGGCCGCCCGTTCCTCGCGCCGGTCGATCCCGCGCTCGGGTACTGACGCAATCCGTTCGGGCGGCGCGGCATCCGAATGTCTCAGCCGGACAGTGCCCGCCCCAGGATTTCCTCGATGACCTCACTCTTGGCGTTGGCATAGTGCTGCACGAGCTTCCATCGACGCTGCGCCAGTCGCCGTTTGGCGTGCTCGTAAAACGCTCGATCGTCATCGTGTGTGCGCAGCCGGTCGCGGAAAGCAAGGATCCGCTCGATCTCGTGCGCGCCCGATTCCGGCGAGAGCACGTGCAGGTTCACGCTCCATGGCGCACCGCTTTCCACACGGCGCACGAGACAGCGATGCTGATACCAGTCCGGTTGCCGGATACGCAACGCATATCCGGCAGCCTCGAGCGCGGGTAGATAGGCGGCCTCGTCGGTCATCGCCGAGCGCCGCCCGTATCGCGGCTTCTTCTTCCGCGTACCAGACCGGCCACGCCGGGTTGTACTCCTCGAGCACCACCGTGACCGCATAGGGCTGCAGTGCGCCGACCGTCGCGGCCGCGATGCCGGCGTCGTCCAACGTGGCCATACCTCCACGGTAAATCGGGAGACAAACCAGCCTTCTATAAATGTGCCATTGACAACTGGCACATTCATCACTGATTCTTAGCGCATGACAAGGTCGACGAGGACCTCGGTCCCCGGTGTTCCCACCGCGCCCTCGGCACGCGCCACTCTGACCGCGGCGGCCACCAGGCTCACCCTGCGTCCGCTGAACTGCGCGGTTCCGATGAACGCGCCGGGCGTGTGGTTCGCACGCAAACTCATCGCCACTCTGATGGCCGTCGGTGGTCCCGTTCCGGCAGGCACTTCCGTCACCCAGATCCGGTCGGGCGCGGTGCGCGGCGAATGGGTCCGGGCGGCGGGCGTGCCGTTCGGAACGCGGGCCGTCTACTACATCCACGGCAGCGGATACGTGATCTGCTCGGCGCGCACCCATCGCGGGCTCGCCGCCCGGCTGTCGGCCAAGACCGGGCTCCCCGTCTTCCTCACCGACTACCGCCTCGCGCCCGAACACCGGTTCCCGGCCGCGGCCGACGACGTCGAGGCGGGCTACCGCTGGCTGCTCGGTCGTGGCATCGCCGCGGACGACCTGGTGATCGCCTGCGACTCCGCGGGCGGTCATCTCGCACTGGACCTGCTGGTCGAGAACGGACGGCACCGACGACCGCAACCCGCGGCCGTGGCGATGTTCTCCCCGCTGCTCGACCTCACCCTCGGCCTCGCGGCCGAACGGGAACGCGTCCGGACCGATCCGCTGATCTCCGCCGCCGCCGCGAGCAGACTGCCCGCGGCCTACACCAGCGGCCACCCGGCCGACGCGGCGCGCCTGCGACTGACCATCCCGGACGGTCTCGCGCTGCCGCCGATCCTGGTGCAGGTCGGCGGCACCGAGATGCTCGGCGCCGACGCGCAGGCGCTGTGCGAGATGGTCCGGCGCGCGGGCGGCAGCTGCGAACTCGAGATCTGGCCCGGACAACTGCACGTCTTCCAGGCCCTTCCCATGGTGGTGCCCGAGGCCGACCAGGCCCTCGCCCGCGCCGCCGACTTCCTGCGCGCGGCGCTGGTCGCTACCTCCGGCACGAAAAAGGTGAGCTGAGATGTTCGGATTGGACAAGTTGGCGGCCCTGGGCCGCACCCGGCGCACGCACGGCGCGCGAGCCGTCGTCACCGGCGCGGGCAGCGGCATCGGCCGCGCGTTCGCCCTGGAGATCGCCGCCCGCGGCGGCCGGGTGATCTGCGCCGACATCGACGAGGCACGCGCCGACGAGACGGTCGCCCTGATCGAACGCGATCACCCCGGCGCCGCGCACGCCTTCCGCTGCGACGTCGCGCAACGGGAAGACGTGGAGTTGCTCGCCCGCTTCGCCGAAACCCTCTTCGAGAGCCCGGTCAGCTTGGTGATCAACAACGCGGGCGTCGGCATCGGCGGAAAACCGGTGGGGAACATCGGTTTCGACGATTGGCAGTGGGCCCTCGGCATCAATCTGTGGGGCGTGGTGCACGGCTGCGAAGTCTTCGCCCCGCTTCTGCGCGCCGCCGGGCGCGGCGGCATCATCAACGTCGCCTCGGCCGCCGGATTCGCCGCGGCCCCCTCTATGGCCGCCTACAACGTGTCCAAGGCGGGCGTGCTGTCGCTGTCGGAGACCATGGCGGCCGAACTGAGCGGCTCCGGCGTCGCGGTCACGGTTCTGTGCCCGACGTTCGTCCGCACCAACGTCGCCCGTGACGGCCGGATCACCGAGGCCTCGGCGCAGCTGGCCGACTTCCTCATGCGCTGGACCGGTTTCTCCCCCGAGCGCGTCGCGCGCACCGCGCTGGACGCGCACGACCGCGGGCAGCTCTACGTGCTCCCCCAGGTGGACGCGCACGTCGTCTGGCTGCTCAAGCGGTACTTCCCCGCGCAGTACACCTTCGCCCTCGGGCTCTTGGAGCGGCTGCTGCCCCAGGACGACTCGAGCCCCGCCGACCGCACGTCGGTCACCGACAAGACAGGAGTCTGACATGGCCGCCATCGCGATGGACTTCGAGGACATGCTCCGCAAGATCAAGGACCGCCAGTGGGCGCTGGCCGACATCGACTGGGACGCTCCCGGCGCCGAGACGATCACGCCGGAACTGCACGCCAAGCTCAAGCCGTTCATGGCCGATCTGATGTGGATCGAGAACGTGGGCGCGCGCGGCTTCGCGGCGATGGCCAAGAAGGCGCCGAACGAGACGCTGCGCGAGATCTACCGCTATTTCCATGCCGAGGAGCAGAAGCACGCGAACGCCGAGCTGGCGCTGATGCGCCGGTGGGGCATGCTGGAGGGTGACGAGATCCCGCAGCCGAACGTCAACGTCAAGCTGGTGATCGACTTCCTGGACAAGTACTCCGACGACATGTCGCTGTCGTTCCTCGGCACGGTCATCCCGATGCTCGAGGTCGCGCTCGACGGCGCGCTGATCAAGTTCATCATGGACGAGATCGAGGACCCGGTCTGCCAGGAGGCGTTCAAGAAGATCAACTCCGACGAATCCCGCCACCTCGCCGTCGACTTCGCCGTGATGGACCTGCTCGGCCACGCGGAAATGCGCAAGCTGCTCATCGACCTGGTCGGCGGCTGGGCCAAGCCGTCGCTGATCATCGGCGTGCTGAGTTACGTCCCGCTGCTGAACAAGATGCGCGACAACATCGTCGCGATGGGCGTGGACGAGGAGAAGCTCTACGGGGCGCTCAAGCGGTACGCGAACGTGGGCGAGCGCAGCGAGTTCGCCCGCAGGCTGCCGATGTACCAGATCGTGAAGATGCACGGCAGCTGGGTGATCGACCGCGGACACCCGTATCACCTGGTGGCCGACGCGCTGGTGAAGATCACCGGGTTGGTGCCGAAGACGCTGCTGCGCAACAACCCCACGTGGTCGAAGGAACTGACCTACGAGCCCGCCGCATGACAGGGAATCCGATGAGCACGCACACCCTCGACGTCGCCGTCATCGGCGGCGGGTTCGCCGGAATCGGCACGGCCATCCGGCTGAAGCAACGCGGGATCCGCGATTTCGCGATCCTCGAACGCGGCGCCGCGATCGGCGGCACCTGGCGCGACAACACCTATCCCGGTGCGGCATGCGACATTCCGTCGCGGCTGTACTCCTACAGTTTCGCGCCGAACCCGAACTGGTCGCGCACCTACTCCGGCAGCAACGAGATCCTCGGCTACATCGAGACGATGGCAGCGCAGTTCCGGCTCGGTCCGCACATCCGGCTCGGACACAACGTTTCCGGCATGGTGTTCGACGAGCGGGCGGGAGTCTGGGAGATCGCGGTCGACGGCCACGCGGAGCCGATCCTCGCCCGCACCGTCGTGCTGGCGTCCGGCCCGCTGGCCAACGCCAGTTTCCCGGACATCCGCGGGATCGAGACCTACAAAGGCCACAAGATCCACAGTGCCCGCTGGGATCACGACTACGACTTCACCGGCAAACGCGTCGCCGTCGTCGGCACCGGGGCCAGCGCGGTCCAGATCATCCCGGAGCTGGTGGAGAAGGCCGCCTCGGTGAAGGTTTTCCAGCGCACGCCCGGCTGGGTGCTGCCACGGGTCGACCGGCAGACCAACGGCTTGACCAAAGAGCTCTACCGCCGGGTGCCCGCCGCCGAGCAGCTGGCGCGGCGCGCCTGGTTCTACGGCCACGAGTCGGTGGCGCTGGGCGTGGTCTGGAACACGCCGCTGACCAGGGTGGTCGAACTGGTCGGCAAAGCCCAGTTGCGCAGGCAGGTCAAGGATCCGTGGCTGCGCCGCCAGCTCACCCCCGACTTCCGGGCGGGCTGCAAACGCCTGCTGATGACCGACGACTACTACCCCGCCCTGCAACGGGACAACTGCAAGCTGATCACCTGGCCGATCGCCCGCATCTCCGAGCACGGCATCCGCACCGCCGAAGGTATCGAGCACCAAGCGGACTGCATCGTCTTCGCGACCGGGTTCGACGTCTCCAAGACCGGGACGCCCGTTCCCGTGGTGGGACGCGACGGCCGGATTCTCGCGGACGAATGGGCGCGCGGGGCCTACGCCTACAAGAGCGTCGCGGTCTCCGGTTATCCCAACCTCTATCTCACGTTCGGACCCAACTCCGGCCCGGGACACAACTCGGCACTGGTGTACATGGAAGCCCAGATCGACTACCTCGTCGGCGCGATCGGCATCATCCTGGACCGGAACCTGCGCATGCTGGACGTGCGGCGCGACCGGCAGGACCGCTACAACGCCGCCATCCAGCGCAAGTTGTCGGCCACCACCTGGAACTCGGGATGCCGCAGCTGGTATCTCACCGAGGACGGCTTCAACGCGACCATGTACCCGGGCTTCGCCACCCAGTACGTCCATCAGCTGCGCAAGGTCGATCTCGACGACTACCTGGTGGTCGAATCGACCGCCGACCAGCGGCGACAACGAGTGGCGCCGGTTTCCTAGGTGCCGGAACACCGGCGGCGCGGACGATAGACTCGGTCCGCAGGGAGTTCTACGGCGCGCCGCCGGTCATCGGCGCCGTGGTCAGCGAGGGAGGTGAGGTCGACGCCGGAGTACCGGATCGATGACCTCGCGCGCGCCGCGGGCACCACCACCCGCAACGTGCGCGCCTACCAGGAGCGCGGGCTGCTGCCGCCGCCGGTCGGCAAGGACGGCAGGGCCAGCATCTACGACGACGCCCACCTCGAGCGGCTGCGCTTGATCGACGCGCTGCTGCAGCGCGGCTTCACCACCGCGCACATCGCCGACTTCATCACCAGCTGGGAGACCGGCAAGGACCTGACCGAGGTGCTGGGCCTGCAACACGCCGTGACGGCGTCCTGGGCCAAGGACGAGACCTTCGAGGTGCCGCGCGAGTTGATCGGCACCATCCTCGGCGCCGAGGCCGACGAGCTGGTGGACCGGCTGCGCGAGATGCGGCTGGTCCGGCTGGAGGGCGACACGGTCGTGTTCACCGAGACCCAGTTGCTCACCTCGTTCGCCGAACTGCACGAGTACGGCCTCGAGCTGCGCACGCTCATCGAGATCTATGCCAAGGTGGCCGACCGGATCGATGACATCACGCACATCATGATCACCGCCGCCAAACAGCACATCATCGACGAGCACGGCCCCGGCTGGATGCCCGACACCAGCAGCGAGATCGCCGAGACCACAACGATGCTCAACAAGATGCGCGAGCTGGCGGTGGCCTCGGTGCACGCCACGCTCGCCCGCTCGCTGGACGTCACGCTGCGCCGCGAACTCGGCGACTATCTCGCCACCGCCGCCGAGCGCGACAAACAGCGCAGCGAATCCGGCCGCGACGTACCCTCCTAGACGAAGCGCAGAGTGCCTACCTTCGACGGATGGAGTCGCCGTGGCGTCCGATCGACCGAGAATTCCGCCACTGCCGCTGGTACGGGCCGTCGAATCGGTGCGCGCCGCCATGGCCGTCGCGTTCCGCAAGCTGGTGCCGGGGCACCTCGCGCTGATGGAGCTGATCGCCGCCGGCTGGATCACGCAGGCCATCCACGCCGCCGCGGCGCTCGGCGTGGCCGACGCGCTCGCGGCGGGGCCGCGGCGGGGTGCGGACCTCGCGGCGGCGGTCGGCGCCGACGAAGACGCGCTGCGACGGTTGCTGCGGCTGCTGATCAGCCACGGCATCTTCACCCAGCGGCGCGACGGGCGGTACGCGCTGACGCCGATGGCGCGCGCCCTGTGCCGCGACTCGGACGTGTCGTTGCGCGACGCGGTGCTGTTCTTCGGTTCGCCCGGCCACCGCAACCATTGGACGCACCTGGTCGACGCCGTGCGCACCGGTGAACCGGTCGGCGTGAAACTCGACGGGATGCCGTTCTTCGAATACGTCCAGCACGACCGGGAACTCGGCGAACTGTTCGACCGGGCGATGAGCAGCATCGGTACCCTGTCGATGGAATCGCTGCTGGCCGCCTACGATTTCGGCCGCTACGAGACCCTGGTCGACGTCGGCGGCGGCGAGGGTTCGCTGCTCACCGAAATCCTGCGCCGCGCTCCCCGGTCGCGCGGCATCCTGTTCGACCTGCCCGAAGTGGTGGCCGCGGCCCCGGCCCGGCTCGCCGCCCTCGGCCTGGCCGATCGCTGCGCGGTGGAAGCCGGCTCCTTCTTCGACCGCGTTCCGAAGGGAGCGGACGCCTACATCCTCAAGCACATCCTGCACGACTGGGCCGAGCCGGACGCCGGGCGCATCCTGCGTACCGTGCGCGCGGCCATGCCACCGCACGCGCGGTTGCTGCTCGTGGAATTGGTCGTCCCCGAACACACCGCACCGCATCCGAGCAAGTACATCGACTTGGAGATGCTGGTCAACGCGGGCGGACGGGAACGCACCGAGGCCGAGTACCGCGACTTCCTCGCCGGGCACGGATTCACGCTGATCCGGCGCGTGCCGACGGCTTCCCCCGACAACGTGCTCGAGGCCAGGCCGAGCTGACCGCCGCGATCCCGGTCGGCGCCGATTCGCGGTGTTACGACGTCGCGGGGACGATGAACGCGAGCGTGGCGATCCCCACGGCGCCCTCGGAGACACAGGTGACGCGCATCGGCTTGCCGACCGGCGTCTGTCGCGACTCGAAGCCGCTGTAGTAGCCGAACACCGGCGTGGACCGCTCCGACGGCAGGAAGAAGCCGAGGCATTCGGCCTCGAGCACCGACGCCCCTTCACCGCTGTGGCACAACGCGGCCGCATCGGTGACGCCACGGTCGACATAGCAGCCGCCGGGTTCCGCTGCGGCGGGCCCGGCTCCAGCGCAGACGAGGCCACCGGCCAGGAAAGACAGAACGGCTCCCGCGCCCAGCTGCCGCTTCATGGTGTGCACCGCAATCCCTCCTCGGCAGATCGCATTCCTACCCGGTCGTTGCCGTGCCTTTCTCTTATTTCAGCAGAACAGAAGGGGAGGGTCGAGCACGACACCGTCGCGAAACCAGGGTTTTTCAGGCCGGATGCCGGACGCGTCCGGCGGGGCGCCGGGGTCCCCGCGCGGGACTTCCCCCGTCCGGCGTCGGAAACGCTAGGCTACGAGCAGCATTGGCGGGTTCGGTGAGGATGTGATTCGGCCGTGGAATGGACCTTCACTCCGGACGAGTTCGCCCACATATGGCGCGAGACCGACTTGGACCGCCACCCCTTCCCGCTGCGCATCCTGGAAACGCCCAGAACCGAGGACGACGCCGAAAAGCTGCGCATCACTCTGGCCGAGCGGCTGCCGCTCGGCTCCGATCCCGACTTGTCGGCCTGCCTGCGCATTCTGGCCAGGCCGCACACCAGGATCGTGGCGATCGGCGGCACCCACCAGCCGGGGGGCGAACTGCGGCTGCTGGCCGCCACCATCTACGACCGCGCCGTGCTCGCGGTGCAGGAACCCGGAACGAGCCCCGATTTCGGTGGACGCGTGCGTATTTCGATCGGACACAGCGCCAAACTGGGCCGGCGGATCGCGGCGCTGCTGCCGAAGACCCCCGCGGGCCGCGAACCCGCTCGTGTCGCGTCCGGAGCCGCGGTGCGCGATCAGGAGACCGTGCCCGCACGACAGCAGGCGGCGCCACGGATCCGCAAGTTGCTGCTGGAGCCGCATACCGCCGAGGGCCACATCAGGATCGAACCGCGGCTGGATCGCCCGACCCCGCCTCCACCGATCCACTACACCTGGATCGATGTGCGTGACGACGGAAGATACCTGATCAAGGCGGGCGACGAAGTGCGCATCGCGCCCGCGTCGGCCGAGCAGATCGCCACCCAATTGCAAAAGCGCATACCGATATAGCTCACTTTCGTGACCGCGGCCGGTGCCTATTGCTGACCCCGCACAGGGCTTCCGGTTAGTCTGGGGCGGACCGACCGATCTCAGGGGTGAGCGATGACGATCGAGAACAGCCGAGCCGATATCGCCCGATTCAAGGAGGCCGCGCAGGCCGGGACCGTCCAGTTCGATCCGGCGGCGGCTCGGCAGTGCGCCGAGATGTACGAACGGCAGGCCGATCGGCTGATC
This sequence comes from Nocardia implantans, assembly GCF_035544775.1. Lineage (NCBI taxonomy): Bacteria > Bacillati > Actinomycetota > Actinomycetes > Mycobacteriales > Nocardiaceae > Nocardia > Nocardia implantans. The sequence continues at coordinate 328,248 of NZ_JAYKYQ010000002.1, read as the reverse complement.
CACCTACAGCAGAGCCTCGAATCCGCCGCGGAACTCGGCGGTTTCGGCGGGTTCGTCTCCGCCCAGCAGTTGCAGGCGGGTTTCAGCCATAAAGCGCGGGACGCGGCGGCGCTGCTCGATCACTACATCGAGGCGGCCTACCGCATGAAGGAAGCGTTCCTGATCAGCGGAGGACTGTTCGAAGAGGCCGACGCGGCGAGTGCCGCCGCTCTGCGCGCGGTCCGGACGAGGTTGCCCCGATGACCGGTTCCGATCCCACCTACATCAACTCGATGGAACATTTCGAGTCGCTGCGGCACGAGGAGATCTACGCGAAGGCGCAGCAGATCGACGCCGCGCAGGTGCTGCGCGCCTCGACGATCTGGCTCGACGCGGCCGGCGCGCTCGCCACGTCGTTCCCGCTCACCCACGGCGGCGTCGACCGCGTGATGAACACGGCCGAGTGGCGGGGCGCCGCCGCCGACGCCGCCCAGGCCTGCGCTCGCAGTTTCGCGGCGTCGGCCGACGAGCTGGCCGCGGTGCTCGGTCAAGTGGGCGCACGGCTCGGCGGGGTCGCCGCGGCCGCCGAGGCGGTGAAACTCGCGGTGGTTCCGCCGGGCGCTTCCGGACCGGTCGGCGCGATCGCGCAACTGCTGGAGGCGGCGCACGTCATCGACGCGCAGATGGCGCAGGAGGCGCTGCGCCAAGAGGCCGTGCTCACGATGAACATGGTCTACAAACCAGCCTATTCCGCGGCGGGATCCGCCGTGCCCGCGCTGCCCGCACCGCCCGCGGCCACGGCGCCGCAGTCCGCCTCGCCCGGCACGCCGCGATACTCGGCGCCCGAGCAGACATCACCGAACGACGAATGGTCGCCGCGCGCAACGCAGCCCGAGCCTTCCGGTCCGGAAACGCCGGGGCCATCACACAATTCGTCGCCACCCACACAGCCGAAGCCGGAATCGCAGCAGACTCCTTCCGCACCGCCTGCCCAGCAGGCTCCGACGCAGCAAGCGCCGTCCACCGAACAGCCCACACCGTCACCGGAGTCGACACAGCAGGCGCCGTCCACAACCGCGCCGCCGAGCCCCACTCCGGCGCCACAGTCCCCGGCGCCCACGCAACCGCCGAGTTCGTCGGCCCCTCCCCCGCCGCCGACCACCGAGCCGACGCAACCACCCAGTTCATCCGCCCCGGCAGCGCCTGCGACCCCGGAACCGACGCAGCCGCCGAGCTCGTCCGCGCCACCACCCCCGCCTCCGGCCCCGGAACCACCGAGCTCATCCGCGCCACCACCCCCGCCTCCGGCCCCGGAACCACCGAGCTCATCCGCGCCACCTGCGCCACCGAGCCCACCGCCGGCCCCCGAACCACCGAGCTCATCCGCGCCGCCAGCGCCCCAGGCCCCCCAACCGCCTCAGGCACCGCCGCCGAGCCCGCAGCCCGCGCCGCCTCCGGCACCCTCCGTGCCGATGCCCGACCCGAACGGCCAACCCGGAGTCACGGGACCGGTGGACGGCAGCCAACAGCAGATCCCGACCACCAACCAACCCGGCGTCGTCCCATCCTGACGCCCCGCACCGGATCTTCCGCCGCAACGCGAGGCGCGTCCTGGCGACCTCGGACTCGTCAGCAGCACTCGTGGCGGTCGGACCACTCCGATCGCCACGACAGCGCCGCACCTCTCGGCTGCATACGCCTGATCATGTTGCGCAGGACACCGTGAGGGGGTCGAACGGCCTAGTGGTCGTGTGCTGGGCGACTCGTGGCGAGTTGGGTTCTGCATGCGTTCTGTATCTCGTATGCGAGTTGCTGTTCCGATCGACCCCAGCCCGCTCCCCACTCGTCTTCGAGATCGAATATCCGGCCGAGTGGAAGTGCGAGGACGCTGTCGGCATAGCCGGACCGGGCGACGATCTCGTAAACCTTGCCCAGGACCCATCTCTCGGTGGCTCGGTTGTCGGCGTGCATGCGTGCGAGTTTGGTGAACGCCACCTGGGCCGCGGCTGCGTCCGAGTCCGGGATGGCTGCGCCGCAGTCGGCCAGCGCCGCGGGCAGTATGTCGTGGACCTCATGAGGATCCGTGCCACTCAACCCAGCCAATTCTCTGAGCGTTTCACCGTCGTACCCCTGAATCAGCCACTGCGCTGCCCAGAGTGGGATTCGTTCGGACGGGATGGTGTCGAGCGCTACCCACGCTGCGACCAATTCCGGGGTCGGGACCTCTCCGGAGTCGGGTGCGGGCCAATCGTGCATGCCGGCCATGATGCCCGACCACGTCGTACTGCGTTCGGCTGGCAGCGGTCGGTGCGACTGCCCCCGAGATACGGAGGGCTTCAGCAGCCATGCCTCGCGGTGATCGGAGCTCCGGGACGTAGCGCATCGGGCGCCGACTCGAACGGCGCGTGCTCAGACCTTCACGAGGTCGTCGGCGTGGATGACGGGACGTTGCATCGTGTCGGGGAGTTCGGCGGTGGAGCGGCCGAGCATGCCCGCCAGTTCGGTGCTGTCGTACTCGACGACGCCCCTGGCGACGACGCGGCCGTCCGGGGCAACCAGGTCCACCACGTCACCGCCGTAGAAGCGGCCGCGGACGCCGACGATCCCGGCCGCGAGCAGCGACCGGCGCCGGTGCGCCACCGCCTGGACCGCGCCGTCATCGATGAGCAGCGTGCCACGGCTGTCGGCGGCGTGCCGGACCCAGAATTTCCGGGCGGACAACCGTACCGGGCGGGCGGCGAACGCGGTCCCGACGGTGCCGGTGCTCAGCGCGGTGGCGGCCGACGACGCGGCGGCGAGCAGGACCGGCACGCCCGCGTCCGCGGCCAGGCGCGCCGCCGACAGCTTGGACGCCATGCCGCCGGTGCCGAGCGCGCCACCGCTGCCCGCGATGACGCCGTCCAGATCGGCGCTGCTGCGCACCTCGGGGATCAGCGTGGCCGCGCCCTTGCGGGGGTCGCCGTCGTAGAGGCCATCCACATCCGACAGCAGCACCAGCGCGTCGGCGCCGATGAGGTGGGCGACCAGCGCGGCGAGCCGGTCGTTGTCGCCGAAGCGGATCTCCTCCGTCGCGACCGTGTCGTTCTCGTTCACCACCGCGATCGCGCCGAGCGAGCGCAGGCGATCGAGGGTGCGCTGCGCGTTGCGGTGGTGCTCGCGCCGGGCGAAGTCGTCGGCGCTCAGCAGCACCTGCCCCACCGTGCGGTCGTAGCGGGCGAACGACGTGCCCCAGGCGTGCGCGAGGGCCAGCTGCCCGACGCTCGCCGCCGCCTGCTTGGTCGCCAGGTCACGCGGACGGCTGGTCAAGCCCAGCGGCGCGATGCCTGCGCCGATGGCGCCCGAGGAGACCACCACCACATCGGATCCGGCGCGCATCCGCGCCTCCACCGCGTCGGCCAGCCGATCCAGCCGCGCGGTGTCCAGTCCGCCCTTCAGGCTGGTCAGCGCGGACGAGCCGATCTTCACCACGACCCGTCGCGCCGCCGCGATCGCCTGCCGCGCCTCGCTCAGGCCCGAGGAATCCGCCTCGGCGCTGATAGACCTCACCTGCATCGCCACCGAACTCCCTGCACCACCATCGAATCCACGTCGGCCGGGGCGGTTGTCCCGGCCTGGACCGGACCGCGCACGATCGAGTCCGGCGCCCACCAGGGGCGCACGGCGGCTCGACCGTGGTCCACGTCCTACTCCTCGTCTTCGCGTACCAGGCCGCGGCGCACCCGGGACGCGTGCTTGCGCTCGGCCGCGCTGACCCGGTCGGTCTGCTCGAGCCGGATGTCGGTGCCGCGCCCGGTGGGCACCATGTCGATGCCCGCCGAGATCTGCGGCTCCCAGTCGAACGTCACGTCGCCGATGGTCACCGGCGCTCCCGGCTCCGCGCCCTGCCGCACCAGCTCGTCTTCCACGCCCAAGCGCGCGAGACGGTCGGCCAGGTAACCCACGGCCTCGTCGTTGTCGAACTGGGTCTGCCGCACCCACCGCTCCGGCCGGGTGCCGCGCACGATGAAGCCGCCCGGCTCCTCCGGGTCGGCGATCACGCTGAATCCGGTGTCGTCCACCGCGATCGGGCGAATGACCGGGCGCTTCGGCGCGGCCTTCGGATGCTCTTCGCGGTAGCGGCGCACCAGGTCCGCGAGAGCGAAGGTCAACGGGCGCAAACCCGCCCGGCTCACGGCGGAGATCTCGAACACCGGCCAACCGCGTGCGGTGAACTCCGGGGTCACCATCTCGGCCAGTTCGGCCGCGTCGGGCACATCGATCTTGTTCAAGATCACCACGCGGGGGCGGTCGGCCAGGTCGCCGAGCCCTGCGTCCGCGCTGAGCGCGGGCTGGTAGGCGGCGAGTTCGGCCTCGAGCGCGTCGACGTCGGACACGGGATCGCGGCCCGGCTCCAGCGTCGCGCAGTCCACCACATGGGCGAGCACCGCGCAGCGCTCCAAGTGCCGCAGGAAGTCCAGCCCGAGGCCGCGGCCCTCGCTGGCACCCGGGATCAGTCCCGGCACATCGGCGATCGTGAAGGTGGTCTCACCGCTGGCGACGACGCCGAGATTGGGCACCAGCGTGGTGAACGGGTAGTCCGCGATCTTCGGCTTGGCCGCCGAGAGCACCGAGACCAGCGAGGACTTGCCCGCCGAAGGGAAGCCGACGAGCCCGACGTCGGCGACCGATTTCAGTTCGAGCACCAAGTCGAGTTCTTCGCCGTCCTCGCCGAGCAGCGCGAAACCCGGGGCCTTGCGGGCCTTCGACGCCAGCGCGGCGTTGCCGAGCCCGCCGCGGCCGCCGCGGGCGACGATGAAGCGGTTGCCGGTGCCGACCAGGTCGACGAGCACTTTGCCGTCGTCGTCGAGCACCACGGTGCCGTCGGGCACCTTCAGCACCAGGTCGGCGCCCTGTTTGCCGTCGCGGTTGCCGCCTTCACCCGGCTTGCCGTTGCCGGCCTTCGCGTGGGGGTGAAAGTGGAAGTCCAGCAGCGTGTGCACGTTGGAGTCGACCTCGAGGATGACGTCTCCACCGTTGCCGCCGTTGCCGCCGTCCGGGCCGCCGAGCGGCTTGAACTTCTCGCGGTGCACCGAAGCGCAGCCGTGGCCGCCTTTGCCCGCACGCACATGTAGCACGACACGGTCGATGAACTTGGACATACGCCGAATCATCCTCCTTCGGGACTGGTCGTACTGAGAGCGGTCGTTCGCGAACACGAAAAACGGGCCAGGGTTCCGAGACCCTGACCCGCTCGCTGTCTATCCGGATATGGTTCGGCGGTCAGGCCTGAACCGGCTCCGGGGTGACGATGTTGACGGTCTTGCGTCCGCGCTTGGTGCCGAACTCCACCGCGCCCGCCGCCAGGGCGAACAGGGTGTCGTCACCGCCACGGCCGACGTTCACGCCGGGGTGGAAGTGGGTGCCGCGCTGACGCACTAGGATCTCGCCCGCCTTGACCGTCTGGCCGCCGAAGCGCTTGACGCCGAGTCGCTGGGCGTTGGAATCGCGTCCGTTCCGGGAACTGGACGCACCCTTCTTGTGTGCCATGGCTGGTTCTCCTCGGGATGTCTTACTTGATGCCGGTGACCTTCAGGACCGTCAGCGGCTGACGGTGACCCTGGCGCTTGTGGTAGCCGGTCTTGTTCTTGAACTTGTGGATGCGGATCTTCGGGCCCTTGGTCTGCTCGACCACCTCGGCGGCCACGGAGACCTTGGCCAGCTTGTCGGCATCGGTGGTCAGCTCGGCGCCATCGACGACGAGAACCGGATCCAGCGCCACGGCGGTACCCGGCGCACCCTCGATCTTCTCGACCTTCACCAGGTCACCGACCGCGACCTTGTACTGCTTTCCGCCGGTCTTGACGATCGCGTACGTTGCCATCGGTCGGCTGCCCTTCTTCCTATAGTGCTCGGCACTTGCTCACGCGGCGACTCCTCCGGTCTGATGCCACCGGAAACCGCCACACGACTGGTCTGGTAATCGCCACCGCCTCGGCATCTGGTGGCTCTCGGTATCGCACTGTCGAGAACCGGGCCACGAAGACAAAACATGTTGTCACCGGGCAGCGACTGTCCAAGATTACAGGACGGCCACCGTGACGACCAAACCGGCGTCCGCCCGAGCACTGCGGTCGTGCCGCGGATTCGCTGCCCGGACGCCCGTGGCCCCCGCCGGAAGGACCGGCGAGGGCCACGGGACGGCGGCCAGACCTCAGTTCGAGGCGTCCGGCGCGCCTGCCGGGCGACCGACCGACCGCCTGCGCGGCCTGCTGCGCTGCGGCAATTCGACCGGCTCCGGCTGGGAGTAGTCGATCGCCGGCGCGGGCGCCTGCTCTCCGGTGGGCAGCACGAACACCGCGCCGGAGCTGTCCGCGGCGGGCGCGGCGGCCGAACGGGCAACCCTCCGGCGACGAGCCGGACGGCTCGGCTCGGCGGCACCGTTGGCGGTGGCACCGTTCTCGGTCGTCGCGACGGGCTCGGCGGCCGCCGCGGTTTCGGCGACCGGCTCGGGTTCGGCGACCGGAGCGGACACCGCTACGGGCTCGGCGGCCGGGACAACCGCACCGGCGGGTTCCGCGTCGGCCTCGCCCGCGGAGACGGGCTCTTCCGCCGGCACCGCCTCGGTCTTCTCGACTTCCTCGACGACCTCGACCACTTCGGCGGGCTCGGTCTCCGGTTCCCCGGCGGGCACCGCCACCGCGGCCTCCACGGTCTCCGTGACGACTCGCTCCTCGGTGGCCGCGTCGGCGACGGCGGCCTCGCCCGCCCCCGCGACCTGCGGCTCGGCGAAGGTATCGCCGGCCGTCCCCGGCGCCTGCTCGGTGTCGTCGGGCTGGTGCGCCGCCATCGCCAGCGCCACCGGGTGCGCCCGCTTGACGGCCGCGTCGTCCTCGGTGTGCTCGGCGGCGGGACCGGACCCGTTGGCGGGCTGCGGCGCCGCGGCCGCACCCTTGTCCCGGCCACGACGCCTGCGCGAACCGCTCTCGCGGGTGCGCCCTGCGGGCTCTTCGCCGGAACCGGTCTCCACCGGGTAGCTGTGCACGAGGATGCCGCGTCCGTGGCAGTGCTCGCAGGTGGTGGAGAACGCCTCGACCAGGCCGGTGCCCAGCTTCTTGCGGGTCATCTGGACCAGGCCGAGCGAGGTGACCTCGGAGACCTGGTGGCGGGTGCGGTCCCGGCCGAGCGCCTCGGTCAGGCGGCGCAGCACCAGGTCGCGGTTGGACTCGAGCACCATGTCGATGAAGTCGACGACGATCATGCCGCCGATGTCGCGCAGCCGCATCTGGCGCACGATCTCCTCGGCCGCCTCCAGGTTGTTCCTGGTGACCGTCTCCTCCAGATTGCTGCCGCCCGCGCCGGTGAACTTGCCGGTGTTCACGTCGATCACCGTCATGGCCTCGGTGCGGTCGATCACCAGGGTGCCGCCGGAAGGCAGCCACACCTTGCGATCGAGCGCCTTGGCCAGCTGCTCGTCGATCCGGTAGGTCTCGAACACGTCGACGCCGTTGTTGTCGTGCCGAGAGACCCTGGCCAGCAGGTCCGGCGCCACGGTGCCGATGTACTTCTCCACCGTGCTCCAGGCCCGGTCACCCTCGATGACCAGCTTGGAGAAGTCCTCGTTGAACAGGTCACGGATGACCTTGACCAGCAGATCGGGCTCTTCGTAGAGCGTCTTGGGCGCGTTGTTGTCCTTGCCGGTCTGCTCCTGGATTTTGCGCCAGGTCGCCTGCAGCCGCTCCACGTCGCGGGCCAGTTCGGTCTCGCTGACGCCTTCGGAGGCGGTGCGGATGATCACGCCCGCGTCGGCGGGCACGATGTCACGCAGGATCTCCTTGAGGCGCTTGCGCTCGGTGTCCGGCAGCTTGCGGCTGATCCCGGTGGAGGTGCCGCCCGGCACGTACACCAGGAAACGTCCGGCCAGGCTGATCTGCGTGGTCAGCCGGGCGCCCTTGTGGCCGACCGGGTCCTTGCTCACCTGCACCAGCACTTGGTCGCCCGGCTTGAGCGCCTGCTCGATCTTGCGCTCCTTGCCGCCGAGCCCGGCGGCCTCCCAGTTGACCTCGCCCGCGTACAGCACGCCGTTGCGGCCGCGGCCGATGTCGACGAACGCGGCCTCCATGCTGGGCAGCACGTTCTGCACCTTGCCCAGGTAGACGTTGCCCACCATGGACGCGGAGCCGGTGCTCGTCACGAAATGCTCGACCAGGACGTTGTCCTCGAGCACCGCCACCTGCGTCGCGGTGGGGTGGTCCGGGAAGGACTTCTCGCGCACGACCATCACCCGGTCGACGGCTTCGCGCCGGGCCAGGAACTCCGACTCGGTCAGGATCGGCGGACGGCGACGGCCGGCCTCGCGTCCGTCCCGTCTGCGCTGCCGCTTCGCCTCCAGCCGGGTGGAGCCGGTGATGCCCTGGACCTCGTCGACCGCGGCCCGGCTGCGGCTCTTGTTGCGCGGCTCGCGCTCGTGCACGACCGTGTTCGGCGGGTCGTCGTCGGCGGACTCGTTCTCGCCCGATTCACCGGCCACCTTGCGGCGACGACGGCGACGGCGACGACGGCTGGAACCTTCCGGCACGCCGTCCTCGTCCTCGCCATCGCCCTCGGCGGCCTCCGTGGACTCCGCCGCGGCGGACTCGGCCTGCTCCGCGGGCGCGGGAGCCGACTCCTCGTCGGTCTCGGACTCGGTGTCCTCGCCATCGCCGTCGGTCTCGGACTGCTGCTCGCCCCGGCCGCGGCCACGCCCCCGGCGGCCGCGGCGCCTGCGCCTCGGCTGGCCCTCGGCATCATCCTGCTGATCGGCCGACTCGCGTTCGTCCTCGGCGACCTCGGTCTCGTCCTCGACGGGCTCGGGCGCCTGCTCCTCGGTGCGGCGCGCCTCCCGCTCGGCGCGGCGCTGCTTGCGCGCCTGCTCGGCGGCCGCGGCATCCGGTGACAGGAACAGCGGCGCCTGCACGACGGCGGCGGACTCGAACACCGCGGGGGCCGCCGGCTCCGGTTCCGGCCGCACCGAGTGCGTGAACAGCTGCGTGTGGCTGGGGGTGGCGCCGAGCGGCGGCTGCGTGGTGGACGGCGTGTCCGGTGCGGAGAAGATGACGCCCGCACCGGAGAAGGGACCGTCACGGCCCGGTTCGGGCTCTTCGGCCCGAGGCGCCGGTTGTTCGGCGGCGGGCGCCGTCCGCGTGGGCGCGTCCTCCTGGGGTTGCGCGGGCGCGGCGGCGTCTTGCGGCCCTGCGGCGGGCTGCTCGGTCGCGGCGTCGGCCTCGACCGTCACCAAGGCGTCGCGCACCGACTCCGCGACGGCCCGGTCGACGTTCGACTGGGCGCTGCGCGCGTCCGCCCCCATCTCGGTCAGCTTGGCCAGGATGCGCTTGCTCGTTACCCCCAGCAGCTTGGCGAGTGCGTGAACTCGGATTCGCTCCGGCAATTGTTCGGCATCCTGTGATGTTGTTTCCAGCGGCTCTTGATCGGCCACGAAGTCTCCTCGGGCCCCCGGGCGCGTCCCTCCCGGCGGGAGTGACGCGGCCGACGCGGGGGCGCTGTCCGTTCGACTCACACCCGGTGGGCGCGAGATCAGTGGTCTCGCCCCGCGTGCCCGGTTATCTCCTCGGTTGTGCGTCGGTCGGGCTAACTGGTCACGCGGCGCCTGGCTGTATGGCTGAACTCCGCGGCGCGAGCGCTCATCCAGCGTGCCTACACGAACAGCGAGCCCGTTGACCAGGCCGTTTGTCCATGGCAGCGATGATCGGCATCGAACCGTGGTGTCATCCGGCTGCCCTCGTCACGTTTCGTTCGCGCACCTGCACGAACAGTCGGCGTCGAAAGCAGCCGATGCCAGTATCCCATACCGCGCGCCGGGCGTTCGCCATCGGCGCTCGACTCGGCCCGGCCCGCGACGCGAACGCAGGTGTCGCGGCGGCGCGGGCCCGGCGATCGAGACCCGGTCAGGCGGGCAGTTCGGGGAACCAGAGGGCGATCTCCCGCTTGGCCGATTCGGGCGAATCGGACCCGTGGACCAGGTTCTCCTGGGTCTCCAGAGCGAAGTCCCCGCGAATGCTGCCCGGCACGGCCTTCTCGACCGGATCGGTGCCGCCCGCGATCTGGCGGAACGCGGCGATGGCGCGCGGGCCCTCCAGGATGGCCGCGACGACCGGGCCCGAGGTGATGAACTCGATCAGCGACCCGAAGAACGGCTTCTCGGCGTGCTCGGCGTAGTGGCCCTTGGCCAGTTCCTCCGATACGTGCTTCAGCTCCAGGGCGGCGATCTTCAGGCCCTTGCGCTCGATCCGTGCCAGCACCTCGCCGACAAGGCCACGGGCCACACCGTCCGGCTTGATGAGTACCAACGTCTGCTCAGTCACGGCGCCCAGCCTATCGGGCATCCTTCCGGCCCCCGCACGAGCGGTCGGCTGATCGTTTCCGGCGCTCCCGCGCCGTGCGCCCGCGGCTAGGACCGCTGGATGCGCTGGCTCGGCAGCAGCCCCTTCTCCATCCGGCCGCGCACGTCGGCGCGCAGCACCAGGATGAAGCCCCAGACCACGGCGAACACCACGCCGATGACGCCGATGGACACGTGGATGAACGCGCCGAGCAGCACCAGCGCCTGCAAGGCGAGATTGAACGGCAGCGCCCAGGGCCGCCGCTGCACTCCGGCCCCGAGGAACATCACCACCGCGAGCGCCACGAGGTAGGTGCCGGACAACCAGGTCACCCCGCCGCCCACGTCGGCGACCACCGGTAACGCGAGCAGCACCACGATCGCCTCCAGCACCAGCGTCCCCGCCATCACCCCGCGCAAGCCCTTCCACGGGTCGGTCGCGGGCGCGGGCACCGGCTGTTCGTCTCGTTCGGCCGGTTCGCTCATGCTGTGCCCTCCTCGGTATCCACCGGACGCACCGGGCGACCGGCGCTCGTGCGGTGGCTCTCGGTCCCGTCATGGTCGAGCGGGCCGCCGTACGCACACCCGGCGCTCACGCCGGGTCCTTTCCGAACAGTGCGCGGGCCGCGCCCGCCGTGACCACCGACCCGGTGATGATCACCCCGGCGCCGGACACCATCTCGCCCGCGTCGCCCACCTCCTCGGCGATCGCGATCGCGGTCTCCAGCGCGTCGGGCAGCGTGGCGGCGGAAACCACGCGCTCGTCGCCGAAGCGCTGCACCGCGAGGTCGGCGAGGGTGTCCACGTCCAGCGCGCGGGGCGAACCGTTGCTGGTGACGACGATCTCGTCGAACACCGGCTCCAGCGCGGTGAGGATGCCGGCGGCGTCCTTGTCACCGAGCACCGCGACCACGCCGACCAGCTTGCGGAAGTCGAATTCGTCGGTCAGCGTCGCGGCAAGCGCTCGCGCGCCCGCCGGGTTGTGCGCGGCGTCGATGAAGATGGTCGGCGCGTTGCGCATCCGCTCCATCCGCCCCGGACTGGTGACGCTCGCGAAACCCGCGCGCACGGCGTCGATGTCGAGCCTGCGCTGCGCGCCCGCGCCGAAGAATGCCTCCACCGCCGCGAGCGCGAGCACCGCGTTGCGCGCTTGATGCTCGCCGTGCAACGGCAGGAAGATCTCGTCGTACACCCCGCCGAGGCCCTGCAACTCGAGTTGCTGCCCGCCCACCGCGATCTGCCGGGCGAGCACGCGGAACTCCGAGCCCTCGCGGGCGACCGCCGCGTCCACCTCGACGGCGCGGCGCAGCAGCACCTCCATCGCCTCCGGCTCCTGCTGCGCGATCACCGCGACGTTGTCGCGGGGCACCAGGCTCTCCGGGGCGCGCTTGATGATCCCGGCCTTCTCCCCCGCGATCGAAGCGAGGTCCGGACCGAGGTAGTCGGTGTGGTCCAAGCCGATCGGCGTGATCACCGCCACCTGGCCGTCGATGACGTTCGTGGCGTCCCAGGTGCCGCCCAATCCCGTCTCGACGACCGCGACATCGACCGGCGCCTCGGCGAAGGCAGCGTAGGCCATGCCGGTGAGCACTTCGAACTTGCTCATGGCGGGCCCGCCCGCGGCCGCCGACTGCCTGTCGATCATCTCGACGTACGGCAGCAGCTCACGGTAGATCTCCACGTATTTCGCCGGGCTGATCGGCGCGTTGTCGATGCTGATCCGCTCGGTGGCCAGTTGCAGATGCGGACTGGTGATCCGGCCGGTGCGCCGATGCAGTGCGGTGAGCAGCGCGTCGATCATCCTGGTCACCGAGGTCTTGCCGTTGGTGCCCGCGATGTGGATGGCCGGGTAGCTCTGCTGCGGCGAGCCGAGCAGGTCCATCAGCGTGGCGATCCTGGTGAGCGACGGCTCGATCTTGGTCTCCGGCCAGCGCCGGTCGAGTTCCGCCTCGACCAGCGCCATCTCGGCCAGTTCCACCGGCGAGGGGCCGGAGCCGAGCCGCGCGCCGCCGCCGCGGCGCTCGTCGTCGCCGTATTGCGGTTCCGGCTCGTGGTTCACTTGCCGCTCAACTCCGCCAGTCGCGCCCCGATCCGAGCCACCTCGTCGGCGGCCACCTGCTGCCTGCCGCGGATCTTCTCGACCACGTGCTCGGGCGCCTTGGCCAGGAACGCCTCGTTGCCGAGCTTGGCGGTGGTGGTCTCGAGTTCCTTCTGCGCGGCGGCCAGGTCCTTCTCCAGCCTGCGGCGTTCGGCGTCCAGATCGACCGCGCCGGAGGTGTCCAGCTCCACGGTGACCGTCCCGGTGCTCAGGCGGACCTCCACCGACGCGGTCGCGGCGAAGCCCGCGCCGGGCTCGGTCAGCCGCGCCAGGTTCGCCACCGACGCCGCCTGCTCGCCGAGCCCGGCCGCGTCGACCCCGATCAGCTTGGCCGCGACCTTCTGCTTGTCGGCCAGGCCCTGGTCGCTGCGGAACCGCCGGATCTCCGTGATCAACCGCTGGGTGTCCGAGATGCGCTGCGCCGCTTCCCGGTCCGCGGGCACGCCGGAGGCCTGCGGCCACGGCGCGATCACGATCGACTCGCCGCCGGTCAGCGCCTGCCACAACGCCTCGGTGACGAACGGGACAACCGGGTGCAGCAGGCGCAGCACCGCGTCGAGCACGGCGCCGAGCACCAGCCTGGTCGCTTCCGCGCGCGCGCCGTCGGCGGCGAACTGCACCTTGGCCAGCTCCAGGTACCAGTCGCACAGCTCGTCCCACGCGAAGTGGTAGAGCGCCTCGCACGCCTTGCCGAACTCGTAGGCGTCGAACGCGGCGTCGGCTTCGGCGCGCACCGCGTCCAGCCGGTCCAGGATCCAGCGATCGGCGTCGGTGAGCTGGGCGCGGTCGGGCAGTTCCCCCACCCGCGCGCCGTTCATCAGCGCGAACTTGGTCGCGTTGAACACCTTGGTCACGAAGCTGCGCGAGGCGAGCACGTGCGGCTCGCCGACCGAGAGGTCGCCGCCCGGCTGCGCGCCGCGCGCGAGGGTGAAGCGCGTCGCGTCGGCGCCGAAGGCGTTGATCCAGTCCAGCGGGTCGATGCCGTTGCCGCGCGATTTGGACATCTTCTTGCCGAACTGGTCGCGGATCAGGCCGTGCAGGAACACGTCCTTGAACGGCACCTGCCGCTGGCCGCCCTTGCCGGTGGTCAGCACGGCGTCCTCGGCGACGTAGGTGCCGAACATCATCATCCGCGCCACCCAGAAGAACAGGATGTCGTAGCCGGTGACCAGCACGCTGGTGGGATAGAACTTCTCGAGTTCGGCGGTGGCGTGTGGCCAGCCCATCGTGGAGAACGGCCACAGGCCGGAGGAGAACCAGGTGTCGAGCACGTCCGGGTCCTGCACCCAGCCCTCCGGCGCCTGCTCGTCGGGTCCGACGCACACCACTTCGCCCTCGGGGCCGTACCAGATCGGGATGCGGTGGCCCCACCACAGCTGGCGCGAGATGCACCAGTCGTGCATGTCGTCGACCCAGCCGAACCAGCGCGGCTCCTGGCTCTTGGGGTGGATCACGGTGTCACCGTTGCGCACGGCATCGCCGGCGGCCTTGGCCAGCGATTCGACCTTCACCCACCACTGCATGGACAGGCGCGGCTCGATCGGCTCGCCGGTGCGCTCGGAATGCCCGACGGAGTGCAGGTACGGCCGCTTCTCCGCGACCACCCTGCCCTCCCGCGCGAGCCGCTCGCGCACCTTGACGCGCGCCTCGAAACGGTCCATGCCGTCGAATTCGGTTCCGGTGCCGGTGATCCGGCCGCGTTCGTCCATGATGGTCGGCATCGGCAGCCCGTGCCGCAGACCCAGCTCGAAGTCGTTGGGGTCGTGCGCCGGTGTGATCTTCACCGCGCCGGAGCCGAACTCGGGATCGACGTAGTCGTCGGCGACGATCGGGATCTGCCGTCCGGTGATCGGATGCTCCAGAGTGGTGCCGATCAGCTGTCGGTAGCGCGGGTCATCCGGGTGCACAGCCACCGCCGTGTCGCCGAGCATGGTCTCCACCCGGGTGGTGGCCACGACGACGTGCGGTTCGTCGTCGCTGAGCGAGCCGTAGCGCAGCGAGACCAGCTCGCCTTCCACGTCCTCGTACTTGACCTCGATGTCGGAGATAGCGGTGCGCAGCTCGGGCGACCAGTTCACCAGCCGCTCGGCGCGGTAGATCAGGCCCGCGTCGTAGAGCCGCTTGAACATCGTCTGCACGGCGCGCGAGAGGCCCTCGTCCATGGTGAAGCGGTCGCGGCTCCAGTCCACGCCGTCGCCGAGAGCGCGCATCTGCCACTGGATGGCGCCGCCGGATTCCCGCTTCCAGTCCCACACCTTCTGCACGAACAGTTCGCGGCCGAAGTCTTCCTTCGTCTTGCCGTCCACCGCGAGCTGCTTTTCCACCACGGTCTGGGTGGCGATGCCCGCGTGGTCCATGCCGGGCAGCCAGAGCACCTCGTAACCCTGCATGCGCTTGCGGCGCGACAGCGTGTCCATCAGGGTGTGGTCGAGGGCGTGGCCCATGTGCAGCGTGCCGGTGACGTTCGGCGGGGGCAGCACGATCGAATAGGCCGGCTTGCCGCTGCCGGGGTCGGCGGTGAAATAGCCAGCGGCTACCCAGCGCTCGTACATCTCGGCCTCCACCTCGCTGGGCGTCCAGCTCTTGGGGAGTGCATCGGCACGATTACGCGTGTTGTCAGGGGCTGCGCTGGTCACCCCGCGATTCTAGAGCGCGTCGATCGGCCGACTTCGGGTCGGTCGACCCG
This sequence comes from Nocardia implantans, assembly GCF_035544775.1. Classification (NCBI taxonomy): domain Bacteria; kingdom Bacillati; phylum Actinomycetota; class Actinomycetes; order Mycobacteriales; family Nocardiaceae; genus Nocardia; species Nocardia implantans. The sequence goes on along the minus strand of NZ_JAYKYQ010000002.1, from coordinate 313,131 downwards.
GATCACCGCCGCCCACGCATCCACCCGCCGGTGGCACTTCGGAAATCGGCAGGGTATCGGCCCGCAGGGACGCCGCGCGGAATCGTTCGGAGGGGAATTCCACGACGAAGACGAAGAAAGGCGGAGTCTTCGGTGGATGAGGGACACCGAACACTCCGCCTATGTCAGAAGCTTACCGGCGATCCACGACCGCACTCGGAATCCATAAGCAATTCTCAGCTTCCGGCATTTTCTACCCCGGATACACCCCTTATCGGGCGAGGACGGCGACGTCGGCGAGCACCAAATCGCCGTTGATCGCGATGGCCGCGGTCGAGCCGGCGCCCGCCGCGGATATCACCTGGGCGGCCGGATTGCTCACATTACCGGCGGCCCAGACACCGGGCACGCTGGTGCGCCCGGTGGCGTCCGTCACGACCCAGCCGTTGTCGTCGAAGGCGCAGCCGAGCGCCACCAGCACGTCGTCGGCGGCGCGGAAGGCCGGCGCGACGAACATCGCCGTTCTCGGCACGGCTCGCCCGTCGGCCAGTTCCACACCGCGCAGCCGGTCGTCCACCACGAACCGCGCGACCGCGCCTTCGACCACACGGACCCCGCGCGCGTCCAGGTGGGCGCGCTCACCATCGGACAGCGGCATCGTGTTGGGGAAGAAGACGACGTCGCCGGACCACTGCGGCAGCAGCAGCGCCAGGTGCACCGCCCTGGCCATGGCGCCGGGTTCCGGTCCGCCGAGCACGCCGATCGGCTGGTCACGAACCTCGTAGCCGTGACAGTAGGGGCAGTGCAGCACGTCGCGGCCCCATCGTTCGCGCACTCCGGGCAGCTGCGGCAGTTCGTCGCGCAGTCCGGTCGCGACCAGCACGCGGCGCGCTCGCAGCGTCGCACCGCCGCCGAGCCGCAGCGCGAACTCCGAGTCCCCCGCCGGTTCCGCGCCGACGACGAAGTCGGAGATCAGCTCCGCGCCGTAGCCCGCCGCCTCCTCGGCTCCGGCCGCCAGCAATTCCGCGGGCGGCATGCCGTCCCGGGACAGGAACCCGTGCATGTGCTCGGCGGGCGCGTTGCGCGGCGCACCGCCCCTGACCACCGCGACCCGCCGCCGCGCGCGGGCCAGGACCAGCGCCCCGGACAGCCCCGCCGCACCGCCACCCACGATCACCACGTCATATGTCTCGCTCATTCGCGATCACCTCCACCGACACAGTGCCGTCGACCGGCGGCATTCAGCAACTAATATTGCCGAATCCGGGAAAACGCGGTGCACTGGTGACATGTCCACACCACCGGGCGTCGCCCGAGCCCTCGCCGACATCGGTCCGCGACTCAAAGCACTGCGGACCCGCCGCAATGTCACACTCACCGCGCTGGCGGAAAGCACCGGGATCTCCAAGAGCACGCTGTCGCGGCTCGAATCCGGCCAGCGAAAAGCCAGCCTGGAACTGCTGCTGCCGATCGCGATGGCCCATCAGGTGCCGTTGGACGAACTGGTGGCCGCACCGAAGATCGCCGACCCCCGGGTCCACACGACGGCACGCAAGACCAACGGGCTGACCATTCTTCCGCTGACCCGGCAACCGGGGCCGCTGCAGGCGTTCAAGATCGTCATTCCACCCGAGCGCAGCGAGCCGGACCCGAAGGTGCACGAGGGTTTCGAGTGGCTCTACGTGCTGTCGGGACGGCTGCGGCTGGTGCTGGGCGAGCACGATCTGACGCTCGGCCCCGGCGAAGCCGCGGAATTCGACACCCGCCAACCCCATTGGTTCGGCAGCGCGGGGCGGGGCCCGGTGGAAATCTTGAGCCTATTCGGTTCCCAGGGCGAGCGAATGCATCTGAGAGCGCGGTCGGCTGGCCGCAAACCCACGTGAACCGACACGTGCCTGAAATGTCCGATATTGCCGAATCGGCGAAAACTCGGGAGGCTGGAGAGGGTGAACACCCCAGGCGCGCCCTCCCCGGCGAATCACCAAGAAAAACCAGGGTTTTCCCGGTTGTCGAACGCGTCTCGGCCACGGACGCTGGGAGAGGTGAACCCCCCGCTGGAAGCCGCGCCGCAGCACGTCCCGGAACCGGCGCCGCCGATCCTGTTCCCGGCCGCACTGCATGATCTGCGCGGTCACGCGGTCGCGGAGCTCCGATATCCCGCCGCGGCGGCGCTGATCGTCGCCGGCGTCCCCGGCGCGGGCAAGAGCACCGCCTTGGGCAAGTTCTTCGACGCCGACGCGGCGGCCACCGCACCGTCGCGCAGTTCCGCCGGGGTGCTGGTGCTCGACTCGATACAGGCGCGCAATCGGTGGCGGCCCAAACTCCGGTGGCTGCCGTATCTCCTATGGCGACCGGTGGTGCACGTGGCGCACTTCCTCGCCATCCGCGCCGCGCTGCGTGCGGGCGGCCCGGTGGTCATCCACGACTGCGCCACCTTCCAGTGGGCGCGCACCCTGATCGCCCGCTGGGCCGCGCATCGCGAACTGCACCTGCTCCTGCTCGATGTGCCCGCACCGGTGGCCAAGGCGGGTCAGCACAGTCGCGGACGGCGGATCAACCGCGTCGCCTTCCGGCTGCACGTGCGCGGCTGGGGCCGATTGATGAGCGCGGTGGCCACCGGACACGCCGCCCGCGGCGCGCGGTCGGTGGTCATCGCCGACCGCGCCACCGTGGACAACTTGCGGTGCGTGACCTTCGCCTGACCGGCGAAAGCCGATGCGGCTCAAGGCACCAGCACGGTCAGAGCCGCCGGGACGGCCCGGATGGTGATCGGCAGGACGCCCGCCGGTTCGCCGTCGGCGGTGGCGGGCGCGCCCGCTGCGGTGAGCGTCACGGCCGCGGCACGGAACTGCTTCACCTCCGGATGATCCTGGCGTTTTCCCGCCGACAGCGCGGGCAGCAAGCGCAGCATCTCCCGGCGCGACAGCGCGCCGACCACGGTGAGGTCGAGCAGTCCGTCGTCCATGATCGCGTCCGGACAGATCAGCATGCCGCCGCCGTAGGTGCGGGTGTTGCCGACCGCGACCATGACCGCTTCGGTCTCCAGCACAGAGCCCGCGCCCGGGTTGGTGAGACCGTCGGTCACCGCGTCCACCAGCTCGACCCGGTAGGGCACGGTGAAGCGGCCGGAAATCTCGGACAGCGCGGCGAGGGTGTAGCGCAGCCTGCCTTTGGGCCAGCGCATCTCGTTGGCGCGCAGGGTGACCCGCGCGTCGAACCCGGTGCCGGTCACCGTGGCGAACCACATCGGCGCGCCGGGCGATTCGATCCTGCCGAGATCGATCGTCCTGGTCCGCCCGCGCAGCACGAGCGCAGCGGCGGCGACCGGGTCGTCGGTCGGCACACCCAGTTCCCTGGCCAGGTCGTTGCCGGTGCCTGCGGGAACCATGGCGAGCGGGACGCCGGTCTGCGCCACGGCCGGGAGGGTCACGTTGAGCAAGCCGTCGCCGCCGACGCAGACCACGGCATCGGGCGGGACCGCGTCCGCGATGGACTCCCGCACCTGCCGGGCCGTTTCGGCGGCCGAGGGCGCGCACACCTCGGTGACCTCGGCGCCGCCCGCGCGCAGGCGGCCGATCGCGGCGCTCGCCGCCTCGCCGCTCCTGCCGTGCCCGGAACGCGGGTTGGTCACGACGGTGACCTTGCGCACCGGCGAATGGTCGTTCACGGCACCAGCTTTCCGGGGTTCATGATGCCGGCCGGGTCGAGTTCGGCCTTCACCGCGCGCAGGACGCGCACGCCGAGCTCACCCACTTCGTCCGGAACCCAGGGACGATGGTCGGCGCCGACCGCGTGGTGATGGGTGATGGTGCCGCCCGCCGCGATGATGGCGTCGCCGGCCGCGCGCTTGGCGGCCTGCCACTGGGCCGGCGCGTCGTGCGCCTGCTTGGCGACGACGGTGAAATACAGCGACGCCCCGGTCGGGTAGGTGTGCGAAATGTGACACATGACCAGCGGCGGCGTTCCCTCGGCGCTGAGCGACTCGCTCAGCGCCGCGGTCACCTCCGCCTTGAGCGCGATCACGTTGGACCAGGTGGTGGCGGTTTCCAGCGTTTCGCAGAGCACGCCCACATCCAGCAGCGCGTCGCGCAGATACGGCGCGGCGAAACGACCGTGCTCCCACTCCCTGGCCGGTGTCTCGCCCAGGGCCGAGCCGCCCGCCGCCGCCAGCAGCGCACCCGCTTCCGCGCTGCGCGCGGCGACGTGCGCGGCGCTGCCCTCAAAGGTGGTGATGGCCAGGCATCCGGCCACCGGGTTGCCGCCGACGTCGCCGGACCGGGCGAGGTTGATCCCGGTCTCCGCCTCGTCGGACAGCCGCAGCACGGTCGGCGCCGCGCCCTCCTGCACCACAGCGCGCAGGGCGGCGGCGCCGGTCGCGAAATCGGGAAACGACCATGCCTGGTAGGCAACGGTTTCCGGGACCGGGTGCACGCGCAAGGTGACCTCGGTGATCACGCCGAGCGTCCCTTCCGATCCGACGAACAGCTCACGCAGGTCCGGCCCGGCCGCCGAGGCGGGGGCGCGCCCGAGCGCCAGGGTGCCACTGGGCGTGGCGATCTTCAGCCGCTGCACCATGTCGTCGAAGCGGCCGTAGCCCGCCGAAGCCTGGCCGGATGACCGCGTCGCCGCGAAGCCGCCGATGGTGGCGAACTCGAAACTCTGCGGGAAGTGCCCCAGCGAAAGCCCGTGCTCGCCGAGCAGTTCCTCCGCGCGGGGACCGGTGAGTCCCGCACCCAGCGTGGCCGTGCCGCTGATCGGATCGATCTCGGTGACCGTGTCCAGCCTGCGTAGATCCAGGGCGATCACGATGTCGAAACGACCACGCAGCGGTTGCACGCCGCCCACCACGCTGGTGCCGCCGCCGAACGGAACCACCGCGACGGAGTTCGCCGCGCAGTAGGCCAGCACGGCGAGCACCTCGTCGTGGCCGGCCGGGAAGACGACGGCGTCCGGCGCGTCCTGCGGGCCATCGGCCCTGCGGCGCAGCAGATCGGGTGTGCTCTTGCCCCCTGCGTGCCGCAGCCGATCGCGGTGGTCGGTCGACACGTTGCCGGCGCCGACCACCTCGACCAACCCGGCTCGCCGCGCGGGCGTCAACGCCGATTCGCGCAGTGGCACGTCGCCCTCGTCGCGACGCGCCACCGAGTCGCCGGATACCCCGAACACCTGCGTCAGCAGGCCGCGGACCCGATCCGAGAGTGGCTGGTGCCCGGCCGGGACACCCCAGGCATCCCAGACCATACTCGCCGCCGGCCCGCTCACGTCGGGCTTCGCGGCGGAAGCCGGATCGGCCGGGGTGCGCTGCTCTGTCTCCACCATGCGTTACAGTTTGACATAAAGTGTCAAGCAGTAATGATTTGCCGATCTACTTCCCGGTGGTGACACGTTGACCGCTCCCGACGACTCCGCCGAGCGCCTCTCGGCGACCGACCTGGCGATTCTCGACGCCGCTCGCGCCTGCGTGGCGGAGTTCGGCGTGCGCCGCACCACCCTCACCGAGGTGGCGCGCCGAGCGGGCGTCAGCAGACCGACCGTCTACCGCCGCTGGCCGGATACCGGCGCGCTGGTGGCCGAACTGCTGGTGCGCGAGCTGCGCGGGATCGTGGCGGCGACGATGCCGTCCGCGGGCAGCGCGCGCGCCAGGTTGGTCGACGGCGTGGTCGCCGGGGCGGCGACAGTCCGGTCGAATCCGTTGTTCGGCAAGATCTTCCGCACCGACACCGACCTCATGCTCACCTACGTCTTCGGCAGGCTCGGACGCAACCAGCGCGCTCTGATCGAGCTGTTCGCGGCGGGTATCCGCGACGGCCAGCGGGACGGCTCGATCCGCGCGGGCGACCCCGATCGCATGGCCACGATGCTGCTGCTGATCGCCCAGTCCGCGGTGCAGTCGGCGGGCACCGTCGCACCGCTGCTGGCCGGCGAGCACCTCGACACCGAACTCCGCCGCGCGATCGACGGATACCTCGACCACCGCGAGACCGGCGAACCGAGGCACACGCGATGAGCCGTGTTTCGCGCGCTTCTCGTCAGAACCGAAAGGCCTCGTGATGAACCCTGATCCGGGACACACCGGTGATTCCGCGTTGAACGCCGCCCGCCGCGCCGCGGATCTGTCCCGGCTCGGCGACGGCGCCGAGGTCGACGTCCTGGTGATCGGCGGCGGCGTCACCGGCGCGGGCGCGGCACTGGACGCCGCGGCCCGCGGGCTGCGCACCGTGCTGGTGGAACGCCACGACCTGGCCTTCGGCACCAGCCGCTGGAGTTCCAAGCTGGTGCACGGCGGCCTGCGCTATCTGGCGAGCGGCCGGGTCGGCATCGCGCACGAGAGCGCGGTGGAACGCGGCATCCTCCTGCGCACCACGGCGCCGCACCTGGTGCGCCCGCTCCCCCAGCTGGTACCGCTGCTGCCGAACGTCGGCACGGCGCAAGCCGCGCTGGTGCGCGCCGGTTTCCTGGCGGGTGACCTGCTGCGGCGTGGTGCGGGCACCCCCGCGGCGCTGCTGCCACGGTCCCGGCGCGTCGCCGCAGCGGAGGCGGTGCGGCTCGCACCGACCGTGCGCCGGGCGGATCTGCGCGGCGGGCTGCAGGCGTGGGACGGACAGCTCGTCGACGACGCGCGCCTGGTCGTGGCACTGGCGCGCACCGCGGCGGCCAACGGCGCACGGATTCTGACCCGCGTCGAAGCCCGAGACGTCACCGGGAATTCGGCGACCCTGCGCGACACGCGCACCGGCGAGACCCTCGCGGTGCGGCCGCGCGCCGTGGTGAACGCCACCGGCGTCTGGGCCGATCAGGTGGATCCGAGCATCCGGTTGCGCCCGAGCCGCGGCACCCACCTGGTGTTCTCCGCCGCCTCCTTCGGTGGCCTTACCGCAGCGCTCACCGTACCGGTGCCCGGCAGCGTCGGCCGCTTCGTCTTCGCTTTTCCCGCCGCGCACGGCCGGGTGTACCTGGGATTGACCGACGAAGATGCCCCCGGCCCGGTGCCCGACGAGCCGAAGGCCACCGACGGTGAGATCGATTTCCTGCTCGACACCGTCAATCCCGCCCTGCGCGAGCCGCTGACCCGCGACGACATCCGCGGCTCGTACGCCGGACTGCGCCCGCTGCTGGAGACCGCCGACGACAGCACCGCCGACATCTCCCGCAAGCACGCGGTGCTGCGATCCCCGACCGGGATCGTCACCATCGTGGGCGGCAAGCTCACCACGTACCGGAAAATGGCCGAGGACGCGATCGACGCCGCGGTCGCGCACGGCGGCCTGACCGCGGGACCGTGCCGCACCCGGCGGCTGCCGCTGGTGGGCGCGGTCTCCGGCGCGGAGCGCGATCGCATCGACGCCCCGCCCGTACTGATCGACCGCTACGGCGGCGAGGCGGCCACCGTGCTGGCCGCGGCCCGCCGTGACCCCGCGCTCGCAGAACCGGTCGCACCCGGAATCGACGTGCTGGCGGCGGAATTCGCGTTCGCGGTGTCCCACGAGGGGGCGCTCGATGCCGGCGACCTGCTGGATCGGCGCACGCGCATCGGCCTGATCACCGCAGACCGGGTCGCCGCGGCACCCGCAGCCGCGCGCGCCCTCACCTGACGGGCCGGTTCGCTCAGTCCATCGACCACGTGGACAGCTCCGCGCGCATGCACGCGCGCGGCCAGCGGTCGAGCCCGTGGGCCCGCTCGGCGGCGCGCAGCGCGATCAGCCCCGGCGTCTCTTCCGCGGCCGACAGATACCGGAAGCCGAGGCGTTCGTAATACGGGCCGTTCCACGGCACCTCGGTGAACGTGGTCAAGGTCAACGCGGGCAGGCCCGCGGTCGCCGCCCAGCGCGCGGCCCGGTCGAGCAAGCGCTTGCCGATGCGGCGCCGCGCGTGCTCCGGGCGTATCGAGACCTGCTCGATGTGGGCGTTCCCGTCGACCACTCCCACCAGGAGATAACCGATCGGCAGCTCGTCATCGGTCCACACCCAGGCCCGTCCCGCCTGCTGGAACTGTCGCAGCGTCGCCAGCGGGGGTGGTTCGTCGTCGGCCACCGTCGTCATGCCGATTTCCGCGAACGGCTCGCCCGCCGCACACTCGATGTCTTGCAGCACGGGGAGGTCTTCGGGCGTCGCGGGCCGGATCACCGGCTCATTGTGAATGCCCATCGGCGGGCGGGCCAGCGCATTTCACTCCGCCCGTGTGGCGAGCATGCCGTTGAGCAGCACGCGCACGGCCCAGGCCGCGCGCGCCTCGCCGCCGCCGGCCAGCAGCGTCTCCCGCATGGCCACGACGGTCGGATAGCGGTCGGCCGGAAGTTCCGCGAAGCGCCGCTCGATCGTGGCGAGGTACTCCTGTTCGCTGCCGCCGCCCGTGCGGTGCGCGCTCTGTTCGGCCGCCGACGCGGTGACGTGCAGATACAGCAGGTCCACCGCCCACGCCGCGGTCCGGTCGTCCAGTCCCGCCTCGATGAGCGAGCGGAGCATCAGCTCCACCAGGCGTATGGCGTTCGGACTGCTCGGGATCACGCCGAGCGCCACAAGCGCCAGCCCTTCGTGCCTGCTCATCGCCGCCACCATGGCATCGACCAGCGCGGTGAGCCGTTCGCGCCAACTCGCCCCGGCGGGTTCGGGCACCGAACCGAGGACATGGTCGAGCATGGCGGCCATCAGATCGTCGCGATTGGCGACGTACACGTACAGCGACGCGGCGCCGGTGTCCAAGTCCTGCGCCACCCGGCGCATGGTCAGCGCCGCCGCTCCGTCCCGGTCCAGAATGCGCAGGCCGGTCTGCACGATCACCTCGCGGCTCAGCGGAGCTTTGGCCGGACGGGCCCTGCGGCTGACGGCTGCTGCGCTCATCGGGTGAGCATAACCACGGGCGAACGGCGTTCGGACGAACGGCGCAATTCCACGGCGGAGGGACACCCGCCTAGCGCCCTCGCACAACGGGTGGGCAGGCGATCCGAGACATGGCCCCGGTGAGTCCTCGTACCGTCGGTGGGTGACCCACGACATAGTGATATATCGCCCCACATGACCGGCAGCTCGCTGCGGAAAACACCACAACGCGCAGCTCACAGCCCCTGCCGAAGGCGGAACCGACCGTTGGCGAGAACCCGCCCGGCGGAGTGTGATTCGAGCATCCGGCGGCATGGCGCGGCGATCGCGATGTCCGCCGCGCGATGCGCGCGGAGCCCGGTTCGGTTGTCGCCGACGCTCTATGCTGGCTTCGGTATGCCGGTAGTGCGCCGGGAAGGAGGGCGCGGGTGCGCAGACAACCGTCCACCGTGGGTATCGCACCGGGCGACGGGCTCGTCGCCCGATTCGGTGCGGTCGTCGCCTACCTCGGGGCCGAAACGACCTCCACGGACCGAATACTCGGCACCATCGAAGCCGTGGCCGAAGGCGAGCATCCCGGCGCCGCGCTGGCGCAGCGCTTGGCCGCGGTGATCTTCGGCAGCACGGTGCAACCGCCGCCGTTCGGCGTCGTCGCGCCGACCGCGGACGGGGTGCTGATCCTGCTGCGCGGACCGGTGACCGCGGAGATCCAAGGCGCGGAGGGCGCCCGCCGCCTCGACGGCGGGCGTGCGTTCACCTGGGTGGACGAGATCGTGCGCGAACCGGTGCGCCGCATCACCATCGGCGCGGGCACCGGCGCGCCGCCCACCGCGCTGCCCCGCACCGACCTGCGCTCAGGCGTGGTCCCCGGTGGCGGCTTCGTGCTGCACGCCGCGGTACGACGCGCCGGAAAGCCCGCCGGGCCGCGGACATCCGAGCCTTCCGCCCAGGGCGAGCCCGAGCCGACGGCCGCGGCCGGTTTCGCCGCGATGCCGGAACCGACCGGCGCCGCCGACGCCGTCGTCCAGGCAAAGCCCGGGGCCAGGCAGACCGGTACGTCCGACGCCGTCGCGCAGGCGACCCCCGCTCCCCGGCCGACCAGCGCCGCCGACGCCGTCGCACCCGCCCGGCCGACCGAGTCGTCCCGCCCCCTCGTCAAACCGCGCCCGCCCCGGCCCGTTCCGGATCGACCGCTCGCGTGGTCGCAGGTGCAGCCCGCGCACGAACCGGTCGCCCTGCGCAAAGCGCCCGACAACGGCGGAACGCGTGGCCTGCGCCAGGCAGCGCTGTCCGCGGAGGCCACCGTCGGCGCCCTGGTCACCGAAGAGGGGGCGGCCTACCCGTTGGACCGCGCCTACGTCATCGGGCGCGGACCGCAGGTGGACGAAGCGGTCCGCACCGCCGCCGCCGAGCCGATCGTCATCCAGCGTGACCGCCACGTCTCGCGAGTCCATGCCTATGTGTCGGTGGACGGCGGCAAGGTGTACATCCGGGATGCCGCCGCCACCTCCGGCACCTTCATCGCAGGCCCCGGCACCGATCAGTGGACCCGGATCAGCACCTCTCCGACCGAACTCCCGCCCGGCTGGCGCGTCCGCATCAGCGAGCGAGTCCTCACCCACCGCGGCGATACGCAACGCACGGGCACGACGGATATCGCGGGAGCACGCCGCCGTTCGTGACCGCAGGGTGCGTCGGCCTCGAGCCGGAGACCAGCCGATCACCCGGTCGCGTCCGGTCCGGCCCGCGCGGGGAGGACAATGGCGACATGCACCGAAACGGACCGAGCCGCGACATCGACGAGTCCGAGCTGACGGTGACCCCGCCCGAAGAGCAGGCCGCGGGCGTCACCGCCGTGGCGGTGGCGTTGAAACGCTCGATCGAGGAGATGGGCGTGGTCCGCGCCGCGCGCACCCTGGCCCGGGTCAATCAGGTGCACGGCTTCGACTGCCCCGGCTGCGCGTGGCCGGAGCCGACCGGCCACCGCAGGCCCGCCGAGTTCTGCGAGAACGGCGCGAAGGCCGTCGCCGAGGAAGCCACGCTGCGCACGGTGACTCCCGAGTTCTTCGCCGCGCATTCGGTGGCGGAGCTGAGCGAGAAGTCCGGCTATTGGCTCGGCCGGCAGGGCAGGCTGACCCACCCGATGGTGCTGCGGCCCGGCGACACCCACTACCGGCCGATCGCCTGGGACGACGCCTACCACCTGATCGCGGAAACCCTGCGCGGACTGGACTCGCCGGACGAGGCGGTGTTCTACACCTCCGGCCGCACCAGCAACGAGACCGCGTTCCTCTACCAGCTGCTGGTGCGCAGCTACGGCACCAACAACCTGCCGGACTGCTCCAACATGTGTCACGAGTCCTCCGGCGCGGCACTGTCGAATTCGATCGGCATCGGCAAGGGCTCGGTCTCCATCGATGACTTCGCCGAGGCCGACCTGATCGTCGTCGCGGGACAGAACCCGGGCACCAACCATCCCCGGATGCTCAGCGCGCTGGCCGACGCCAAAGCGAAAGGCGCCCGGATCGTCGCGGTGAACCCCCTGCCCGAGACCGGGCTGCTCGGCTTCCGGGACCCGCAGACGATCAAGGGGGTCACGACCGGTGTGCCGATCGCCGACGACTTCTTGCAGATCCGCCTCGGCGGTGACCTGGCCCTGTTCCAGGCGCTGGGCCGCCTGCTGCTGGAAGCCGAGGACCGCGCGCCGGGCACGGTGGTCGACCGAGCGTTCGTCGACGCACACTGCGCGGGCTACGCCGAATACGAAAAGCACATGCGCGCGGTCGATTTCGACACGGTACTGGAAGCGACGGGCCTCACCAGGGCGGAGCTCGAGCACACCGCGGAACTGTTCGCCCGCTCCCGCAACATCATCCTGTGCTGGGCGATGGGCCTTACCCAGCAGACCCATGCCGTGGCCACCATCGAGGAGGCCACCAACCTGCTGCTGCTACGCGGCATGATCGGCAAGCCGGGCGCGGGCGTGTGCCCGGTGCGCGGCCACTCGAATGTGCAGGGTGACCGCACCATGGGCATCTGGGAGAAGATGCCCGCCGCCTTCCTCGACGCCCTCGACCGCGAGTTCGGCATCACCAGCCCGCGCGAGCACGGCTTCGACACCGTGGCCGCCATCCGCGCCATGCGCGACGGACGGGCGAAAGTGTTCGTCGGCATGGGCGGCAACTTCGTCTCCGCGACCCCCGACACCGCCGTGACCGAGGCCGCGCTGCGCGGCTGCGCGCTCACCGTGCAGGTCTCCACCAAACTCAACCGCAGCCACATCGTGCACGGCCGCACCGCGCTCATCCTGCCGACGCTCGGGCGCACCGACCTCGACCTCGCCCCCGACGGCAGCAAGAACCAGGTGTCGGTGGAGGACTCGATGTCGATGGTGCACCTGTCCACCGGACGGTTGAAGCCGGTCAGCGACCATCTGCGCAGTGAAGTCGCCATCGTCTGCGAACTCGCCCATGCGCTCTTCGGCCCCGATCACGCGGTGGGGTGGGCGCGCTTCGCCCGCGACTACGACAGCATCCGCGACGCCATCGCCCGCGTCGTCCCGGGCTGCGCCGACTACAACGCGAAAGTCCGCGGCCGCAACGGTTTCCAGCTACCGCATCCGCCGCGCGACGCCCGCGAATTCCGCACCGCCACCGGCAAGGCCAATTTCGCCGTCAACGAGCTGACCTGGCTGCCGGTCCCCGAAGGCAGACTGATCCTGCAAACCCTGCGCAGTCACGATCAGTACAACACCACCATCTACGGCCTCGACGACCGCTACCGCGGCATCCACAACGGCCGCAAGGTGGTGCTGGTCCACCCCGACGACATCACCGCGTTCGGTTTCCGCGACGGCGATCCGGTCGACATAGTCTCCGAATGGACCGACGGCACCGAGCGCCGCGTCGAAGGGTTCCGCCTGGTCTCCTACCCGACGCCGCGCGGCAACGCCGCCGCCTACTATCCCGAGACCAACCCTCTCGTACCGCTGGATCACGTCGCGAAACGATCGAACACGCCCGTCTCCAAAGCGGTCACCATTAGGTTCGAGGCGAGCAAGGCATGACCGACCGGGTCCGTCAGCAGGACTGCGCGGCCACACACGGGCTCGCTGGTGCCGCCGAGCAACGCCGCATGGGCGGCAGACCCCGCGCGTCGAGCACCGCTCGCGCTGTAGGAAACACAGCATGAGCCGCGTCACCGCCCGCCGCCGGATGCGCCGGATCTCGCCGAGCGGAGAGATCCACCGCCCGGACACCCTCGCCGTCGAAGAACCGCTGGAGATCCGCATCGGCGGGCAGTCGCTGACGGTCACCATGCGCACCCCCGGCAACGACATCGACCTGGTGCACGGTTTCCTGCTGAGCGAAGACGTGATCGGCTCCGCCGAGGACATCGTGGCGGCCCGCTACTGCGCGGGCACCGACGACAAGGGCCGCAACACCTACAACGTCCTCGACGTCACCCTGCGCACCTCCGTCCCGGTGCCGACACGCTCCTTCCTCACCACCGGAGCCTGCGGACTGTGCGGAAAGACCGCCCTGGACGAAGTTCGCACCCGCACCAGGTTCCCGCTGCCCGCCGGCGGCCCGGTGGTGGATACCCGGGTACTGGCCGCGATGCCCGGCCTGCTGCGCGACCGCCAATCGGTATTCGAGGCCACCGGCGGCCTGCACGCCGCGGGCCTGTTCACCGCCGACGGCGAAGCGCTCGCCGTACGCGAGGACATCGGCAGGCACAACGCGGTGGACAAGGTGATCGGCTGGGCCCTGCGTGAATCCCTGATACCCGCCCACGATTCGGTGCTGATCGTGAGCGGGCGCGCGTCGTTCGAACTGGTGCAGAAGGCCGTCATGGCCGGAATCCCGATGCTCGGCGCGGTCTCGGCGCCGAGTTCGCTCGCGGTCGATCTCGCCGCCGACGCCGGACTGAGTCTGGTCGGCTTCCTGCGCGGCGACACCATGAACGTGTACACCGCTCCCGACCGCGTCCGCGCCGCTCCGGGCGCGGACTCGTTGTTGGCCTGACTCACTATTGCCCGCGCCCGACGCCCGTTCTACCGTGACTGCACGGAGCCGGAACGGATTCTGCGAGAACGGAGCGGCCGATGCGGATTTCGGTGGAGGGGAACTCCGATGGCCTGCGGGTGCGGATGCGGTTCGAACAATACCGCCGCCTGCTGCTGACGCGGATCGTGCTGGCCGTCTTGGCGGTGCAAGGAGCGATCGTCGGTCTCTGGGCCACGCTCGCGCCGCACTCCTGGTACACCAGCTTTCCGGGGTTCGGCGCCCGATGGGTGGCGGCGGACGGGCCGTACAACCACCATCTGGCGGCCGATGTGGGGGCCTTCTTCCTGGCGCTGACTGCGGTGACGATCGCCGCGCTGGTGGTCAACCGGACCACTGCCGCCCGCATCGCGGGCGTCGGCTGGCTCACCTTCGGTGTGCCCCATTTCCTGTACCACCTGCTGCACCAGCCCGCCGAACTCGGCGCCGCGAGTTTCACCGCCAGCCTGATCGCGGCGTTGTTGCTGGTGATCGGCGGGGCGGTCTGCGTCTTCCTGCCGCCGCGGGGCGAGCTGCCCCTCTCGGAGCCGCGACCGGTGACGCTGCGTTTCCCCCGCCGCCGTCCGAGCGGCAGATCCGGCGGCCGAGTCCGGGACGCCCGTGGACGATCACCACGGGCGTGATCCGGTGAATCCGCGGATGACGCCGCGTCTTCCGAATTCCCCGCCCGTCAGTCCTTCAGCGCTTCGAGCAGTGCCGCGCGCTGGCGCGCCCCGAGCCCACCGATCCGGCGATCCTCCGGGATCTCCGCCTGGTCCATCAGCTTCGCGGCCTTCACCGGCCCGACACCGGGCAGGGCCTTGATCACCGCGGCCACCTTGGTCTTCTTCACCAGCTCGTCGGAGTCGGCCTTCTTCAGCAGATCCGCGACCGAAACCTTGCCCGCCTTCACCTTGCCGATCAGTTCGGAGCGTGCCTTGCGGACCGCAGCCGCCTTGGCCAAGGCCTCGGTGCGCTGCTCTGCGGTCATGGTAGGCAGTGCCATGTCTCCTCCGCTTCCACTCGTCACTCGAACATCTGGTTGACCGGACCGAGTAAACAGCACGGCACCGGGCACGCAAGCTCGACACACCGCGCACGAACAGCGGAAATAGCGATGAATTTCCCCGCTCCGCGCCGTCGGAACAGGTGAACGGCCGACGCTCGCCGGGCGAAAAGGACGAAAGGACCATCACGTCAGCGGGCTGCTCCGCGGTCGGTTCGCCACGCCGGATGGCCGGTGCCGAAGACGGGGCGCTCCGGCAGCGACGACCCGGAAATGGCGGCTATCGAGCAGTAACACGCGGTCCGCTGTTCCCGACACAATCAACAGATGCCGAGCGCGGGTCATGGTTCAACGGCGAACCTGGGAGATCAACGGCGATCGCCCGCGTCCGCCCGGGTCGCACCGGGCGGACCTGTCAGCCCGCACAACAGAACATCGTCCGGTTCGCACGAACCGTGACGGCATGACGGCAGGAGGCCGAGCCCCCGCCGGAAACGCCTTCGTCCTCGGCGCTGCGCGGGCCCGGCAGGCGAGCCATCGCACCGTCGCCTCGCCGAAGGCGCATCCGACCGCCGCGGCCCTCTCCGTCGGGGTGGACGTTCCGTTCGTGCTCGCGACCGTTGACGTCGCGTACCGTGCGCAGCGCCTTGATCCCGCCGTGGCGGGCGCGCCGCGTCGTCGCGAGCGGCGACCGGATGATGTTCTGTCATCCGAATCCGGGTTCACGCCGCATTCCGGGCCGCATGACGCGCACTGAGCGGCCGGTCGGCCACAGCACAGCTCACCACCGCGGTGCGGATCGTCGTACTGAACGAAACGAAGGGGATCGAATCGGGCGCGCGAACGCGCTAGGCTACGAATTAGAACACGTTTCATTTCGAAGGAGACGCCGTGGCCAAGCAGATACGCGACGTGGTCGAGCAGTACGTCAAGCTGGTCGGCTCGGGTCCGACCGAGGACATCGTCGCGCTGTACGCGCCCGACGCGATCGTGGAGGACCCCGTCGGCACCCCGCCCAAGCGGGGCCACGACGCCATCCGCGAGTTCTACGAGGTGATCGCCGCACTGGATCGGGAGACCGAGTTGCGGCCGGAGGAGGTCAGGATCGCGGGCAATCAGGCCGCGTTCCCGTTCACCATCGTCACCAAGGTCGGCGGACAGCGCTTCGTCCTGTCGCCGATCGACGTGATGGAGTTCGACGAGGAAGGCCGGATCACCGGGATGCGCGCCTACTGGAGCCAGGAGGACATGCGGGTCGAGCCCGAGTAGCGCGCGACGGCCGGGTGCGCCACGTCACATCGCGGCCCCATCACATTCCGGCGCGGTCTCTCGTCCGAGAAGTAGGAACCACATCCGCTGATCGAAGGAGATCGACATGGGCGCCACCCGTATCGCCGCCGTCACCCCGCAGCAGGCGGGACCGACGACCAAGCTGCTGTACCGGCTGGCCAAGCGCCGCTTCCGTGAAGTGCCCGAGCCCTTCGCCGTGACGGCCAACCATCCGAAACTGCTGCGCGCGAGCGCGGTCCACGAAACCATGGTCGACAAGGCCAGCACCGCCCTCCCCGCCGTCATCCGCGAGATCGCGGTCTATCGCACGGCGTGGACGATCGGTTGTTCGTGGTGCGTCGACTTCGGGGCCATGCTCATGCGCCTGGGCGAGCTGGACGTGGCGCGGCTGGAACACATCGCCGACTACGCGACCTCGCCGTTGTACTCCGACGACGAGCGCGCCGCCATCGCCTACGCCGACGCGATGACGGCGACGCCGACCACGGTCACCGACGAGCAGATCGCCGACTTGGAGCGGCGGTTCGGCCGAGCGGGCGTGGTCGAGCTCAGCTACCACATCGCGCTGGAAAACTCACGCGCCAGGTTCAATTCGGCACTCGGCATCACCGCGCAGGGCTTCAGCACCGATTCCTGCCGCGTGCCCTGGGCCTGAAAACGGCCGCGGCGCTGCGGAAATGGTCCGGCCTCACCTGGCACTTCAGCGCCGCGTCCGCTCCGGGCTGTCGCTACGGCCCGGAATGCACTAAGAATAAGAGGTGTTGACGTCGCCTGGCCGTACCGCGGCCTGCGAGCTATCTTCGCGAGTTTCGGTGCGGGATAGGCCGTGTCGGCGTCTTCGGTGTCTCGAGTTCCCCTCCGCCCGACCGTTTGGAGCCGCATGCTCGACGAACAGACCCCGGACGACGACGTCGCACGGCTGGCCAGGCGAGTCGAGAAGGCCCGTGGCCGGCTCGCCTACCAGTTCGACCCCGCGCTGACCGGCGCGCTGTCGGAGGAGGAGCTGCTCGCCGAACGCGAACTGGCCGAACGCATCCGCACCCAGGACCGCGAACAGCGCTGGAAGCACGCCGAGGCGGGCGCCGCGGGCGCCGACCGGGCCAGGCACACCGCGGAGGCCATCGAGAAGGCCGAGATCAGAGATCTGCTGCTGGCGCGAAAGGCGATCGCCGCGCAACGGCGCGCCTCCAGCCCGCACGCCAGGCTGGCGTCGCTGTACCGGCACCGCTCCTGGTCGCTCGGCGCGCTGGCCGGCGTGGTCGCCGCCGGAATGCTGTGGTCGGCGGTCAACGTCCAGCACAACATCGCGCCGGGCGGGCCGGACGACCCGCTGTACTGGTTCAGCTATCTGCTCGAGGCGATGATCAGCGTGTCGCTGATCATCATCATGATCGGCACCAACAAGGTCACCGAATGGGGCGTGCTGGACAACCGCAGCCAAGTGGCGGCGGCCGAGATGGCCTTGCTCGCGCTCACCGTGGGACTGAACACCTACCCGTACGTGAGTGCGGGGCGGTGGTTCGACGCGGGCGTGCACGGAGTCGCCCCGGTGATGATCGGCGTCGCCCTGCTCATCCACGATGCCGCGAGCGCGCGATACGGACGCGCGATCGGCTACGCCACCGAGCAGGTGCGCAGCCTGCCCGACCCGACCGGGCACGAACCCTTGCCGGAACGCTCCGCGGCGGACGGCCCGTCCAGCGCGGGCGCCGACTTCCCGGTGGAGCTGCACACCCCCGCCGTCCAGGGCGCACACGGCTAGGTCTATTCGGCAGCGGCACAGCACAAGTCGTTCGGGAAGCGCCGCCTTACCAGCACATGACAGCGACGGTGTGCGAGCCGTCGAGCCCGGTGCTCGTATCGCCCGGAGGTCAGTACGGATACCGCCGTTCGACGGCGTCCTTGGCCTCTTTGAGCCCGCACCCGGTGAGTTCGCGATACCGCTTGATCGCGTGAATCTTCTTGCCCTGCGCGAGAAGAGCATCGATTTCGGCCATGCCGTCGCCGTGCGGGACGGACGGCACGGCGCGCGGCGCGGCCGATGCAGGGGCCTCGATGCCCAGATGGCGCATGATCAGATCGAGCTTGGCGTGCAGGGCATCGACCTCGCGCTCCAAGCGCCGGTTGGCGAACATGCCCCGATGGTAACGACCGGGATCACGTCACGCCGCGTCGAGCACGGCGTCGGCGAGATTCGACACGGTCTCAAAGCGCGCCAAGTCCCCGGCCAGCTGCAGCAGCCGGTCCACGCACCGGGGCCCGGTGACCAGGCGCATCCTGCGGCCGGTCTCGGCCAGCATGGACCGTGCGTCGACCAGGACGTGCAACCCGGCGACCCCGAAGAAGGTGACCTTCGACAGATCGACCACCACCAGCGGCGCCGCCGTGCCCAGCGAGCCGATCAGCCTGCGGCGAAACACTTCGGCGGTGTAATGATCGACTTCGCCGGCCAGCGCGCACAGCGTGACGGAATCGCTCGGCACGGTGACGGAGATCTTGAGCCGCTCGGCAGGGTGATCGGCATTGCGAGCAGCGGTGAGAACGTACGAGGGATTGGCCAAGCCTGCCGACATGAGGACCTCGGTCCAGTCGCCCGCGAGCGATCTCGGGAACCGGATTCGCTCGCGGGAATGATGCGCCCCGGCGCGGAACGCCGGAACTAGGCTGTTTGTTCAACCCTCACGAAGGAGTACCCACTACGACGGGGCGCCACACCCCGAATTACGCCGACTTCTCCCGGCGCTCCGGGCGCTGCGCCTTGCGCGGCACGATGGTGGGCAGGACGTTGTCGTTGACCGTGTCCGCGTTGACGACCACCTTGGCGACATCGTCGCGGCTGGGGATGTCGTACATCGCCGGCTGCAGGACTTCCTCCATGATCGCCCGCAGGCCACGCGCGCCGGTGCCGCGCAGAATCGCCTGATCGGCGACCGCCTCCAGCGCGTCGTCGGTGAACTCGAGATCGACACCGTCCATCTCGAACAGCCGGACGTACTGCTTGACCAGCGCGTTCTTCGGCTCGGAGAGGATCTTGACCAGCGATTCCTTGTCCAGGTTGGTCACCGAGGCGACCACGGGCAGACGACCGATGAACTCGGGGATCAGGCCGAACTTGATCAGGTCCTCGGGCATGACGTCGGCGAAGTGATCGGTGGTGTCGATCTCGGCCTTGGAGCGCACCTCGGCGCCGAAACCGATGCCGCGGTGGCCGGTGCGATCGGAGATGATCTTCTCCAGACCCGCGAAGGCGCCCGCCACGATGAACAGGACGTTCGTGGTGTCGATCTGGATGAACTCCTGGTGCGGGTGCTTGCGCCCGCCCTGCGGCGGCACGCTCGCCTGGGTACCCTCCAGGATCTTCAGCAGGGCCTGCTGCACGCCCTCACCGGACACGTCCCTGGTGATCGACGGGTTCTCGCTCTTGCGGGCGATCTTGTCGACCTCGTCGATGTAGATGATGCCGGTCTCGGCGCGCTTGACGTCGTAGTCGGCGGCCTGGATCAGCTTCAGCAGAATGTTCTCGACGTCCTCGCCGACGTACCCGGCCTCGGTCAGCGCGGTGGCGTCGGCGATGGCGAACGGGACGTTCAGCATCTTCGCCAGCGTCTGGGCCAGATAGGTCTTGCCGCAGCCGGTGGGACCGAGCATCAGGATGTTGGACTTGGCCAGCTCGACGGTCTCGCCGCGGCTGTCGCGCCCCTTGTCGCCGGCCTGGATGCGCTTGTAGTGGTTGTAGACGGCCACCGCGAGAGTGCGCTTGGCGGTGTCCTGGCCGATGACGTAGTTCTCCAGGAACTCCCGGATCTCGGCGGGCTTGGGCAGCTCATCGAGCTTCACCTCGCTGGATTCGGCGAGTTCCTCCTCGATGATCTCGTTGCAGAGATCGATGCACTCGTCGCAGATGTACACCCCTGGTCCCGCAATGAGCTTCTTGACCTGCTTCTGGCTCTTTCCGCAGAACGAGCACTTCAGCAGATCGCCGCCATCTCCGATGCGCGCCATCTCGTGGGTCCCTACTTCCTTGTCCGCGTGCAACCGTCCGTCCAGGTTGCCAGCTGTCCACCACTTTCGCAGCCGCAAACGCATCGGCTGATTTCGTGGCCGGTGGGGCAGTGCCGTCAACCGGGAGCAAAGGTCCCTAGGTTGACCGTACCCGGTGTTCGGGATGGAGGTCGACAACTCGCGCATGTTTCTCGCGCGGGTTGTGCGAGTCGTCACGACGCCGAAAGGCGAAGCGTCCGCCGGAGCCGCGTCGACACCTCCGCACCGCCCGCGGCGCCGCGCCGCCGGTTCGAACGAATTCTCGAACCCGCGGCCACGCGTGGGCGGTCCGGCCGGGCGGTATGCCCCATTGCGTACTTCCCGGCCGGAATTCCCTGTCACAAAGCAATTCAGAGCGGACCGCCGCCGGGATCGGCAATTCGCCCCGCCGTCCCGGACCGGCCGGAACGGCGATTCGCGCCTTATTTCTGCGCGCTGAGCTTCCGGTAGTCGAAGACCGTGTCGATGATCCCGTACTCCTTGGCCTCCTCGGCCGTGAGGATCTTGTCGCGGTCGGTGTCCTTGCGGATGGTGTCGGCGTCCTTGCCGGTGTGCCGCGCGAGCGTGGTCTCCATCAGGCGGCGCATGCGCTCGATCTCGGCGGCCTGGATCTCCAGATCCGACACCTGACCCTGGATGCCGCCCTCCAGCGAGGGCTGGTGGATCAGCACGCGGGCGTTGGGCAGGCAGGCCCGCTTGCCCGGCGTACCGGCGGCCAGCAGCACGGCGGCGGCCGATGCGGCCTGGCCCAGGCAGACGGTGGCGACGTCGGCGCGCACGTACTGCATGGTGTCGTAGATGGCCATCAGCGAGGTGAACGAGCCACCGGGCGAGTTGATGTACATGGTGATGTCGCGGTCGGGGTCCAGCGACTCCAGCACCAGCAGCTGCGCCATGATGTCGTTCGCCGAGGCGTCGTCCACCTGCACGCCGAGGAAGATGATGCGCTCCTCGAACAGCTTGTTGTACGGGTTGGACTCCTTGACGCCGAAGCTCGAGTGCTCGATGAACGACGGCAGGATGTAGCGCGCCTGCGGGCTCTGCGGTGCCATGCCGGACAGGCCGGCGCGCGGGTCGATCGAATTGGCCATCTTCGTCTCCAAAGTCGGTGCGGCGGCCGGACGTTCGAGGTGTCCGGGGGCCTGTGGGTGATCCGGTGCGTTATTTCTTGGCGCCGTTGGCCTGATTCGCGTGGCTGATCACGTGGTCGATGAAGCCGTATTCCAGGGCTTCGGCCGCGGTGAACCAGCGGTCGCGGTCGGCGTCGGCGGTGACCTGCTCGACCGACTTGCCGGTGTGCAGCGCCTGCAGCTCGTTCAGCTCCCGCTTCGTGTGCGCGAACTGCTCGGCCATGATCGCGATGTCGGCCGCCGAGCCGCCGATCCCCGCGGAGGGCTGGTGCATCATGATCCGCGCGTGCGGCAGCGCGTAGCGCTTGCCCTTGGTGCCCGCGGTGAGCAGGAACTGCCCCATGGACGCGGCGAGGCCCATGCCGTAGGTGGCGATGTCGCACTCGGCGAACTGCATCGTGTCGTAGATGGCCATGCCGGCGGTCACCGATCCGCCCGGCGAGTTGATGTAGAGCGAGATGTCCCTGGTGGGATCCTCCGCCGAGAGCAGCAGGATCTGCGCGCACAGCTTGTTCGCGATGTCGTCGTCGACCTGCGTGCCGAGGAAGATGATGCGCTCACGCAGCAGGCGCTCGTACACCGAATCACTGAGGTTGAGACCAGCAGTCGCGGTTGTCATGACCCCTGCCTGGTTGATTGTCACGGATACCTGCCTTCTCTCGCCGGCTCGTTGCGGATTGCCACATAGCCATCACTGGTTGGATACGCCGCACCCGGTCGGACATGGCCATCCAACTTGCCGTCACAAACATTAACGAAGCAGGGCGGCACCGAACTCCCGGTACCGCCCTTTCTTCGCTCACAGCGCAATCAGCGCACCTCGCGGGCATCGATCACGCCGACATTCCATGGATTTACTCGGCGTCCGCCGCGGCCGTCTCCTCGGCCGCGTCCTCGTCCGCGGAATCGGCGGGCGCGCCGAACATTTCGGCGGTGTCCACCGGGTTGCCCGCGGAGTCGGTGACGGTCACCTGGCCGACCACGCCCGCCAGCGCCTTGCCGCGCCGCACGTCCGCGAAGATCGCGCCGAGCTGGCCCGCCTGCTGCACCTGCTGGATGAACTGCTCCGGCGACAGGCCGTAGCGCTGGGACTGGAACAGGATCCGCTCGGTGAGCTCCTCCTGGCCGACCTGGGTGCCCTCCGCCTCGGCGATCGCGTCCAGCAGCAGCTGGGTCTTGACCGACTTCTCGGCGGCCTGCTTGGTGTCGGCGTCGAACTCCTCGCGGGTGCTGCCCTGCGCCGCGAGCGCCTCGGCGAACTTGGCCTCGTCGTGGTCGAAGCCGTGCACCGCGTCGTGGGTCACCGCGTCGATCTCGGCCTGCACCACGGCGTCGGGCAGCGGCACCTCGACCTGCTCGAGCAGGGTGTCGAGCACCTTGTCACGGATCTCGCCTGCCTGCTGCACCTTCTTGACCCGCTCGACGCGGCTGCGCAGATCGGCCTTCAGCTCCTCCAGCGTGTCGAATTCGCTGGCCAGCTGGGCGAACTCGTCGTCGGCCTCGGGCAGCTCCCGCTCCTTGACGGTCTGCACGGTCACGGTGATGACCGCGTCCTTGCCCGCGTGCTCGCCGGCGACGAGCTTCGAGGTGAACTCCTTCGACTCGCCCGCCGACAATCCGACCAGCGCCTCGTCCAGGCCCTCGATGAGCTGACCGGAGCCGACCTCGTGGGACAGGCCGGTCGTGGCGGCCTCGGCCACCTCCTCGCCGTCCACGGTCGCCGACAGGTCGATGGAGACGAAGTCACCGTTCTGCACCGGACGCTCGACCCCGGTCAGGGTGCCGAAGCGCTGGCGCAGCGACTGCAACTGCTCCTCGATGTCCTCGTCGCCGACGGTGAACGCGTCGACGGTGACCGCGATGCTCGAGTAGTCCGGCAGCGTGATCTCCGGACGCACGTCGACCTCGGCGGTGAAGGCCAGCTCCTGGCCGTCCTCGATCTTGGTGATCTCGATCTCGGGCTGACCGATGACCTTCACCTCGGAGGTGGTGACGGCCTCGCTGTAGCGACCCGGCAGCGCGTCGTTGACGACCTGCTCCAGGATCGCGCCACGGCCGAGACGGGCCTCGAGCAGCTTCGCGGGCGCCTTACCGGGACGGAAGCCGGGGATGCGGACCTGCTTGGCCAGTGCCTTGTACGCGCGGTCGAAATCCGGCTTCAGCTCCTCGAAGGGCACCTCGACATTGATCCGGACCCGGGTCGGGCTCAGCTGCTCGACGGTGCTCTTCACGGACATGCTCCTTGTTCGTTGTTCGTACTGGTTGACGTTCGTTCTGCGGCGCCACGCCCGCGGCGTTCCCGGTTCGGAACGGCGGGCGAAGCGGCCCTACGCCGGCTGCCGCGCTCCCCCACCGGCGCCGATCCGAACCGGAGTCCCGGCCTCGGCCGAGACGACGAGGGGGTGCGGCGTACGCCACGCATCCCGACCAGGTTAGTTGACCGGCCCGGCGGGGCTGCACCCGGCGGTGCCCGTGGCGGCGCGTGAGCGGGCGGGCTACTTCCCCACCGAGACGGCGTCGGTCACGAAGACCAGCGTCTCGTACGGGGCGATGCCGCGTCCGCCCGCGCCGTAGCCCAGCTCAGGCGGCACGATCAGCAACCGGCGCGCGCCTTCCTTCACACCGACCAGCCCCTGGTCCCAGCCGTCGATGACCTGGCCCGCGCCGAGGGTGAGCTGGAACGGCTTGCCGCGATCGAACGAGCTGTCCAGCGTCTTCTTGTCCGACCAGGTGACCAGCGCGTAGTTCATGGTCAGCTGCTGACCGGGCGCGGCGGCGGGCCCGCTGCCTTCCTTCAGATCCTTGACGATCAGTTGCTTCGGCGGGTCGCAGTTGTCGGGCAGGGTGATCTTCGGCGCGGCGCCGAAATCGCCGCTGACCCCGA
The DNA here is from genome assembly GCF_035544775.1 of Nocardia implantans. Classification (NCBI taxonomy): domain Bacteria; kingdom Bacillati; phylum Actinomycetota; class Actinomycetes; order Mycobacteriales; family Nocardiaceae; genus Nocardia; species Nocardia implantans. The sequence continues at coordinate 288,939 of NZ_JAYKYQ010000002.1, read as the reverse complement.
GATCGTCGGCCGTGCACTCCCTGCCCTTGCTCTGCGTGGCGGGGCGCTGCGCGGAAGGCCCTGCCGCCACGGTGGTCCTCGTCGTGGAGACGGCCGTGGCGGACTCGTCGTCCGAGCCGCAGGCCGCCAGCGCGACGGTGGTCGCGGCGAGGACGCCGATCCCGATGATCCGTCCGAGAATGTGCATGCCGCGGACCCTAGACCACGAGCGGCCGCGGGGCTGGACGGACTTCACGCGACACGCGCGGGCCGCCCCGCGGAGCCCGCTGCGGCTAGGCTTGGCGGTGAATTCTCCATCCGGCGTTGTCGATTCCGGTCGGCAACCGTTGCAGGACCGGGACGGCGGCCGGTCGCCGTCGCCCCCGATGCCAAGAGCGTGAGGAGAGTCGGCCCATGACCCACATGGCGAGTGCGGGTGGCGATACTTCGGCGGACAACGTCGGCAGCACCGGCGGCCGGACCGTCGCACCGCGTCCCTATCGGCTGGCGGACGTGCCGGGACCGCTGGCGCGCGAGGAGCTGGCGGCGATCGACGCGTGGTGGCGGGCCGCGAACTATCTCGCGGTCGGCCAGATCTACCTGACGGCGAATCCGCTGCTGCGCGAACCGCTGCGCGCCGAGCACGTCAAACCCAGGCTGCTCGGGCACTTCGGCACGGTGCCCGGCCTGAACCTCGTCTGGGTGCACGCCAATCGCGCGATCCGCAGGCGCGACCTGAACGCCGTCTTCGTCGCCGGTCCCGGGCACGGTGGTCCCGGCCCGAACGCGTGCGGCTGGCTGGAAGGCACGTACTCCGAGCTCTACAGCCACATTCCGCAGGACGCCGCGGGCATGGGCGCGCTGTTCCGCCAGTTCTCCTTCCCGGGCGGGGTGCCGAGCCACTGCGCACCGGAGACGCCCGGCTCCTTCCACGAGGGCGGCGAACTCGGCTATTCGCTGCTGCACGCGTTCGGCGCCGCCCTGGACAATCCCGATCTCACCGTGTTCTGCGTGGTCGGCGACGGCGAGGCGGAAACGGGCCCGCTGGCCACCAGCTGGCATGCGAACAAGTTCCTCAATCCGGCGCGCGACGGCGCGGTGCTGCCGATCCTGGCACTGAACGAGTACAAGATCGCCAACCCCACCATCCTGGCCCGCATTCCGGAAACGGAGCTGCTGACGCTGCTGCGCGGCTACGGCTACGAGCCCGTCGTCGTCGCCGGTGACGATCCCGCCGCCGTGCACCAGGCGATGGCCGCGGCGGTGGACGAGAGCATGGACCGCATCGGACGGATCCAGCGCGCCGCGCGCGACGGCACGGACGGGACGCGCCCGAACTGGCCGATGATCGTGCTGCGCACACCCAAGGGCTGGACCTGTCCCCCGGTGGTGGACGGCGACCAGGTGGCGGGAACCTTCCGCGCGCACCAGGTGCCGCTGCCGGGGGCGCGCTCGGACGAGGGGCACCGCGCGGTGCTGGAACAGTGGCTGCGGTCCTACCGTCCGGAGGAACTGTTCGACGAGGACGGCAAGCCGGTACCGGAGCTGACCGCTCAGGTACCCGTCGGTGATCGGCGGATGAGCGCCAATCCGGTCGCCAACGGCGGCATGCTGCTGCGCGACCTGCGCCTGCCGGACTGGCGCGACTTCGGCGTCGAGGTCGGCAGGCCCGGCGCGACCTCGCACGAGGCGACCAAGGTGCTCGGCGGCTGGCTGCGCGAGGTCACCCGGCGCAATCCGGACAACTTCCTCACCTTCGCGCCGGACGAACTGGCCAGCAACCGCCTGCAGGACATCCTCGAGGTCACCGGCCGCAACTGGCAGGCGGAGATCGACCCGCGCGACCAGAAACTCGACCGCGCGGGCCGGGTGATCGAGGTGCTGTCCGAGCACATGTGCCAGGGGTTGCTCGAGGGGTATCTGCTCACCGGCAGGCACGGGGTGTTCACCTGTTACGAGGCGTTCATCCACATCGTGGACGCCATGTTCAACCAGCACGCCAAATGGCTCGACGCCAGTTCGGCGGTGCCGTGGCGGCGTCCGATCCCCAGCCTGAACTACCTGCTGTCCTCGCACGTGTGGCGCCAGGACCACAACGGCTTCACCCACCAGGACCCCGGCTTCCTGGACGTCGTGCTGAACAAGAAGGCCTCGATCGTGCGGGTGTATCTGCCGCCGGACGCGAACACACTGCTGTCCACCTACGACCACTGCCTGCGCTCGCGCCACTACGTGAACGTCGTGGTCGCGGGCAAGCAGCCGCAGGCCGACTGGCTGTCGGTGACCGAAGCCGCCGAACACTGCGCGCGCGGGATCGGCATCTGGCCGTGGGCCTGCCACGGCGACGAGGTGGGCACCACACCGGACGTGGTGCTCGCCTGCGCGGGCGACATACCGACGCTGGAGACCCTCGCCGCGGCGGCGATCCTGCGGGAACGCCTGCCCGAGCTGCGCGTCCGGGTGGTGAACGTGGTCGACCTGATGCGGCTGCAACCGCGCGAGGAACATCCGCACGGCCTGCCCGACTGCGAGTTCGACACCCTGTTCACCCGGGACCGGCCGGTGATCTTCGCCTTCCACGGCTATCCGTGGCTGATCCACCGGCTGACCTATCGGCGCGCCAACCACGACGGACTGCACGTCCGTGGTTACCGGGAGCGGGGCACCACCACCACGCCGTTCGACATGGTGATGCTCAACGATCTGGACCGCTACCACTTGGTGATGGACGTCATCGATCGGGTGCCGAGCCTGCGCGAGCGGGCCGCGGGCTTGCGCCAGGAGATGGCCGACGCGCGGTGGACGGCCCGCGCGTGGACCAGGGAACACGGCGAGGACATCCCCGAGGTCGCCGACTGGAGCTGGCCCTACGAGCGCGCCTGAACCGTACGACGGACTTCCGTCCCGGCCGGTGCGGGTTCCGGCCCGGCAGAAGTACGATCGACCGTATGGAAAGTGTCCCGCGAACCGCCGAAATCACCGACAAACGCCTGCTGCGCGGCGCCAGGACCCGCGCCACGGTGCTGCGACACGCGGTCGACATCGCCTCGCTCGACGGATTGGACGGCCTGAGCTTCGGCAGGCTGGCCGAGGACACCGGGCTGAGCAAGGCCGGGATCCAGACCCTGTTCCGCACCAAGGAGGCATTGCAGCTGGCCGCCGTCGACCACGCGCGCGACCGGTTCGTGGAAGCGGTCGTCGAACCTGCCCGGTCCGCGCCGCACGGCGTCGCTCGCCTGCGCGCCTTGGTGGAGCACTGGATGGTCTACGCCACGACGCCGCTGTTCCCTGGCGGATGCTTCCGCGTCGCGACCATGGCCGAGCACGACAGCAAGCCGGGGCCGGTGCGCGACGCCCTGTTCCGCGACCAGCGAGCGTGGGTGCGGCTGCTGGCGCGGGAACTGCGCGCCGCGGCGTCCGCCGGTGAGATCGCCGAGCTGGACGCCGATCTGGCCGCGTTCCAGATCGACGCGGTGCTCTGCGCGACGAACACCGCCCTGCGGATCGGCGATCCGGACGCCGCCGACCGCGCACGCCGCATCGTCGAAAGCTTCTTGCGCACACCCTGACCACGCCCGATACGTCTTCGGTATGACTCGGGCCGAATTGTGAGAGATTTCAGGACATTAGAAAATCGCGGACAGAGACCGTCGCCACCTTGTATCTTGCGGACAACGCGTTTCGCGCGTTTCCGTAGCAACTCCCCCATCCGTCGCCGTTGCCGGAGGGCGCGCAGAAGGGCGGTTCTCATGAACCACACAGCCGAAGCGACCGGGTTGGACATCCTAGGTGCGATCTTGATGGTGGCGTGGATGGTCGTCATGTGGGCGGCCGTCGGCGTGCTCGCCGTCGCGATACGCAAACCGCTGCGACCGTGGATGTTCCGTACCGCGCTCGGGGTCGTCGCGCTGGGCGTCATCGCCCAGATCGGTCACTTCCAGGAGCACGTGGCACAGGTCGGATACTGGGTCCAGCACCCCAACGCACCGTCGTGGATGACCCCGTGGGGCACCGGCTTGGCCAACGGATTCGGCCAGGTGAACCACATGAAACCGGCGCTGGGCATGGAAATCCTGCACCTGGTCGGCAATTTCCACTTCCTCGCCGGACTGGTCGGCGTCGCACTGGTCACCCATCACGCCCTGGAGAGCAAGGCACGCAAGTGGGGCCGCATGGGCGTGCTGATGCAGGGCATCCACGGGCTCGAACATCTCGCGCTCACGCTGACGGTGGCGTTCGGCACCAAGGCGATCGGGTTGTCGACCTTCTTCGGCCTGCTCGATCCGGGCGCGGGCGCGTCCACCTACCGCATCTGGTGGCACTTCCTGGCCAACGTGATCGGCACGAGCATCTTCGCCATGGCGCTGTACTACCTGTGGCGGGAGCGCGCCGTGATCGAGGCGCCGTTCCGCGACCCCGCCGCCGCCAAGCCGAGCCGCGCGCCCGCGGCGGCCGCGGGCGCGGCGGCTCCGGCGTACGCGGCGGTCACCGAAGCCTGATTCAGCGACCCCATAAGGGCGTCTGCCATCACGGCAGGCGCCCTTTTTCGCGTCGCGACCTATTACCCTCTCGCCGGGCGGTGCGGCCGGTCTCGGACGACGAATGCCCACCGAAGTCCAGCCCCGTGGGTAGCAAACCGCAGTCCGCTCGACGAGGTTGCGCGGACGTCGATTCCGACCACCCCAGCGCGCGTCGACAACGCATATGTACGCGGATTCCAGCCCGGAAATGCGCCACCCCTGGGAGGTCGCGCAGCCCCTCGGGTTCAAGACGCTTGGCGTCGCCGCTGGTCGCGGTGCCGGGCCGCGCGGAAAACGTGGCAACTCTTCCCATGCTCGAGAAAGCACTCGACAAGGGATCGACCCGTCGATTAATGTGACGTTATCCAACGGCACGATGGATAGGGACCCGCCGATCGGACCCCACCGGACCGATCCCCGAGCCCGAGGTGGCGAGATGAACGGACGCGAACGATGACCGGCATCACGCCGCACCAGCGACGGACACAGACGTGGCTCGTCCGCCCGCTGATCGTGAGCGCGATAGCGGCAACGCCGGAAACCCCGGCGCAAGCCGATGCGCTGGCCGGGCCCGACGCGATCGTCGCGGCACCGCGCCCCGCAGACCCGGGCCGCCACGGATACGACAGGCCGGGCTCCTCCCATCCCGACAACCGGGACCGAGCCGACCGGCACCGGCCCGCGGACGAGCCGTCCGCGACGGATGCCGCCCCGATCCCTTCCCCGCCCCCACCTCGCGCGGCAACCACGACCATCGACGTTCGCCGCACCGCCGCCGCTCGAACCGTGTCGCCGCGCACGGCTCGAATCCCGAACGGAGACTTACGATGACCGCCACCACCCATTCCGCCGCACGGCGACTGCTCGCCTGTACCGCGATCGTCGGCATGCTCACCGCCGCCGCCGCCGGCATCGCAGGCGCCGAGTCGCACTCGGGCCCGTCGGACCCGCGCAACGGCACCGGCGACACCAACGGCTGGCACCACATCGATCCGATGGGCTACAACCACAGCGACAACGACCCGCTGCGCGCGGAGGAGCACGACGACGCCATCCGCGACTATCACCAGCGCCAGAGCCGTCCCGCCCCGGCCGACACCACCACGGGCGACTCGTCGGCCAGCCCCAGCTGGTCGCGCGTCGCCCGCCCGGACGGCAGCGGCTACACCGTCTGCCGTCCGCAGGCCCGCTGGTGCCAGTGAGCGCCGGACCGGCTGCACCCACGAACCTTCCGTGACGTCCACTCGGACCGATCGTACCGCTATCTAGCGGCACACTACTTGAAGTATCACCCATCCCGGAAATCCACTCCGGCCGGGATAGCGCACGAAAGAGAAACACCCATGTTCAAGATCAACGGGCTTCGCCGGACGACCGCGTGTGACGACAAGCGCGGCACGGCACGGACGCTCACCCTGCTGGCGGCGGCAGCGGTGGCGGCGGGCGGCCTGAGCCTCGGCGCGGGCACCGCCGAGGCTCAGGGCGCTGCCTGCCTCTGGGCCGGGGGCGCCTACGGCCAGGGCACCACGGTCGTCGCGGGTGGCTGGACCTTCAGCTGCGGCACCGACGCGGTCGGCGCGCCCTACTGGCATCGCGGCAACGCCGTGCGGCAGGGCAGCACCGTGCCGAACCCGGGCGCCTACACCCACCCTGCGGGCCTGTTCAGCCCCGGCGCCCGCCAGTACGGCACGGAATACAACGACTACTGCGTCGGAAGCCAGCTCATCGAGGGCTCCGAGGACGTCTACCAGGTGGTCTCGGACGGCCGCGGCTCCGTGTGGTGGAAGGCCGCCGGATCGATCGACCAGTGGACCTTCGATCCCGGCACCGGCCCGCAGCATTCCTGGCGCTCGTCGAGCCTGTGCTACGACGGCTCGCTGACCTGACACGGCCCATCCACCGGCACGCCCGTGACCGCCGCGGTCACGGGCGTGTTCGCGTGCGCGCCGGCCTCCGCTGCGATTCCAGCCGGATCCGCTCCTCGAGGTGATCCGGCACATGCCAGCTGATGTCGGCCCTCGTGGCCGCCATCAGCTTCCTGCGCACGGTCGCCACCTGGGCATCGACCGTCCGGATCGAACTGCCCCTGCGCGCGGCGATGGCGCTGTTGGCCCAGCCCGCGGCGGCCAGCACGGCGACCTCGCGTTCGGCGGGCGTCAGCTCGTCCCAGCGCGAGGCCGTCGACCTGGCCTGCGGCCGCCGCGCGGGCAGCAGGCGGTCGGCGGGCAGCCTGCCAAGCAGCAGCAATTGCAGTTCGTCGCGTTCGGGACGCAGGCGCGCGCCGCGCTGGACCGCCGCCTCGTGCGCCTCCGCGCCGATGACCGCGGTGACCGCCGCGACGGCCTGAGCGGTGCCCCTGGCCACCAGGGTCACCCGATCCGCGACGATGCCCATGGAACGGTGCAGCGTGGCGATCCCGCCTTGCAGATGGGCGATCTCGGTGGCGGCGGCGATCGCCTCGGCGCTGTCGGTGTCCCCCGCCTCGATCCGGGCGGACAGCAGGTAGGTCAGCGCCATCATGATGAAATGCGCGACCCAGCCCGCCGTCCAGGTGTCGCCCGTGATCAGCAGGCGTTCCAGAATGGAATTCCCCAGCGTGACCGCCTCCCGCGCGTCCCCGTGCCGGGAGACCGCGATCATCCAGGCCAGCTCGGCCCACGAGGTCGCCCAGCCCGCGTCGGAGGCCACGGCCCGGTCCAGATGCCTGCGCGCGGCCGCGAGCGCGACGTCCGCCTCACCCAGGTTCGCGTAGGTGAGCGCTTCGAACAATTCGCTGCGCTGCTCGCCGGCCCGGTCGCCGAGCACGGCGAATTTCCGCCGCGCCCTGGCCAGCACGTCCACCGCGCGGATGTCGAGGTGGATCAGCAGCAGCTCGAGCCCCCAGGTGAACTCCACCGCGGCGGGCAGGCCGGCATCGGTGGCGGTCGTCTCACGCCAGCGACGCCGCAGTCGCGCGTCCGGCAGGCACTCCGCGGCGCATTCGTCCAGTAGTTGCGCGGTGTAGGCGTGTCTGCCCTGCCAGATGGCGATCCAGCCCACCAGGGCGGTCGCGTTGATCCGCAGCCGGGTCGGCGGCGGCTCGACCTGCGCGGTGACTTCCAGCGCCTGTTCGGTGAGGCTGGTGATGGCGCGGTTGGACCCGGTGATGAACGGCACGCGCAACGCCATCAGCGTCGCGGCGGTCTCCAACCCGACCACGGCCTCTTCCGGATCGGCCAGACTGGTCTCGATGGCGATGAGGATGTTGTCCCAGGCCGCGCGGGCCCAGTCGATCCACTCCTGTTCCCTCGGGCCGTACCAGAAGGAGGGGCCCGAGGCGACGCGGTCGCGATAGTGCCGCCGGTGCCGGGCGAGCAGCCGCGCCTCGTCGAGGTGGTCGCCGCGGGCGGACAGCCGGTCGCGCACGAACACCCGGACGCTTTCCAGCAGGTAGTAGCGCACCGTGGACGCGGTGATGCGGGCCGACAGCAGCGAGCGCTCGACCAGGCGCTCCAGCAGCCCGCCGATCCGCTCCGCGGGCAGCGCCGCGTCCGCGCACACCGCCACGATCGCGTCCACCTCGGCCCCGCCGCACGGCGTCTCGTCGTCCTCGGCGTCGCAACCGGTGGCGAACACCGACAAGCGGTCCAGCAGCAACTGCTCTTGCGCGGTGCACAGACCGTAGGACCAGGCGATCACGTCGCGCACACTGCGGTGCCGTTCGCCGACGCCGCCCCTGGCGCCGTGCGTCCACTGCAGGCGGCGATCGTCGGTGTCGCCGGACAACTCGCGCAGCACGATCGCGGGTGGCCGGTGCAGCAGCCGCGCCGCGGCCAGGCGGATGAACAGCGGGTTGTTGTCGACGTGCCCGCAGATGCGGGTGGCGATGTCGAGCTGGCCGGGATCCTCGGGAATCGGCCGTCCGGTGCGCTCGGCTCGCCGCCGGAACAGTTCGAGGGCGTGCGCGCTCGACAACGGGGGCACGGTCACCAGTTGCTCGTCGATCCAGCCGATCGGCTCCCTGCTGGTCGCGACGATGGTCAGGCCGGGGGCCGCCTGCAGCAGCCCGATGACGAGCGGGCCGACGCCCGCCAGCACGTGTTCGCAGTTGTCCAGCACCAGGATGGTCCGGTGCGCCTCGCCCTCGACGAAGCCGTCGGCGAAGATCTCCACCAAGCCGTCCCAGGCGGAGCGGCCCGCGATGCCGTTCTTCGCGACCGACAGCAGCACTTCCTCGGCGACCGCCCCGGTCTCCGCGCCGGGCACGAGCCGGGCCAGCCTGGTCCAGTACACCGGGTGCCGGGCCGCGCCGCGATAGCGCCGCACGGCTTCGACCGCCAGCGTCGTCTTCCCGATGCCGCCGGGCCCGACCAAAGTGATCAACCGGGCGCTCGACGAGCTGAGCAGGGCTTCTATCCGCCGCAGTTCGGCGTGTCTGCCCACGAACTCACCGGGCGCGGCGGGGCCGTTGTCGCCACCGCTGTTCACCTCCGACATGCCGACGCACCTACCGATCCGGGACTCCACCGCTCGAGCAGCCTAATGGTTGCGACCGGTCCTTTTCCTGTGACCGCGCCTGGGCCGACGCTCGGCTTCGTACCTGACCCGATCGGCCAGCTCGTCGGGTATGTGGGCCGCGATGTCGGCGCGCGAGGCGATCATCAGCTTCTGCCGGATGGTGGCGACCTGCGCGTCGACCGTACGGATGGAGCTGCGCCGGTGCCCGGCGATGGCACTGTTGGGCCAGCCCGCGGCGGCGAAGACGGCGACATCGCGTTCGGCGTCGGACAGATCGTCCCAGCGCGAAGCGGGCCGCCGCGACACCGGTCTGGAGGCGGCCGGGCGATCCGGCCGCCTGGCGGGCGCGACCGCGTCCGCGGTGGGGCACCACAGCGCGTCCAGTTCGGGACGCAACCGCGTTCTGCGCTCGGCGGCGGCGTAGGCCCGGTCGCCGAGCACCGCGCGGGCGACCTCCGCCGCGCCGCGGATCTCGGCGGCGATCAGCGGTACCCGTTCGACGGAGATGCCCATCGAACGCTGCCGCGCCTTGAAACTCCCCACCAGATAGGCGATCTCCGTCGCGGTGTCGGCGCACGCGGCCCGATCGCGGCCCTCGGCGCGCTCCGCGACGAGCACCTGGGCCAGCGCGACGATGTGCGCGCCGACCGCCCAGCTAGCCGTCCAGGTGTCCGGTTCGCCGCGGTAGCGGGTGAGCACGCCGTGCGTCAGTGTCAGCGCCTCCGCGGCGGACCCGTGCTTGGCCAGCGCCACCGCGCGCGCGATCTCGGCCCAGGCGCGCGACAGCGTCGATCCGGAGGACGCCGACCGCGCGAGGAACCGCTCGGTGTGCTCCAGCGCCTGCCGCCGGTCGCCGACGAGGGCGGCGCAGAAGACCACGAACACGTCGCTGCGCTCGGCGCCGATGCGATCGCCCTGTTCGGCGAACTTGCGGCGGGCCCGGGTGAGGACGGCGATCGCGCGCGGGTCGCCGCGCACGAGCATCAGTTCCAGTCCCCACATCCACTCGACCGGCGCGGGCAGACCGAAATCCGTGTCGGTGTAGCGCGGGCCCGCGCCGGGCGGCAGGGCCGCGCGGTCGGCGAGTAGTCGCGGGATGTGATCGGTCCGCCCTTGCCACAGCGCGATCCAGCCGAGCAGCGCGGTGGCCAGGTCGGCGAGCCCGGAGGGGCCGAGGCCGCACCCGCGGGTGGCCTCCAGCGCGCGTTCGGTCAACCGGGTCAGCACGCCTGCGCCGGATTTGACGTACGGCACCTTCATCGACAACAGCACGGTGGCGGTCTCCAGCGCGACCACGGCTTCGGCCGGGTCCGCCAAGCCGGACTCGATGCCGAGCACGATGTCGTTCCAAGCCGATCGCGCCCAGGCCAGCCAGGCTTGATCCTGCGGGCCGAGCCACATGGCCTGCCCGGCGACCACCTTGTCCCGGAAATACCGGCGATGCCGTGCGGCGAGGCGGTCGAGCTCGGCGCGGCCCCGGCGGCACAGCCGCTCACGGGCGAACACCCGGACGCTTCCCACCAGATACCAGCTGACCGTGGTCGCGGTGAGGTGCGCGGACAACAGCGACCGTTCGGTGAGCCGCTCCAGCAGCTGTTCGATCGCACCGGCCGGCAGGTCCTCGTCGGCGCACACCGCGATCGCCGCGTCCAGTTCGATGCCGCCGCGCAGCGACTCGTCATCGGTCTCGTACCCGGCGGCGAAGACCGACAGCCGCTCCAGTAGCAACTGCTCGGCGGGGCCGCACAGCGCGAACGACCACGCGATCACGTCGTAGACGCCGCGGTGGCGCCGTTCGGCGCCCGCCCGTGCCCCGTGGGTCCAGTGCAACCGTTTGTCGTCCGCGTCGCCGGTGAGTTCGTGCAGCACCATGAGCGGCGGCTGATGCCGCAGGCGCGCCGCGGCCAGGCGGATGAACAGCGGATTGTGGTCGACCCGGCGGCAGATCCGCGCGGCGACGGCCGTCGCCTCGCGCTCGTCCGGGATCGCCCGCCCGATGAGTTCGGCCCGCTGCCGGAACAATTCGAGCGACTGCCGCGGCGACAGCGGCGGCACGGGCAGGATGTACTCGTCGGCCCAGCCGATCGGTTCGCGGCTGGTGGCCACGACGGTCAGTCCCGGTGTGGCTTCCAGCAACTCGGTGATCATCGCCGCGACCGCGCCGAGCAGGTGTTCGCAGTTGTCCAGTACCAGGATGGCGCGCTCGGCGGAGCGGTCAGCGCTGGTGAAGGTGCGCACCAGCGCGGACCGGGTCGGCGGCGCACCGAGGTCGGCGCGCACGGCCGACTGCATGACGTCTTGGGCGGTGGCGGTGCTGCCGGCCTCCAACCCGGCCAGCCGCGCCCAGTACACCGGCCTGCCGCGGGCGCGGACGCCGCGGCGCAGCGCCTCCGCCGCCAAGCGCGTCTTGCCGATCCCGCCCGGCCCGACCAGGGTGATCAGGCGCGCGCCGCCGTCCAGCAACGCGCCGAGCCGGTCCAATTCCGTTTCCCGGCCGACGAATTCACTGGTGGATGCAGGCAGCACGCCGCCACGTGCCTGAACCAGGGACATAAAACGAAAGTTAGCCGACGACGCGGCAACGCGCTCGACAATCAGAGGTTACGTCCGAGGTCCGGTCGGCCGCTCACGCGGACGCGGAGGCGGTGCGCGCTTCCCGCGCCGGTTCCTACCTGGCCGACGCCGTCTGCTGGTAGTGCATCTGGACCACCGCGCTGTCGAAGGTCATCACGTCCACCAGCTGCAATCCCGACACCACCGCGGGCGTCGGGAACAGCGGGATCCCGCCGCCGAGCAGGATGGGGTGCACGAACAACCGGTACTCGTCGATCAGGTCGTGCTTCATGAACTCCGACGCCGTCTCCGCGCCGCCGAACAGGACCATGTCGCACCCCGGCCGCGCGCGCAACGCCGTGACCTCCTCGACGAGGTCGCCGCCGACCACGCGGGTGTTCCAGTTCGCCCGCGACATGGTGCGGGAGAACACCAGTTTCGGCGTCTCTTTCCAGCACCGCGCGAAATCCACGTAGAACTCCGAGATCGCCGGATCCACGTCGGCCGTCGGCCAGAACGACGCCATGATCTCGTAGGTCTTGCGGCCGTAGAGGAACAGGTCCGCCGAGCGCAATTCGTCCAGGAACGATTCGCACAGTTCCTCGTCCACCACCGGCCAGTGGACTTCCTGATCCGGCCCTTCCGCGAAGCCGTCGAGCGACATCTGCATCCACAGCGTCACGCTTCCCATGTGCCCACACCCATCTGCTGCCCTTGTGCGACAGAGAGATTGTCGGGCGAAGCGACACTTCGGCGCATCGGTAGGTTGCCCGCAGACATACCTAAGTAGGGGAACTCAGGCGGCTCGGCGCCGCGATCGCGCGCCGGATGACCCCAATATACCGTTGATCAACGGCACGTTACCGCTACGTATCGCCAATGCTGGGAATCTGAAACGGAAATACTTCGATCGGTGCGGCCGCGCGGGAGGATCAAGCGTCCGGCAGCGTCTCGGCCAGCTCCGCGTCCTGGTCGAGATACCTTGCGACGAGCCGGTTCACGAGTTCGGCCGTGGTCTCCGCCGGGACCGCCCTTGTCGCCGCCAGCCGCTGCGCGAGTTCGTCGACCTGCGCGGGGCCGCGTTCGGAGTCCTGGAACGACGCCCACGCGGTGCGACGGAACAGATCCACGTAGCGCCGGGCGATCCGCTCGGCGTCGGCGCGCAGCTTCTCCAGTTCGCCGAGGACCTCCTCGGCCGGGATGCCCGCGGCCGTCATCTGGTCGAGGCTGTGCGCCAGGCGGCGGTCGGCGATCCGGTAGGTCGCCGCGTCGACGGGTTCGTACAGACCCGCGGCCACGACCCGGGCCAGACCGTTGGGCACGTCGCGATAGCGCTCGGCCAACTCGGTCGCCGCGATCGTGTCGGCGGCGTCGACGACGGGCGCCTCGGTGGAGCCGGGCTCGCCGACACCGAGGATGTCCCCCAGGTCGTCACCACGGTCCCAGGCGTTGAGCAATTCCTTGATGCCGTTGAGCTTGATCCCACGATCGAGCAACCTGCTGATGGTGCGCACCCGGTTGAGGTGGTCGGCGCCGTAGAACCCGGTACGCCCCTTGACCTGCGGGGGCGGCAGCACACCGCGTTCGTGGTAAACGCGCAGGCTGCGCACGGTCGTACCGGCCTCACGCGCCAGCTCGTCGATCGTGTATTCCACACCCGCAGTCATACCTCAAGGAAACCACATCGCAACACGTGACGACCGCCGGTGCGCGGCCATTGCCGGGGCGACCGACCGGTCTCTAGCGACGTTTCAGCAAACACCACTGCGTGCGGCGGATCGACCCGCCGCGGGCGCGCCGGCCGCCCCTTCTTCCCGCCGCTGGAAATCCGTCCGGCGCCCGGTCGCGCCGCTGCGCCCTATCCTTCCGGCATGGGTGATTCCGCGGGCCCTCCGGCCAGTCTCGCCGACCGCGAGCGCGCGATGCGCGAGCTGACCCACCACCTGGGCACGGGCCGGCTGTCGCTGGCCGAGTTCGACGAACTCAGCGCGGCCGTCTCGGCCGCGACCAGCAAGACTCAGCTGGCCGAACTGTTCGCCGACCTGCCGGGCAGCACACCGCCACCGGCCGAGGTCACGCCGGTCAACCCGCTGCCACGTCTGGCCGTGCTGGCCGGGGCGACGGTGGTCTTCTCGGTGGCGCTCGCGGTGACCACGGGCACCTGGCTGTGGCTGCTGCTGATCCTGGCCGCGCCAGCTCTTTTCATGCTCACCGCGCGCACCACCTGAGACCGGTCACCACCTGGACTTCGGCCGCACGTAGTTGGCCAGGTCGACCAGGCGATAGCGGTGCAGCCGGTGCGGCGCGATCCTGGCCAGCGCCCGCAGGCTCGTCTCCAGTCCGCGTTGCAGACCCAGCGTGGTGAACGGGAAACCGAGCAGGGTCGCGTCGGGGGTGGCGGATTGCCCGCCCGCGCGCACCCATTCCAGCGCCGCTCCCACCACGATCACTTGCAGTTGCAGCGCCCGCGGTTCGTCGGGCGCGGCGTCCAGCCGCGCGGCCGCCTCCAGCAGATCGGCCTCGGTGGTCTCCGGGATCGGTTGCGAGACCAGCAGCAGACAGCCGGTCATGCGCGCCACGCTCTGATACCGCGACGCCTCAGGCACCTGATCGAGCACCTCGACGGCCTCCAGCAGATCGCCGTCGGCGGCGAGCCTGCGGGCCAGGCCGAACGCCGCGCTCACCACGCCGTGATTGGTCCGCCACACCGTGCGGTAGTACTCCTCGGCGAGCCGATGCCAGCGGTCGTCCGCGGCATCCCCGAGGTGCTGGAGGGTGAGTTCGGCGGTGGCCGCCAGCGCCAGCGCGGGGGCGATCTCACCGGGCAGCATGCCGTGCACCAGGTCGAAGTACTCGTAGGCGCGCTCGTACTGCCCGTCCAGCAGGGCGGCGACGGCCGAGTACCACTCGATGCGCCAGTCCGTGCCGTAGTCGGGCCGCAGATCGGCGAGCCGGTCGCAGGCGGGCACCACCTCGCCCAGGTCGAGGTGCGCGCGCACCGCGGTGAGCGTGCCCTCCAGTTCGAACGTCTCCGGCTCCGGGATGGTCCCGGAGACGATGCGGTCGGCGGTGCGGCGCAGCGCGTCCAGCGCATGCCTCGGATCACCGTGCAGCAGCGTGGACAGCAGATCGGCGCTGGGGTCCTCGCTGTCGATCAGCGGCACCGGCAGGGCGGCGACGACGCTGGGCGCGTCCAGCGCGGGCAGGCGATGCCGTCCGTCGGTCATGCCGTCGGTCTGGCCGATCAACGTCTCGATGCCGAAATCGCCGCGCATCGCGCCGAATTCCAGCGACGCCTGCGGATGCTCCTTGCCGGTGTCGTAGGCGAGCACCATGCGCAGCACGCCGGCGAGCTGGCCGTACATCGCGTAGGCGGTCGGGAAGCGGCGGCGCGGATCGGGGTCGGTCGCGCGGCACAGCAGCCGGTACAACGCCGGATAGTCCCGCAGCAGCGGCTGGTCCTCCGGGGAGGGGATGCCTGGCAGCTGGTGTCCCTCGGGGTTCTTGGGCATGTCCAGCACCAGCGCGGCCAGTGTCCGCCCCACGGTGTAGATGTCCGAGGCGACCGTCGGGCCGGTCTCGGTGATCTCCGGCGCCTGATAGCCCGGAGTGCCGTAGATGCTGCCGTAGGACTCCATCGCGGCCACCGCGCCGAGGTCGATCAGCTTGACCTCGTCCTCGCTGACCATGATGTTGTCGGGCTTGAGATCGTTGTAGGCCAACCCGAACGAGTGCAGGTAGTCCAGCGCGGGCAGGATCTCCATCATGAAGGCGATCGCCTCGGAGGCCGGGATGCGTTCGGGCGCGCGCAGATCCAGCATCTTCTTCAGCGAGCGCCCGCCCACGTACTCCATGACGATGTAGCCGTCGGCCACGTCGCGCCCGGAGCGGTGCTTGACGAAGTTGTGGATCTTGACGATGCCGGGATAGGCCACCTCGGAGAGGAATTGGCGCTCGGCCAGGGCGACCACGTGCGCCTCGAAGTCGAGCGGGTTCTGCAACCCCTTCAGCACCACCCAGCGGTCGCTCACGTTTCGATCGATCGCCAGGTAGATCCAACCGAGTCCGCCGTGGGCCAGGCAGCCCTGGACCTCGTACTGGTCGGCGACCATCTCCCCCGGCTGGAGCAAGGGCCGGAAGTTGAACGGCGAAGCGCATCTGCCGCACTCGCCTTCGACCGCCCCCGGCTTCCCTTCGGCGGTGCGGCCCACCGGCTGCTGACATTTCCAGCAGAACCGTTTGTGCTCGGGCACTTCCGGGTTCTGCATCACCGCGGTGCGCGGATCGAGCGGACTCACCTTGGGCATGGACACCAGACCGCCGCCCAATCTGCGCCCGCTCGGCCGCGAGCGCCCGCTGCGCCCGGAACCCGGGTCGGACTCGAGTGCGCCGAGCAGCAGCTCGGCGGTCCCGATGGTGTGCTCACCGCCGTCCTCCCGGCCGTCCGGCTCGACGGCGCTGGGAACGGAGTCGACGGCCAGGGCACGTGGTGGCGCGACGTACTGGGGTGTCGACCACGGATTGGGTAGCCGGGGGGGCACTTCGGTCTTGAGCAGATGCCGAGTCGCCCACGGGTGGGAAGTTCGCCGGGGCACGTCGGTACCGCGCATGCGCCGATTCGCCCAAGGGTGCGCAAGTGGACGGTCGGATGCGCTGGGGTGCTCCGGCATACGAACCTCTCAGACCCGCCGTGTGATCGCGGTTTCATTCTGGTCCGCCGCCTGTCGATGCGCGCTGGGGTTGTTCCCGCCATTGGGAATATATCCGCCCCGGGCGAGCGGCCCGGGGCGGATACTGCCTCACTCTTCGTCGGGCTTGTCGAGGATCACCACCGGATCGCCCGATTCGCGGCGCGGCCGCTCGGCGAGGACCGGGAACTGACCGGTGATGCCCTGACGGATCTCCGCGATCTGCAGCACCCGCTTGCGGGCGAGGAACCAGCCGCCGACGAGCGCGGGAACCATGATGACGACCATCGCGATCACGGCGCCGCGCTGCACGTGGTCGTCGCTGAAGGCCATCAGCCCGACCACGACGACCAGGAAGGCCAGCGTGGCGAAGCTGGTGTACGGCGCGCCGATCAGCCGGAACGACGGCCGCTGCGCCCGGCCGGTGCGCGACCAGCGCCACAGCTGCAGCTGGCAGACCACGATCGCGGCCCACGCGAAGATGGTGCCGAGCGCCGACATGTTCAGCACGATCTCGAAGGCCTGCTCGGGCACCACCGCGTTCAGGCCGACGCCGATGAGCGCGACCGCGCCGGTGGCGAGGATGCCGACGTAGGGCACGCCGCCGTTGGACATCCGTGCCGCGATGGTCGGCGCGCTGCCGTTCATCGACATCGAGCGCAGGATACGGCCGGTCGAGTAGAGACCGGCGTTCAGGCTGGAGAACGCCGCGGTCAGCACCACGAGGTTCATCACGGAGCCGGCTCCGTCGACGCCGAGGCGCGAGAAGAAGGTGACGAAGGGGCTCTCACCGTTCTTGAACGCGGTGTACGGCAGCAGCAGCGCCAGCAGGACCAGCGAGCCCACGTAGAACAGCGCGATCCGGGCGATCACCGAGTTGATCGCGCGCGGCATGATCTTCTCCGGGTTCTCCGCCTCACCGGCCGCGGTGCCGACCAGCTCCACCGCCGCGTAGGCGAACACGACGCCGGTGGTGACCAGGACCAGCGGGAGCAACCCGGTCGGGAACAGCCCGCCGTTGTCGGCGATCACGCTCGGGCCGGTGACCTGGCCGTCGATCTTGAAGCGACCGGCGAGGAACACCGTGCCGACGATCAGGAAGGTCACCAGGGCGACCACCTTGATCAGCGCTGCCCAGAACTCGAGTTCGCCGAACCACTTCACCGACACGAGGTTGATGCTGACCACGATCGCGAGCGAGACCAGGGCGATCGTCCACTGCGGTATCGCCTCGAACGCTACCCAGTAATGGACATACGTCGCGATGGCGGTGATGTCTACGATCCCGGTCATGCACCAGTGGAAGAAGTACATCCACCCGACCGCGAAAGCCAGTTTCTCGCCGTAGAACTCGCGGGCGTAGGAGACGAACGATCCCGAGGAGGGGCGATGCAGCACCAGCTCGCCGAGCGCCCGCAGGATGAAGAAGACGAACACGCCGCAGATGGCGTACACGAGGAACAAGCCGGGGCCGGCACTGGCCAGCCGGCCACCCGCGCCGAGGAACAGGCCGGTGCCGATCGCCCCACCGATCGCGATCATCTGCAGCTGACGCGGGCGCAGCGACTTGTGGTAACCCGAGTCCTCGTCTTCGAGCCCGGCAGGCTGCGCGGCCGCCTCCGCGGGTGGTCGAACTGTGGTCATGGCGATGGCCTTTCAGGTGACGGCGATCATAACTTCGCTCAATGTACCGTTACATAGCGGTACGTTCAATAGCGAGTCGCGACTTGTAACACGCTGGACATCAAAGACTTTCGAAAAAAGGTGCCAGAGCAGCGACGATCGCCCCAGATTCGTTGATCGTGCCACCGCATATCGGTACGCTGGATGAGACAAATCGGATGAGGGAGCGCAGATGGCCTGGTTCGAGCGGGAATTCATCGCGGTCCCGGAGGACCGCAAGAACCAACTGGTCTACAAGTGGCCGGACATCAACATCCGCCGGTACAGCCGCGCGATGGTCAATGCCGACCAGATCGCCCTCTTCCTCAAATCCGGGCGGGTGGTCGGCGCGATGGGCCCGGGGCGCCACCGCATCGACGCCGACGAGCTCCCCGTGCTCGGCGCGCTCGTCGACACCCTCACCGGCGGCAACTTCTACCGCGCCGAACTGTATTTCGTCTCCACCCGCGAGTTCCCCGGGATTCGCTTCGGCGGACGGCTCGACGACATCCTCGACCCGGTCAGCGAGCAGGTGGTGACGCTGCGCGTGTTCGGCGAATTCGCCCTGAGCGTTCGCGACCCGGCCGAGCTGCTCACCGCGCTGTCGGGCACGGCCGATCTCACCGACCAGGAGCGCGTGCAGAACTGGTGCGCCGACCTACTGCTCAAATCCATGAAGATGGCGGTGACCCGGGGTGTCGCCGGCGGCGACTGGCCGGTGCTCGGTCTCTCGGCGCAACTGCAACCCATCGAGCAGGCGGTGCTGCGCCAGACCAACACCACCCTCTACGAATACGGGCTGCGCATCCCGCGGATGGGCAATTTCGACATCAGTCTGGCCCCGGAGGACGCCGAGCGCCTCAAGCGCCTGGCCAAGGACGTCAAGTACATCAACCTCACCGGTGATTTCCAGCGCTATGCCGCGGGCGAGCTCGCGCTCGGAGCGAGCCAGGGGTTCGCGCGCGGACACCACCACGGCGTCGAAGGCGGATTTCTCGGCGCGGCTTTGAGTTTGAACGCGATCGGTCACCACGTCGGCAACCACTCCCCCGCGCCGCAGCCGCCGGCCGCGTCGCCGGAGACGGCCCAGACCTCCTGCGCCGCTTGTGGATCCGCGAATCCGGCGAGCGCGAAGTTCTGCATGAACTGCGGAGCGCGCCTGGCCTCGCCACCGAGGCACTGCCCGAACTGCGGATCGGAAGCGACGCCCGGCGCCAAGTTCTGCGGCAACTGCGGAACGCCGATGCCCGGAGGCTGACGCCGCGCGCCTGCCTCCGGGCATCGTGGGGAAGGTCAGCCCGCGACCGTCGGCGCGACGGTCGACTCACCGCCGCTGACCATGCCGCGCACCTGCCGCGCCGCCACCGAGAGCGCCGCGAGATC
The DNA here is from genome assembly GCF_035544775.1 of Nocardia implantans. Classification (NCBI taxonomy): domain Bacteria; kingdom Bacillati; phylum Actinomycetota; class Actinomycetes; order Mycobacteriales; family Nocardiaceae; genus Nocardia; species Nocardia implantans. Next base: position 269,657 of record NZ_JAYKYQ010000002.1, on the reverse strand, counting down.
GTGCGTCTCGGCGGCGAAGATCTGCGCCAGCGACGCGCCGGCACGGGCCAGCCGTGACCGGTTGGTCGACTCCCAGTAGGCGATCTTCTCCTCGGTGCTGTCCTGCGGCTCGGTCGCGGTCAGCACGTCTCGGGTCAGTGACCGCAGCGAATCGTAGAGATCCTCGCGCACCGCCAGGCGGGCCAGCGCCCGCCAGCGGCCGCCGCGCTCCAGCTTGCCCACCGCGGTCACCAGCCGTTCGATCTGGAAGTGCTCGTTGAGCGCGTAGTACAGCTCGGCGACCTCGGCGGGATCGCGATCGGCGATGTCGGCCAGGTCGAGCACGTCCAGCAGCGGGAAGCGGTGGATCAAGCCGAACGCCTCCTCGGTCAGTTCGCGCGGCGCGCCGCGGGCGATCGACCGCCGCGAACGCTCGGCGAGATCGTCGCTGAGGTAACCGGTCAACCACCCGGGCACCCGGCCGGAGAGGGCGCGAACGCCATCGCGGTACCTGGCGATATCCGCGCCGATCGCGATCGGCTGCGGCCGGTTGGACAGCAGCCAGCGCGCGGCCCGGTCCAAGGTGCGCTTGGTCTCCAGCTCCAGTTCGTTGCGCGCCGCCGTGGACATCGGCGTCTGCCTGATCCGCTCCCACAACTCGTGCAGATCGAAGATCTCCACCGCCGCCTTGTACGCGCGCACCGCGTCGTCGGTGGTCGCGCCGGCTTCTTCGGCGAGCCGGAAGGCATAGGTGATGCCGCCGTAGTCCACCATCTCGTTGACCACGACGGTGGCCACGATCTCACGCCGCAGCGGATGCCTGCCGATCGCCGCGGCGAACCGCTCCCGCAGGGGCGCCGGGAAGTAGGCGGGCAGCACCGAGGCGAACGCCGCGCTGTCGAGCAGGTCGCCTGCCAGCAGGTCGGCCTTGAGCGAGAGCTTGACGTGCGCCATCAGATTCGCCAGCTCGGGCGAGGTGAGCCCGGTCCCATCCGCGGCCCGGCGGGCCAGTTCCGCGTCGGTGGGCAGCGCCTCGAGTTCGCGATCGAGACCGCGGCGCTGCTCCAGGTCGTTGATCAGCCTGGCGTGCACCCCGGACATGCCTGCCGCGTCGGCCCGCGACATCCCGAGCCGGAAGTTCTGCGAGATGTTGTCGCGCAGCACGAGTTCGGATACCTCGTCGGTCATCGAGGCCAGCAGCGGATTGCGCTCCTCGACGGCGAGCTCGCCGCTGGAGACGACGGTGTCGAGCAGGATCTTGATATTGACCTCGTGATCGGAGCAGTCCACGCCCGCCGAGTTGTCCAGCGCGTCGGTGTTCATCCGCCCGCCGTTGCGGCAGAACTCGATGCGGCCCAGCGCCGTGGCGCCGAGGTTGCCGCCCTCGCCGATCACCTTGACCCGCAACTGATCCGCGTCGACCCGGACCGCGTCGTTGGACTTGTCGCCCACCTCCGCGTTGGTCTCCGTGCTGGCCTTGATGTAGGTGCCGATGCCGCCGTTCCACAGCAGATCGACCGGAGCCAGCAGAATGGCCTTGATCATCTCCGGCGGCGACAGCGTGGTGACGTTCGCGGGCAGGTCGAGTGCCGCGCGCACCTCCGGCGTCACCGGGATCGCTTTGGCCGAGCGATCGTAGACGCCTCCGCCGGGGCTGATCAGCGAGGTGTCGTAATCCGCCCACGACGACCTCGGCAACGCGAACATCCGCTGCCGCTCCCGGTAGGAACGCGCCGCGTCGGGAATCGGGTCGAGGAAGATGTGGCGGTGGTCGAAAGCGGCCACCAGACGAATGTGCTCGGACAACAACATCCCGTTGCCGAACACGTCACCACTCATGTCACCGACACCGACGACCGTGAAGTCTTGTGTCTGGGTGTCGATCTCCATCTCACGGAAATGACGCTTGACGCTCTCCCAGGCGCCTTTCGCGGTGATGCCCATCGCCTTGTGGTCGTACCCCGCCGAACCGCCGGAGGCGAACGCGTCACCGAGCCAGAAGTCGTAGCTCTGGGCCACGTCGTTGGCGATGTCGGAGAACGTCGCGGTGCCCTTGTCGGCGGCGACGACCAGGTAGGTGTCGTCGCCGTCCCGGCGCACCACCTGCGCGGGAGGGAGGACCTCGCCGGTCGCGCGATCGACGTTGTCGGTGATGTCCAGCAGGCCGGAGATGAACGTGCGGTAGCAGGCGACGCCTTCCGCACCGAGCGCCTGCCGGTCGGCGGCCGCGTCGCCGGTGGACGCGGGCGGCTGCTTCACCACGAAACCGCCCTTGGCGCCGACCGGCACGATCACCGCGTTCTTCACCGCTTGTGCCTTGACCAAGCCGAGGATCTCGGTGCGGAAGTCCTCCAGCCGGTCCGACCACCGCAGACCACCGCGCGCCACCGAGCCGAAGCGCAGGTGCACGCCTTCCACCCGCGGCGAGTAGACGAAGATCTCGAACTGCGGCTTCGGCTTGGGCAGTTCGGCGATCGCGTGCGGATTCAGCTTGACCGACAGGTAGTCCAGCGCGGAACCGGCCGCGTCGCGCCGGTAGTAGTTGGTCCGCAGGGTCGCTTCGATCAAGCCGAACAGCGCGCGCAGGATGCGGTCGGTGTCCAGGCTGACCACCGCGTCGATCTCGGCCTGCACCCGCTCGGCGATTTCCGCGGCGCGGTCGGCCGCCTCCGTCCCGACGCCCTCCGGATCGAAGTACGCCGCGAACAATTCGATGCACGACCGCGCCGTCGCCGGATGGGTGAGCAGCACGCGGGTGATGTTCCCGAACGTGTAGGCGAATCCGGCTTGCTGCAGGTACTTCGCGTAGGCCCGCAGCAACGCCACCTCACGCCAGTGCAAGCCGGCGCGCAGGACCAGTTCGTTGAGGCCGTCGACTTCGGCGCGGCCGAACCACATCGCCGTCACCGCGTCCGGGAAACGCCGCCGCACACTGGTTTCCGGCAGCGACGCGGCATCGACGGCGTGCGCCAGCTGGGCGGGCGGCTCGGCGGCGAGCGCTTCCCGCAGCGGCGCGGCGGTCACCCGCAGACCGAAGTCGTAGATCCACCGGTCCGGCCGGTCGGCCAGCTCGACGCGGTAGGGCCGCTCGTCGACCACTTCCACGCCGAGGCTGTGCAGCACCGGCAGCACCCGGCTCAACGAGATGCCCTCGCCCGCGACGTAGAGCGTGAATCGCCATTCCGGGGCGGCGGAGTCGCCCTGGCGGTAGAAGTCGGTGTCGATCTCCCCGTCCGACAGCCGCTCGAGGCGGCGCAGATCGCTGAGCGCGTGGGCCGGCTCGTGCTCCTGCTGGTAGCTGGTGGGGAAGGCCGCCGCGTAGTCGGTGGCCAGCGCCTGCGGCACGTCGGACGCGCCCGCGGCCTCGGCGACCAGCCGGTCGCCCCAGGTCCACGTCGTCGCCAGCAGCAGCTCCTGGATCCGCTCGCGATTGTCCTCGGAGATGTCGGCGGCGTCGGCGCCCGGCTTGCGATGCACCGTGAAATAGACGACGGCCAGCTCTGATTCGGTGGCCCGCGCCGAGTACGCGATCTGCTCGGCGTCGAACTGCTCGCGCAGGATGTCGCCCATGCGCACGCGGACCTCGGTGGAGTAGCGGTCGCGCGGCATGTAGACCAGGCAGTAGATGGTGTCGCTGCGCGAATCGCGCCGGATGAACAGCCGCACCTGCCGCCGCAGGCCCAGATTCATCACCGCGGAGACGGTTTCGAACAGCCTGCGCGCGTCGGTGGAGAACAGCTCCACCCGCGGGAACGACTGCATCATCTCCAGCATGGCCTGCCCGGAGAACGAGTCGAGACCGAAGCCGGCCCACTCGATGACCTGCAGCACGCGCCGGGAGATGACCGGGATGTCGAGGATGTTCTCGTGCAGGCCAGCGACGGTGAAGGTGCCGACGAAGACGTGCTCGCCCTTGACCATCTTCACGGTGTCGCCCCAGGCCGCACGGCCGCTCGGGTCGCTCGCGCCGTAGTCGGCCACGCTGATGAAGTACAGGTCCCTGGAACCGGGCAGCAGCGAGTCCACCGAGCCGTTGGCCATCCGCAGGACCGTGCGCTTGGCGCCGACCACGGGCACGCTGATGTCCGCGGTGGCGCCGTTGCCGAGGATGCCGAGCCCGGTGCCGGGCAGCTGCCACGGCTCGAAGGGCGCGTCGGCGCTCGGCGCGGAGCGGCGGAAGTGGTAGTAGCCGTATCCGAGCGGGGTGAAGTGTCCGTCCGACAGCCAGCGCAGCAGCCCGGCGGTCTGCGGGATCTCCGCGTCACCGGCCCATTGCGCCGCCTGATCGAGCTGGTCGGCAACGGTATTGAGCACCTCGACCATGGTCGGCGTGTCGTCGGCGACGCGGCGCAGGTCGGCCAGCAGCGGCGGCAGCGCTTCTTCGATCCGGTCCACCAGTTCATCGGACAGGCCCGTGCCGAGCTGCACGTGGATCCACGACTCGCGCAGCGTCCGCCCGTCGGCTTCACCGGCCGGTTCGGCCACGCCGTCCCTGGGCGCGATGGACAGCACCCGGCCGTCGGCGTCGCGCGACACGTCGAACACCGGATGCACGACCTCGGTGACCGTGGCGCCGAGGCGGCGCAGCGCGGCGGTCACCGAGTCGACCAGCAACGGCATGTCGTCGTTGACGATCTGGATCGCGGCGCCGACCCCGGCGCTGTCGTCCGGCCGGTAGACGCGGGTGGTCGCCGAGCCGGGCGCGCGGGTGGCCGCCAGCTCCAGATGCTGACGGAAGATCCGCTCGGCCCGATCCGTGATCGCCGACGCCGAGGACCCCGGCTGGATCCAGCGGAAGTACGCCGCTTCCAAATCGGTCGGATCATCGCGGAACCGCTTCGGTGAAATCGTCTGCTGGGTGGTTGCCACCATCGATCCGTTGCCTTCCCGAGAACTGCGCTCGTACGTGTTTCGTACTTCACATAACGTACCGCTGGATAACGGCACAATCAACAGTGTAACAATAATTTCCCTGGGCCGACATGGGTTACGGCGGCCGGATCAGGGATTTTCCGGGTCCGGCGGAAGGGAGCGCTGCTACGTCAGCGGACCAGCCCCGCACGCGACAGGAAAGTCTGCGCGCCCGTCCGCCCGGCGAAGTTGCCCGTCTCCAACCGGAGACCGGTCCGGGTGTCGGCGTACCAGACGGTTGCCGAGGGGCCGATCGCCGCGTAGACCGGGCCGTCTACGATGGCCGTCGCGCCCGCGCCGCGCCAGCGGGAGATGGTCTCGGCCAAGCGATCCTGCGGTAGGAGTTCGGCGTAGAAGGTCAGGTCACGGCCGCCGGCGATATTGCCGAACAGCATCGGGTCGGTGGCGGCGACGACGCACTTCTCCCGCTGCCCTCCGGAATCCAGCGGTTGACAGGTCGCCGCTGTGCGGAGCATGTCGGGCATGGCCCGGACCGGCGCGCTCCCCTGCGCGAGCGACGGCAGCGACGGCGAACACGACCGCAGCCCCCACACCACGGCCACCACCATCAGCAGCGCGAGCACGCCGACGGCCTGCCACTGCCAGCGCGGATACGTCTTGTCCACAAACCTTTTCGCCTCGCCGCCGACCTTCTCTGCGACTTCGGCGACCTGGGTGGGCAGCTTCTCCCCGACGGATTTCATCGTGTCCACGGCCCTGCGCAGCGGCGCTCCGCAATGCGTGCAGCGGGAATCGGCACCGGTGTTGCGGTGCGAGCAGTACTGGCAGACCAGCTCCGGCGGCGCGGACACCTCAGCGCCCCGTGATGACGATGGAGGAGATGGCGGTGGTGTTGATCGACGGTTCGCCCTTGGACTCCAGCACGGTCAGCACGATCTTCGATGCGCTCACCGCGGGCTCCATCTTCGTCACCACCAAGGTTCGCTGGTCGAGGGTCGGCTGCGTGTAGACGGTCTTGGCGCTGTCGTCGAACCGGTAGGAAACCCTGCTCACCGTGCGGTATTTCGCCCACTGGTCGACGCCGTCCGCGCTGATGTGATCCCAGCCGGGCACGATGCCGATCGATTCGATCTGGTAGGTCTTGCCCAGATCGATGGTGATGACCTGACCGTCCACCTTGTAGGCGCGCACGCACGACCATGCCTTGCCGGTCTGACCGCCGAAAGCGTCCATCGCCGAGGTGCTGCCGGGCGGGCACTTCGACTCCGCCGACTTCGGCTGGATGATCGAGCTCGACGGCGCGGCGGGTGAGGTCGGCGCCGCCGAGGTCGGCGGCGGCGTGACGACAAGCACCTGATTGCTCGACGTGTTCTCCTGGCCACCGGTGGTGATCAGCAGCAGCACCAGCAGCACGGCGAGCACCGCGGCGACGATCAGCGCGACCTTGGGTTTGCGCAGTTGGGTGAGCACGTCCTTGGCGAGCTGCTGCGCGGGCGGAAGCCGGTTGCCCGTCGCGGCGGGCTGGCGTTGCGGCTCCGGCTCCGGCTCGGCGGGCGCGTTCGTGCGCGCGGCGACCGAGGAGTAGTCGTTCGCGAAATCCATCGCGGGCGTGGCATCCTGCGCCTGCCCGTTCAGCAGCGCCAGAATTCGCTCGCTCGCCTTCGGACCGTCACCGCTGCGCCGCCGCGGCGCGACCTCGCTCGGCTGCGAGTCCAGATCGGGTAATCCGATCGACGCGACGCTGCTCTCCCCGCCGCCCACCTCGACGCCGCGGCTGAAGCCGACGCTGTCCACCGAAGTCGCGGCAGGGGACCCGAGCGAAGGATCGGCGAGCAGAGTGTCGAGGACCGCACCTCGATGACGGAGAAAGACGTCTCCCGGGTCCTCGACGGGCATGATCCGGATCGTATCCGCCCGCGGCCTCCCGCCGAGACCGCGCTATTCCCGCTGGAGAGAACAGCCGGCAGGCCGGATCAGCGCTTCTTCTCCTCGGTCACGAAGTACTCCGGCGGCACGTCGAACACCCGCGCCAGCGCGATCACCAGGTCGAGGCGCGGGATCGCGTCACCGTGGATCAGCCGGTACAGACCGGACTGCGACACCGGCACGTCCGGGTAGGCCAGCTCCAGGTGCTGCGCCAGCGAGTAGAGCGTCAGCGACCGCGTCGATCCGTCCTCGGTCGAGACGACGGACTCCGCGATCAGCTCCGACAACCGGCTGGAGAAGATGGCCGCGGCGGCCTGTCTGGGGGTGAGCGCGTCCCCGGCGTCCTGATGAGGGAGATCGCCGCCATCGGAATGGGTGTCCGCTACCACGGTGATAGACATTAACCGACCGCTCCCATCAGCTCACGCGACGGCCACCGGGTTGCGGAGGCGCAACCACGGGTCCTGGTGCCCCCGCGGGATGCGCGGGCGGACCGTCGACAGTATCGAAATATCGGGTTTCGCCTCTCGGCTCGATCAGATCGACCCGCACCGTGCGCATGGGAATGCTCACGTCCACCGCGGTCGCGCTGACCTGGTTGATCGCGAGATCGACAGCGCGCCTGCGCGGACCGCCGGGCTCGCTGATGGTGACCGTCGTGTGCGCGCTGGACGCACGCGGCGGCAGATGGTCGAAGACCGCGATGGTGGCCGTGGTCTCCGCCTCCCCATTTGCTGGGCCGGTGTGCTCGTCGCCGGGGTCGGCCAAGCGCATGGAGCGCGGGTCGCCGACGGCGGTGACGAGTTGACGCCAGCTGTCCGGCCGCGCCGAGTGGATCTCCACGTCGGCGCCGACCACCATCGCCCGCAGGATGATCTGCTGGGCGACGGGCAGCTTGGCATGGACATCGATGGTGCGTCTGCGCGGGTTGAACCGGGCCGGATCGAACAGCGGCAGCGCCAGGGTGTGGCGCGGCTGGCCGCTGATCGCGCCGAGGATCTGGCCGTTCGGGCCGATCGCGATGGCCAGCCCGGCGGCGAGGTCCTCCGGCGCGATGTCGGCGCCGGACTCGAAGCCGCGCAGGGCGCGGATGGAGGAGCCGGTGGGCAGCGACGCCAGCAGAGCCGTGGACTGGTCGCCGCCGAGCAGCCGCAGATAGTCCGGCGGTTCGGTGGTGACGGGCGGACCGATGAACCGCACCAGGGCGCGCGGACCCTCGGTGTCGGAGGTCAGGCTCACCACCAAGGTGGTTCGTCCGCGGTTCCAGGTCCAACAGTCGTCCAGGCCGACCCCGTCCAGCCGGGACCAGTCGATCAGGAAGCTGGTCACACACCGGCCCGGCACCGGCGTCTGCAGGTTGCTCCAGGTTTCGCGCAGGTCGGACAATTCGATTCCGGCGTGCAGCAGGCGCGTCGCGTCCCGCAGGGCGGCCGCGGGCAGCGGGTGCGCGGCGATGCCCCGCTCGCGCAGCCGGCCCGCGATCCGATGCGTGGCGCTGGCCAGTGCTTTGGGGGCGACCACCGCGCACGGCCCGCGCTTGCTCAGCGCGGCGAGGTTGCGTTCCTGGTCGAGGCGGACCACCAGCCAGGTCAGCCGGTCGCCCACCACCGGGTGCGAGCCGATCAGCTGGTCGTAGAGCATGCTGTAGCTGCCGGTGGAACGCACGCGCTGTCCGGTCGTGACGATGTCGATGTCCACCGAGATGCCGTACTGGTCCAGCATCGGCAGCAGCAGGTCGACCGGAATGGTGTCCTCGGTGTAGAGCGTCCGCTCGGCGATCACGGTGGGCAGGTCCAGATTCGGCGCGAGCTGGATCATCGCGATCAGGGTGCTGCCCGCCTCGTTGACGCCGCAGACGCCGGCGGCGACCTGCACGTCGTCGATCCTGGCGGTCTGCGTGCGTTCGCGGGCCCGCGCGGATCGGCCGGTGCGGTAGGCCGCCCAGTCGAGCAGCCAGCGCATACCGGTCCGCCCGTTCACCCGGACGGTCACCGTCGCCACCAGCACCGTGACCACCACCGCGCTCACCCACCACGGCGTCTTGGCCGACAGGCCGACCAGCAGCGGGCTGCCGACGACGACGAAGGCGGCGAACGGACCACGCTCGACGCCGGCGACCCGTACGCTCGGAAAGCTCACCGGCGCCTCCGCATCGCCGAGTTGAGGTGACTGCCCGCGAGGCCGAGCAGCAGCGCCGCGAGGATCACGACGGTCGCGGTGATGGCGGGACGCAGATCCTTGGGCCGCGGCGCGGGAGGTATGGGCAGTTCCGCGGACCGGAACAGGCCCGCGGGTTGCTGCGGCGGCGTGCGGTAACTCAGGGCGGCGAGCGGGTCGATCACGCCCGCGCCCACCACGTTGTCGATGCCGCGGGCCGGGGCGTGCGCACTGGCCTGCAGGCGGGCGGCGATCTCGCGCGGGGTCTCGTTGGGGAAGCGTGAGCGCAGCAGGGCGGCCACCCCGCTGACGTAGGCCGCGGCGAACGACGCGCCGCCGACCGGCACCAGCTTGTCCGGCTCGCCGATGCCGTTGATCAGGCCACCGCCGCCTGGACCGAGCGATTCGATGCCGGTGCCGGGGGCGGCGACCGAAACCCACGGTCCGGTGAGCGAATCGGGCATGGGCGCGCCGTTGGCGGTGGTGAATCCCACCGTGAGCACGTCGGGGCCGAACCACCCCGGCGTGGAGATGGTCTTCACGTCGCGCCAGTTGCGCGGGTCGGCGGGACGCGTCGGGTCGATGTCAGGGTTCTGTACGCAGTTGTCGCCGCCGGCGGCGTTGCCCGCTCCCGCGACGATGAGCGCGCCGCGGCCGTGCACCGCGTAGCCGATCGCCGCCGACAGCATGGACTGATCGACCTGCGCGTCCACCGGCAGGCAGATCGGCAGCGACACCGTGATCACCGAGGCGCCCTGATTCGCGGCGCGCGTGATCGCCCGCGCGAGCGTCCTGATGTCGACGGCCTTCCGCTGGTTCGGGTCCGAACCCGGTCGTTCGGGGCTGAACGCGCCGGAGCGGACGCGGATGGAGACGATGCGCGCGTCCGGGGCCACGCCGGCGAATCCGTCCGCGGGATCGGACGTCGCGCCGATGATCCCGGCCACCAGCGTGCCGTGCGCGTCGCAGTCGGACAGGCCGTCACCGCCCGCCGCGAGGTAGTCGCCGCCTCCGATCAGGTTGGGCAGGCGCGGATGTGGCTGCACTCCCGTGTCGATGACGGCCACGGTCACCCCCGCGCCCCGGCTCAGCGCCTTGGCCCGGCGCAGATCGAGCGCCAGCTCCGCGGGCGGAGTGCGGGTGAGGTCGCTGTCGGGCAGCACACCCGCGGCCAGACAGCCCTTTTCCTGCTTCATCGGCTGCTCTGGCCCCGGCGGGTCGTCCGCGGGCGGCGCGCCGACCACGACCTGCGGCGGTTCCAGGGCGAGGGCGGGGGCGGCCGCAACGGCCAGTATCACCCCCGCCAGAACCGCCGCAGCGGCACTGCCGACCTTCATCAGATCCCTCGCATCGCGGTGTAGACGCCCATGATCCAGAAGGCGATCACCGGAACCACCAGGATGAGCGCGTATTCCACCAGATCGATGACACGGCGGGTGACCGGGGACAACCGCTTGCCCGGCAGCCGCAGCGCCGCGAGACACGCCGCGCACGCCGCCGAGGCCACCACGAGCCCGACGACCAACCGGGCGACCGGAGTCTCGTACGCGCCGACCAAGACGAAACCGACACCGCACACGGTGACGGCGGATCCGGCGATGAGCGCGATCGCCTGGACCCGGTCCGGATGCCAGCGCGCGCGCATCGCCAGCAGACCGCCGATCGCGGCGGCCATGACGATTTCGCGAATACCACCCGGGCTCGCCGCGGCCGCGACCACGGCGGAGACCGCGAGCACCGTGGCGATCGCGGCCATCAGGCCGCGCAGGCTGGTCACCGCCAGCCGGGCGCGGCTTTCGATGCCCGCTTCGTTGGCATTGCGCTGCTGCTCGCCGACCGCGGTGTGCTCGTCGCCCTCGCGTACCGTCTCCGCGTCGAAGATGTCGGTCAGCGTGGTCGGCGAGACCTCGTTGCCCGGGTCGGGCAGATCCGGCGGCCGGATGCGGGCGATGACCACGGCCAGGCGTGGCGCCATGGTCAGCAGCACGACCGCGACGAAAGCGGTGCCGCCCGCGACCTGCCCCACGGACAGGTCCGCGTAGGTCAGCGGCAAGGCCGCCGCGGTCAGCACGATGCCGAGTACGGTCACCGCCATCAGGGTCGCGATGCCCACCCCGCTCAACCGCATCATGGTGGCGGCGGCCACCGCGGCGACCACCGCCCCCGCCGCCAGATTGGCCGCGGCGAACGGACCCGGCTGGCCGTAAGCAGGCGGCACCAGCATCGCGCCTCCGGCGAACAGCAGCGGCGTCGCCGCCAGCGTCAAGCCGAGGGAGATCATCGCCGCGGCGTCGCGCCTGCGCGACTGCGCGGCCGCCGCCCAGCACAAGCCGCCCAGCAACAGCGCGGGCAGGCCGCACCACAAGGTGGAACCGGTCATGGTCCACGACCAGGCCAGCATGGCGGCCACCGCCGACGCCCCGATCCCCAGCACGGTCAAGCCCACGATCGCGGCGGTCTTCGCGTCGAACTCGGCGAACTCGCGCTCGTTGATCATGGCGAGCGCGTCGGTGATGTCCTCGACCACCGGCGTGAACACCTCCGCCGACTCGACCACCGACAGCATCAGCACCGTGCCGTCGGTGATGTCGTGGTCGGCCAGGCTGCGCCAGCGCGGGATCGGCGGCTCGCCCGGACGCGCGAGGCTCCACTGGCCCTGCGGCGGCGTGAAATCGACGTTCTCGTCATCGATCGCCGAGGCCAGCACGACCAGCAGATCATCGATGAACGTCTCGATGGTGAACTTGGTCGGCACCACCACGTCGACCTGATAGCTGGAGACCAGCACGGCGATCCTGGCCCGCGCGACCTCCGCCGACGGCTGCGTCCCGGCAGGCGCGGGCGCGACGGCAGTGCTCATCGCCATCCTCCGCGGTCACCGGAGTTGTCGGCGCCGCCGGCCAGGTATCCAGGGAATCCATCGGCCAGCCAGGCGGCCAGTTCCTCGAACGCGAGCACGGTCTCCTTCTCCAACAGCCGCAGGTCGATTTCGCCGCCCTCGGCCAGATGCGCGTCGTAGGGCAGCACACAGGTGGGGCGCTGCGCGGTCTCGAACAGCTTCTCGATCGCGTCCACGTCCACGGTCGGCTTCAGCGGCTGGTGATGCACGATGCCGACGATCGACTTCGCGATCAGGTGTTGCAGCCCATGAGAACTCAGCCAGTTCAGGGTGGCCACCGCGCCGGTCACGCCGCCGACCGTGGCCGGGGTGACGACCACGACGGCGTCGCTGGTCTGCAGCACCGTCGCCGTCGCCGAATCCAGCACACCGGTGCCGCAATCGACCACGAGCAGGTTGAAGTGCTTGCGCAGTACTTCGACGGCGGTGCTGTACTCGCGGCCCGACAGCGCCTCGGTGGCCTCGGTGCTCCACGGCGACGCGATCACCGCGAGGTCGGCGGAGTTGATCGACGTGAACGACTGCACCGCCGAGAAGGCGTCGAGGTTCTGCGACTGCGCCAGGTCGCGCAAGGTCAGACCGTAGGGGTGCCTGCAGGTGCGGGTCGAGAGGTCGCCGAAGTCCGGGTTGGCGTCGATCGCGACCACCCGGTCCGGGCGCAGGCTGGCGAAGGTGGAGCCGAGCGTCGCCGCGGTGGTGGTGCGGCCGACGCCGCCCTTCACGCTGATCACCGCGATCTGATACGTCGTGGTGAGCTGACGCCGGATGCGCGCCTTGCGGTCCTCGGCGCGCTGCTCGGCCGGGGAGAGGCCGAGGTTGAAGCCGACCTTGTTGAGCGCGCCGCGCACACCGGAGTTGGAGCGCAGCTGGGCCCGCTTCGCGGCGGAGATGTCGGCGAGCAGTTCGATCGAGCTGAGGGCGGCGGGCAGCACCTCGATCCGCGGCGTCGGCTCGTAGGCGGAGTGGTCGACGCGTTCGGGCACCCATGGCGTCGCCGAACTCGACGACCACTCCTGATTCGCGGATGCCGCTTCGTTGCGCGCGATCGCCTGGGACGGCGTGGCGGCGGAGTAGTCGGCCTGGTACTGCTCGGCGGACCGCTGCCCTGCCGAATGCTGTTGCGCCGTCTGCTGCGCGGCTCCGGGCGGTGCGGCCGGGGGATGCGGCGCGGGCGTGCTCGCCTGCGGCGGCGCGTTCGTCGGAGCCGGAGGTGTATTGGGGTGCGCCGCCGCTGCGTTCGCCTGCCGTGGGGGTGGCCCACTCGCGACGGGAGGTGGCGTCACCCCCGCCTGCGTGGGGCGGGGGCCGGATTCCCCGGGGGGCGCTTGCGGCTCGCGCGGCGCGCCGATCACGGGGTCGGCGGGCGTGGAATTCTCGGCGTCCTGGCGGGTCTCGGGGGCTGGGCCCGGCGCGACGGCCGCGTCGGCCAGGTCGTTCGTCGGTGCGAAGTACGCGTCGTAACCGCCGCGAGCGCGCGCGGACTCGGCCGCATGACCGTTGATGCTCGGTGCTCGGTTCATTTCCGTCGTCCTCTCGACAAACACTGTCCGACGTTCAGCTCGTTCTGCTGGTGTCGAACCAACTTCGGCCGGGCACCAGATCGATGAGCGCACCGATGCCCGACCGCAAGGCCGCGTCGTCCCCAGGGGCGAACGTGGACCATATCTCTCCATCCATCGCCCTGCTCGGGGTGACGATCAGCCGCCCCGACGTCGTGTCGAGCACGCTCACCGACACCTCCGGCCGCGCCTGGCTGCCGTCCCGGTGCTCGATAACCAGGATCTCGGCCCGGCGCACCACCTCGGTGAGCGCCCGGCTCAGGACCGCTGCGGTGTGCGGCTGGGCGCCCAACTCCAGCAACGCCTGTCGTCGTTCGTCCGGGTCGGACGGAACCTCGCCGAGTTGCTCGACCGTGGCGGTCACCGGTGTGAAGCGCAGTGCCTCCGCGGGACCGAGCGCGGCGGCCAGCGCGGCCGTCAGGTTGTCCAGATTCTGCCCGTCCTGGAACATCGTCTGGATCACCACCTCATCGTCGCAGCGCAACGCCAGCACATGGGTGTCATCACTGCGCACCAGCGAGAACCGCAGCATCGCTCGCGGCTGCCCGTCCGATCCGGTGGACATGATCCTGGCCGCCAGTTCCACGTCCGGCCGGTCCAGGCACCGCACCCAGTGCTCGACCACCGGGTGCACACGGTCACCGTCGATGATGCCCGCCTCGGTGAGTCGCTGCGCTACGACAGCGTGCACCCGTTCCCGATCCTCGAGCCGGTAGATGTTCGGTAGCAGCGCCAGCACCGGCGGATACGAGTCGATGCCGACCAGCTCTTTCAGCACGAGGGCGGCATCGACATTCAGATCGATGGCTACCGGATCTGCTTCCAGGGGAAAGGCCTCCTCTCCTTGCACCGGACCTCGGCTACGGTGTGGCTCACCGCGCGGGCTCCGAGTCGGCCGTCGCCGGCTCGTCCGCGGCGCCTTCGATCACCCCGACCAGCAGCAGCTGTTCGCTTTCCGGCTCGTCGATCTCGTCTCGCCGGTCGGCGTCGCCGTATTCGATGACGCCGATCACCGGGGGCTGCTCGAGCACGGGGACATCCTGCGGCTCACCGGGCACGAACACCTTCGACTTCTTGCGGTCCTCGTCGCGCCTGCGCCGCCGCATCTGCGCCTTGGGTGCGGTCGCTCCGCGCGGTGCGGTCGGACGCGAGGCGGGCCCGCCGCCGGTCGGATTCGGCGACGCGCCGAACGCGGTTCCTCGGCCGAGGGACCAGTTGGACGGCATCCGGAAACCGCTGGCGGCGCCGGGCATGGCGTTCAGTCCTCCGGTGGTCATGTTGAGCGCCACCAGGGTGCCCGCTCCGCCGTACAAGCCCGCCAGCGTGGTCGAATTCTGCGACGCTCCGAGGAGACCTTGCTGGTCGAACGAGCCGTCCATCCCCGAATTGGCCAGTGAATCCGACAGCGACGAGTTGTTCATGTCCGGAAGCTGATCGGTGGGTTGTGTGGTGTCCACCGGCTGCGTGGTGTCGGTGGGCTGTGTGGTGTCGCCGGGTTGAGTCGTGTCGCCCGGTTGCGTGGTGTCGCCGGGCTGCGTCGTGTCACTCGGCTGGCTGGTGTCGGTGGGATCGGGATTGGATTTGACCGGATCGCTACCGGTGTCACCGGTCTGGTGATTCACCACGTCCTGGGTCGTGTGCCCGGTATCGGTGTCCAGCGGATTCGTGATATCCGGCGTGGACAGCAGGTTCGGCGCCGACTCCAGCCCCGAACCACCGTTGACGATCGGCAGGGGAACCTCGGGCGTCGGCAACCCGGCCAGCACTCCGGAGGCCGCGGTATCGTAGCCGGCCATCACCCCCGCCGCCGCTGCCGTGATCGCCAGATATTCGAGCTCGCTCAGCGCCATGGCCCCGAGGGTCAGCGGGGCCAGCTGCGTCGTGCTGGCGGCGGCGAGAGCCGCCTGTTTCGCATACCATTCCGCCAGCCACGCTTCCACACCCAGCATGGCTGCCTCGGCCTCGCCGAAGATCATCCCCAGCTCGGCCGCGGATTTCGCGGCATCCATAGCGACGACGGCCTGCCTGTGCAGCCAGCCCGCGTGCTGACGAAATGCCGCTTGGGCGCGCTCGGACGACAGTCCTTCCCACGCCCCGCCCATCTCGGCCGTCGAGCCATCCGTGCCGCTGGCGGTGGCCGCCAACCCGGCGGCCAAGTCGGCATAGGCGGCCGCGGCAGTGGTGAGCGCGGACACGCCGGGGCCGGACAGCAACCGGTGGATGTTCACTTCCGGTGGCAACGCGAAGTAATCGAACGACATGAACGGCATGGCATCGGCCTCGCTCGCAGCGGCTCGGACTACTCGCCGAACGCCACGCCTCTCGCGCTGATGTGACTGTCGCCGGCGGCGTCCGCGGCGCAATAGCAGGCGTCCACCTCGGGCAGGTGCGGCTCGGCCATGATGCGGTGGTTCACTCCCTGGACCGTCTTGTCGTAGAGGTCGGTCGCGAAGCCGAAGAATGCCTCGGTGATCTTCTCGCTCACGGAATCGCAGCCCGGCGGTAGTGGGACACACCCGGCCGCGGTCGTACCTGTCGTCGCGGCCAGCGCGGCCGTCCCGGTGCTCAGTTGCGCGGCGATAGCGGGGAGTTGCCCTGGAGTGAGACTGAAGTACATGGAAAGCTCCTAACGAAGGGCGCCGTGCTCGCGTCGAGCGGTGCAATCAGAACGTTAAGGCATTCCCAGTGTTGGGGATAGCGGTGCGGGACGCGCATTCCACCCCTGTCCGGCCGAAACTCGTTGGGCCAGAATTGATCCATACATCCACGGGCGGCACGTCACGTGACACGACCCGGGGGCCGCCCTCCCCGCATAGGACCGATGACATGCGATCGCCCTCGACGAAGTCCGTTCGAGCGAACTCGTCGAGGGCGATGGCGGATATCGTGGTCTCGCCTCGGGCGCGCGACAGCGACCCGAGCGGAGTCGCTAGATCCCGATCTGCGAGAACCGCATGGCCTGACCGGTGTCGACGACGCGGAACTGACCGTCGATACCGGACACAGCCTTGGTGGCCGCCTTCAGCTGGGTCAGCGCCTCGTTGTACTGGTCGATCTGCTGCTTGACGCGAGTCTGCAGGTCGCCGTTGGAGGTACCGGCGTCACCCTGGAAGTTCTCGGCGAGCAGCTTGGCCAGCGTGTCGCGCTCGCCCGCGTCGACCATCATGTTGCTGAGCACCTGGTCGGTGCGGATGACCAGGCCCTCGACGGCATCGTAATCATTCTTCAAAGCCATTTTCCGAAACCTTTCCTGATTGTTTTCTGCTGCGGATCCGGCATCAGAAATTGAGGTTGTATTTGTTGACCTGCGACGCGTTCTCCTGGTCCTGGCTGTCGAACGTCGCACCTGCGGCATTCAGCGCGTCGACGATTTCCATGAAGGTCTGGTGCAGCTTCGACCCCTTGTCGAGGGCTCCCTGCATCGCCGCCTGGATGGCGTTTCCGGTCGCGCCCTGGACAGCGGGCGCGTACTCCATCTTGATGCCCTCGAGAATACCCTGGTGGTTCTTGAAGGTATCGGCGTGCGTGAAGAACTTCTTGGCGGCGGCGTTGATCTCGGACGGGTCGCCGGTGTAGCCGATGGGCATATCTGTTCCTATCCTATAAGGCGTTTACGTTGCCTCGGACGGGTTCGCCGAGGACGTTGACAGCGTGTGCGTCGCAATCGTCGATGCGCGGCTCGGGCCATCGACGTCCTCGACCACACCGAATACAGGGGATCTCTCCAGTACCGGCACCTCCTGAGTTTCTCCGGCGACGAACACCGCCGCCGGACAGAGAGTTTCCCGTCGTTCCGGTGGCGTCCCGTCTGCGGCGCGATGGCGCCTCGCGGCCGAACGCGACTGTCCGCCCCGCGACCGGCTCGCAGACCTGCGCGAATCGGCGACGCTGCCGGAGATGGAACCGAGCATGCGCCTGAACTCGGTCGCGGCCTCCCGCACGTCCGGCGGCGCGATGCCGAGATCCGGGAGTGCCATGGCGAGACTCCAATCGAGCGTGACTACCAGCTCGGATCGAGCGGCTGCTAAGGAAAACGGTAATTTATTCCCAACCTTGGGATGGAGCGCCGAGGTCAGATCTGCTGTGGAATCCAGGCCACTTGGACGAGGTCACGCCGAGAACTCATGGGCTCCACGTAGATTCCGCGGCCCGGCGGCTGCTTGGTGGCGCGCACGTCGCTGATCAGCACGCCGTCGAGCTTCGAACCGTCCATGATCAGACCCGAGGAATTGAGGTTCTTCATCTGACCGATCACGTTGTCGTACAACGCCGTATCCGCCTGGGCGATATTGCGGGCGGCGATGACGTGCAAGCCGGTGTCGCGTCCGTCGACCAGGATGTCCTTCAGCGGCTCCAGCGGGTTCATCGCACCGCGCTGCGCGATCATGTGATAGTCGTCGATCACGACGAAGACCTCGGGCCCGGACCACCAGGACCGCTCCGCGAGCTGCCGGGTGGTCACGTTCTCCGGTGGGCGCCGCGAGCGCATCTTCTCCACCAGCGGCGGCAGCGCCTCGCGCACATCGCGCTCGTTGGTGACGTGCCCGATGAGCATCTCCTGCGGCACCGTCTCCAGATGCCTACGCCGGTAATCGATCAGCAACACGCGCGCCTGCGACGGATCGTACTGGCGTTTGATCGACTCCAGCAGCGCGGCCAAGGTGGTCGACTTCCCCGACCCCGTCGATCCGAGCACGATGAAATGTGTCGACACGCTGAAATCGATCGTCGCCGGACTCAGATCGGATTCCCGGACGCCGAACGGCACGACGAGACGCTGAGCGAGCGTCTGCGGCACCGGCCATCCCGCACGAACCTCGTCGATGCCGATCTGCGGCGGCAGCAGTCGCACCTGCGGCGCGCGCCTGCCGGGATAACGCTGCGCGACTTCGGCGACGGCGGCGGCGAGACCCTCGGCCGCCGAATCCGGCTCGCCGACGCCGTCGATACGCGGCAACGCCGTCAGCATGTGCAGGCCGTCGGTCGAGATGCAGCGACCGGGCCGGTTGGCCGGTATCGCCGCGACCACGGTGCGGTGGACATTGAAGGTCGTGTCGGCCAGGTCGCCCAGACGCATCTCCACGCGCGTCTGCATCAGGTCCTTGATCGCCGGGCGGATGGCGATCCAGCGCGAGCTGCTCACCACCAAGTGGATGCCGTAGTTCAGGCCCTGCAGGGCGATGGACTCCATCACCGGGGTGTACTCGTCGTAGTACGGGCCGTTCGTACCGAAACCGACGTCCCATCCGTCGATGACCAGGAAGATGTCGCCGTACGGATCGCGGTCGTGCCACGGCGGGGCGGTCGGGCCTTCGCGCAGTGTGCGGAACTTCCGGATGGAGTCGATCCCGAACTCGGAAAACATCGACTGCCTGCTCTCGAGCAGGTTCGTGACCAAGGCGATCGTGCGCCGGATGCGGTCGCCGTCCCTGGCCGCGGCGACCGATCCCACGTGCGGCAGGTTCGCCAGCGTCGTCAAACCGCCACCGGAGAAGTCCAGGCAGTAGAACTGCACCTGCTCCGGGGTGTGCGTCAGCGCCGCGGACATGATGAACGTCTGCAGCGCGGTCGATTTACCCGACTGCGTGCCGCCGACGATCGCCATGTGCCCGCCCGCGCCGGACATATCGACCGACCACACATCCTGGCGCTGCTGCCGAGGCTTGTCGACCAGCGCCAACGGCATCTGCAACGCCCCTTGCGGCACGGCGCGGATCATTCGCTCCAGCGTCGGTGGCGTACCCAGCGGCGGCAGCCACATCTTGTGCGCGGGCTGGCCGTGCCGGGCCAGCTGCTGCAACACCGCTTCCATCACCGTGATCGACTCGCCGTCGGCGGATTCGGGCGCCTGCTGGACGACGATCGGCTCGACCACCGTGGGCCGCGTGTCGACGATATGACCGGCGGTGAAGCGCTGCGGCGGCCGGTACCCCCCACCGGGTCGCCGCGCCCGCTGCGCGGAGGCCGCGGAGATCTGCGCGGGCGGCGCGTACTTCTCACCCACGTACGCGGCCTGGAAGCGCTGGAGGTCGCCGGAGCCGACGCGCAGGTAGCCCGCTCCGGGCTTTTTCGGCAGGTGGTAGGCGTCCGCGGTGCCGATCGCGTCACGCGAGTCGCTGGTTTGGTTGGTGCGCAGCGCGACTCGGTAGGAGAGATGGGCCTCCAGCTCACCCATGCGGTTCGCGGGCACCTTCTGCGACGCGAGCAGCAGGTGGATACGCAGCGATCGGCCCAACCGGCCGATGGCCACGAAGAGCTTCGAGAAGCTGGGATGCTGCTCGAGCAGTTCGGCGAACTCGTCGAGGATGATCAGCAATGTCGGCAGCGGGCGCAGGTCCGCGCCCTGCTCCCTGGCACGCTCGTAATCGGCGACGTTGGCGAAGTTCCCCGCGTCACGCAGAATGCGCTGCCGCCGGGCCATTTCACCGTTGATGACGTCTTCCATACGGGTGACGAGGTCGGCTTCTTCCTCCATGTTCGTCACGATGGCCGTCACATGCGACAGCCGGTCGAAACCGAGGAAGGTCGCGCCGCCCTTGAAGTCGACGAGCAGCAGGTTCAGAACATCCGGCGAATGCGTCGCCACCGCCGAAAGCACCAGGGTACGTAGGAATTCCGACTTACCCGATCCGGTCGCGCCGATGCACATGCCGTGCGGGCCCATGCCCTCTTCGGCCGATTCCTTGATGTCCAGATAGACGACGCCACCGGCCGGGTCATGGCCGAACGGAATGTTCAGGCGTGCCCGGTCCTGGTCGCGACGCCGGACCCACGCCTGCTCGACCCGGATGGCGCCGGGGTCGTCGATCCCGACCATCTCTTCCCAGGACGTGCCGCCGCTGGCCTGCTCGGCGGCCACCGCTTCGACCACGGTGGACAACCGGTACGGCGAAATGCTGCGCGCCATCGCCGTGATCGCCGCCGTGGACAGCGAGTCGGCGACTCCGACGCGACGCAATCCGCGCGGGGTCACCTCGTTCAGCGACCGGTCCTCGGTCACTTTGAAGCGCAGCGCCCGCGGCAGATTCTGCTCCGCGGGGCCGAGCCGCAGCCACGTGCAGCCGTCGATGCCGGAGATGTCACGGTCGCTGGCCGGTCCCCCGACGTCCACGATCAGCAGGAAGTGCGTGCGGTCCAGGGTGGGCTGCGAATTGGCCGAGAACGGGCCGCGATTGAGTCCGGCGAGCACCTTGGTGCGCAGCTCGGCCACGGTGCGGTAGACCATCCGGCTGGAGCCGATCGCGTCGGTCTCGCTCGGATGTTGGGTGTGCGGCAACCATTTCAGCCAGGACCATTCCGGCGCGTCCGGGTCGGACAGCACCGCCGCGACCGCCACCTGGTCCGGGCCGTGCAGCACCACCACCTCGGCGATCATCGCGCGAATCAGCCCGGCCACCAGCTCCGGGTCGCCGTCGATGCCGACCTGCGGCGCCGACAGCAGGTTGATCGCGACCGGCATGCCGCCGACCGTGGAGTAGGCCTTGGCGAAGCGGGTCAGTTCGACGACGCCGACCGGATCCAGATCCGAGGTGGGTGCGGCTTCCGGGACGATCACGCGCACCTGGTTGGCGATGCGCCCGCGACCGACCCGCACGCGCAGGAACTGCGGACTGGCGACCTGCACCTCCCACATCCGCTTGCCGCCGATCAACCGCGCGATCTCATCCGGACCGGGATGGGTGTACCGCAGGAAGGCGTGCAGCTCGGCTTCCGCCGCGTGCACCGTCTTGCGGTTGTCGGTGAGGCTGCGCAGATAGTCCTTGCGTTCCTCGTTCAGGCTCGCCGCGCCGCCGCTGGAGTTGCCGACGAACGCGCCGCCCATCATGCCGAACATCGACACCAGCATCATGGCCGGGAACATCAGCATCATCGGGTTCATGGTTCCGCCGCCGCGGAACATCATCACCATCATCCCGCACATGGCCGCCACCATGACCACGGGCATGATCATGCGCAGCCGCGACGGCGGCACCGGTTTGGGCAGCTCGGTGGGCGGTTGCAGCCGCAGCTCGGTCACGGCGGGAGCTTTGGGGCCGCGCACCATCCTGGCGGGCCGGACGAATCGGCGAGTGGTGGTCACTGCGAACCCCCGAGCCCCGCGACGATCTTGTTGTTCGGAATTCCGTCGTGTTGGATGCGAGCTTCCTTCTGGGACAGGGCCGGTCCGATCGCGAACAGCGAGATGATGCTCCACGGCGCCGGGACCGGGGCCCGCAGCGCGAGCGAGGTCAGAGTGGGGTCGGCGGCGCCGATACTGCTGGGGTCGGTGATGATGCCGTAGCGGACGCCGCTGTCGGAGACCCAGTACAGCGATTCCCGCAGCGGCGACCCCGGTTCCGCTCCGGTCACCTGGACGAAGCGACCGGTGTCGCGCGGCAGGTAGGCAGCGTCCGCGGTGGTGCCGCGCGAGGCCGCGGAGGTCACCAAGTCGACCGCGCGGCCCTGTTCTTCCTTGGTGAGCGGCAATTGCCTGCCCACCAGCAGTTCGGTGGCCGCGTTCGGATCGTTCCCCGAGCGCGACCAGTGCAGGCAGGTCACGCCGGACCGTTCGGGGTCGACCAGGCGGATGGGACGGGGCGGGTAGGTCGCGGTGCCCGGCCACTGTCCAGGGCGGAGATTCGCCGCGATCACGTCG
The DNA here is from genome assembly GCF_035544775.1 of Nocardia implantans. Lineage (NCBI taxonomy): Bacteria > Bacillati > Actinomycetota > Actinomycetes > Mycobacteriales > Nocardiaceae > Nocardia > Nocardia implantans. The sequence goes on along the minus strand of NZ_JAYKYQ010000002.1, from coordinate 247,630 downwards.
GGTCCCACCGTCCGGGTGGACACCGAACCCTGCGAGTCCGCGTTGCGGACCATCGCCGCGAGCACCGTGCTGATCCGCACCAGTCCCGACTGGGAGACGAGGTAGTACGAGACGCCCTGGTCCGGCACCGACACGGTGAGCACCGATCCGACCGGCGTGGTGTATCCGTTGTTGAGCGTGATCGACTCGCCCTTACCCGGCACCTCGGGCACCCGCAGCGGCGGAGCCTCGGGAATGGCGTTGATCAAGCCCTTGGACGCCGCCATCACCGGAGCGGTCGAATCGATGCCGAGCGCCATGGCCACCGCGGTGTTCGCGAGATCGATCGCGGCGCGCACCACGCCCTTCTCGGCGTCGCCGTACACCAGCCAGGTCGTGGTGTCGTCGCGCAGCAACCGGGCCTCGCCGTCCCCCAACGGGCGATTGGCGTCGCCGTCCACGGTGAGCGGGCCGCCGATCGCGGTCGTGCGCACCGCGGAGCGGCTCACGGTCGGCAGACCGGTGCTGGGGTTGACCGGCGCCGCCGCGCCGGTGCGCGCCGTGTCGCACACCGTCCACGAGGAATCCCGCTCGTCGGTATCGACGATGCTGGCGGGCGCTCCGGGGATGCCCACCCACGGCCCGCGCGGGTATTTCGCCAGCTCGTCCCGGGAGACTTTCACCGGGGTGTCGGGAGAACCGACGATCAGCCGGGCCGAGGTCAGATTCAGCGCCGGGAACAGCCGATTGTTCAGGCGCACGAACAGGGCCCCGGTGTCCTTCTCCGCGACGATGTTCGAGTCCCCGACCTTCTTGGCGGGCTTGAAGAACGCCAGCACCGCAGCGCCCGCGATGATCACGCAGGCCAGCGCGATGCCGATGGACAGCGCGGTCGAGCGACCGCGCTGCGGGTCATCGATCATCGACGCGTCGCGTCGGACCAGCGCGTGCTCGATCCGGCGCAGCAGAAAACGCCAGCCGGAGATCTGGTGTTTGGTCACAACCCGGAAGCGCGCCACCGGTTCTCGTTCCTTCCGCCGCCCTCACCAAACCGTAACCAGCGGTCACAGCATGAATACGACCGCTATTCCCGCGACTGGGAACAGCGGACCAGCGGACGCCTCACACCCGCGTGCTCGGCGCCAAACCCTCCAGCGCCGCGGTGATGTCGAACGCGTCGATCGTCATGAGTTCCTCGTCGGTCATCGCGGCGATATCGGCGTTCTCCCTGGTGAAGCGATAGTCCCGCTCGGCTTCGGCGGCCTCGACCACGTTGCGCACGAAACGGCCGTTGCCGGCCAGGTCGATCAGCCGCCTGCCGTTCTTGGTCTGCCCCGCCAGTTCCTCACACCGCAGCCGCAGCACCTCGCGGGCCTCCTCGGAGAGGATCGAATCCTTCTTCCGCGCGATGTGCTCGGCGATCTGCACCAGTTCGTCGGCACCGTAACTGGCGAAACGGATGCGCTTGGTGAAACGGGAAGCCAGGCCGTCGTTCGACGCCAGGAACCGATCGATCTGATCCTCGTAACCGGCGATGATCACGACCAGCTTGTCGCGGTCGTTCTCCATCCGGGCCAGCAGCGTGTCGACCGCTTCCTTGCCGAACGCGTCGCCGCCGGAAAGACCTTCCTGGATCAGCGTGTACGCCTCGTCGATGAACAGCACGCCGCCGAGCGCCGTGTCGATCAGCGCGTTGGTCTTGGGCGCGGTGTGGCCCAGGTGGGTGCCGACCATGTCGTTGCGTGACACCTCGATGACATCGGCGTTCTCCACGACGCCCAGACCGGCGAAGATCTTGGCGATCACGCGGGCGATGGTCGTCTTGCCGGTGCCGGGCGGCCCCGAGAAGATCAAGTGCTGCGACTTGGAATCCACCGCGAGCCCTCGCTTGGCGCGCACCTGGTCCATCAGCACGCCGGACTTGAGCCGGTCGACCTGCTCCTTGACCGAGTCCATGCCGATCTGCGCCTGCAGCAGGTCGGAGGCCTCGGCGAGGAGACTCTCGCGCTCGGCGCGCGCCGCGCTGGCGGCCGCCTCTCGTGGATCGTCACCCGTCTTCGGGTCCCACCGGTTGGTCCTGGACGCGATGAGTTCCGCGGTGGCGATCTCGAAGCGGTAAGTCTTGTCGCGCACCGCGCGCTGCCATTCCTCGCGCTCCGGCCACAGCGCCGAGCCCTGCAGTCCCTTGAGGATCTTGTCGGCGGCGTCGTGATCGCCGTTGTGCCGCATGAGCATGCCGAGCAGGAAGTGCGCGTCGGCCCAGATGTAGGACAGATTGCCCGAGGAGCTGTCCTCCACGATCCGCTGCGCGCGCGGCATGGCCTCGCCGAAGCGTCCCAGATGGGCCAGCGACTGGGCGGTCATCAGCTCGGCAGCGATGTCGAGCAGGCCGTCCTCGAGCACCGGCCGCGCGTTGCGTGCGGCGAGCACCTCCGGCCACTGCTTGGTCCGGAAGTACAGCGACATGCGCACGAAGTCGGAGACGTCGTCGCGCGGGACCTCGTCGAGAATCGCCGCGGCTTCCTGCCATTCACCGCCTTCGGCATAGGAGCACGCCTGCGCGATCGCGATCTGGTCGCGATCGGCCATCGCGACGCGCAGGCCGTACATGCCGATCTCGACCTGGCACCACAGGGCGCGGTCGACCAGACCGGCCCGCTGCTGATCGCGGTAGAGATTGTGCACCGAGCGGTAGGCGCCGTAGATCACCTCCGAGGTGACCTCGCCGGCCATGGCCCGCCCGAGCCACGCATCGCACATGTCCGGGTCGAGGTCGGTGGCGGCCCGAAACGCCGCCGCCGCGTGCTGCTCGTTGCGCACGCCACCCGCGACCAACCCAAGATTCTGAACACCCGTGTAGAACGCGTCCTCGGCCGCTGACACTCGGACTTCCCTTCCGCCGATCTAGCCTGTTCAAAAGATAGATTCCGGCGTCGGACCCCGGGTCCAGCGCCTTCCCAGTCATGGGAAGCAGTCGTCACCGCGGAGACCGTGCTGTCACATGCCAGGTTTGAACGTGCCGTCGGTTAACGGTATGTTTACCTCGGGGCCGGCAATCATCCGCCTGCAGACGGCCCCTTCGGCGGCGGCTGGCCAGCCGCGATCCGGTCCCCCAGCCGCCGCGCAGCAGGTCGGAGGACCCCGCGAAAATTCTTGCCGCTATTTAGGTGCACACTATTGAACGTTCCGACAGAAGAGGGTACTGTCTGAACACAGATCGCCAGTCCCTCATCCTGACGATCTGAACCCAATAAGCAACGGCCGGTGGCACCGGCAGGCCACCGGCCGTTGTGGGGGTAGGACTTCCCGCCGAACGACGCTTCTACGTCTACCACTGCCGTCGATCCGACTCAGCAACCCATTCCCGTTCTTGGGAATGGGTTTTCGCGTTTCGGCGGCCTCGCTCAGCCGCGCGTGGGAGGCGCGTCCCCGTGCTCGGGCGCCGGTGCCGCCACCCGCGATCGCACCGAGTTCGCGTCGGCGAGCTCGGCGCCGTGCGCTTCGGCGCCCTTCTCCCCGACCAAGCGCAGTCGCGGCCGTGTGGACGGTGCGTGCACCACGGCGGGAACTTCCCGGGAACGACGGGTCTTGCTCCACGGGGTGACCGCGGGCCTGCGCACTTTCGGCGAGATCGTCTCCAGACGACCGCGCTTCGCCGGCACGGGGTTCGGCGTACCCGGCGGCTGCGCGGCACGTCCCCAAGGGGTGGCCGTCGCTCCCGGGTTCTGCTGCGCGGAGAACGCGACTCCCGCGACCGGCGCATCGGCCGAAGGCTCCTGACCGGCGGAAGCGACCGGCTCGGTGGCCGAGCCGCTTCGGCGAGGCTCGCAGTCGGACGCGGGTCGCTGCGCCACCTCCGACACCGCGTCGCCGCCGACCGCCGTTCCGGCAGGTGCGCCTGCGTGCGCGGACGTCGCAGGAGGGCTCATCAGTCCATCGAGCAGGTCCGCCGCGTCCTTCGGCGCGACCGCGGAGATCTGCGGGTGCCGCGCGGAGTCGGCGACCCGGCTCTGCGCCGATGCGGCCGAGGCAGAACGGTCGGCCACCGGGCCTTCCGCCGAAGGCGGCAAGGCGGAACTGTCACCGCCCCGGATCGGTACTCGCGCACCGCTTTCGCGTTCATGCCGATCGGCTAAATGCCTGTCGACGGGCCGTTCCCTGACACCGACCGCGTTCGCCGCATCGCGCGGCGCGACCGGGACAGGCGCACCGCCGGTTCCCTGTCCGTCCAGACCGGATGCCGCTGCGGGGGCGGGCAGCCCCGCGCGCTGTTCGCCGCGCCCGAGCGGATAGTCCCGCGCGGTGTGGCCCGGAGCTGCCGGTCCGGCGTCGGCCACGGCGTGCCGCGCCGCGTCGTCGAGCAGCGTCGAGGTCGTGAAGTCCAGTGTCGAGACGTTCTCGGCGAAGTCCGCGGCGTGCCGCATGATGTCGTCGGCGTGGTCGTCGAGCACCTTCGCGAAGTGCTGCACGGCGTCGGGGTCGATGTGCAGCGGCTGGGGGCGACTCGACGACGGGACACCGAGCGCGTCGCGGGTGGCGTCGTAGACGATCCCCCTGACCAAGTCGTCGATCGCCTGCTCCAGCGGTTCGATCGCCTTGCCGACCACTTCGGCGACGATGTAGCCGATGAGGTACTGCGACATCTGCTCGCACACCCGGCGAGCGGCGGCGGCGACCAGCGGAGCCGACGAAGCGAGCGGCGGCGTCACCATGATCGAGGCGTAAGTCGCGGCCAGCGCGGCGAGTTCGGCCAGCACGGCGGCCTTGACCACGGTGATCACGGTCGCCGCCACGTCGAGGGCGCCGCCGACGAGCTCGCAGGCGCCCTCGAGTCGCCGCATGTGCGTGGCGCTCATGTGCGACCAAGTGGCGACCAGCTGCTGGTAGGACTCACCCGAGTAGAAAGCGCCCATCTGGCCGATCACGCCCGTCGCCGACTCGTGCGTGTCGCGCACCTGCGCGGCGAATGTGCGCACATGCCCGGCCAAGGCGCGCACATCGTCCTCGTCGATGTCCGGGTACGGGATGCCGCAGATGTTGAGGAAGAGCGCTACCTCGCTGGGGATCTCGATCGCCACGCCGCACTCTCCTCCCCGGTCACCGGCTCACAGCACCCGCACGACGACGGCCTCGCTCGGCATCCGCGACCACTTCACCGTCGAACCCGTGTACGGCGCCTCGATGACCATGCCGTTGCCCGCGGCCAGCTGCACGTGCTCCGGTCCTCGCGTGCTGAACGAGCTGGCGGGGAACACCAGGTCACCGGGGCGCACGTCCTCGGGGTGCACTCGGACGCCGCTGTAGATCTGCTCGTAGGTGGTGCGCGGCAGCACCACGTCGCCGTGGCTGGCCTGGGCGATCGCGTACTGGGTCAGGCCGGAGCAGTCGAATCCGCCGCCGCTGGGACCACCCGCGCCGCCACCGCCCCAGACATAGGGGGTGCCGAGCCATTCGCTCGCGGCGAGCACCGCGTTGCTGCCCCGCGTGCCGTCCGAACGCACGGTGCTGCCGCGGCGCAACCGGGAAGCGGACCTGGACCTCGAGCGCGTCCGTCGCCGCCTGCGCGGGGTGGTGCCGCGCCGGGTCTGCCGGGTCGCGGGTGTCGCGGGCGGCATGATCTGCGCGGCCTGCTGCCGTGCGGCGGCGACGTCGGCGTCGACCTGCCTGGTGGCGTTGGAGATGGTGGTCTGCGCGGCATCCAGCAGCGCGGGACCGCTGAAACGGGTGTCGCCCACCGCGGCGATCGCCTGGATCCGGCTCTGCAGATCCGCGATGTGGTTGTTCAGGCGGCCACGGCCGTTGACCGTTCCGTCACCGGACTCGCCGACGGCTTTGCTCACGATGCTGTCCTTGCCCGCATGCGATTGCGCGACCGACAGCTGCATGCTCTGCGCCTCGCCGTACCGCAGCGCCACTGCCCCCGCCTGGGGAGACAGCCCGCCGGCCAGCGCTTCGGTGGTCCTCGCCGCCTGGCCGGCGGGCTGGCCGTCGCCGTACAGCGCGAGCAGCGAGCGGAGCACACCGTCCAGGTCGTTCGTCAGTGCCGGCGCCATTCGAACTCGCCATCGCTCATCACCGACCGCCTCTCACACTTTCCAGCTATTGTGTCGCCCCAGCCGATCCCGCCGTATTCCCATCGCTGGGTGGGTAATCGAACTATGCGCCACTTCCCATAATCGGGAAGCCGAGACAATGGGGGTGACTTCTGAGAGGCGGTGGCGGCGGTATGGCAACAACGGCGACGGAAACCGAAGCCAAGAAAACGACGACCACCTCCAAAGGCAAGCATTTCTGGGTGGTGAAGCTGTACTGCCCGCCCGGAGCCTCGGAAGGGCTGCGCGCCTACATCGCCATGGCCGAGACCGCCATCCAAACCGCCGTCGACCTCCTCGGCCGCGGCATGACGACGCTGCCGCCTGCAGTGTCCGACCTGCTCGAGCCCGAGATCTACGAAACCCTCGGCAGCGGCAAGGCGGACGACGAATACCGCGCGACCGTCAACAAAGTCGAAGCCAGACAGCTGCAGCTGCTGCAGATGGACGACAAGGTGATCAAGACCTCCGCGACGGTCGCCGCCGAGCAGGTACAGGCACTGCGTTCCATCGAGAACATCGTCGAGGACCTCAACACCACCCTGAAGGCCGTTGGCACCGGCAAACTGAAATCGGCGCAGGAGCTGTCCCTGCTGAAGGCGGTCGCCCAAGCCGTGGACGCGGTGTACGACAAGGTCATCGCGATCGCCGAACTGAACGAGCAGATGGCCAACGGCGGCGGGAGCGGCAACAGCGGCTCCGGCGGATCGAACGGCTCCGGCAGCGGCGGTGCCGCCGGCGGCACCGGCGGCGCGGCCGGCTCCGGTGGCGGCGGCGACGGCGGGTTGTCCTCGCTCCTCTCGTCGTTGGCGATGCTGCCGATGATGGCGTTACCGCTGGTCCAGCAGATACCGCAGATGTTGCAGAACGCCGAAGAGCAGAAGCAGAAGAAGGCAGAGGAAGACCGGAAGAACGGCCAGCCACAGCCGGGCCAGCCGGGTCAGACACAGCCGCCCGGCACTCAAGCCGCCCCCGCCGCCGCACCGCAGCCGGGCGATCCGAATGCGCAACCCGCCGCGGTGGAAACAGCCACCGCACAACCCGGCGGCATCACCGCCGCCCCCGCCGCGAATACCGCGCCGCCGCCCGAGCCGGATGGGACTTCCACCGCGGGCACGACGCCCAGCGTGGTCCAGGCCCGGCGGACCAGGGACGTGTCGGCGGCCGATCGGCCGGCCAACGGGTCCACGCAGGACGCGACGACCGACGAACAGCCCGATCAGGACGCGGGCGCCGTCATCGAGGTGTAGCCGTCGCGCCGAGCGATCTTTCGCGCGGCGCTCGGAAGCATTCGGTGCGTGCCGCCGACCCCGTTGACGTGAGCGTCGACCACCCCCGCTCGGAACGACCCGTCCGAAGATACGGCGTGATTCGCGCGCTCGACCACGCTGACGCGAGGGCCGATCACTCGGTTGGGAAGGATCCAGCGCTCCGGCGTGATTCGCGCGCTCGGCCGTCATCCAGCAGCGTCTTCGCCCTGACCGCGGCGGTCGCTCGCCGGCACGATGCCGATGCCAGCGGCAGTCGTACTTGATCGAATCGTTCTACTCGCTCTGCGGGACGGTGTGCCGTCGAGCAGCCACGGCACACCGTCTTCTCGTGCGGCCCTCGTGACAAGGGCCGTTTCGGTGTCCGGGTCGCGGGGAGCGCCCCGCCACGGCCCGGAGCACCGAAACGATGTCACGACCGGCGATTCACGACCGCTGCGAGTTCGCCGATGGCGGTGAGGTGGGCGGCGCGACGACGGTGGACGGCGGAGCCACCACGGTGGGCGGCGGCCCTCCGGCGACCTCCGGCGCGGTGACCGAGGGAACCGCGGCGGGGCGGGCGACGCGCTCGGGCTGCGCGGTGGTGGACACGGGCGCCGGTGTGGAGACGAATTGCGGATGCAGCGTGATCTGTTCGTGCGCGTAGACGGCGTCTCGCAGCGTCTGCCTGCTCGGCTCGTCGGCCAGCAGCAGCACCAACTCGTTGCAGCGCCGCTCGAAGACCATGTTCCGCAACGGGGAGGTTCCCGCGTCCAGCCGCAGCTGACCGATCTCGACCCGGCCCACGTCGACCCGCTGTCCGAGCATCGACGCGGCCAGCAGATCGTCGGCGTCGCGCAATTCGTCCCACAGTTCGCGCGCCACCGGCCGTCCGGCTTGCAGATCGGCGAGAATCCGTTCCCGGACCCGGCGCGAGGTAGCGGCTTCCGCGGGTGCGGGTCCGGAGCGCCCGAGCTGTCCGTGGGCGTCCACGGCCAGTTCCACGCAACGCGACCGCACCCCCGTGTCGGGTACCGAGGAGACGTGCTCGAGTCCGGCGATCGAACCGGCGAGCCCGAGGCGGTCGGCCGTGTCCGGGGTGAACTGGCGCAGGTCGACGTCGTAAGAGGGGCCCACGAGTCCTTCCATCGCCGCCTCGCCGAACCGCGAACGCAAGCCGGGATCGATCGGTCCGGACGAGACGAGGGCCGACAGGCTCGCGTTCGCCTTCGCGCCCCAGGCCAGACCGAACTCCGCCAGGATCCGGGCCGGATCCGTGACGCCCTCCCACGGCGATCCGGCGCCGTCGTCGGCGGAGAGCAGCTCGTCCCAGTTCCACGGGGTGGACACCTCACGCGGCAGGTACAGCCCCGCGGGCAACCAGCCGCGGCCCTCGTTCGACGTGATGAAGACGCCGACCCCGCCTGGACCGCGCATCACGGCGACCGACCAGGCCATGCCCACCGGCGAGTCCACGGCGGCGAGCACGCTGCCGAGCAGCGTTCTGGCCAGCACCAGGTCGTCGTTCACCTGGCTGCCGACCACGTACGCGGGTTCGGCCTCCTTGTCCTTCGCCGAGGCGACGGCGGCGGCGAACGGACTCGCGGCAGGCACCGGAATCGGCGACGCGTCCGACCGCCCCGCGCCGTCGGCCGGCTGTGTGGCGCCTCGATCCTCCGGGCCTGCGTTCAAGGGGCCGACACCGCCCGGCGGCATGCCCGCCGCCGCGGGCGCCGTCACTCCGGAGCTCGACGGTCCGCCCGGAGGAGGTGTCGTTCCGTTCGCGTTCGGCGTACCCGCGCCGTTGGTGCCGACCTGCTCGCCAGGAGCGCCGGGAGCGCCGGGCACGCCCGTGCCCGTGGGAGATGTCCCGTTGGGTCCACCGGGCGAGGTGCCCACGGGGTCGGCCTGGGTGCCGTCGGGCGCGGTCGAGGTGGGCCTGGCGGTCGTGGGATCGGTGGCAGACGGCTGGGCCGAGGACGGGTCGGCCGTCGCCGGTCCGTCGCCGGGCGTGGCAGCGGACGGCGTCGGCGTGGATTGGCTCGGGTACGGAAGGCTGTGGCTGGTGCCGGGGCCCGTCGGGGACGCCTGATCGAACAGGTCGTTGGACTTACGGATCTGATTGGCGAAATCCTCGTCGGCTTGCTCGTACGCGTCGGCGGACGCACGCAACGAGTCGGCCGTGCGCTCGTGCTCTTTGGCCAGCGCCTCCCCCGCACGCTGGCGGGCGTCGTAATACCGCACCAGCGCTTCGTAGACCGGGTAAGCGATCTTGCCGTAAGTGGGCAGGAAATTCGCGAGCCACTCCGTCGGCGGTTTAGCCCACTCTGTGATGTCGCGCCCGACTCGGCGGTGCTGTTCCTCCAGCTGGCGCAGAACCACAGGGTCGACTTCCATGCTGTTTTCCGGCATGTTCGATCAGATCCTTTCCCACCACACGTCTCCCCATTGTCGATCCTTCCCATACATGGGGAGTCTTTCGCGGTGGCGCTCGGGATCCGACTCCGCCCTGCTCAGCGCCCCGGCCCCGCCGTGATGGTCGGGCGACGCGGCGCCGGAGCGGCGGGGGCGGGGGCCGGCGCGACGAAAGCCGGGTGGCCCACGATCTGGGCGTGTGCGTACACCGCGTCGCGCATGCTCTGCCGAGTCGCGTCCTCCGCCAGCAGCAGCACGAGTTCATCGCATCGCCGCTCGAAGACCATGGCGCGCAGAGCGCCCGCCTCCGACGCCGACCGCCCTTCGGCATGGTCGGCACGCAACTCACCCAGCGCGACCCTGGACACGTCGGCGCGCCGCGACAGCATCGACGCGGTGAGCAGGTCGTCGGCGTCCCGCAGCTCGTCCCACCACTCCTGCGGCACTTCACGGCCCCGCCGCAGCGCACCGAGAATCCGCTCGCGGGCAGCGGGCGCCCCCAGCGCGGCCGGCGAGCCCAGCCCGGCCTTGTGGACGCGGACGTGCGCGTCCGAGGCCAATTCCCAGCGCCGCACCCCGATCTCCGCCTCGGGTGTGGTCACGGCACGCCGGACCAGCGCCGGCGCGCCGACCAATTCGAGACGGTCGGCCAGGGTCGGCTTCGGTGCGCTGAAATCCATCGCCGACGAGGCGGCCACCGAGCCCTCGATCGGCACCTCGCCCAACTGCCGTCGCAGCCCGGCATCGACTTCCACCGATGAGGCGACAGCGGTCAGCCGGGCGCCGGACTTGCGTCCCCAGGCGATCCCGAATTCGGCCAGCACGCGTGCGGGGTCGGCGACCCCCTCCCAAGCGTTCTCGGCCACCTCCCACACCCACGGCGTGGACAACTCACGCGGCAGGAACAAGCCCGCAGGCAGCCAGCCACGGCCCTCGTTCGAGGTGACGAACGCGGTGATGCCGCTGGGATTGCGCATCACCGACACCGCCCACCCGAGCCCGAGGACCGCGTCGCCACCAGCGGCCAGGATTCCGCCGAGCAATGTGCGGGCCAGCACCAGGTCGCCGTCCACTCGCTCGCCGAGCACGAACGCGGGGGCGGCCGCCGACACCATCGCGGCGCCGACCGCAGTGCGGATCGACTCGTCGCCGTCGTCTTCGTCCTTCGCGGCGTCCGCGCGCTGCTCGATTCGCTCCGGCGGCTGCGCCTTGCCCGCGCCGCCCGCGCCGGGGGGCGGCCCCGAACTCACCGCCGTGACCTTGGGCGCGACGGCAGCCGGACGCGCGTCGCTCGGCGGGGCCGCTGCGGTCTGCTTCGCCTGGGCTTGCGGCGGCGTCGAACTCCCCTGCGCCGCCGGAGCGGACACCGGCGATCCAGGGGGAGCGACCGAGGCGGCCGGTGCGGACGATGCGATGGAACCGGGCGCCACGACGGGTGGCGGAAGGATCACCGGCGGCGGCATCGACGCGGCCGGATCTGCCGCGGACACAGCGGTACTCGTGAACCGGCCCGCTTCGGCGGCGTCGTGCGGTTCCGCTGCCGCAGCGGTGGACGAGTCATCGGGTGTCGCGGGTTCGGCGCCGTGACCGGAAGCATCCGGATCCCTTCCCTGCGCATCACGCGTATTCGTGTCCGCGACACTCTGATGGTTGTCGTCTGCCTGCACCGCCCCGTCCGAGGTGTGCGCCGGCACGACCCCGTCGGGGCCGTCCACCGGCGCGGACCGGCCCGGAACGAACGGGTCGGCGCCGGGAATCTGCCCGCGAGGCGTGACACCGGCGGCGGGCAGGCCGGGTCCGTGATCGGATGTCCCGCCCGGCAGATTGCTCACCGGGACGGTCGTCGTCCCTCCGGGCGTGTACTGGTCGCCCGTCGACGAGGGGTCGACCGGGATCTCTTCCGTCGCAACGGGATCCGTCTGCTGTCCGGGTTCGTCACCGAGCAGCGGATCGACGGGGTCGGCGGCCGGTTGATCGGCGGGGTGTTCCGGAGACACCACGACCGGCGAATCGTCCTTCGGCCGATCGGTCCGCGGCGATCCGTCGTGCCGTGGATCGCCAGAGTGGTCGGTGGCCTGCCGGTGCTGCCCGTTGTCGGTCCCGCTGTGGTCGTCCGCATAGCGGTGGCCCGGCTCCCAAGGTCCCGGCTGCCCCAGTGCGTCGGCGATGGCGGCGAGACTGGGCAGGCCCTGCGGGCTGATCGAGTTGAGCGCCGCGCGGACGACGTCCTCCACGTCTTCCCTCGCCGCGGCGATCATCCCGGGAATCCGGTTGCGGAGGGCCTGGGCATCGGATTCGTCCTCCTCCGCCGCGGCCCGTCGTTTGATCGCGTTGATCCGCGCGGTGGTGTCGTCGACGATGTCCAGGATCTTGTGCCGGGTGCGGTACACCAGATCGGAGAAGTCTCGGAAGGTGTCCGCCGCGGCTTCCAGCGCGTCGGCGAACGCCTGCGGGTTCATCCGCTGGCGCAGCATGTCGAGCTTGACCGGAAGCAGACCGGCGCTGGAACGAACCCGATCGTCGAACTCACGCCGTCTGCCGTCGGCGTCGAGCAGATCCAACGCCCCCGCGCCGTCGCGCGCGAGACGTTCCAGCGCGCTCCAGTCCCCCGGGGAGATCGCAGGCCAGTTGTCGCCGACGATGGCATCCCAGTACGGACTGTCGCGCTCGGGCTCCATGCGCGAGTCAGACGGATTCGGCGCGACGGCGCACCGCGGCGGCGCCCGCGCGATCGGCATCGCCGTGGGTGTACGTCACCTGGGTGGTGACTTCTGTCGTCGCGTCCACCCGGCGGCCGTTGGCCCGTACGGCGCGCTCGAAAGTCGTCTTCATCCACTGCGTGTGCGCCGTCAACCGCCGATCGATCTCCGATTCGGGCCGCCGTGGCACGACGAAATCACCGCTGATCTGCCCGACCTGGCTGCCGACGGTGTTGATCGCGGTCCGGAATTTCTGCGCGACGGCGACCACCTCGTGGGGGTCGTCGGTATCGAACTTGTCGGTCATGTCGCTGTCCTGTCTCGCCGTTGCGGCGGTCGGCACTCAGGTCTGGCGGAACTCGGCTTGCTCCATGGCGCGATACGACGCCTCGGTGGGAAGGTCGAACGAATCGATCGTGTACGAGCGGGTGCCCTTGTACTCCATCTCGGCACGCAGCCCCACGCGGGACTTCGCGTGCGCCAGCCGCGCGAGCTTGACGATCTGGGCGGCCAGCCACTCGTCGCCGTTGTCGCGGGCGTCGTCGGTGATGTACAGACCGATGATCTCGCCGTCCCGGTCGCATCCGACGCCGACGGTGTGGTCGGGGTTGAACACCTCGTAGGTCATGTTCCGCCAGTCCGGCTCGGCCGCCACCGGCTCGTCGACCTCATCGATGTCGTCGTAGTCGTAGTCGTCCATGTGGATCGAATGCATGTCGGTCATCGGCTGCTCTCCGAGAATTGGTCGCCGGGACGGGGATTGATCAGGTAATCGGCATCGTCGGTCACCGATTCCAGGCGTGCCGCCAGTGCGGACCAGGCGGCGTCCTCGATGCGCATGACCTGGCGCATCTGCCAGAACCGGGCGCCGAGATACAGCTCGCCGGTGCCGTCGGGGGCCACGTCCAGATGGTCGGGGCCTTCGGTGGACGGATTCAACGTCACCGCGGTCAACGGCGGGCGGGTGTCGTCGACGTTGACCAGTGTCGCGCCGCCGCCAGGGATGAAACTCTGCCGCAGTCTGGCACTGCTGCCGATCGCGACGTCGGCGCTGTTGGTGGTGATGGTGATCTCCGGATTCAACAGCAGTTGCAACACCCACGATCGGGCCGTGTGCTCTGGGCGGTCGGCGTTGATCGCGATCGTCAGAGTCGCCGCCAAATCGATCACCAGCACCGCGTCCGTACTCGTGACACCGGCGATCACCAGACGCCGTGCCGTGCCGACCGGGTACGGCAGGTCGTCGGCGGCCAGGGACACCACGTCCGCGCCGACCCCGCCCCCGGTCGCGGGATGCGCGGAGACGGTCCCGGTGGCGACGTCGATCGTGTAGGCGACGATCGTCTCCGAGATGCCGTCCGCCACGCCGGCCAGCCGGACCAGCCCCTCGTCGTGCAGCCACCGCACGGTGTCGGCGACGGTGACCTCAGGGGCGGGCTCGGTCATCCGGTCCGCCCCCAAGCGCTCGCGACCGTTCCGGGTTCTTCGACGGGCGCCTCCATGACGCTCTGGTACTGCCGCGCCGCGTCGGCGGTGCTCTCCCTGATGGCGGCCATGATCTCGGCGACCAGTTCGGGACAGGTGAGCCGCGCGGCGGTCCCGGGTGCGAGGTAGAGGTCGGTCAGCCTGCCCATGGCATCGACTTCCGGAATGACCGCACCGCTCGGCGACGGTCTGCGGGCGCGAATGTTGTCGATCTTCTCCCGCATCTCCGCGATCCGGTGCCGCAGGCTGCGGGCGGCGTCCAGAGCCGCCTGCACGTCCGGGTGGACGGAACTCACGACGCCACCTCGCCCGCGCTCGGCTCCGTCATCACCGCGATGGCGGCTGTGCCGGTTGTTCGTTCGCGGCACTCCCTCATCATGCGTTACCTCCGGTCTGGGTCGGGGTCTGGTTGCCCGGTGTGGGCGTCGGCGGGGTCACGGTCGGCGCGATGGTCGGCCGCTCACCGATCACCGCTTCGGTGTGCGGTGTGTCGTCGACGTACATCAGGCGGTCGGGATGCCACGCCACCACGCGGTTGCGGTCGTTGCCGCCGCTCGAGTTGCCCATGCCCGGCGACATCGGCATGTACGGCATCATCGGCGAACCGCTGCCTCGCGCGGCCGTCGCGCCGGATGCCGAGGACGTGCCGAGGGGTTCGATCACCGAGGTGCGCGGCAGACCGGAACCCAGACTGGCCGCCGAGGCCACCGGCAACGCGGTCGCCTGAACGGTCTCGGCCTCGACGTCCGGGATACCGGCGCCGGGGCTGCCGACGGGCATTCCGCTGGGACTGCCCGTGCCGAGCCCGCTCGGGATTCCGAGGTCGTCGTAGCCGTAGTCGTCGAGGCCGTAGTCGTCGTATGCCTCCGAATCCGACTGCCCGAGCTGGCTCAGCGGCGTTCCGGCCGCCGACATCGCACTCATCAGGGCGGGCAGCATCTGGCTCAGCATGTTGCTGCTGCTGTCGCCACTGCCGCTGCCGGTCTTGCCGTCGCTGCCGGTCGAACTGCCCGCTTCGCTCTCGCCGACTTTCGCGCCGACCTCGGTGGAGTAGCCGGTGATCGTCTCCGCCGAACGCGCGTTCTGCTCGTTGAATTTCGCCATCGCGGCCGCGATGGCGGCTTCGTTCTTGGAGCGCATCGCCGTGAGGAGTTCTTTGCGGGTGGCGATGATCTCTTCCGGCGTGGGGTGTTTGGCTTTCGCGGTCTGGAACGCGTTGCTGTAGGTATCGATGCCGTCGGCCAGGAGCCCGAGTCCGGTGCCGAGCTGGTCGAGGAACCCGCGCCGCTGGTCGAGTTCCCCCGCCGCCGCCGTGCCGACCGGTTCCCAGTTCTGCATCGACTTCGACGCGGCGCTCACTTCCTCGATGGCCGCCAGATGCGCGCTCCCGGCGAATCGGCGCAGTGAGTCCGCGAAACCTTTGGCCGCGCTCGTTCCAGGGCCGGAGTGCAACTGCTGAGCGAAAGTCAACGGATCGACACTGCCGCCGGCGGAGGGGAACTGGATCGCAGGCATCCTGCGCCGCCCGATCTCCTGCACTTCACCCACCGGATTCGCGAGAATCTCGCCGCCGCTGCCGTTCACGGTCCTGGCGCCGCGGTCATCGGCATCGGTGTAGTCGGCGGCGGCGGCGCCGATGTTGTAGGCGGTGCGCTGGACATCGGTCAGAACGCTCGCCACTCCGTTGAGCAGCGAGGTGGCCTGCTTGTTCAGCGCGGGCACCGCGGCGGCCGAGACCGGGTCGGCGCCGCCGGGCACGACCCACCCGGTGGGCATCGCCGCCCCGGCATCACGGGCCACCGCGGCGAGTCTCGACGCCACGGCGACGAGTTCCTGCGGATCCACCTTGAGCACCATCGCGACCTCCTCTCCTCATCCGCGCGCTGGCCCGCGCGATCAGCCCGCGGGCATCGCGGCAACCGGCATTGCCGCGTCCGCGGGCTGATCGGCCGTGCCCGGCGTCGTCTGAGGCGCGGCCCCGTCCGCCGGCGCGGTCACCTCGATGCCGTTCGGATGCGCGAATCCTTCGAACAAGTTCGTGTCCGAAGCGATCTCGGGCATCTTCGGGTCGAACGGCTTCAGCTCGCCCTTGACGATGACCTCCAATGTGCCTGCCTCCGTGCCACCTTCCTCGGGCGGCCACACGACGAGGATCGCGGTCGAGTTCGTCCACGTGGCGACGTCACCGGTCATCAGCTGGAAGTCACCCACCCGCTGGCCGATCTGCTTCTTGTCCGACCACTTCGCCGGCGTCTTCTCGTAGGCCTTCTGCGCGTCGGTGCCGCTGTGGTTGCCGAACGCGGCGTCGAGACCTTGGGCGGTGGTGACGGACACCTTCTGCGTCTTCCCGTTCGGGAACGTGTAGACGACGCTGCCGTCCTCGCCCGGCGTGCGGCCGGGCGCCGCCGTGGGCTGGGTAGACGTCGCGCTCGCGGGCGCCGCGGCATGCTGCGTCGACGCCGGAGCTGTCGAGGCGGGCTGCGCGGCCGCAGGCTGCGCGGTGACCGGCGACGCCACCGGCTGTGGGGCGACCGGGTCGATCTCGTCGTCGTAGCGGCTGGGATCGAGGTCCCGCCGCCGGTTGTTCATGTCCTGGTCGGCGAGGTTTCGCATCATCATCTGCTGCGCGAGCAGGGAACCCAGATCCATGCCGGGAGTCGGGCTGGACGTCGGCGTGTAAGCGGCGGGTGTACCTACGCCGGAGGTGTCCCCGAGACCGTTCGTCCCGGGGGTTGTCCCGTTGCCCAGGCCGGAGGTGTCGACATCTTGCGGCTTCGTGCTGTCGGTGCCGGTGTTGTCCTTCGTGGAGTCGCCCAGGTCGGAGGGGTCCACGTCCTTCGGCTTGGTGCCGTCGTCGGTGCCGTTGGGGTTCTTCGTGACATCGCCCGGATCCGGGTTGCCGACATCGTTCGGTTTCGTGCCGTCGTTGACGCCGGGGACCTGCGGCTGCTTGATATCGTCCGGTTGGGCCGCCCCGGCTTTCTGGGCTGCCTCCAGCGCCTTTATCCGGTCGGCGAGTTCCTTGTTGGCGGCCGATTGCTCATCGATGCCGTCCGCCGTCTTCTCTTGTTCGGTCTTCGCGGTGTCCATGGTGCCCAGCGCCGCCTCCAAGCCACTCGACACATACGTCATGACATGCTTGTTCTCGTCCATATCGGCAGGCGGTCTCGCGGCCTCCGTGTTCAGGAACGAGATCAGTTTCTTCAGACTGCTCCTGGCGTTGTCGACGGAAATCTTCGAATCGTTGACCTTCGCGGCGAGCTTCGCATCCCGCTCCAGCATTTGGTCGAAATTGTCCTTGAGCGCGCTGTTGACATTGGCGTAGTTGGTGAACAACAACGATCTGATGTGCGTACTGTTCAGTTCGACTTGCGGCACCGTGCCGCTGTCGGGCACGTCGTCCTTCTCGCCGTCACCGAGAGCGCTCCAGTCCTCTTGGAGAATCGTGTGCAGGGACTTGTCATCCCCTTTGTCTACATCCAGCCAATCGTGAATGGTGGCGAAAAGTTTGAGCCTTTTCGCCGGCCACTTGGGCGAATAGACATCCGGAACCACCAGCATCGGCATGTCGTCGCTCATGCATACACCAGTGCGTCAGAACTGGTACCCCTGTACTGCGCACCCGCAGGCCGGGTGGGCAGCGTATCGGGAATATCCTGCTGCTTGGGCTGCTGAGGCCCCGGCACGGGATGCACGGCGTCGTACGTTTTACTGGCAAGAGCGTTACCGAGGCCCGCGACCGCCGCGCCTGCACCCAATCGCGGCATATACATCTTGGACAGAGCCAACCGTGACCCGAGTCCCCCCAAGCCCCGCTGGGTCATGAGCTGGCCGGCATCACGGACGGCCATGCCCAAGGCCTGAAGCCCACCACCGGTCAGGCCCCTCGTCGCACCGCCGACCACACCGCCGGGTATCGCGCTGACCGCCGCGCCGATCAAGCCGGCCTGCAAACCCTCTTCGAAGGACCCCCGCTCGATGCCGGTCCAGATGCCGCTGACCGCGCCGCCGATGATCGCGGAGCCGACCGGACCGCCGACCATGAATCCGACACCGCTGGCTACGCCCGAGACGACATCTTTCCATTCGAGACCGAACAAGCCCATGCGATTTCACCCATTCGACGCGCAGCGAGTATCTATCGAGCCAAGCCGTTCGCTGTCGCCGCAGGTAGACGAGGTAAGGCGACCTGGTCCTGCGGCTGCACATCGACCATGCTCGGGAGTCCTCTCGACATCACCATTGTCGAGGATTCCCACTGATGGGAACCGGGGTTTCCTTCGTACGGCCTGACCACGTGCCCCGCGGAACGCATACCGAACCGCACGAATCACCCAGCACGCCTGCTGTACCGGCGCGGCAGGCGCTCCCGTCGCCCCGTCCTCCGTAGCTGCCCGCACCGGGCCGTCGGTCGACGCAGGACGGCCGGGATCCGGGTTGGCCCGGTGCCGGTCGCGGGTCCGCATTGCGGTTCGGTCGGGCGGTCGCGCGGCATCAGGAGCGGTGAATCTCGACTCCGAGCCTGGGCTGCGCGAGGCGGCTCCCGGCGCGTCGCAGCTCCGCGGACCTGCCCTCGGCAGCGGGACACGGGGCGGGCGAGCGATGGCCGAACTCACGACCGGTGGCGGCATCAATATCCCACGTACGAACCTCCGCCGCGCATCTGCACGATTCCCGGCACATTACTGACCGATCCATAACGATCGATGGCATAGCGAACGCCCGCGACGATGTTGTCCACCGGATTCCAGATATCACGGTGCCCGGGAAGCGAATACGCGTTGAACGTCGGATCGATGGTCTGCATCAGGCCTTTCGACGGGATTCCCGCCGCCGCGTTGCTGTCCCAGAGATTGATGGCGTTCGGGTTGCCACCGGACTCGTGCTGGATGATCGCCGCGATATCGGCCGTATCGATCTGGCGCGTGTCGTACCCGTGCTGACGCAGTACCTGCAACGCCTCGTTGATCCATTGGCCCTGTTGCCCGGACGGCCGCGTGCGTGGCGGACCGCCGCTGCGCAGGCCGGAGTGCGAGGTGCGGCGGGATCGGCGCGGCGGCGACGGTCGCGACTCACGCAAGTAGCTGTCGGCCAGCGCGGCCACCCGATCGGCGGTGAGCACTGCCGCGGTCTGCCCTTGACCGAGCACGGAACCCGCGCGCTGCAAGGCGTTCTCCATGGTCGAGATCACCAGCTGCCTGCTCGCGTTCGCGTCCTGGATGGTTCCGAGCGCGGTCAGAGCGGTGTTCACCTCGGCGATGATCGCGCCGATCGCGGCGCGACCCTGCGTGGTGCTGTCGACCGCGCCGCCGAGGATGCGTTCCAGCTCGGCGTTCATCGATTGCGTCGCGTCGCCGTGGCGTGCTCGATTCTGATCGCTCATGGCGTACTGCGAGCCGAGCGCGCCGTCCCACGCGACGGGTCCGCTCGGCCGCCCGGCGCCCAGATCCGGCGGCGCGTACGGCTGCCCCGTGGCGGCGGTCGGCGTGTGGTCACCGTACTGGGCCGCGATGGCCGCCAACGCGCCCATCGCCGCGGCCGCCATCGGTGTGGACGAACCGGCCATGCCGAGCGCATCCGACCGTGGCGCGGCTGTCGAAACCGATGGCGCGGACGCTGTTTCGGATACCGTGGGCGCATTCTGGGCTCGCCCCTGCGCCGCCGCGCCTGCCTGCGGCGCCGCGGTCGGCGCACCTGCCGGTGGCCGCGGAATC
This sequence comes from Nocardia implantans, assembly GCF_035544775.1. Taxonomy (NCBI): domain Bacteria; kingdom Bacillati; phylum Actinomycetota; class Actinomycetes; order Mycobacteriales; family Nocardiaceae; genus Nocardia; species Nocardia implantans. Next base: position 227,999 of record NZ_JAYKYQ010000002.1, on the reverse strand, counting down.
GGTGTGGGAGCGGTGCGCGTCGCGGACTTGCCGGAACGGCGCGGAGCGGACGTGGTGGCGCTCGCCCGCCCGTCGCGAACACCGCCGGGATCGTCGGGATCCGCGTCGGGCGGGGTGCGATTCACCGGTGCCATCAGTGCCCCCGAGACGCCCGCGGGCTACGCGCGGTGACCACAGAGGCAGCCATGATCCACCTTCCGCCAGACGCTTCGGTACCCGCACCGGACCCGCCTATCGCCCTGGTGCCGCCTTGCCCGCTGCCGGCTCATCCGACTCGGACGGACTCTTCCCCGAGGCTCGCCTCGAAGCGTATCCGCAGCTTGATCCAGGTGCAGTCCCGCCGTGTTCCCGCTTACGGGAACACCGGATGACTTGTGCCCCGCCGACCAGCCCGAGCATTCGGCCGTCCGAGATACCGGCCGTGCTCGCGGATCACGTGGAGCGCTTCCCCGCGATGTCGCCCAGATACTGATTGGTCAGCCGATTGATGGCGACGGCGATATCACTGGTGGTCTCCTGCCCACCCGAGACGATCGCATGCGCCCTCTGCAAGGCCGCGGCCAGGATCTGGTGCGCCTTCTGCCGCCCGGCCCTCGTATATGCCTGCGGCCCCAGCTCCGCCAGCGCCGTGTTCGCCTGGCGCGCCAGTCCGCTGATCTCCGTTTTGTCGATCTTGTTCGTCCCCGCCAAACCCCGCATATACGAGGTCAACTGGTCGTCCACATCGCTCAACGCCTCCGCCGCGTTCTGCTGGAACAACTGCTCGGCCCGTAGCGACCGCGCCCCCGCCCCACTACCCGACGAAATGGCCGAATGCTGCGGCAACTGTCCGGCCCGCGGATCCGTCGGATCCGCCTCCCCGTACACGCCCTCCAACTGTTTCAACACATCCAGCGCCTTCGCCGCCTCCGGCGACAACCCGCCGTCGCCGGAACCATCCGACGCCACCGGAGCCGAACCACCACCGCCACTGCCGAGCCCCGCCAACGCCGAGGCGATCATCGGCAGCATCGCCATCGCCATGGCCCCGGTCGTCGCCGCTACCGGCACCACATCCGCCACCAACTCCGGATCCACCGGCGGCGGCTCATGATCCACCGGCGGCACCCGCTGGATCTGCGGAGTCACGGCACCACCCGGCGCCGCTGTGCCATCACCGGGCGCAGCGCCCTGACCGGAGGTGCCCGGCGTTGTTCCGGGGTGCCCCGGCGCTGCCGCCTGGCCGGACGGACCCGGCTGAGACGGGCCGGAAACACCGGGCTCACCGGCGCTGTTCGGCTGAACCGGCGCCGATCGGCCCGGCTCCGGCGAGTCGGACCGCTCCGATCCGGGAGACGGACCGCCGGACTGCCCCGGCACCCCGCCCGGTCGCGGCCGTTGCTGATCCGGCGGGTGCGACCACGGTGTCACCGGCCCCGCCGGCGCGCCGGACTCCTCCCCCGTATCCGTCCTCGGTTCTACTTCTGTCGGCGGCATCGTCTACTCGTCACCTCTCGCTGCCGAGCACTCGCTTCACCCGCACGTCGGTCGTGCTCGGGATGACCAACTCCACGAAACCGCCGGTCGACGCATCGGTGGTGACCAGCCGGGAATCGCTGACCGCGACGCCGACCCGGGTCGGAGCGTTGCTTCGATAACTCCAGAAGACGAGGTCTCCCGCCGATACCGCGGAAGGATCGACCCGCTGACCGCACGCACCCTGTGCCGCGATGGTATTCGGCAGCTCGACGACCCCCGCGCCGTCGAGCTGACCGCACGCCCGCCGCTCCGAACCGCTCGATCGGCCCCCTGCCTGCGCCGCCGTGCCCGAGGTCGCTTCGCACCGTCCCGTCGATCGCGCGACCGAGGCCTGATAGATCACCGACCTGGTGAACTCCGCGGCGGTCTGGCCGTCCCCGGAGCCGTTCACGTCTCCGGTCGCCGAGACCCTCGCCAGCGCGAGTTGACGCGCGCACGCCGCACCGATTCCCGAGCTGCCCTCCAGCAACGGAGAATTCTGATACGGCGCGTCTTTCAGCGCTGACACGCAGGCGCGCTGCCAGTCCGACACATTGGTGTCGTCCGCTTCGATCTCTAGTTTCGCGTAGGGGTTGGTGGTCGGAGCGGTCGTCACACCGGCCACCGGAGCGCCCTGCGTCCTCGGCGCCGCGGGCAAGGCGGTAGCGGTCACCGTCACGGAGGGATCGGGACCAACCGCGCTGTCGCACTGGTAATGCAGGTCCGCGGCGACCGACGAGGTCGCACCGCCGATGACCAGCACCAGGACCATCAGGAGCAGGGACACGACACTCACGCCACCCAGCACCACCCATACCCAGAGCGGCATCAGGACGAACGTCAACAGACGACCGATCATCGACTACCTTTCTGTGCGTGTCACCAGGTCGCGCGAACGCGAATCCGATCAGGGGTGGGCGCGCTGGAACCTGATCGCGTCCAGCAACCGCTCCGGGATGGGCTCGTTGCGATCGCGGTTGCCCGCGGGCGTCGGGAGGCGGCGAGCGGCGCTCGGTTGCGGGAGCGACACCGCGCCCGTGATACTCCGGCCCGCTGCCCATTGGTCGGTTTGGGCGGCCTTGTCGACCTCGGAGCGAAGCGCACGGATCCGTTGGAAGTCGTTCGGATTCTCCGCCACCCAATTGGTGGCCGCCTGAACACGGAGCGCATGCTCGTTCGAGATCCAGCTTCGCATACGGTCGGCTTCGTTCGCCGTCATGAAAACTCGCTGGCCGCCGAGTTCGATGTGGTTACCCGCAGCCGGACCGCTCGCGATGGTCTGCAGATCTTTGATGAACTTCTCTTCCGGGTTCCGGATGTAGGAAAGGCCGAGGCGGTTCAGTGCGGACCTCTCGAAGGAGACGCCGCCCGGATAGTCACCTCGATACCGATCGACACTGGCCTCCAGCCCGTGCAGCCTCGCCATGTACATGTGCCGGTCGTTCGAGTTGAACGCATTCTCCAGATGCTTGTGCGCGGCAACCACGTTCGCCAGGTGCTTCGAGGCGAGCGGCTCCGCGTCGGCGTGCCGAATGATGTCCGTTCGCGCCTCGATAGCCCGTTGGGCGATGTGCTCGGGGACACCTGCCATCAGCAGGGCGTGATATCCACCGGACTGCGGGCCGCCGCTACCCAACAGGTGCGTGACATTCTCCATGGCGAACGCGGCGCCCCGCTCACTGCGCTGGCTGTTGCCGGAGCGGCGGATACCGCGCCGCGCCGCGTTCGCCGCCGCGACACGGTCGTACAGTCCAGCGTGCGCGGCCTCGCGCAGGTCCTTGGTCTTCAGTCCCTTCGCCTTGTTCTTCTTGTCGATGTAGTCGACCCGTGAGAAGGGATTCAGCGGGTTGAGGCGACCACCGGCGAGCCACGCGGTGAGCGGCGAGCTGTTGATGGTGCTGATCGCGCCGACCATCGCGAGCGGAGTCATCGAGCTGGCCACATTCGAATTGCCCATGCCCATGCCCATGCCCAGCGCGGAGCCGCCTCCGCCGCCGCCACCGCCCCCTGTCGATCCGCCGCTCTGGATCGCCGCCCCGATCCGGTTGGTCACCCAGTCGTTGGCCTCGTCGATATTCCTGCTCAGCCGCCGCACCTGGATGATGGCGACGATCTCTACGCCGGCCCCGATGACGAACACCACCATGACCTGGCCGTTCGCCGCTCGGAACAGGCTACCCAGCAAGAGTTCGTAGACACCGAGAGCGATGACGAAGAAGGCCATCTTGCCCGCGGCGATGAAGCCGTGGACCACGCAGCGAACGGTGAACGTCTGCGTCGGACCGTAGATGTATCCCCCCGCGGCGAACCCGAAGACCGACGCGAACCCGTAATAGATGAGATCGAGTACCGCCCACATGATCTTGATGGACAAGTACGCGGCGAAGGCGAGGAGAATGATCGCGCACAGCAACAGCAGCAGTCCGGCGCCGATCTGACCGACGCTCGGATTCTCCACCGCGGCATAGGCCGCGCTGTCGCCGCACGATTTCATGCCGTTCTTCACGCGGTCGTCGCTGCCGGCCGTCATGCCGGACGACCACGCCGCCCGGCAGGACGGACTGCTGTCCACCACGTGCCCGAAATTCCACACCTGCAGGGGAAGCCGTACGAAGTTGTCCGCCATGGTCGCCTGCAGCGTGCTGACCAATTGGTCCGGATTCGGATTGTTGTTCCCGTTCAATCCCGCCGCGACCGAGAGCCCCAGATCACGCCCTTGCACCAGGAAGCCGTCGGCCGACAGCGCCTCGGCCAACGGGTCGGCCAGGATCGGCACGCCCACGATCGCGACCACGATCATGGTGACGATCTGCATCACCGCCTTGGCGATCAAGAAGCGCACGAGGAAATAGGCCACGAAGAACGCGCCGATCGTCGCCGCCGTCCCCGCCAGCAGGGGCGTCGCGATGGTCCCCGTGAAGTTCTGGGCCATACCGCGCAACGGCGCGGTGATCAGATTCAACCACCCGAAACTCATCGCCTCGCCGGGTAGCCAGACCCCCGTGGTCGAACAGAGCAGCCAGACCGCGAACAGCGGCATGAGGATGATCCACAGCGCGAAATTGCCCAGGTTGAACACTCCGCCCTGATCGACCACCAAGCGATAGCTCGAGACATTCACCCCGAAGGAGTCTTTGACATTCATCCAGCTGGTCGCGCTGTTGGGCGCGGCTCCCTGAGTCGGGGTGCCGGTCTGCGCGATCGACACCGCGTGCACTAGGCCAGGGCAGACGAACAGCACGAAGAGCGCGAGGACGATCCACGCGACCCGACGGCGACGGCGCGACGCGGCGATCCAGGACCGGAAGCGCCGGAACATCATTTGCGGCCGCCAGCGTTCCGCGTCCCAGAACTGCGGTTCCCACGGCATGCCGAAGGACGCCTGACGTGCGCGCGTGCTCGACCCGAGCGGAGATCTCATCAGCGCACCGACCGCTCCGGCAGCGCCGAACGCATGCCATTGGCACTGGTCGGCGTACTGGTGATCGCCGCGGCGCGGTCCGGACGCGCAGGACCGAGCACCTTGCCTCGCCCGATGCGGTTCAGCGCGTCGCGCATGAACATCTCGCCGCGGCGCTCCTCGGGAATCTGACGGCCGGGCCCGACCGGCGGCGAGGTCTCCTCGCGCAGGATCTGCAACAGGAACGGCGCTTCCTCCAGATCGACGCCCAGCCACTCGAGGCTGTTGCGCGCCAGCGTCTCGTCGCGCTGGCGGAAGACGAACCGGTTCGGGATGAGATTGTGCGCCGCGCCTTGGAAGTCGGTGGCCGGGTCGTGCGAGGCGAGCCCGATCGCGGCCAGGTGCTTACGGCCGTCGCGGCTGAAGTCCGAGGTGACCGCCGAGCCGACCTGCGTCTGCGTGAAGTGGTGCGCCTCGTCGCCGACCAGCAGGCCGAACCTGCCGTTGTCGGAGAGGAACGCCTCCCGCGCCGCGACGCCGACCAGTTCGTACAGCGCCGTGCCGAGCCGCTTCGTCAGCGGCAACCGGTTGTACAGGTGGGGGGTGGTGAGTTCCTCCGCGCTCGGCAGTTGCAGGTTGTGGCTGCGCACAACGGTGGCGGCGGCGTCGAGGCGCAGCGGTCGCAGCTTGGGATCGAACAGCACCGGCACCCGCTCCACCACGGTGCCCAGCCGGGCCGCGAGATCGGCGTACTCCTCCCCTCGCTCCGGGTGCTCCCGCAGGCGGCGCACGACATGGAACAGGTCGAGCAGGCTCTTGATCTTGTGCTCGGCCATGCCTCGCGGTGACAGCAGATTGCTCGCCGCCGCGCCCGCGCCCGAGGTCGGTGACAGATCCAGCAGCGGAAGGATCGAATCCAGCGCGCGCTCGCCCGCGATCCGCGGGTTGAACAGCCGCAGTGGATCCAGGGAGACCGTCGGATTGGCCAGATCGATGATGACCGCGTCATCGATCGATCGCGCGAAGTGCTCCCATTCCCCGACCTGACTGCGGTCGATGGCGAGGAACTGACCGCCCATGTCGTGCACGAGCACCGCCATCAGCTTGAGGAAATACGACTTGCCCGAACCGAGTTCGCCCGTCACGGCGAACGAGGCGGACAGGTCGTGCAGCGCGGCCTCCATGATGCCGAAGTGGATCGGCTCGAAATGGCCCGACAGCAGGTTGACGCCGATCACCGGCCCGCTGTCGTCGCCGATCTGGCTGGTGGTGAACGGCACGAATCCGGCCCACATGTCCGAGGGGACGATATGGGCGAAATCGTCGAAGGCGCGTCGCGGCGGACTGCCGGGAACCAGCATCGACCACAGGTCGACCTGAGCGCCGACCGGCGCGGTCACGTCGACCTGGAACCGCTTGTAGCGCCGCTTGAGCGTGTTGACCGCGTCCATCGTGGCGTCCCGCGTGGGTCCGCCGATGGCGATCACGGTGGTGAAGGAGACCTCCGATTCACCGCCGTTGACTTCGAAGTGCTGGTTGTACTCGCTGAGCATCTGCGCCTTCGACGCCAGCGTGTTCTGCGCGAACGAGATCTCCTGATCCCGTTGATCCATCTGCTCGCCGAGCCTGCGCAAGCTGAGTTCGTTGTTCTTGAGCACCTCGTCGGCGGGCTTGGTGGAGATCCGCATGCCCCAGTCCACCGTGACGTCGCCGAGGCCCTCCAGCACGTTGAGGAACTCGCTGCCGCCGGGAAACGTCATGCCCGCGTACGGGAACGAGTGCGGCGTCAGCATGGCCTGATACGACGGGCGGTAATCGAAATCCGGCTGGACCACCTTGATCACGGGGACGAACGACGGCCGGATACGCCGGTTGCTGTCGGCCTGGGCCCCCTCGTCCAGCGCCGCGGAGCGGAACACCGCCGCCGTCGCGTCGTCCAGCGCGCCGGCCCGGGTGGGCGCCACCGGGTCCCCCGCCGCACCGCGCGAGAGATAGTGTTCCCACAGCCATTGGAACAGGGCCGCGGGCACCGGCACCGGATCGAAGTCGCCGCCGATCCTGGACAGGATCTCGTTCGCCTTCTCGTCGTACTCGTCCAGGTCGGCGCGGGAGATCGCGGTCGCGTCGATGGTGGCGGTGCTGCCGCGCCACAGGCGCGACAGCGCGGAAATGCTCGAGTTGCTGGCCCCGACCGGGATCGACAGCAGGAAGATCCGGGTTTGCGGCATGATCGCGTGCACGCGCTCGTAGGAGGCGACCACCTCGTCGGCGTAGTCCTCGCACTCGTCGAGGTCAACGCCCTCCACCATCTTGGTGAGCACGTCGATGGTGTTCAGCCGCGCCTGGATACCGAGCAGCAGCGACCCGTTCGGCAAGTTGTTGACCAGGGCGTGATGCGCCAGCTTCACGTCGTACTTGTCGCTGGCCTTACGCAATCCGTAGCCGAGGGGATTGATGAAGTACGTCGCGGTGACCAGACCGGAATGGGTGAACTGGAGATTGCCGCGAATCGCGGCGGTGGGCTGTAGATCTCGTCCGAGTGCCATCAGGGGCGTCCTCCGGGGGCCTGGCCGCTGCCGTTACCGTTGTCTTCGTCGTTGCCGTTCAGTCGCTGCCACAGGTCGGTGACCTTTCCGCCACCACTCATCACCTCGAGCAGCCGGACACCGGACTTCGGCGCGGCGGCCATCGCCTCATCGGAGCGGTCGGGCAGCAAGAGGACTACGCTCTCGTCGACGAAAACGGTGTTGCGCGAGGAGTCGCTGGTGACCGGCATGCCGGAGGCGGACACCGGCTTGCGGTAGACGATGAGCCTGCCCAGCCACAGGGCGCGTGAGGTCATCCGGACGCCCGTGTACGGCACTAGTCCGAGCACGAACACCGCCAAGATCGTCAGGGCCAGCCCCGTGATGAACGTGACGGCCGGGTTGACCGGCAGCGTCATGGCGAACACCGACGACACCGACATCATCACCACGCCGGCCGCGACCTGGGGCAGGGTGTAGGGGCCGAACGGGAGTTTCTGCCCGTTCTGGGCCTTGCCGATCATCGTCGGCACACGTTTGACCGGCGTGAAGACCTTGATGACTTGGGTCGTCATCGATAGCCACCGATGGGGTGATCGGGGACGATGAGGTTGGCATCCGTTCGGGCGTAGTTGATGGTCGTGGGCAGAATCCAGATCACCACCCCGGCCATCAAGCCCGATCCGAAGACGACGATGATCCGCGACGGCGACAGCCGGGATTTCGCCGCCTCGGAGATCACCACACCGATCGTGACGATGGCGATGATGATCATTCCGCCCCACCGGACAAAGATCAGAATGCCATAGAGGATGTTGCTCAGATTACCCATCGGGCTGCCTCTCGGATCAGTTCTGTGTCGCCGGCGGAATCGTCACCGTCGGCGAGGAAGTCGTGGTCGACGTAGGTGGCGCTCCGCCGCGCGCATCCCCGCCGACCACCACCGCAAGCGGACTCGACAATGCGGGGATCGGATCGATGGACACCACCTGCCACTGGCCCGCGTTGCGGATCATGGTGAGCGGGTAAGCCAATGTCGCGGTGGCGCCGGTGTCGGCTTTGGGGTTGACGGTGGCCAGTACTTGGGCCTTCGCGCCGCCGGAGCCACAGCTGGAATCGTCCGTGGTGAGCGAGGTCAGCTCGACGGCGGTGAACGGGGACGGCTTCAGCGCGGCCAGCCCGGAATCCGGGACGGTGTAGCGGGCGACGTCGCCGTTTCCGGTCAGCATGGCGCTGAGGAAACCCGAGGCGACCTGGCCGAGTGGCGTATCCGGTGCACAGGGCGCTCCGTAGGCCAGTTTGAGGTCAACGCCCTTGCCGGGGGGTTGGACCACAGCGGGCGTGGACAGCGCACGCAGCCGCCCATCGGTCAGCGACACCGCGACCCGGTAGAACTGCCGCTGGTCGGATGCGGCGGCTCCGGGTTTGCCGACGCGGACCGACACCGTCACCGACCACACTTCCAGCCCGCCCGCCGCGACCGCGCGCGAAACGTAGACGACCGCGGGGTCGGAGACCTGACGTGCGGACGAAGGCAAAGTGATCTGCTGATTGGAACCGACGAATTCGCCGATTCGATCCTGCTGTCCCCCAACGGCGGTGAGATAGGCGACGACGAACTGCTCGGCGAAAGAACCGGCCAATTGCGCATGCCCGACGATTGCCGTCGTCGAATCGTCCGACGGCGCGGGCGGGCCCGAATCGAAGACGCTGAGGATCGCGTGGCCACCGCCGAGCACGGCGAGCACGGCGAGCACCGCGACCACGATGTTGTCGCGACGGCGGCGGGCGGCCATCCGGCGAAGCAGCGCCTCACCCGAATCTGCCGGTCCCCGAACCACTGTCCTCACTCCCGAAATGGTAGAGAGCACAGGCCTTCTTAACCGGCCGGTAGTTCCCATCCGTGGGAACTAATCATCAGCAGGCCGGGCTGCTTTTCATTCTCCCCGCGAGCCAATGCCGCAATTGTTCGTCATAGCCGATCGGCGCGCTGCGCTGCCGTGGCTCGAGGACCTGACGATGGGTTTCCAGCAACGGAACGTCGTCGGCCACGCGCACCAGCTGCGCGATCGCCAGCTGTCTGCTGGAGTACCCGGGATAGGGATACAGCAGCAGCGAGGTCGGCGTGTAACCGCCGCCGTAGTTGAGCACCCGCAACGTCACACCGGCGCTGTCGCCCGACCGCAGCCGGTCGCCGAGTTCCACCAGCCGCGGACGGTCCTCGGGATGGAAGACGTCGACGGGCCGGAAGAGATAGTCCCACCGGACCCACGGCGCGGGATCGGTGAGCCAGTGCGAGATGCTGGTGTGCTCGAGCTGGACAACGGCCAGATGCGTGCCCGCGCGGCGATGCGCCTCGCGCAATCCGATTCGCTCCAAGGTCGGCCACGCCGCCGGAGCGTTCTCCGACGTCACGTCCTCGATCAGCCACCAGGCGCCACGGGTGCGCTCGTCGTCCCGGGCGCGAATGGTGATCCGCCACTGGGCCGGACGCCCGAATCCGTGCACCACGGTGGTGTCGAATTGCATGCGCTCACCGGGTTTGGGGTCGTACAGCAGATCGAGAACCTCCGCGTGCCGATCGAAACTCGACACCCGGTGGAACAGTTCCGCGATCGACATCCGCGGAACGTACTGTTCGGCGGTGCTGCCGGACAGCCGCGTGATGCCGCTCGGTTGCTGAATGGTTTGACTGCTCAGGTCCCAGATGGCGCCCACCGCCGGGCGCAACGCGGGCACCCGTTCGGACGCCGGGCCCAGCCACAGCCGCACCGCGTGCACGTCGCCGGCCGGGCCGAAGATGGGGCGGATGAGCAGTTGATGCCTTCCCGCGCGCGTCTGGATGGCCAGGTCGACGTCCTGCGCTTGATCGTGCGCGGTATGGATCGCCTCCGTCAGCGCCGCGGTGGTGAGTTTGTCGTACAACGCGGGCGTCTTGGACAGCGTTCGCTGCAGTACTCGCTGCCAGCTCGCGAACTCACGCGGTGCATCCCCCACCGAGGCGACGGACATACCGTCCGGCGCCAACGTCTCGATAGTCACCCATGGAATCACTGCGCCACTTCGCTTCGCACTTGCCCGACCAGCCGTTCCTCCGGATCCGCCTCAACCCGGATGAGACCTCTTGCGACTCAGGCAATGTACCGTTATTTAGCGGCTCAATCAACCCGTGACATGGCGGCCGGTTCTCCTGCAGTCTGCGTCATGTTCACCGGACACGCGCGCGGGTGTTCATTTTGTTCACGTGGAGTTACGACAGACCCGCTCCTCGACCGGCGCGCGGCCCAACGGCACATCCATCGCAAACCGGTGCGCGAGAACAACGGGCGCCGCACCCGGGAGCCGATGGCACTCTCTTGGCTAATGCCACGCGCGGCGGCGCGCGGTCCCCCTCGCCATGAGCCTTCCCCGCGGTCGATCAGGCGGCGGCCGCGCCGGCGAGGGCGAGCACGCCCGCGCCCATGATCGTCGCGGCGTCGCCGAGCCGCGAAGGAACCACCCGCAATCCGGGCAGGAAGCTGAGCCTGGCGTGCGTGGCGACCGCTTCGCCGAGCGGCTTCCACAGCGCGGGCCCCGCCTCGGCGAGCGAGCCGCCGAGCACGACGAGATCGAGGTCGAGCAGCGCAGCCACCGAGGCGATCGCCCGGCCGAGCGCCGTGCCCGCCCGGCCGAGCGCCGCGGCCGGGATGTCCTCGCCGACGCGGGCGGCCTCGAGCAGCTCCGGGATCGATGTGCCCGCCCAGCCCTGCTCCTGCGCCCAGCGCACCACCGCCAGGCCACCGGCGACGGCTTCCAAGCAGCCGCGGCCGCCGCAGGCGCACCGGTCGTCGAAGCCCGGCACCAGGACATGGCCTACGTGCCCGGCGTTGCCGGTCCGTCCCACCAGGGCGAAGCCGCCCACCGTGACCCCGCCGGCGATGCGATCGGAGACATCGATCGCCAAGCTGTCCATCACGGCGCCCGTCGCGCCGAAAGTTCGCTCCGCCATCGCCAGGCAGACGCCGTCCAGCGCGAGCCGAACGGTCGCTTTCGGGAACAGTTTCCGCGCGGCTTCCACGATGCCGAAGCCGGTTCGCCACTGCGGAACATCCGGCGGCGCGATCACACCGGCCGCCATGTCGATCGGGCCGGCCGAAGCGATGCCGAGGTCGGTGACCTCGCCACCGCCGGCGACCTCGAGCAGCAGTTGGCTGCATTCATCCCAGGCGTCGGCCTCCGGGATCGGAATCCTCCGGATGTCCTCGGTATCGACGTCGTCGGCGATACGGCTGGCCGCGAAGCCCGACGAACCGATTGCCAATGCCAGGACTGTCATGAGTTACGCACCACCGGAGGACTCGACGCGAAAGACCGCACGCAGCATAGTCACAGACCGTCGGTTCCGGTCGGCTTGAGGGGTTGCCCGAGCACGATGTGCCTGCGGGGAGCGGGAAGAGTGGATACGGTGCGCAGCGGACGCGGTCCGTTGCGGATGATGCGCATCGGGCGCTTGTGGTCGATCGGCGCGGCGCGGTGGCGGTCCAGGTTCTCGATGACGCTGCCGGAGTTGTCATAGGCGACGCCCGCCCAGATCATCGCGCGCGGACCGTCACCGCGGGTGGTCAGCGCCTGCGCCAATTGGCGGCACTGCGCGAGCAAGGGGCAACTCTGGCAGGTGCGCACTGCCGCTCGCCAGGCATCCGGATTCCCGGTGTCCATGTCCCAGTTGTCCGGGACGTCGGCGCACGGGGGCCGCTGGTTCGACTTTGCCGGAATCGACGAGATCTTTGCCGGTGCAATGGATCCCGTGTCCATCGGAAGGGTTCGCGTAATGCTCATAGCCATCTCCGGGGATGCCGAGCACACACCTCTGGCAGGTGCGTGGCCCATGGATCGGACGTCATCAGGGCTGCTCAACAGTCCCCGGAACCCAGCCGCGATAAGCTGGTCTACGCACGGTAGCCCACTGTTGCCCAGACCACAACCCTTTGTGCCGCTATGTAACGGCTCGTTGACCTTGAAGCAACACCCAGCTACCGTCTTTAACGGCACGTTATGAAACGGACCGTTTTCCACGGGGGCTCTACTATGGTTTCCTTTTAAACATGGCTGCGGACTCTGAATTCACGATCGACGAACTGGCGCGGGCAGCCGACACCACCGTGCGCAGCGTCCGCGTGTACCACGAGCGAGGTCTCCTGCCCTCGCCGGAGGTGCGCGGGCGGATCGGGTATTACGGGTCGGACCACCTCAACCGGCTGCAGACGATCAGCCGCTTGCTGGGGCGGGGCATGAAGCTGAACGGGATCAGGGAACTGCTCGAAGCCTGGGACCGCGGTGACGGACTCGCCGATGTGCTCGGCGTGAAGAACCAGAACGCGGCTGAACCGGAATCGGAAGCCACCACCGAGCCACAGGACAGCTACGCCGAGTTGCCCGACTACGCGAAGCAGGCGCTGGCCTCCAGCGAAGACCCGCTCGAGGCGTATCGGGTCACGAATCCGCGGTGCTGCGATCTGGCGACCAGGCTGCACGACACCGGGCTGCCGATGCAGGACACGTTCCAGCTGGTCGAACGCCTGCGCGCCGATTGCGATCGCATCGCCGACCGGTTCGCCACCGAGCTGTTCTTCCGCTTGGCCGGGCAGACCTACGAAGAGTCCGCACGCACCCCGCGCGACCGCACCAAACTGGAGACCGACCTGGCGATCGCCCGCTTGATCGTCACCCGCGCCACGTCGGAACTGATCGATCAGGCATTCGCCCGGCACTCGGAGCTGCCGCCGGTGGCGACCACCCCGCAAGCGCAAGCCGAACAGTGACAGCGCGCGCCGCGAACCGACCGTTCTCCAATTTCCTTCCGGCACCGTCCAATACTTAAGTAGACGAAATCCTTCGGGCCTTTCGAGTGCTGCGCCGGGGACGGCGGACGGAATGGCTCGTAGCCCGTCCAACGCGGGGCTCGGCGAATCGCCGAACTCGGCTACGCAGGACCGGTGCCGAAGGGTTGCCGCAGGGTGCCCGGCGGCCGACCCGAAGACGGAAGCGGTGATCCGGGCGTTCGTAGCGGCTGCGCGTTGTCCACCCGTTCCCGCCCGCGTGAATTCCTCTGCGATACGTAGGTATACCGATCCGCGGAAGGCCGGCGCCGCGATGGCCATGCTCATCTCAAAGCGGACCGCGCCCGCGACCCCACCGCCGACTACCGATCAGCCCTGTGCGAACCTCGCCCCCGAACGATGGTCGGGGTGACAGGATTTGAACCTGCGACCCTCCGCTCCCAAAGCGGATGCGCTACCAAGCTGCGCTACACCCCGTGGCCCTCGCCTGCGACCGGAACCGCAGGCGAGGATGAATACTCCGTGGAGCGGGTGACGGGAATCGAACCCGCACCATCAGCTTGGAAGGCTGAGGTTCTACCATTGAACTACACCCGCAGGCATACGACACCGATGGGATCGCCACGATGTCGTGTGCGATCCGACTGTACCGAACCCGGCTTGCGAAACGCCAATCAGCCCCCCGCGCAGCGCGATGTCGCAGGTTGCCCGGCGGAGCGCTCGAGGGTTGCCGCACCAGTGTCGCACGCCAGGCCCGTCGGCACTCGATACCGCGCCGATCGGAAATTTTAAAGGTGATTTTTCATTGAAACTCTGGCGTGTCGGATTCCGGTGGGCGAAACTCGGATGACACACATGTCACGCCAGGAACTTCGCTCGAGGGAATTCCGATGAGGACCGCAGGACTCGCCGCCACAGCCGACGCGCTCGGCGTATGGGGCGGCCACGGCCGCCCCACCGGGCATAGCGGGCGGTGCGCGCCGAGAAGTGCGTCCGGCGAACACTTGGCCGATCGCACGGCAACCCGGCTCCCGGCAGGGCGGCGACGGGAAGGCGCCCTCATCCCGTTCCCGGAGGTATCCGGCCTCGTGCCTCGCGACGGCGGACACACCCCGAGCCGCCCCGGCCGGACGACCACGTGCGGGCGACCCGCAACACGCCAGGAACAACCATCCGCAACTCGACAGGGAAGACGAGGACGTCGCGTGCGAGAACCGATTCTCGTGAGGCAGGCGGCGCGGGGCCGGTCCGGACCGTCACCGCGGCTCACGCCCCACTCTCCGCACACCTCGCACCGCGTGTCGCCAGCGCGTCGCGGCGCGATTTTGCGGCGAACCCGAATCGGGTGTAACACCAACGCGACGGGAACGATCACATACCCGATCGCCATTCGCCTGGCGTCGAGAACACGTTGCAAATCGCCGCTTTTCGATGCCGAGTGGCTTGCTAGGATCCTTTTTGCCGGACGGGGGTATCTGGAAAGGGGGCGGTGACCGTGCGCCGAACCAGGTGGACACAACCGCGTAGCAGTGGGAACGATCAGGGTGACGCCGGCGCCTGTGTGACTACAGGGCACCCGGGTACCGACGTCGCCCACACCGGGTGAGTCCGATGTCGACCGACATCGAGCCCCCGGTAGCCGCCATGGCCCGAGCATGGGCCCGTGCGGTCTGCGCCGAGCCCGGTTCGGGCGCGGCGCCCCAGCAGTTGGAACCGGTGCTGATCGAAATCGTCGAGCGCCTGCTCACGCTCGCCAGGTCCGAGCCGTTCCCGGTCCCGGAAGCACGGATGCTCGGCGCGCGACTGGCCGAGGCGCCGTTCGACCGCATCCGGATGCTGGCGCAGGCCACGCGCTGGCTGCTCGGTTTCCCCTCCGGCGCTCCCGGTTCCCTGGTGGCCACGCGCTGGCCCTTCATCGCCAGCCAGGCCATCGATAGTTACGCCCAGGCGCTGCAGGAGCGCGCGCTCGCGCAGCAGGAGCAGAACCTGTCGGCCAAGGTGTCGTTGCGTGTGCAGGAGATCGCCGCGCTGCAGCACCGGTTGCGCCACGAGGCCACCCACGACGCGCTCACCGATCTGGCCAACCGGACGCTGCTGCAGGACAAGGTGCGCCTGATGGCCACCGACCCGACGCGCGGCGTCGGGCTGCTGCTGATCGACCTGGACCGGTTCAAGCAGATCAACGACGGCTACGGGCACGCGATCGGTGACGAGGTGCTGGTCGAACTGGCGGGCAGGCTGCGCGAAGCGTGTCCGCCGGACACGGTGATCTGCCGGTACGGCGGCGACGAATTCGTGCTCGCGACCAACCCGCACCACAACAACCTCGGTGACCTCGCGCACCGGATCGTGGCCGCGCTGCGCGACCCGGTCTGGTCCTCGGCAGGCCCCGTTCCGGTGTCGGCGAGCGTCGGCACCGCCTACAACCCGCCGGGCAGCCCGCTCGATTTCACCGATCTGCTCCGCCGCGCCGATCGCGCGATGTACTCCGCGAAGACGGCGGGTGGCCGCCGCTTCGCGCTGGCGGACCAGCCGGACATCGATACCGCCGTCGCAGGCTGACCCGGGCTGCCACGCGGCCGGCCGGGGTCAGCCGGGTTGACAGGTGGGGCACCAGAAGAGATTCCGCGCCTGCATCACCTGATGGGCGATCGGCGTGCCGCACAGACGGCACGGGGCGCCCTGGCGGCGATAGACGTAGGTGCGCGGACGATCCGGGGCGTAGGAGGGCTCGCCGTGATCGTGTTCTGGCCGCACCACGACCATCTTTCCGACGCGCACCCCCACCCGCATGAGCGCGACCAGATCCGACCACATGTCGGCCCATTCGCCCGCGGACAGTTCCGTGCCGGGACGGTGGGGCGAGATCCGGTGGCGGAACAACAATTCCGCTCGATAGACGTTGCCGACCCCGGCGACCACCTGCTGATCCATCAGCAGCGCGCCGATCGGCCTACGGGAACGATGGATGCGCCGCCACGCCCGGTCCGGATCGGCGCCGCGCCGCAGCGGATCGGGCCCGAGCCGGTCGGTGAGCGCCGTCACCTCGGGCGGAAGCAGGATCTCGCAGGCGGTAGGTCCGCGCAGATCGGTGCCGAAGCCGGGCTGCCCGTCCCGCTGCCCGAACAGGCGCATCCTGACCTGCCCGACCGGCTGCCCCATCGGCAGCGCGGATTCGGTGAACGTGCCGTACAGGCCGAGATGCACGTGCACCACCAAGCCGGAGTCATAGTGGTGCAGCAGGTGCTTGCCCCACGCCTCGGCTCTGGTCAGCACCTGCCCGTCCACCCGGGCAGCGCCCGCGGCGAATTTGCCCTGCGGGCTCGATACGCGCACCACACCGCCCGCGAGGCGACGCTGATGCAGCCGCGCGAGGCGGTGCAGCGTATGTCCTTCCGGCACAGCCGGTTACGATCCCGGTGCGCTCAGTACGCGGGTACCGCCGGGGCGACGCCGGTCTTCTCGTACTCGGCCAGGATATCGATGCGCCGCTGGTGGCGCTCCTCGCCCGACCACGGGGTGGCGACGAACGCGTCCACGATGGCCAGCGCCTCCTCGGTCGAGTGCATGCGGCCGCCGATGCCGATCAGCTGCGCGTTGTTGTGCTCGCGGGCCAGCTTCGCGGTCTCCACGCTCCAGGCCAGCGCGCAGCGGGCGCCGGGCACCTTGTTCGCGGCGATCTGCTCGCCGTTGCCGCTGCCGCCGAACACCAGGCCGAGGCTGCCCGGGTCGGCGACGGTCCGGCGGGCCGCCTCGATGCAGAAGGCGGGGTAGTCGTCCAGCGCGTCGTACTCGAGCGCGCCGCAGTCGACGACCTCGTGGCCCGCCTGCTCCAGATGGGCCTTGACGTGATTCTTCAGTTCGAAACCGGCATGGTCGGCACCCAGGTAAACGCGCATGCCAGGCATTGTGTCAGGTGACCGCGTCGCGGCGGCGAGAGGGTTTGCCCCGCCATTAACACCGCGGCGGGCCTGCGCGAATCGACTGATGCGCCAGTTGTGTTCACGGCCACAGCGCCCGCGTACACCGCCGACGCGCCGACCCACTTCCCGGCAACTGAATAGAGTTCATCCCATGCAGCCGTTCGAACCCCAGCCGTCCGACCAGGCGGGCCGACAGGCCGACCCGTACGCCCCGCAGGGCGGGTGGGTCCCGGCTCAGAGCACGCCTGCCGCGTCCTACGGCCAGCAGTACACCTCGGGCTCGTATCCGTCCGCGCCCCCGGCTGCGTACCCGGCGCCCTACGGGTCCTACCCCGGCGCCCCGGTGCCGCCCGTGGCGCCGCCGCAGCGGCAGCCGCGCGGCCTGTCACCGTTCGGCATGCCCGCCCGGCACAGTTGGGAGATCCCCATGCTCGTCGTCGTGGTGGTGCTCACCGTGCTCGCGTATCTGATCGCGCTGCTGCTGCTCGCCACCGGTAACTTCGACCAGTACGTCCTCGCGTTCGCGGCCGCCCCGCTGCTGCTGTGGTTCGGTCGCGGTATCAACTACGCGGGCCAGCGGGTGAACGGCGTGAAGATGTCGCCCACGCAGTTCCCCGAGGGCTATCAGATGGTGGTGGACGCCGCCGCCCGCTTCGGCATGGCGAAGGTGCCGGACGCGTACGTGGTGCTCGGCAACGGCCAGATCAACGCGTTCGCCAGCGGACACGGGTTCCGGCGCTACGTGGTGGTCTACAGCGACCTGTTCGAGATCGGCGGCGCCGCACGGGAACCCGACGCGCTGGCGTTCATCATCGGCCACGAGGTGGGTCACATCGCGGCCGGGCACACGTCGTACTGGCGGCAGCTGGGCATGTTCCTCGTGCCGTTCCTGCCGATCATCGGCAACAGCTTGATCCGCGCGCAGGAGTACACCGCCGACAACCACGGCTTCTGCAATCGCCACACCGGCGCGTCCGCCGCCATGGGCACGCTCGCCGCGGGCAAGTACATGAACCGGCTGGTCGGCTTCGACGAGATGGCCGATCGGGCGGCCGTCGAGAAGGGGTTCTTCGTCTGGATGGTGAACGCTCTGTCCAGCCACCCGGTGCTCACCTGGCGGATGTGGGCGCTGCGCGATCGCAGCAGGCACGGGAAACTGTTCCTGCGCCCCGCGCCGCCCGCGGGCGCCGCTGTGCCCACGGGCGGCTACGCGAGTTCCTACGGCCAGGCGCCGGCAGGCCCGCCGAAGTCCGTGCTGTGACCGGGCCGGGTGCCGCGCGACGGCACCCGGGCACGGTGCTCAGTCGAACGACGGATCTTCGGTCCGCGTGCGCTTCAGCTCGAAGAAGTGCGGGTAGGACGCCAGCGCCACCGCAGCGTCCCAAAGCTTGCCCGCCTCCTCGCCGCGGGGGATCCGCGACAGAACCGGACCGAAGAACGCCGTGCCGTTGATGTGGATGGTCGGGGTGCCCACATCCGGCCCCACCTTGTCCATCCCCTCGTGATGGCTCTTGCGCAGCGCCTCGTCGTAGTCGGTGCTCTCGGCGGCCGCGGCCAGCTCGGCGGGCAGGCCGACCTCCGCCAGCGCGTCGGCGATCACCGCGGCGAGGGTCTCCTTGCGGCTCTCGCGTTCGTATTCCGCCCGCCGATTGTGGATGCGCGTGCCCATCGCCGTGTACAGCGGCGACAGCACCTTGTCGCCGTGCTCCTGCGCCGCGGCGATCGCGACGCGGACCGGGCCCCACCCCGTGTCCAGTAGTTCCTGGTACTGCGGCGGCACATCCTTGCCCTCGTTCAGCACCGACAGGCTCATCACGTGGAATCGGGCTTCGATGTCGCGCACCTGCTGGACCTCGAGGATCCAGCGCGACGTGATCCAACACCACGGGCACAGCGGGTCGAACCAGAAATCGGCGACGTCCTTGGTGGCTTCGTCGGTCACGGGCGGCTTCCTCTCGATCGCATGCGGACAGGCGGCCGCACACTGCGCCGCCCTACCGAGCAACCACGGCGGCTCGCGATTCGTTCCCACCCGCGGCGCCCGTTTTCCCGAGCCGCGCGCACGGCTGCCAGTAGGGTTGACCGGCAGGAGCTTGGTTCCCTTCGGAGAAGGAGTCCGCGATGAGTTCTGACCAGCGTTTCGTCATCGTCGGCGGCGGACTGGGCGCGGCCAAGGTCGCGGAAGCGTTGCGCGCCAACGACTTCGAGGGAACCGTGACGCTGATCGGCGCCGAGGAGCACCTGCCCTACGATCGACCGCCGCTGTCGAAGGAGCATCTGGCCGGGAAGAAGTCGCTGCCGGAGTTCACGATCGATCCGGCTCAGTGGTACCGCGATCACCACATCGAGGTCCGGCTGGGCACCACCGTCACCGGGCTGGACCCCGCGGCCAAGACGGTCACCCTGCCCGACGGTTCCACGCTCTCCTACGACAAGCTCGCGCTCGCCACCGGCTCCACGCCCCGGACCCTGCCCGTTCCCGGCGCCGACGCGCCCAACGTGTACACCTTGCGCACCATCGAGGACTCCGACACGTTGATCGAGCTGTTCAGCGGCGCGACGCGGCGGCTGGTCATCATCGGCGCGGGCTGGATCGGCCTGGAGGTCGCCGCCGCGGCCAGGGCGGCGGGCGTGGCGGTGACCATCGTCGAACGCGCCGACCTGCCGCTGCTGGCGGTGCTGGGGCCGGAGATGGGCGAGGTGTTCGCCGACCTGCACCGCGCCAACGGCGTCGACTTCCGGTTCGGCGCGCAGGTCGAGGCGATCACCACCGAGGACGCCATCGCCACCGCGGTCGCCAACGGCGTGCGCCTCGGCGACGGCAGCACGATCGAGGCCGACGCGGTGCTGGTCGCCGTCGGCGCGCGCCCGAACGTGGAACTGGCCGCCGACGCCGGACTCGCCGTGGACGACGGCGTGCTCGTCGACGAGCGCTTGGCCACCAGTGATCCGGACATCGTCGCGGTCGGCGACATCGCCGCCCAGCAGCACCCGGTGCTCGGCAGGCGGGTCCGGGTCGAGCACTGGGCGAACGCGCTCAATCAGCCCGCGGTCGCCGCCGCGACCATGCTCGGCAAGCAGGCTTCCTACGACCGGCTGCCCTACTTCTTCACCGATCAGTACGACCTGGGCATGGAGTACACCGGGTTCGCCGCGCCGGGCGAGCACGCCAGGGTCGTCGTGCGCGGCGACAAGGCGGCACGTGAATTCGTGGCGTTCTGGCTGGACGCCGACAACCGGGTGCTGGCCGGGATGAACGTGAACGTCTGGGACGTCACCGACCGGATCAAGGAATTGATTCTGGCGGGCGAACCGGTGGATCCGGATCGGCTGGCCGACACCTCGGCGCCGCTGTGACGTGGATCACCTCCGCGATGTGTCGAATGCGCGCGCCGCGCTCCGACCCCATCGCGAGCGCCACCCGCGCGCTGCATCCGACCGAACGCCGGAGAGGAAACCGATCATGAAGTACATGCTGCTGAAGACCTACGGGCCGACCGCGTACTGCGACACACCGATCAACGAATGGTCCCCGGAAGAGATCCGGGCCCACATAGACTTCCAGCGCGCGCTGGGTGCGCAACTGGCCGAGGCGGGCGAGTTGGTGGACGCGCAGGGATTGGCCGGTCCGGAGGAGGCGCGGATCGTCAGTTCGGACGGCCGGTCGGCGCCGGTGGTCACGGACGGGCCCTTCCCGGAGACCAAAGAGTTCTTGGCGGGGTACTGGATCGTCGACGTGGACAGCCCCGAGCGGGCCTACGAGATCGCCGCGCAGGCCTCCGCCGCACCCGGCCCAGGCGGTAAACCGATCGGCGAGTACATCGAAGTTCGCGCGGTGATGGGTGCCCCCGCCACCGAGCAATGAGCGACCGGAGTGCGGTGCCCGACGACACACCGCTCCCGGCGAGCACCGAGGACCTGCTGCGCACACTGGCGCCGCAGGTCCTCGGAACGCTCGTCCGCCGGTTCGGTGACTTCGACACCGCGGAAGACGCGCTGCAGGAAGCGCTGCTCGCGGCCGCGACCCAGTGGCCGAGGGAGGGCCTGCCGGACCATCCGCGGGCCTGGCTGATCCAGGTCGCGCAGCGCCGGATGGCCGACGCCGTGCGCGCGGAGGTGGCTCGGCGGCGCAGGGAGACCACGGCTTTCGACCGCGAGGTCACCGACGCCGTGCCCGTCGATCACGACGACACCCTCACCATGCTGTTCCTGTGCTGCCATCCGGCGCTGACGCCCGCCGCCGCCATCGCGCTGACGCTGCGCGCGGTGGGCGGTCTCGGCACCGACCAGATCGCCCGCGCCTTCCTGCTGCCGGAAGCGACGATGGCGCAGCGCATCACGCGGGCGAAGAAGAAACTGGCCACGGTCGAGCGTCCCTTCGCGCAGCCGGGCGATCAGCGGTGGCGCGAGCGGCTCGGCGCGGTGCTGCACGTGCTGTACCTGATCTTCAACGAGGGCCATACCAGCAGCTCGGGGCACACGTTGCAGCGGACGGACCTGTCCGACGAGGCGATCCGGCTCACCCGAGCGGTGCACCGGCTGTTGCCCGAAGACAGCGAGGTCACCGGTTTGCTCGCGCTGATGCTGCTCACCGACGCCCGCCGGGCCGCACGCACCGGCGCGCACGGCGAACTCATCCCGCTGGCCGAGCAGGATCGCGCGCGGTGGGATCGTGCGCTGATCACCGAAGGGACGACCCTGGTCACCGGCACGCTCGCAGGCGGCTTGCGCGGGCCGTACCAGATCCAGGCGGCCATAGCGGTCCTGCACGCGCAGGCTCCGCGCTCGGAGGACACCGAGTGGACCAAGATCCTCGCGCTGTACGACCGGCTCGAACGGCTCTCGGACAATCCGATGGTGACGCTCAACCGGGCGGTGGCGACGGCGATGGTGGCGGGACCACAAGCGGGTCTCGCGCTGGTCGAGACCCTCGACGACCACCTGTCCGGCACGCACCGGCTCGACGCCGTGCGCGGCCATCTGTACGAGATGGCCGGTGCGGTCGACGCGGCCATCGACTGCTACACCAAGGCGGCCGCGCGCACGACGAGCGTGCCCGAGCGCGACTATCTGACCATCCGTGCGGCACGGCTGCGACACGAAGCGCGGGTGAACCTCACCGACTGAGCGGATTCCTTGCTTCAGGTGGGCGGCGGCGCCATTCCCGGTTCGGCGTCACCGGAAGCCGGCGATACGTTCGTCGGAAGCGTCTGCTCCGGCGACGCGCCGGGCACCGCCACGCGAGGGCACTCGGCCGATCGCGACCGGGCAGACTATCCCGGGTGGCAGGCAAACACAGTGCGGGAGTCCTTCTTTTCCGCCGGAACTCCGATGGCGCCGCCGAGGTGTTGCTCGGACACATGGGCGGTCCGTTCTGGGCGCGAAAAGACCTCGGCGCGTGGTCGATTCCGAAAGGCGAGTACGAGCCGGAGACGGAGGACGCCGAGGCCGCGGCGCGCCGCGAGTTCGCCGAGGAGCTCGGGCTGCCGGTCCCGGCTGGCACGTGGCTGCCGTTGGGCGAGGTGCGCTACAGCGGCGGCAAGAAGATCCTCACCGTGTGGGCGGTCGAAGGCGATCTCGATCCCGCCGCCGTGGTACCGGGGACCTTCCAGTTGGAATGGCCGCCGCGTTCGGGTCGCCTCGCGGAGTTCCCCGAGGTCGACCGCGCGGAGTGGTTCGATACGGCCACCGCGCGAGACAAGCTCGTCGCGGGGCAGCGACCCTGTCTGGATCGGCTGGCCGAGTTGCTCGCGGACTGACCGTCAGCGCGGCAGGCCCGCCCAGCTGCGGCCGGTGACGAGTTCGTAGGCCTCCACATACTTCTGCCGGGTCGCCGCGACGATCTCGGCCGGGATCTCCGGGCCTGGCGCCTCCTTGTTCCAGCCCGTCGAGGTGGCCCAGTCGCGGACGAACTGCTTGTCGAACGAGCGTTGCGCGCGGCCGGGCTCCCACTCGTCGGCGGGCCAGAACCGCGACGAATCCGACGTCAGCACTTCGTCGCCGAGGGTGAGCACATCACCGTCCCAGCCGAATTCGACCTTCGTATCGGCGACGATCACACCGCGTTCGGCGGCGTGCTCGGCGCCTCGGGCGTAGATGTGCAAGGTCAGCTCGCGCAGCCGCTCGGCGACCTCACGCCCCTCCTGGTTCACCACGTCCGCGAAGGTGATCGACTCGTCGTGCCCCTCGGACGCCTTGGTGGTCGGCGTGAAGATCGGCTCGGGCAGCTTGTCGCCCTCACGCAGGCCGGGCGGCAGCGCGATCCCGCACACCGAGCCCGTCTGCCGGTACTCCACCAGCCCCGACCCGGTCAGGTAGCCGCGCGCGATGCATTCCACCTGCACCATCTTCAGCGGCTTGACCCGGATGCCGCGACCGGCGAACTCGGCGGGCACGTCGGTGGCCGAGACGACGTGGTTGGGCACGTCGGTGAAGTACTCGAACCACCAGTTCGACAGCTGCGTGAGCAGAGCGCCCTTGTCCGGGATCGGCGTCGGCAGCACCACGTCGTACACCGACACCCGGTCGGAGGCGACCAGCAGCAGCGTGTCGCCGTCCTCGTACAGGTCACGCACCTTCCCGGCGTGCACATGCTTCAACGTCGAGCCTCCGAATCCGTGGGGTGAACCTGCGCTGTACCAGGCACAATACCGCCGTCCCCGAGCGCGCCCGCCGCGCCGTCGCGGTCGCGCCGCCGAACCGGCGCGCGAGTGCCCGTGAACACTAGGGTTGATCGGGAAACTCCCGCGCGAACTGCCATGACGAATGGCATCGTGGGTGTCGCCCGTGCCAGTTCTTCGACCACGAAGGAGCCTTATGTCCGCACCCAATCTCACTCGCGACCAGGCGATCGAACGCGCCGCGACGGTGTCGGTCGAGAACTACCGCGTCGAGCTGGATCTCACCGACGGCGCGGGCAAGCCGGGCGAGCAGACCTTCTTCTCCCGCAGCACCGTGACCTTCACCGCGAAACCGGGTGCGAGCACGTTCATCGACATCGTGGCGCGCGGCGTGCGCTCGGCGGTGCTCAACGGGACCGCGCTGGACGTCTCCGATTACGACGAGTCGACCGGCATCACGCTGAACGACCTGGCCGAGCGCAACGAGCTGGTGGTGGAAGCCGATTGCGAGTACTCGCACACCGGCGAGGGCCTGCATCGGTTCGTCGACCCCGCCGACGACGCCGTCTACCTGTACTCGCAGTTCGAAACCGCCGACGCCAAGCGGATGTTCGCCTGCTTCGACCAGCCCGACCTCAAAGCCACCTTCGACATCGCCGTCACCGCGCCGGAGGACTGGCAGGTCATCTCCAACGCGGCCGTCGTGCAGACGCTCGTCGCGGAGCCGGGCAAGCACGTCTTCCGCACCACCCCGAAGATGAGCACCTACCTCGTCGCGCTCATCGCGGGCCCGTACGCGCAATGGACCGACGTCTACACCGACGAGCACGGCGACATCCCCCTCGGCATCTACTGCCGCGCGTCGCTGGCCGAGCACATGGATGCCGAGCGGCTGTTCACCGAGACCAAGCAGGGTTTCGGCTTCTACCACCGCAACTTCGGCGTCCCGTACGCGTTCGGCAAGTACGACCAGCTGTTCGTCCCCGAGTTCAACGCCGGCGCGATGGAGAACGCGGGCGCGGTGACCTTCCTGGAGGACTACGTCTTCCGGTCCAAGGTCACCAGGGCGTCCTACGAGCGCCGCGCCGAGACCGTGCTGCACGAGATGGCGCACATGTGGTTCGGCGACCTGGTCACCATGAAGTGGTGGGACGACCTGTGGCTGAACGAGTCCTTCGCCACCTTCGCTTCGGTGCTGTGCCAGTCCGAGGCCACCGAGTACACCAACGCATGGACCACCTTCGCGAACGTGGAGAAGTCCTGGGCCTACCGGCAGGACCAGCTGCCGTCCACGCACCCGATCGCCGCGGACATCCCCGACCTCGCCGCGGTCGAGGTCAACTTCGACGGAATCACCTACGCCAAGGGCGCCAGCGTCCTCAAGCAACTCGTCGCCTACGTCGGCCTGGAGCCGTTCCTGGCCGGCCTGCGCGCGTACTTCGCCGACCACGCCTATGACAACGCCACCTTCGACGACCTGCTGTCGGCGCTGGAGAAGTCGTCCGGCCGCGACCTGTCCACCTGGGGCGCGCAGTGGCTCAAGACCACCGGCCTCAACATCCTGCGCCCCGAGTTCGAGGTGGACGCCGAAGGCAGGTTCAGCTCGTTCGCGGTCGTGCAGGAGGGCGCGCAGCCGGGCGCGGGCGAGCGGCGCGTGCACCGTCTGGCGATCGGCGTCTACGACGATCAGGACGGAAAACTGGTGCGCACCGAGCGCGTCGAACTCGACCTCGACGCCGCCGAGCGCACCGAGGTACCCGAGCTGGTCGGCGTGCCGCGCGGCCAATTCGTGCTGGTCAACGACGACGACCTCACCTACTGCTCGATCCGGCTCGACGCCGATTCGCTCGACGTGCTGGTCAACCGCATCGCCGACATCGCGGAGCCGCTGCCGCGCACGCTGGCCTGGTCGGCGGCCTGGGAGATGACACGCCAGGCGGAGTTCCGCGCCCGCGATTTCGTCGCGCTGGTCCAGCGCGGTGTCGGCGCCGAGAGCGAGATCGGTGTGGTGCAACGGTTGCTGATGCAGGCCAACACCGCGCTCGGCAGCTACGCCGAGCCGGAATGGGCCGCGACCACCGGCTGGCCGGAATACGCGAATCGGCTGCTGGAGCTGGCGCGCGAAGCCGAACCGGGCTCCGACCACCAGCTCGCCTTCGTCAACGCGCTGACCGGCGCGAAGCTGTCGGCCTGGCACACCGAGGTGCTCAGCGAGCTGCGCGACGGCGACCCGGCGAAGGTCGGCCTGCCCGGCCTGGTGGTCGACACCGACCTGCGCTGGCGGATCGTGACGGCGCTCGCGGCGGCGGGTGAGATCGACGCCGAGGGGCTGCACACGCCGGTCATCGACGAGGAGCTGGCCAACGATCCCACGGCGGCGGGCAAGCGGCAGGCGGCCGCCGCGGCGACGGCGCGCCCGATCGCCGAGGTGAAGGAGCAGGCGTGGACGACGGTGATGGGCGACGACTCGGTGCCCAATGTCACCGCGCGCTCGATCGTCAGCGGTTTCGCGCCCGCCGGGCAGGGTGAGCTGCTCGCCGACTACGTGGAGCGGTATTTCGCCGAGGTGCCCGGCGTCTGGGAGCGGCGCTCCAGCGAGGTCGCCCAGACCGTGGTGGTCGGCCTCTACCCGCACTGGGCGATCAGCGAGGACGCGGTAGCCGTCGCCGACAAGTTCCTCGCCGGCGATCACCCGCCCGCGCTGCGCCGGCTGGTCAGCGAGGGCAAGGCGGGCATCGAACGCTCGCTGCGCGCCCGCGCCTTCGACGCGCAGCCGTAGAACGAAACCGGCGCGTCCACCCTGGACGGGTGGACGCGCCGGTACGGGGTTTCGCTGTCCCTACCTGCCGATGGCGGCGGCCATCACGCGGACGGCGGAGACCACGCCATCGATCAGCTGGCCCTGCCGGAACGAGCTCAGCGCGGCGGTGACGCCGAGCTGGCAGACCCGATCGTTCGCACGGTCGGCGACGGCCCGGCCCGAGCGCACCTCGATCGCCTTCTCGTTCGGCGAGACGGCGATGAGCACCGAGTGCGCCGCCTCGGGCGTGCCGGGGAAGATCGCGTCCGCCGCGGCGGCCGGGTCCTCGCCCAGATCGCCGATGTAGACGTTGAAACGCACCTTCGTCGCGCGGGTCGCCTCGGTGAGCACGTTGTCCATGGTGAGCCGCTCGACGTCGTCGAACGGCGCTTCCTTGAACACGTCGCCCGCCTCGTGCACGCCGGAGACGCGGCCGCTACTGGTGATCGCGTATCCGTGCGGCAGATCGGCTTCGACCACCGCGGGCCACTTAGAACCTGCCACTTGCCCGTCCTCCGATCAGCTCCACCGCGGTGGACTCGATGGCCGCATGGGGTTCATGCGGTGTATCCGCGAAGTGGTGACCCGAACCGATCACCTCTTCGGTGGCACTCCACAGCACCGGCGACGCGGTCCACTTCTGACCGAGGGTGAAGTGGACCGGCTTCTCGCCAGGCAGCGGCTTACCGAGGAACGACAATCCGGCGATGATGCCGTAGATCACCAGCGGTATGCCGGCGAAGATCAGCACTGTCTCGAGAATGCTCACGGATCAAAGGTAGACGATCCTCTGTAGTAGTTCTCCGTCCGGTCGAGCCGGAGTGCCGCCCGTGTCCGGTGCACCCACCGTGAGCTGGGTCTTTCCGGTTTTCCTCAAACCAACCATGCGGCCGCGTTCGGCGGCAGCTGGCCGCCGTCGGTCGGCGCGCTGGACAGCAGCACGTCTCCCGGCGGGAGCTGGATCGGCAGGTCCGAGGCGTTGAGCACGCACACCAGTCCACCCGGCCTGCGGAACGCGAGACAACCCGGCGGGCTGCCGTACCACTCGATCCGGTCCCCGGCGAACTCCGGCCGCTGGGCACGCAACTCGATCGCAAGGCGATACAGCGACAAGGTCGATCCCAGCTCCTCGAGCTGGGCTTCCACGGTCAACGGCGCCCAGCCGAGCGGCATCGGCAGCCACGGCGTCCCGGTGGTGAACCCGTACGGCGGCGCTGCGCCTTCCCACGGCAGCGGCACCCGGCAGCCGTCGCGGCCGCGCTGGGTGTGGCCGGAGCGCTCCCACACCGGATCCTGCAAGACCTCGTCCGGCAGGTCGTCGACGTTGGGCAGGCCCAGTTCGGCGCCGTTGTAGATGAACACCGCGCCGGGCAGCGCGAGTTCCAGCAGGATCATCGCCCGTGCCCGCGCGACGCCGAGCGCGCCGCCGCCGTACCGGGTGACCTCCCGCTCGATGTCGTGGTTGGACAGCGTCCAGGTGGGCACGGCGAAGACCGGCGCGACGGCGGCCAGCGAGTTGTCCACGGCGTCGCGCACCGCGTCGGCGTCGAACGCCGATTCCGCGAGGCGGAAGTTGAACGCGAGGTGCAGTTCGTCGGCGCGTACGTACTCGCCGAAACGGGCGTTGTCCTCGACCCACACTTCGCCGATGAGCACCGCGTCCGGGTACTCGTCGACCACCTTGCGGATCCGGCGGTGGATGTCGTGCACGGCGGGATTGTTGAAGCGCGGGTCGCTGTCGTCGTGCGCGAGCAGGGCCGAGACGGACAGCTCCGGCATGTCGGGCAGACCGTCGGGTTTGGCCATGCCGTGCGCGACGTCGATCCGGAATCCGTCCACCCCGCGGTCGAGCCAGAACCGCAGCGTCTGCTCGAAATCGGCGGCGACCTCGGGATTCGACCAGTTCAGGTCGGGCTGTTCACGAGCGAACAGGTGCAGGTACCACTGGCCGGGCGTGCCGTCGGGTTCGGTGATCCTGGTCCAGGCGGGGCCGCCGAAGATGCTGGGCCAATTGTTCGGCGGCTCGGCGCCACCGGGGCCACGGCCGTCGCGGAAGATGTAGCGGTCGCGCTCCGGGCTGCCGGGAGCCGCCGCCAGCGCCGCGCGGAACCACGGATGCTGGTCGCTGGTGTGATTGGGCACCAAGTCCATGGTGACCTTGATCCGGCGGGCGTGCGCCTCGGCGATCAGCGCGTCCATCGCGGCGAGCCCGCCGAAGAGCTGATCGATGTCGCGGGGGTCGGCAACGTCGTAGCCACCGTCGGCCATCGGCGAACGCATCACGGGGCAGATCCACAGGGCATCGACGCCGAGCAGTTCGAGATAGCCCAGTTTGTCCCGGACTCCCCCGAGATCGCCGATCCCGTCTCCGCTCGAGTCCGCGAAGGATCTCGGATAAACCTGGTAGAACACGGCCGACCGCCACCACGACTGCGTGGCACGATCCACCGGCGCCGTTAAGGCTGGTGCATCACTCACATCCGCAATAGTGCCAAAGTTCCGACGCGAAAGCCTTCAGGCGTCACCCCGCTTCGAATCGTGGGCAAATATTCAGCACCGTCACCGGGATGAGCGAAAAACGGTGCTCAGCTCCGTCTCTCGCGGGCAAGCACCGCGTCACCCGTTGTTCATCAGCGAATTTTTCACCACCACAACGCGGTAGAAAACACACCATCGCCGCCGTGCTGGGCGCGTGGTCAGAACGGCGCGTTCACCAATGAGTTGGCCGCCATCTCCAGGTAGTCGAGCAGCGCCTTGCGGTGCTCGTCGTCCAAGGTTTCCGGCTCGATCTCCGCGACCGCGATATGCATGCACCGCAGCCACGCGTCGCGCTCGATCGGCCCGATGGTGAACGGCATGTGCCGCATGCGCAGCCGGGGGTGGCCGCGCTCGTCGGAGTAGGTGCGCGGACCGCCCCAGTACTGCTCCAGGAACATCCGCAAACGACGCTCCGCCGGACCGAGATCCTCTTCCGGATACAGCGGACGCAGCACTTCGTCGGCGGCCACCTCGCGATAGAACGTCGCGACGAGCCGCCGGAACGTCTCCGCCCCACCGACCGCCTCGTAGAACGACGTCGCCGTTTGCTCGCCCGAAGTCATAGACCCTCTCGCTTCACCGGATGCGCCGCTGTCCATTGTGCCCGCGCCCCGGCACCGCCGCCGCACCGCCCTCGCACCGCCGATCGGCAACCGGAACATCGCGCCGGAATGGCACTTCAGCCACAGTTAACCGGACATTGTCGAAAATCACCGTGCAATGCCCGACATTCCATGGTCAACTGGGTGACAGTCTCTGCTTTGCAGATACCACATGATCCTGCCAATCATGAAATCGAGGTCGAGATGAAGCAGCGGCACGGCGCCCGATCAGAGGCGCGAGCGCACCGACAACTCCAGCCCGCCGACGTCCACAATCGTGGGTCGGGGGCTACTCCGCTGCACATCTTGTCCGAACGATATCCGGGTGGACATCGTGGTCATCACGACCACGGACCCCGCCCCACCGCCCCGCCGTCCGAGGGCACGAACTGGCTCAAGACCAGGGTGCTGCTGTTGAACGCCACCTACGAGCCGCTCACCGCATTGTCCGCGCGCCGCGCGATCGTGCTGCTCATCTGCGACAAGGCCGACGCCGTCCACCACAACGACGAGGGACCGGTAGTGCACTCCGCCGACACGTCGGTGACCATTCCCTCGGTGATCCGCCTGCGCACCTACGTGCACGTTCCGTACCGCGCCAGGGTGCCGATGACCCGTGCCGCCCTCATGCACCGCGATCGCTACCGCTGCGGTTACTGCGGCGGCAAGGCCGAGACGATCGACCACGTCATCCCGCGCAGCCGCGGCGGGGAACATTCCTGGGAGAACTGCGTCGCCAGCTGCGCGCCGTGCAACCATCGCAAAGCCGACAAACTGCTCAGCGAGCTGGGCTGGACGCTGCGCGCCCCGCTGGTCTCCCCCAAGGGCCCGCACTGGCGCCTGCTGTCCACCACTGCCGATCTCGACCCGGTGTGGTTGCAGTATCTCGGCGAAGGCGCCGCCTGATCGATCAGGTGTACTCCACCACCAGCGTCGCCCAGGTCGGCGACGCCAGTGCCTCGAAGACATGCGGCTGATCACCCGGGTACGCGATGTAATCGCCCGGGTGTAATTCGACAGGCGCGTCGACGGGGCCGACCAGTGCACGCCCTTCCGCCAGCAGCACATGCTCGACCACACCGGGGATATGCGGATCCGATCGGCGGGCATGCCCCGGTTCGGCGGTGATGCGGAACAGGTCGCGGCGAGAATTGGCCGGTCCGGCCGCCAGCAGCGTCGCACGGTACTCCGATCGCTCCGCCGCCACGACCGGGCCCTCACCGGCGCGAATGACGTGCACGTTCGGGCGCGGCGGGTCGAGCAAGCGGGAGAACGGCATGTCCAGCGTGACGCACAACGCCCACAAGGTCTCCAGGCTCGGGTTCCCGGTTCCCGACTCCAGTTGCGACAGGGTGGATTTCGCGATGCCCGCCCGGCTGGCGACCTCGCTCAACGACAGTCCGGCCCGAGTGCGCTCGCGGCGGAGGGCGGCGGCGATCACCGCCTTCGGGGTCGTCGTCGCGTCTTGCTGCGTCATCTCCCGCTCCGTTGGTTCTTCCAGCGCCTGCGGCGCTGGTGTTCGCTGTGCTTGTTCGGCCGCGACTTCGTCGCGGCGTGTTCGACAATGCCAGGTCTCGCTCCGCTCGGAACCTGCGGTCGGGCTGTGTGGTCTCGTCCTGCGGTTCCACCCGGCGCTGACGCTTCGGCGGGAACGCCTGCCGTGCGATACCACCCGCTGTCGCGCCACCGGCCTGCTGTTGCGAACGACCTGCTGCAGCGCGAGGCACTTGCTGCGCGAGGGGCAGTTGGCGCTGTGGGCGTCTGTTGCTGCGCCGGCGGCCTGGTGTTGCGCTGGGCGGCCTGGCTCGGTTGCGGCGCGAGCCTTGGTTGCCTGCGGCCCAGGACCGCGTGACCGAGGCAGCGGGACGGGCGAGGCCGCCACGGTGCCGATCAGGCTCACCCCGGAACAGAAGCGCCGGGCATCTCGCAACCATCCTTCTCGCGCACCGCCGGTGATCCGGCTCCCTGGCACCATGCTCCGCGACACGCCTGCCGCAGAATGGCCCGGCCCCGCCGGTGCTTGCCCGGACGAAGCTTTCGCCGGGGAAACCATGTTGACGAAGCGCGGCGCTGTGTTCACTATAAACAACATGCGTTCGATATGGCGAACACTGGATCGGGATGCGCTGCTCGGGATCGGGGCGGTCTGCCTCGCCGTCGGGGTGATCGGGATTTCCTACGGGGCGACCGCGGTCGCGGCGGGCTTTCCGGTCTGGCTGCCGGTGCTGCTCGGGTGCGTGGTGCTCGCCGGGAGTTCGGAGTTCCTGTTTCTCGGGATCGTGGCGGCCGGGGGCAATCCCATCGCGGCGGTGCTGGCCGGGCTGCTGGTCAACGCCCGGCACGTGCCTTACGGGCTGTCGGTACCCGATGCGGTCGGCACGGGTTGGCGGCGCTCGCTAGGGGTCCATCTCATGAACGACGAGTCCGTCGCGATGACCATCGCGCAACCGGACGCGCGACGCAGGCGCGCGGCCTACTGGATGACCGGCGCGGGGGTGCTGCTCGCCTGGCCGGGCGGCGCCGCCGTCGGAGCGCTGATCGGATCGGTGGTCACCGACACCTCGGCGCTGGGACTCGATGCCGTGTTCCCCGCGGTTCTGCTCGCCTTGGTGCTGCCCGCGCTGCGGGAGCGCACCACCCTCGCCGCGGTCGCG
Source organism: Nocardia implantans (assembly GCF_035544775.1). Taxonomy (NCBI): domain Bacteria; kingdom Bacillati; phylum Actinomycetota; class Actinomycetes; order Mycobacteriales; family Nocardiaceae; genus Nocardia; species Nocardia implantans. The sequence goes on along the minus strand of NZ_JAYKYQ010000002.1, from coordinate 195,621 downwards.
GTCGGCACCGCGGTCGCTCTGGTCAGTGCGCCGTTCCTGCCTACGGGGCTGCCGGTGCTGCTCGCCCTGTCCGGGGTGCTGGTCGCGGCGCGGGAGAAGCCGCGGCAGGCGACCGTGACGGGAGCGGCGTGATGCTGGCCGCCGGAGTCGTCGCACTCGCCGCGGGCACCTACGCCTTCCGCTGGGCCGGACCCGCACTCCGCGACCGAGTACGCCTGCCCGCGCGTGTGGTGCGCCTGCTGGAGATCGGCGCCGTCGTATTGCTCACCGCGCTCGTGGCCGTCACCACCCTGCCGCTGGGCACCGCGGACCTCGGATTCGCCGTGCCCGCAGGCGTTCTCGCCGGTGGGCTGGTGGCCTGGTTCCGGCAACCGATCCTGCTGGTGATTCTCGCCGCCGCCGCGACAACGGCATTCATCCGCCTGCTCGGCGTCGCCTAGCCGGGATGCGCGACAGCCGGTTTCGCACAGAGGCAGGCGGCGCCGTCCCCTCCTGCCGACGGCGCCGCCTACCCATCGATCGCTTCCGAGCAATTGTTTGCTACGCGAGAAATCACGGTGGAACCCTTCACCGCGAAAGGGGTGCGCGGAAACGTAACAGCATGATCTGATCCGCCTTCCGGGCCACCCGAATCCAACCCTCGACCGGCTGGAGGACTCTCGGGACCAACGCTGCCGGAACCGGCCTCGACCTCGCGATCTGCTACGTTCGGGCCTTCGCCTGGCACGCGGAACGGCACGAGAAGTGCATAGCCTGCGTCGCCGCTGGCTATGGCTCGTGGGGTGAGTCGGCCGGGCCGAGGAAGCTATCCACATAGCCACTTGCACGGCGAAGCGCTTGTGTCCCCGCGCGAATCACCTGCCCCGCATACCCCTGAGCACCCTGGCGAAACTCACTGCGGCAGTAAGGGAATCCCACCGCCGAGCCGACGAGCCACCGAACCGTAGCGGGCGTCGAGCCGCAGCCACGTTCTGGTCGCGCGGACACGGACGATCTCGGCGGGTGGAATACGCCGGGGGTCGGCCTTCTCCCCCGAGTGCGGGATGAAGTCCATCGCCGTGAGCGCGAAGACCACGCGCATCGGCACCTGCACCCGAGTGCCTCCGCCGGACACGGTCAGCACCGCCTGATCCAGCAGCGAGGCGGGCGGACCGTGACCGCTGCCGTGTTCCCGCGCCAGCTGCGCACCCTGCTCGGCGAGTTCGACCAGCGTGCGCGCGGGCACATCGTCGACGTGCACGAAACCGTCGGTGGGTGGCAGCGCGCCGCGCCACGCGGAGTCCATCGAAAATCCGAGGTCGATCGGACCGCCGACAGCCGAACCGGCGAGCACCAGGTCGGCGCCGACCGTCACGTCGTCGACGCCCAGTTCGGCGACCACGGTGCGCATCGCCAGCGCCTCGAAGCCCGTCGCCACCCAGGCCGAGACGTACTTCTCCCCGCGGCGGCGCAAGCGCACCACCGCCGCTGGGTCCAGCCGCACGGCCCTGGTCAGGAACGTCGCGAGATTCTCCCGCTCCGCCGGATCGGGCACGCGCAGCACTCGTTGTTCCGTCATCACGGCTGCTCCGCCGTCAGCACTCGGCCACCATCGGCGCGCGGTCGTTCACTCCATCCATTCCGACAGGTAATCACGCTCGGCGTCGGTGAGCCTGCGCAATCGCTGTGCTCGCATGTCGAACGCCGCGATCTGCGTGGAGGCCACCACGGCGGCGGGCGAATCGGGCTGCGCGCCCGCCGCACGCACCTCGTAGCCGATGGTGAAATCGACCGCGCGCAACTGCTCGATCCACATGGCGATGTCCAGCGGCGTGTCCTCGTGCCGCAATTGACCGCGGTAGCGCACCCGCAGGTCGGCGAGGACACAGCCCTCACGCAGCGGCGCGGTCGGGCGGCCGTCCTCGAACAGCCACGGAATCCGCGCCTCTTCCAGCAGCGTCACCATCCGGGCATGGTTGACGTGCTGGAACACGTCCATGTCCGACCACCTGACGTCCACCTTGGCGTGGAACCGCCGCGGCAGTACCAGGCTGCCCGCGGCCTTCCCGCTTCCGCTCACCGAACTCGTCAACGTGGTACCTCCGATTGAGCGCCCACCCCGCTCACCATGCTCCGCACTTGCCGCGCTGCAACCGACAACGTGGCGAGATCGTGGGTTCCGGACTCGAACAATTCCGACAGCGCCGCCCTGGCTCGCCCGAGGCGGGACTGATTCTTCGACTCCCAGTATGCAATCTTCTCGTCCGCCGTCTCCTCGGGGTCGCCGCCGGAGAGCACATCGAGCGTGAGGGAGCGCAGCGACCCGTACATGTCGTCGCGCAGGGCCAGCCGCGCCAGCGCGTGCCAGCGGTCGCCGCGTTCGAGGTGGCTGACCGCCTGCAGCAGCCAGTCGATCTTGAGGTGATCGTTGAGCGCGTAGTACAGCGAACCGACCTCGTCACCGTCCCGGTCGGTGATGTCGGCGATGTCCACGATGTCCAGCAGCGGGAACAGGTGCAGCAGGCCGAAGACCTCGGTGGCCAGGTCGGTCGGCGCGCCGCGAGCGATCAGCTCGGCGGACCGGTCGGTCAGGGTGAACACGTGGTGCCCGCGCAGCCATCCCGGCACCTTCGGTGCGAGTTCCCGTACGTCGGCGCGGTACCGGCTGATCTCGGAGCCCACCGCGATCGGCTGCGGGCGGTTGCTCAGCAGCCACCGGGACGCCCGGTCCAGGGTCCGCTTCGTCTCCAGTTCCAGCAGGTCGCGCACCGGGGTGGGCGCGTCGCAAGCGCGGATTCGCGCCCATCGCTCGTGCAGGTCGAAGATCCCGCTCGCCGCGGCGAAAGCGCGCACCGCGTCGGTGGTGGTGGCGCCGACCTCCTCGTTCAACCGGTGGGCGTAGGTGATGCCGCCGTAGTCCACCATCTCGTTGACGATCATGGTGGTGACGATCTCCCGGCGCAGCCGGTGCCGCTTGATCGCCGCCGCGAAACGATCCCGCAGCGGTGTGGGGAAGTACTCCGGCAGCCGGGCCGCGAAGTACTGGCTGTCGGGCAGATCGGACCCGAGCAGATCGGACTTCAGCGACAGCTTCACATGCGCCATCAGATTCGCCAGCTCCGGTGAGGCCAGTCCGGAGCCTTCCTCCAGCCTGCGCTTCATCTCCTGATCCGACGGCAGCGCCTCGAGTTCGCGGTCCAGGCCGCGCCGCTCCTCGAGTTCCTCGATCAGCCGCGTCTGCACGCTCAGCATCTGCGGCGCCTCGGTGCGCGAGAGGCCCATGAGGAAGTTCTGCGCCACATTGTCCTGCAGGACCATCCGGGCGACCTCGTCGGTCATCGAGGCCAGCAGCGGATTGCGCTCATCCTGCGGCAACTGACCGCCGGAGACCACGGCGTCGAGCAGGATCTTGATGTTCACCTCGTGATCGGAGCAGTCCACGCCGGCCGAGTTGTCCAGCGCGTCGGTATTGATCTTGCCGCCGTTGCGGTTGAACTCGATGCGGCCCAGCGCCGTGGCGCCGAGGTTGCCGCCCTCGCCGATCACCTTGGCCCGCAGTTGGTTTCCGTTGACCCGGACCGCGTCGTTGGACTTGTCGCCCACCTCCGCGTTGGTCTCCGTGCTGGCCTTGATGTAGGTGCCGATGCCGCCGTTCCACAGCAGATCGACCGGCGCCAGCAGGAGCGCGCGCACCAGATCCGGCGGCGACAGCGACACGACATCATCGCCCAGTCCGAGGGCCGCCCTGGCCTGCGGGCTGATCGGCACGGCCTTCACGGTGCGATCCCACACCCCGCCGCCGGGACTGATCAGCGAGGTGTCGTAATCCGCCCACGACGACCTCGGCAACGCGAACATCCGCTGCCGCTCCCGGTACGAGCGAGCCGCGTCCGGGTCGGGATCGAGGAAGATGTGGCGGTGGTCGAAAGCGGCCACCAGACGAATGTGCTCGGACAACAACATCCCGTTGCCGAACACGTCACCACTCATGTCACCGATGCCGACCACGGTGAAGTCCTGGGTTTGCGTGTCGATCTCCATCTCACGGAAATGACGCTTGACGCTCTCCCACGCACCCTTGGCGGTGATGCCCATCGCCTTGTGGTCGTACCCCGCCGAACCGCCGGAGGCGAACGCGTCACCCAACCAGAAGCCATAACTCTGCGCCACCTCGTTGGCGATGTCGGAGAACGTCGCGGTCCCCTTGTCCGCCGCCACGACCAGGTAGGTGTCGTCCCCATCGCGCCGCACCACCCGGGCCGGGGGCAAGACCTCCCCGCTCGCGCGATCCACGTTGTCGGTGACATCCAGCAGGCCGGAGATGAACGTGCGGTAGCAGGCCACGCCTTCCGCACCCAACGCCTGCCGGTCGGCGACCGGATCGCCGGTGGACGCGGGCGGCTGCTTCACCACGAAACCGCCCTTGGCGCCGACCGGCACGATCACCGCGTTCTTCACCGCCTGCGCCTTCACCAGACCCAAGATCTCCGTGCGAAAATCCTCCAGCCGGTCCGACCACCGCAGACCACCACGCGCCACCGGACCGAAGCGCAGGTGCACGCCTTCCACCCGCGGCGAGTAGACGAAGATCTCGAACTGCGGCTTCGGCTTCGGCAGTTCGGCGATCTCCCGTGGTTCCACCTTCACCGAGACGAAGTCGCGCGGCCTGCCTTCCGCGTCGGTCACGTAGTAATTGGTCCGCAAGGTCGCCTTGATCAGGCCGAGGATCGCGCGCAGGATGCGGTCGGCATCCAGACTGACCACCTCGTCGATCCGCCCCCGCACCTGGGTTTCCAGCTCCGTGGCATGCTCGGCGGACACCGTGTCGGGGTCGAAGCGCGCCGCGAACAGGTCGACGAAAAGGCGCGCGATATCCGGATAGGTGAGCAGCACGCGGCAGATATTGGCCTGGCTGTACGGAAAACCGGCCTGCTGCAGGTACTTCGCGTAGGTGCGCAGGATCGACACGGCCCGCCACGGCAGCCGGGCGCGCAGGACCAGCTCGTTCATGCCGTCCGCCTCCGCGCGGCCGTACCACATGGCCCCGAAGGCTTCCACGAACCGTTCCCGCAGCCCACGCACCTCCGCCTCCAGCACGTCGGCGCGTTTGGAGGACTCGAGCAGTTCGGCGTCCAGATCGCGATCGAGCGAACTGCGCAGCAACTCCGGGCGAGCGAGCAGGCCGAAGTCGTAGATCCACCGCTCACCGCCGGCGCTGTCGGCCGCGGCCTCCAGCTCGATCTGGTACGGCCGCTCGTCGACCACCTCCACGCCGAGACTCTGCAACAGCGGGAGCACCTGGCTCAACGAGATGCCGCTGCCTCCGACGTAGAGCGTGAAACGCCACGAACCCGGCGCCGAATCGGGCTTCCGGTACAGGAATTGGTCGATGTCGCCGTCGCGCAGACGGTCGAGGCGCACGATGTCCTTCAGCGCGCGGTCCGCGGCGAAATCCTGTTTGTAGCCCTCGGGGAAGGCTTCCGCGTACCGCTGCACCACCGCGGGATCGAGCACCGTCGACGTGCTCACCTCGTCGTTCAGCCGGTCGTCCCAGGTGCGGCTGGCTTCGGCGAGCAGGCTCTGCAAACGCAGCCGGTTGGGCTCGGAGGTGTCGACGGCGGGCGGCGTACGACGCGGAACACCGAGTTCGGCCTCCGGCATGCGCACGGTGAAATACACTCGCGCCAATTCGCTTTCGCCCACCCGCGCGGAGTAGTCGATGGACACGCCGCCCAGTTCGCGGACCAGGATCTCCTGCATCTCGAGTCGCGCGCTGGTGGTGTACCGATCACGCGGCAGATAGACCAGGCAGGCGACATAGCGGCCGTAGGTGTCCGCGCGCAGGAACAGGCGCACCTGGCGCCGCAGGCCGACGCTCAGCACGGCGGTGGCGGTGCGGCGCAGCGTGTCACCGTCGGCGGAGAACAGTTCGGTGCGCGGGAAGGACTGGATCACCTCGAGCATGGCCTGACCGGAGAACGAATCCAGGTCGAATCCGCTCGCCTCGATCGCCGAGCGGACCCGGCGTTCGATCACCGGGATGTCCAGGACGTTCTCGTGCACGGCGGTGACGGTGAAGACGCCGATGAACAGGTGTTCGCCGACGATCGTTCCCTCGGCGTCGAAATCCGCTACGCCGACGAAGTACGGGTACACCGCACGGTGCACGGTGGCGGGGACCAGACCCTGGGTCAGCGTGAGCAGCGGACGGTCACCGCCGTTGACCGGCACGTGAAAGTCGGTGCCGACGTCCGGGCGCAGCACGCCGAGGCAGGTGTCGGGCACGACGGTGGACAACTCCCGGCCCTGGTCGGAGCTCAGCCGGTAGCGCGCGTATCCGAGCAGGGTGAAGTTGCCCCCGGCCAGCCAGCGCAGCAAGGCGGCGGTGTCGGTCAGTTCGGTGGCCGGGAAAGGCGCCGACCCGGATCGCGCGGCCTGTTCCAGATCGTCGGCGAGCTTGCTCTGCACGGCTTCGATGGCCTCGGTGTCACCGATCACCTGACGCACGTCGTCCACCACGTCCGGCACCGCGGACTCGACCTTGGCCAGCAGCGCTGCGCTGGTCGACGGGTGCAATTGCACATGCATCCAGGACTCGCGCAGCCCCGCGCCACCGGTGCCGTCCACCTCGTGCGCGGCGGCGTGCGTCAGCCGTCCCTCTTCGTCTCGCTCGACCTCGAAGATCGGGTGGATGATCTCGCTGACACTGACACCGAGGCGGCTCAGCGACGAGCTGATCGACTCGACCAGCAGCGGCATGTCGTCGGTGACGATCTGCACCGCCGCACCGATTCCGGAGCGATCGTCCGGGTGATACACCCGCACGAGCGCGCGACCGGGGCGGCGGGTGACGGCCAACTCCAGATGCCTTCGGAAGATCTGGGTGATGCCGGTGATCGCACAGTCCACATCGCCCGCGTCGACGTGGCGGAAGTACGCCTCCTCGAGCGTCGCGAGTTCGCCGCGCAGCGACTGCGGCAAACCCGCGGCCCACGCCGCGCTGGACAATTCGGACGAGACGGTCATTTTTCGCCAACTCCCTCGGATATCGGTTCCGTAACAAAGTGACGCCGGTCCGAGGGTAACTGTGCGCCGATGACGCGTGGGTGAATTCCCTTTTCACATCCGGTGGTTCACCACGACGGCGGAGTTCGCCGCTCGTATGCCGAGATCGCACGCGACAACCTCGGGCACAGCACAGAAGTCGGACCCGCGAATGTCAGGTGAGCGCTACAGGTCGTATCCGCGGCGGCAGCGGCGCCGCACCGGTACCTCGGGTCAGCTCGGCCACCGCGTCGGCGGTCGATGCCACCGATTGCTCGAACTGCGCCTGCGCATTCACAACTCCCACCCTAGCGAGCTACGCGCGGGTAGGTGTCACTCCTGTTCCGCGTTCCCCGGAAAGACTTTTCGCTCCACCCCACCGCAGCTCTCATCCCCTGCTTCCGACCCGAATTTCGGGGCCTACCCGCACCGCACGCCACACCAGCAAACGCCAGGCAGCGCCCGCTCGTCGAAGCAGGCAGCGGTACCCCTGCGAGCGCACCTCGGCGATATTGTCCGGAGTCGCCGCAGGCAGCCGTGTCGAACGCCCTGCACGTAACCCGCGCGGGCGATCTCCGCGGAGATGCCGGGCAGCGCCATCGGTCGCACAACCACCGGCGATGAACAGAGCCGAACCACTGTCCCTGCTCGCCACGGGCCGGACAGGATCACGCTGTCGCAGCGCGGTTGCAGCCCCGTGCCCCGGCCTGGCTCATACGCGTCCCCCGCCCTCGTCCTGCCCCCTATCAACCCCCAAACGCACCGCACTCGTATGCGAGCATTCAGCCCGAGAGCTCCACGGGCGAGATCCTTCGCCGAACGACGACCTCGAACCGCTGCGGCGGCCGGCACCCCGGGCCGCCCAGAAGATCCAAGGCCGTGCGTCGCATAGGGCGGGTGCGGCCACACCGCGCACCCGCCCTGTGCGGGCGAACTCAGCCGCGGGTGAGCTTGCGGTGCGTAACCCGATGCGGGCGAGCCGCTTCCGGGCCGAGCCGCTCGACCTTGTTGGCCTCGTACGCTTCGAAGTTACCTTCGAACCAGAACCACTTGGCCTCGTTGTCGGAATCGCCCTCCCACGCCAGGATGTGGGTGCAGGTGCGGTCGAGGAACCAGCGGTCGTGGGAGATGACCACGGCGCAGCCGGGGAACTTCTCCAGCGCGTTCTCCAGCGAGCCGAGGGTCTCGACGTCCAGGTCGTTGGTCGGCTCGTCCAGCAGGATCAGATTGCCGCCCTGCTTGAGCGTCATCGCCAGGTTCAGCCGGTTGCGTTCACCGCCGGACAGGACGCCCGCGGGCTTCTGCTGGTCGGGGCCCTTGAAGCCGAACGCGCTCACGTAGGCGCGCGACGGCATTTCCTGCTGGCCGACCTCGATGTAGTCGAGGCCGTCGGAGACCACCTGCCACACCGTCTTCTTGGGGTCGATGCCCGCGCGGTTCTGGTCGACGTAGCTGAGCTTGACCGTCTCGCCGACCTTCACCTCGCCGCTGTCCGGCGACTCGAGCCCGACGATGGTCTTGAACAGCGTCGTCTTACCGACGCCGTTGGGCCCGATCACGCCGACGATGCCGTTGCGCGGCAGGGTGAACGACAGGTCCTTGATCAGCTGACGGTCGCCGAAGCCCTTGTCCAGGTGCTCGACCTCCACCACCACGTTGCCCAGGCGCGGGCCCGCGGGAATCTGGATCTCCTCGAAGTCCAGCTTCCGCATCTTCTCCGCCTCGGCAGCCATCTCCTCGTACCGGCCGAGGCGGGCCTTGTTCTTGGCCTGCCTGGCCTTGGCGCCGGAACGGACCCAGGCGAGTTCTTCCTTGAGCCGCTTCTGCAGCTTCTGGTCCTTCTTGCCCTGCACCTCGAGCCGCTCGGCCTTCTTCTCCAGGTAGGTGGAGTAGTTGCCCTCGTACGGGTAGGCGCGGCCGCGGTCGAGCTCCAGAATCCACTGGGCGACGTTGTCCAGGAAGTACCGGTCGTGGGTGACCGCGAGCACGGCGCCCTGGTACTGCGCCAGGTGCTGCTCGAGCCAGTTCACGCTCTCGGCGTCGAGGTGGTTGGTCGGCTCGTCGAGCAGCAGCAGGTCGGGCTTGCTCAGCAGCAGCTTGCACAGCGCCACGCGGCGGCGCTCACCACCGGAGAGGTTGGTGACCGGCTCGTCCGGCGGCGGGCAGCGCAGCGCGTCCATCGCCTGCTCGAGCTGGGAGTCCAGGTCCCACGCGTCGGCGTGGTCCAGTTCCTCCTGCAGCTTGCCCATCTCCTCCATGAGTTCGTCGGAGTAGTCGGTGGCCATCAGCTCGGCGATCTCGTTGAAGCGATCCAGCTTCACCTTGATCTCGCCGAGGCCCTCCTCGACGTTGCCGCGGACGGTCTTCTCCTCGTTGAGCGGCGGCTCCTGCTGAAGGATGCCGACGGTGGCGCCCGCGGCGAGGAACGCGTCACCGTTGTTGGGCTGGTCCAGTCCGGCCATGATCTTCAGCACGCTGGATTTACCCGCGCCGTTCGGGCCGACGACGCCGATCTTGGCGCCGGGAAGGAAGTTCAAGGTGACATCGTCGAGCACGACTTTGTCGCCGTGCGCCTTGCGAACCTTCTTCATTTGGTAGATGAACTCAGCCATAAGTGTGAAGCCTATCGGTGCGAGAGATGGGAGGACGAAGCAGAGCTACCCTGCCGCCGGGACGAAAACCGGTCGCGGGATCAGGCGTCGACCGGCTCGGGTGCACTGCCGTGAGGCGGCGCCGAACCGACGGCAGCGTTATTCTCCCCCGGCGCGTCGGCGACCGGCACCCGACCTTCAGCGCTCACCAGCCCGGAAGTATTCCGCGGCGGCAGGTCGGACAACCGCGTCGGTTGCGCGACACAGCGGGCCAGGTCGGGTCCGACCGCGGTGGCGCGCATCTCCAGGTCCCGCCGTTCCACGCCGTCCTTGCTGCGGTATTCATGGGAGCGCAGCTGGCCGTAGGCGATGACCGGATCCCCGCGCCGCAGGGACGCGTCGACACCCGCCACCAGCCTGCGCCAGCAGCTGACGGTGAGGTACAGGGTGCCGTTGTCCACCCATTGCCCCGACGTGTGGTCCAGTCGGCGGGAATTGCTCGCCAGCCGGAAGGTGACCACCTGCTCGCCATTGGTCAGGTCGCGCTTGACCGGATGAGTGGCGATCGTTCCGATCACCGTCGCGTTTGCCTCGTACATATCCACGCCCCTTCACATTCGGATCCGGAATCACCCGGGATTTCCTCCCCTCCAGGAGGGCTCTTCCAGCGTGCGCCGATTCCGTGGACCCGAGCGATTCGATTCAGGAATGTGGACAACTTCCCCAGATGTGAAGACCGAGCGTTCCGCGCGCGGTCAGAACACCGCCACGTCGGTATTGGCGCCGCAGAGGACGATCACCGGCCGCTCGTCCGGAGCGGGCACATAGGCGCCGCTGTGCACGGCGGCCAGCGCCGTGGCTCCGGACACTTCGACCAGGATGCGGAACTCGCGCCACAGATACTCCCGCGCCGCGCTGATCGCGTCGTCGCTGACCAGCAGCGACCGCACGCCGTGGCGGCGGGCGAGGTCTAGTGCGATGTCACCGATCCGCGTCGGGCCGAGCGAGTCGACGGTGATTCCGGACCCGACGATGTCCACCGGACGCTCCGCGCCCAACGCAGCGCGCAGGATCGCGGCGCCGTCGGGCTCCACACCGATCACCCGCTGACGGCGCCCGACCGCGGCCGCGATCCCGGCGACCAGCCCGCCGCCGCCCACCGCGGCCAGCACCGGCGGCCTGCCGCGGACCTGCTCTTCGAGTTCGAGCCCGACCACGCCGATGCCTGCGACCACCGCGGGCAGGTCGTAGCCGTGCAGCAGCAGCGCGCCGCGTTCGGTGGCCAGCTCCGTCGCGTGCCGCAAGGCCTCGGCGTAGGAGGTGCCGTGCCAGAGCACCTCGGCGCCGTGCGACCACATCGCGGCGACCTTGGTGTGCGGCGCCGTCTCCGGGACGACGACCGTGCAGGACTTGCCGAGCCGCGCGGCGGCCAGCGCCGCCGCGATACCGGCGTTACCGCCGGAGGCGATCACCACCTCATCGACGCCCGCGCCCGACTCGAGCAGCGCGTTGAGGCTGCCGCGCACTTTGAACGTCCCGCCGTGCTGCAGGTGCTCGAGCTTCATCGTCACCGGCACGGGGCCGGACGGGCTCGCGATGGAGGTGTGGAAGACCGGTGTCTTGCGGATCTGCCCGGCCAGCCGCCTGCGTGCGGATCGCACGTCCGACCGTTCCACCCGCCCGACCGGTCTGTGTGGCTGGACCGTGGTGGCGCGTTCACTCACTTACGCACTTCTCCATCCCGCTTGGCCAGTTCGGCGAACATCGCGTTGTGTGCGGCGAGTGCGGCGTCGTTGTCGCGTTCGGCGGCTCGATCGGTGCGCTGCGCGAGCCGCTGGTCGCTGCGCGACCATTGGATCAGCAACGCCAGCATCACCACCACCAGGGGGACCTCGCCGCTGGCCCACGCGAGGCTACCGCCGGTGCGCTGATCGCCGAGCAGATCGCCGTGCCAGCCCAGGCCGAGGCCGCGGTAGAACCAGCCGCCGAGCACCGTGGTCGTGCTCATCAGCGCGATGCCGAAGAACGCGTGGAACGGCAGCGAGCCGAACACCATGGCGAGCTTGGTCAGCGGCTCCACCTGCCTCGGCTTGGGATCGATGCCGATCACCACCCAGTAGAACAGGTAACCGCTGAGCAGGAAGTGCACGTTCATCAGCAGGTGTGCCGCGTGCGAGTCGGCGTAGGCGTCGAAGATGCCGCCCAGGTATAGCGCGTAGAAGCCGCCGACGAAGATCGCCGAGGCCACAATGGGGTGGGTCAGGAACCGCGACACCGGGTTGTGCACCGCGGCAAGCAGCCACTCCCGCGGACCGGGCACGCCACCGCGGCCCGCCGGGGGCAGCGCCCGCAGCGCCAGCGTCACCGCGCCACCGAGAGCCAACAGGATCGGCGCGAGCATGGACAGCGCCATATGCGCTCCCATATGCACGCTGAACATGGCGGGCGAGTACCGGCCGACGCCGGAGGAGGTGGTGACGAGCAGCACCGCGCAACCGGACAGCCAGGCGACCGTCCGCCCGGCCGGCCACGCGTCGCCCCGCGCTCGCAGCCGCCGCACGCCGAGCAGGTACAGCACCGCGAGCACGACGGACAGCGTTCCGAAGATCAGATCGAACCGCCAGTCCAACACCAGGCGGGCGAAACTGGGCGGTCCGGCCAGGTCGTAGCCCAACTCCACCTCGACGGGGGTCGGCACGGAGTCCGGCGGGGGCGGCGGCGTGCGGCCGAGCCCGACCGCGAGGCCGATGGTCGCGGCGAAGATCAGCACCTCGACGCCCGCGTACCGCACCAGGGCCGACCGGTCGCCGGGATCGGCGGCCAAGGCGGGCAGCGCCGCGCGGCGCTGCAGATAGCCGAACACCCCCAACACCATCAGCGCGGCGGCCTTGGCCAGCACCAGCCTGCCGTAGGTGCTGGAGAACAGCTCGTCCAGCGGCACGCGGACCCAGGAGTTGATCACGCCGCTGACCGCGATCACGGCGAACGCGACGGTGGCGGTCAGCGAGAAGCGGCGCGCCGCCACATCGGTGTGCGCCCCGCCGCGCAGGGCGTGCGCCAGCACCGCGAACAGACCGCCCACCCAGACGGCCGACCCGATCAGGTGCAGGATCAGGCTGTTGGTCGCCACGTCGTGCGACCCGCCCGAGGACGAATGGCCGGTCAACGCCAGCGGCATCATGGTGGCGATCGCGCCCCCCAGCAGGACCGGAGTCCAGCCCCAGCGCAACGCGAGCCGGCAGCCCACCGCGACGATCAGGGCGAAGACGACGGTCGTCCGCCAGGCTCCGGCCAGTTCGATCCGGGCGATGGCATGCCACAGCTCCTGCGGCCGCAGGACGTCGGTCACCGGCCGTCCGGTGGTATCCGACACCGTCAGCGGCACCAGCAGCGCCGCGCAGCACGCCCAGACCACCGCGAAATTCGACGCCCTGCGCACCGCGCGATACCCATCGACGTCCAGCAGCCCGTTCGGCTGCGGCGGTACCAGGAAGGCCGCGAACAACAGCGAGCCGACCGTCAGCGCGGCCGACAGATCGGCGAGCGCCCGGACCGCGGGCAGGCCGTAGGTGGTCGGGACACCGGGGTCGGGGATGCCGAGCAGGCTCAGTGCCTGCGCCGCCGACAACCCCACCACCAGCGCCGCGACCACGGCCGCGATGGCGCCGGCCAGCGCGGTGATCGTCGCGAACGTCGCCCCGGAGCGAGCGGCCTCGGCTCGGGGAGCGGCGGACGAGGTGGGGGCGGACGACATACGACTGAGCGTAGTCGGCGAGTATTCCGTGGCCCGGCCGGGTTTGTACCGATATCCTTGGCCCGTCACCACGGGCGCGTCACCTACTGTCTCGGAATGGCTGAAACGTTGCTAACGCTGAGATTCCGGTCACCTGGACGGTCGCTATAATCGACTCGCTGGACAGCACGGCCAATGTCGGCCATCGTAGAACCCGCTGCCTCCGTAGCTCAGTTGGATAGAGCAAGGGCCTTCTAATCCCTAGGTCGCAGGTTCGATTCCTGCCGGGGGCGCAGCACACTGGAGACCCGCAGCTATAGCTGTGGGTCTCCAGTCCTATTACCCAGGACGCGCGAGGCTCAAACACGCGAAACTTTCGCCCGTATGTGCTCCGGACGGCGCGTGCCGCACGGATCCCGCCGAAGTCGTCGCGAAACTTGCGAGCCGGTTGCGGGCGTGGCCACCCCGCGTCTGCCGGTCTCGGCGCGATCGAGGCCAGCGCTCGGCGCCCGGCGGGACGGCCGTCAAATCTTCGCGGGCGACGAGGTGATGTCGTCGGCCAGCGGTGCGATCGCGCCCAGGATCTCGGCAACCAGATCGGCGGGCACCCCGGCGGCGGTGAGCGACGCCTCCAGATGACCCGCCACCAGGCCGAAGTGGTGCATGGTGATGCCACGGCCCTGGTGGACCTGCTTCATCGGAGCGCCGGTGTACGGGATGGGCCCGCCCAGAGCGGCGGCGAAGAACTCGACCTGTTTTCCCTTCAACCGCGACATGTTCGTGCCGGTGAAGAAGCCCGCCAGCTCGTCGTCGGCGAGCACGCGGGTATAGAAATCCTCCACGACGATCTCGAGCGCCTCGTGACCGCCGATCTTGTCGTAGATGCTGCTGGTTGTCTTGCTCTTCCCGAGCCAGGAGGGCATTCGCATGGCTACCAGGACACCAGCGGACTGTTGCGTCCGGATTAGTACGATGTCGCGACTCGTTTGCCTTCGTCGCGGCGCGATTACTCGCCCCTCACCGACACTTCGGCCGGGCTGAGATACTTCCGCAACACGCCCGAAAATCTCTACCGGCAAACCGCTTCCATCGCTGCCGTCAGTAGCTCGATGCCGTGGTCGATCTCGTCGTCGGCGATCGTCAGGGGCGGCATCAACTTGATCACCTCGTCCATCGAACCGGACGTCTCCACCAGCAAGCCCCGATCGAAAGCGGCCCGGCCGACCTTCTCCGCCAGCGAGGTGTCCTCGAACACGACGCCGTGCACCAGGCCCCGTCCCCGTGTCGAGACGCCGGGGAAGGCCGAGACGACCGCACGCAGCGCCTGCGCGATCCGCTCCCCCTTGGCCACGGTCGCGAGTTCCAGTGCGGAATCCGACCAATAGTGCTCCAGCGCGACACGCCCGGTGACGAACGCCGCGTTGTTGCCTCGGAATGTGCCGTTGTGCTCTCCCGGCGCCCACTGATCGAGTTCCGGCCGCAGCAGCACCAACGCCATAGGCAGACCGTAGCCGCCGATCGACTTCGACAACGTCACGATATCGGGCGTGATCCCCGCGGCCTCGAAGGAGAAGAACGGCCCCGTACGCCCGCAGCCCATCTGCACGTCGTCGACGATCAACAGGATGCCGCGGGCCGCACACAGCTCGGCCAGCCCACGCAACCACTCCGCCCTGGCCACATTGATGCCGCCTTCACCCTGCACCGTCTCCACGATCACCGCCGCGGGCTTGTCCAATCCCGACGACGGGTCGTCCAGCGCCTTACGCATCCACAGCAGATCGTCGGCGCCACCGAGATACCCGTCATAGGGCATCGGCAGCGCATACCCGAGCGGCACCCCGGCGCCCGACCGCTTGGCGGCGTTCCCGGTGACCGCCAGCGCGCCCAGCGACATCCCGTGGAAAGCGTTGGTGAAGCTCAGCACCGTCTGCCGCCCGGTCACCTTGCGCGCCAGCTTCAACGCTGCCTCGACCGCGTTGGCTCCGGTCGGCCCGGGGAACTGGACTTTCCAGTCCAGTCCGCGCGGGGTGAAGACGGTGTCCCGCAACGCTTCCAGCAACCGCCGCTTGGCGATGGTCGACATGTCCAGCCCGTGCGTGATGCCGTCCCCGGCGATGTAGTCCAGCAATGCCCGCTTGAGCACGGGATTGTTGTGACCGTAGTTGAGCGAACCCGCCCCGGCGAAGAAATCCAGGTACTCCTTGCCGGTCTCGTCGCGCAACCACGCGCCGCTGGCGGTGTCGAAGACGGCGGGCCAGCAGCGACAGTACCCGCGCACGTTCGATTCGAGTGCCTCGAAAACGGTCATCTCGGCGACGGTCATCGGCGTTCCTTACTCGTCGTGCGCGAGCGCTCCACAATCTGAAGTGAGAGTGTTTCTAACATCGGTGGCATCCCGATGTGGCCTTTTCCCCGAAACCGCGTCGAAGCCTTTCCCGGGCCGAGCGGGGCCGGTAGAGTCGACTCCTTGTGCGCGGCAGACCGGAGGGGGGCGGACAGCGTGCCGTCGAGGAACGATTTCGCAGCGCCGTCGCCCTTTACGCATCGCTCGTGGGCGCCGGATTCCGCAGACAGTGGCAATACAAGATGGCCATGTTCGCGGGGCTGTTCACCAACTGTGTGTTCGGGTTCGTCCGCGCGGCCGTCCTCGCCGCGGCGGTGGACGCCGCGGGCGACTTCGGCGGATACGACCGGGGCAGCATCGGCGCCTACGTGTGGCTCTCCCAGGGTCTGCTCGGCGCGCTGCAGTTCATGGGGCCGCTGGGGCCACTGGACGATCGGGTGAAGAACGGCGACATCGCGATCGATTTCCTGCGCCCGGTCGATATCCAATGCGGTTATCTCGCTGACGATCTCGGGCGCGCGGCCTGCACCTTCCTCCCACGCGGAGTGCCGAGCGTGCTGGTGGGCACGCTCACCTTCGGGCTGGCGATGCCGGTCACGCCGGGTCCCTACCTGCTCGGAGCGGTGAGCATCCTGCTCGCCGTGGTGGTTTCGTTCCTGTGCCGGTTCCTCGTGGTGCTGATCGGCTTCTGGGTCGTGGAGACCCGTGGCATCCGGGTGCTGTACTACACCGGCGGCACGTTCCTTGCCGGCCTGTTCGTGCCGGTGCACATGTTCCCGTCGTGGCTGGGCGCCATCGCGGCGGCCAGTCCCTTTCCGTCGATGCTGCAATCCCCGATCGACGTGCTCTCGGGGCGGCTCACCGGCGCGGAGGCGCTGTCGGTCGTCGGCGTCCAGGTGTTCTGGGTGCTGGTGACCGCGATCGCGGGGCGCGTGCTGCTGATCGCGGGTCGCCGCAGGCTGGAGGTGCAGGGTGGTTGACGCCACCGCGCGCTCCGGATCGTGGTCGACGCCGTATGTCGCAGTTCTGCGCTCCAGGATCCGGGCGCAGCGCAGTTACCGATTGTCCTTCGCCAGTGAGCTTTTGAGCGCGTTCCTGGTCGGCTTGGTCGAATTGGCCGAAGTGTGGCTGATCTTCCGCACCGCGCGTGTCCTCGGCGGGCTCGACCTGGACGCCGCGCTGCTGTTGTTCGGTCTGAGCAACACGAGTTTCGCGCTGTCCCAAGTGCTGTTCGGCCATCTCGACACGCTGCCGGTGCTGATCAGGATGGGCCAGCTCGACGCATACCACCTGCGACCGCAACCGCTGCTGCTGCAACTGATCACCAGCGACATCTCCCTGCGCCGGTTCGCGCGCGCCTCGGTCTCGATCGTCGCGCTCGCGGCCGGTGCGGCGCGCAACGACATCGCCTGGACCCCGGAAACCACCGCGCTGCTGACACTTACGCTCGTCGGAGGTATCGCGCTGTTCGGTGGGGTATTCGTCTGCGCGGCGGGATTGCAGTTCTATCTGATCGACGGTTCCGAGCTCACCAACAGTTTCACCTACGGCGGCTCGTTCGCCGCGACGCAACCCGCCTCGGTGTTCCCCACACCCATGCGACTGCTGTTCGGGTTCGCGATCCCGGTCTCGTTCACCGCCTACCTGCCCACCCTCGCGCTGCTCGACCTGCCAGGGCCGCCGCTGCTGCCCACCTGGCTGGCCTGGCTCACGCCGGTGGCGGCGCTGTGGGTCTGGCTGCTGGCGCTGGGTTTGTGGCGATCGGGCACTCGGCACTACCAGGGAGGCGGCGGATGAGCACCGACCGGTTCGGCAGCCAGGAGCCGATCATCGAGATGGAGGGCCTCACGAGGCAATTCACTCTGTATCGCAAGGACGGCCGCCGCTGGCGCAGGCGCCGCGAGACGCTCACCGCGGTCGACGGGATGACCGTCCGGATCGAGCGGGGCGCCGCCGTCGGCTACATCGGCGCCAACGGTGCGGGCAAGTCCACCACGATCAAAATGCTCACCGGCATCCTGGTCCCCACCTCCGGCGCCGTGCGCACCTGCGGGCTGGACCCGGTGCGGCAGCGACGCGAACTGGCCGGGCGGATCGGCGTCGTGTTCGGCCAGCGCTCTCAGCTGTGGTGGGATCTGCCGCTGCGCGAATCGTTCTCGATACTCGCCGCGATCCACCGGCTGGAGCCCGCCGCCGCGCGCGAGCGCGCGCACGAACTGATCGAGCAGCTGGAAATGGCCGACACACTCGACACACCCGTGCGCCAACTCTCGCTGGGCCAGCGCATGCGCGCGGAAGTCGCCGCCGCACTGCTGCATTCACCCGAGCTGGTGATCCTGGACGAGCCGACGATCGGCCTGGACGTGCTGTCCAAACAGCGGTTGCGCGAATTCCTGCGCGCCGAGCGGGCCGAGCGTGGCACCACGCTCCTGCTCACCACACACGACATGGGCGACATCGAGAGACTCTGCGAGCGTGTGCTCGTCGTCGACCACGGCCGTTTGGTGTACGACGGGTCGCTGGCCGGCTTGGCGGCCACCGTCGGAGCGCGCCGCGTGCTGGTGGTCGATCTGGCCGAACCTGCGCCCGACCTCGACGATCTGCCCTCGGCCCAGCTGCTCGGCAGCGAAGGCGACGGCATGCGGCAGCGGCTGGCCTTCGATCCGGAGCGGATCACGGCCGCGCAATTGCTGGCCGCGGTGTCCGACCGCGCCGAAGTGCGGGACCTGTCGATCGAAGAACCCGAGATCGAGGACGTGGTCAGGCGGATATACGAATCCGCCCGCTGACCTCGGCGGGCGGATTCGGTGGCGATCAGGTTCGGTCGGACTCGCGAGCGCCTTGGTCGAGCCGGAAGGGCGGGTACTCGTCCCGCATCAGGCTGGCGTAGGCCTGCACCCGAATGATCCAGCGGTTGACGCCCATCACGAAGTCGTAGAGCCCCTGGGGGTAGCGCGCCGAGAACAGCAGCGCGATCACCGCGACGATCAGCAGGATGCTCAGCAACGAGATCGAAGCGCCGCCCCAGTCGTCACCATCGCTCCCCGCGACCGCGATGCCGCCGCTGACCACCGCGCCGACGATCAGATAGTGCGGAATGGCGAGCAACCACCACTTCACCAGCACCAAGCCGCGGTGCAACGTCTCCGGATAGTCGATCTCCAAGTCGGCCGGGTACTCCGCGTTCGGTTGCAGGCTGAACGGCGGGTACTTGTCGGTGCCGAGTACCGAGAGCGCGTAGAAGGTCACCCGCCATCCCCAGCGCATGACGCCGACGTTGAAGTCGAACAGCCGCCGCGGATACCTGCCGGTGACCAGGATGGCGACGAAGGCGACGACCGTGAGCACCGCGTACGCGATGTGCAGGAAGAACAGCACAACGTAGTGCGGAATCGCCAGTAGCCATTTGACCAGCCACAGCCACCGGGACAACGCGGGGTCCAGATCGCCTCGAACACGAATCGGGCTGGACGGCGCGGCGGGCTTCTCGAGTTCCATGAGCAACGCTCCTTATGGTTGCTGTGATCCATGCCACAACCAGTAGGTGTCCTGATTGTCGCGTATCCGGCTGCCCGCGAACGGCACCATCTGATACCGACACGCCAACGAATCGGGGTGCACGACGGTCTTCGGCGAACGACCCGCGTTGCGCCGCAGCGGATATCACTCGCATCGTCGTTCCCACCCGCCGATCCCGGTGCGGACGGACTTGTACCATCGGAAGGCGTGACGTTCGGCGCGCTGCGACTACCGGTGATCCGGGTGATCGTGGTACTCGCGTACACCGTCTGGGTGGTCGCCATGGCGGTGCCCCAGTGCCATGTCTTCGGCCACGTCGTCGCCTCGCACGCCCACATCGAAGCCGCCGGGCCGGTCATGGTCTCCACCGTCTCCCCGGCGATCCTCGCCGACCGGCATCAGCACGTCGCCGAGCCGGACCCGCACGTGCCGGCCGATGGGGTACTCGCCGCCCTGCCGCGCGCTGTCTCGCTGCTGCTGTTGTTGCTGCTCGCGTCCGTGTCGGTGTTGCTCATGAGGCCCGTGTCCGCGCTCGCGGGCGGTGTGCGCGCGCCCCCGGTCGCGACCCTCCCGGTATATCCGGGCAGAGACAGACTCACTCGATTCGGCATCGATCGGAACTGATCGGTCAGCGTCAGGCCGGAGCCTGCCGGGGCCCGGCCGGTGTTCGTGCGAAGTCCCGCACTCACACCGTCGCCGCACGGCGACCGCACAGAATCGACGATTCCTCATGACTTCTGCGCTGCAGAACCCGGCTGTGCCCGATCCGGCTCCAGGCGAGACGTTGCCGCTCGCCAGCCCGGCGAGTCTCCTGACGGCGGCCCAGCGCTGTCCGCGTCCGGCCACCATGGTGGGTAACACGCCGGTGCTCTGGATCACCGAACCGCTCGACGGCGCGACGCGACCGGACGGCCGCGGCTTCTGGGCCAAACTGGAGGGCGCCAACCCCGGCGGGATGAAGGACCGGCCCGCGCTGCACATGGTCGAGCGCGCCATCGCGCGCGGTGACCTCGCACCGGGCGCACCGATCATCGAATCCACCAGCGGCACGCTCGGTTCGGGCCTGGCGCTGGCCGGCATGGTGTACCGCCACCCGGTCACGCTGGTCACCGATCCCGGGATGGAGCCGCTCATGCACCGCATGCTCGCGGCCTACGGCGCGCGGGTGGAACTGGTCACCGAGCCGCACCCGACCGGAGGCTGGCAGCAGGCGCGCCGCGACCGCGTCGCCGAACTGCTGGCGCGCGAACCTCGGGCGTGGTGCCCGGACCAGTACCGCAACCCCGACAACAGCGACGCCTACCAGTCCCTTGCGCTCGAGCTGGTCGCCCAGCTGGGACGGATCGACGTCCTGGTCTGTTCGGTCGGCACGGGCGGCCATTCCGCGGGTATCACGCGCACGCTGCGCCGGTACTTTCCGCACCTGCGCTTGGTCGGCGTCGACACCGTGGCGTCCACGATCTTCGGACAGCCCGCGGGACCGCGGCTGATGCGCGGGCTGGGTTCGAGTATCCATCCGGACAACGTCGACTATTCGGCGTTCGACGAGGTCCACTGGGTCGCGCCCGCGGAGGCGGTGTGGGCCTGCCGCAGGCTCGCGGCGACCCACCACGCCAGCGGCGGCTGGAGCGTCGGCGCGGTCGCCCTGGTCGCGGGCTGGCTGGCCCGCACCGGCGATCCGGCCACGCGGATCGCCGCGGTCTTCCCCGACGGTCCGCTGCGCTACTTCGACACCGTGTACAACGACGACTACTGCCGCGAGCACGGCCTGCTCGGCGTCGCACCGCCCGCCGCACCGCGGCGTATCGCGCATCCCGGCGAGGCCGTCGCGGTCTCGTGGACCCGATGCACGACGGTCGTCGATCCCCGTGGCGCCGCCGGGAAGGAGCGGACGCGATGACCGGCCTGATCACCACCTTCCGCGGCTTCAACCGGCCCAGCCGCATGCTGATGGTCAATCAGTTCGCCATCAACACCGGTTTCTACATGCTGATGCCCTACCTGGCCGGTTACCTGGCCGCCTCGCTCGGACTCGCCGCGTGGGCGGTGGGGCTGGTCCTCGGCATCCGCAACTTCGCCCAGCAGGGCATGTTCCTCGTCGGCGGCACGCTGGCCGACCGGCTCGGCTACAAACCGCTCATCGTGGCCGGATGTCTGTTGCGCACGGCCGGTTTCGCGCTGCTCGCGGTCGCCGACACGCTGCCGGCGCTGCTGGTGGCCTCGGCCGCGACCGGCTTCGCGGGCGCGCTGTTCAACCCCGCGGTCCGCGCGTATCTGGCCGCGGACTCGGGTGAGCGCCGGGTGGAGGCGTTCGCCGTGTTCAACGTCTTCTACCAGGCCGGCATCCTGTTCGGACCGATCGCGGGGCTCGCGCTGATGGCCGTCGACTTCCGCGCGACCGCCACGGGCGCCGCCGTGGTGTTCGGCGTGCTGACCGTGGCCCAGTTACGCGCGCTCCCGCAACACCGGGCGGAGCCGAAAACCACCTCGGTGCTGGACGATTGGCGCGTGGTGCTGGCCAACCGCCCGTTCCTGCTGTTCGCGGGGGCGATGATCAGTTCCTCGGTCCTCGCCTTCCAGGTCTATCTGGCGTTACCCGTGCACGCCGCGCGGATCGCGGCCGACTCGGCGACGATGCTGATGACGGCGGTGTTCGTGCTGTCGGGGTTGATCGCGATCGCCGGGCAACTGCGCATCACCCGCTGGTTCGGTCGGCGATGGGGCCGCGCGCACAGCCTCGCGATCGGCATGGCGATACTCGCGTCCGCGTTCGTTCCGCTGGTGTTGATCCCCGGCACCGGTATCGGTGTGTGGCCCGCGATCGGCGCACTGCTGGTGACCGCCGCCGTCCTGGGAATCGGTGCGGCAGCGGTGTTTCCGTTCGAGATGGACACCGTGGTCGCGCTGTCGGGCAACCGCCTGGTGGCGACCCACTACGGCCTGTACAACACCATTGTCGGCGTCGGCATCCTGCTCGGGAATCTCGGCATCGGAACGCTGCTGGACCGCACCAGGGAAGCCGGAATGAGTGCACTGTCGTGGGCCGCGCTCGTCGCCGTCGGCGCCGTCGCGGCGGCGGGGCTGTTCGCGCTCGCCCGGTCCGGACGGCTCGACGCGCCCGTCCCGATCGGCTGAACGCCTCCGGCCGTCCCGGACGCGCGTCATCCGGGTCGGCCGGCCTCAGGCCGGTCCGCTCGCCTGCGCCGAATACAGGCTGACCTCGCCGTCCTCACTGAGAAAGGCGTTGACCAGCATGGTGCGGGTGGTGCGCAGCTCCTCCTCGTCCGGCGCGGCGGTGGTGATCGAGATCTGCGGGATGACCGCCCAGTTGACCACGTAGCGCTCCGGCGGACCGTCGTCGTCGGACAGCCGGGCGAGCCGGAACACCGAGACGGTCTTGCGGACGATCAGGTTACGCACGACCTCCGCGATTCGCTCAGGGTCTTCCAGCGCGAACATGAAGCCGAATGTCAGCTCCGGCGATGACACGTAGGCGGGCACGAATACCGAGGCTAGCCGATCGCGCACCGGCGCGCAGCGCTCGCGCCGAATCGGTTGCCGCTCATACGCTCGGCAATTCCGAGAACGCCGGCGCCCGGTTGACCGATCCGTAACGGAACATAACGATTTCCCGGCAGCTTTCGGATTCGCAGACCAGAGTGTTGCGCGGCTTCGGCTACCGCGCTTTCCTGGAAAGTGTCCTGATTTCTCGGACCGTCTTCTCTCGCATCGTCGCGGAATTCCCGGTTTCTCTGCCGTGCCGGTGGAACGTGGGATGGCAGCCGGGTGCGGGACTGCGCCGGAGCCGAGGGGCGCCCCTCCCCGAAATCCCCCTCGGCCCTGGCGTATCCAGGATTCGTCGTGTCGCAGAGGTAGGTCATGCCCACCGAATACGCTCAGCGCAGTTTCGGAGCCGAAGAGCTTCCGCCGCCCGCCGCACTCCTTCGCGCGATTCGCGAACCAGGCGACAACCAGCACCGGCACAGCGTGCTGCACGCGGCGCGGAAACTCGTCGACTGCCATGAGCGACGGCAGCGGGCGCTCGAGCGGGCACACGCCCCGGAGGCATCGAGCACCCGCGTCGCGGCGTGCACCCAGCAAGTGGAGGACATCGACGGCTGCCGCACCGAATGGATCGGGCGGATCGACGCCTGGGTGGCCGCGAACGTGCAGCACCGGGAAGGCGCTTCCCTGCATACCGAGACGCTCGGCGCGGTCGTCGACCGAATCGCGGCCAAATGGGTTGCGGCTCGTCACTCTTTGGACGAGGAGATCACGACCGGGCCGCACCCGGCGCAGGCGGGCGGGGAGGCCCACCTGCAGTGGTCCAGGCTGGCCGAGCTGCTCGACGGGTATCAGGATCTGATCACCGACGTCCTCCAGCACCGGCGCAGGCTGCCGGTGTGGTGATCAGCGCGGCTCGTCCACCCCGGGCTCGACCACCTCGGCGTCCAGAAACGCCTCGGTCGCGTCCGCCCGCGGTTTCGGCACCGTGACCTCGGCCTCGTCACCGAGGTCACGATCGAGATCCCGCTGCGCCTGCGCGTCCCTGCGCGCCGCGGCCGCCGCTTCGTTCATCTCGATGGCGTCGGTGATCCACTCACCGATCTCCCTGGTGACCTCGGCGACGGTCCCCGTGATGATGTTGGCGATATTGCCGACGTGCTTGGCGCCGGAGGACGTCAATTCCTGAATGAGATCCTTGCGGCTCTCGAATTTCCCGATCATTCACACGCCCGCTTCGCTCGCCTTTCGCTGACGCATCACGATAACACCGGGGGACGGCTCGCTCTCGACCCAGCGCGGCGGAAGTGCCAGCTTGAAAATCTTCTTCCACACCGAGCCGATCTGCTTACCGAGCGGGCCGGTGTTGTACGGCAAACCGTACTTCTCACACAATGCGCGCACGGTCGGCGCCATCTCCGGATAACGGCTCGCGGGCAGGTCGGGAAACAGATGGTGTTCGATCTGATGCGACAAATTACCGGACATGATGTGGAACAGCTTGCTGCCGGTGATGTTGGCCGAGCCGAGCATCTGCCGGATGTACCACTCGCCGCGGGTCTCGTCCGCGGTCTCCTCCTCGGTGAACGTCTGTACGCCGGCCGGGAAGTGACCGCAGAAGATGATGGCGAAGGCCCACACGTTGCGCACCAGGTTGGCGGTGGCGTTACCGGCCAAGGTGTGGAAGAACAGCGGCCCGGTCAGCGCGGGGAACACCAGGTAGTCCTTGAGCACCTGCTTGCCGGCCTTGCGCCACTGGCCGAGCAGCAGCCGCTTGACCTCCGGCCACTTCTTCTTCCCCGCCAGGATGTTCTCGACCTCGAGGTCGTGGCCCATGACACCCCACTCGAACAGCATCATGAGCACGAAGGCGTACAGCGGCTGACCGAGCCGCAGCACGTTCCACTCCTGCGCCTCGTCCATGCGCAGGATGGAGTAGCCGATGTCGCGGTCCTTGTTGTGGATGTTGGTGTAGGTGTGGTGCAGATAGTTGTGCGAGTGCTTCCACTGGTCGGCCGGGCAGACGGTGTCCCATTCGAAGACACGGGAATTCAGGCCCGGCTCACGCATCCAGTCGTACTGGCCGTGCATCACGTTGTGGCCGATCTCCATGTTGTCCAGGATCTTCGACACACTCAGCGCCGCCACCGCGGCCAGCCAGAAGGGCGGAAGGAAGCCCAGATACATCAGGCCGCGCCCGGCGATCTCGAATCCGCGCTGCGCCTTGATGATCGAATACAGGTATTCCCGGTCGCGTTCGCCGAGGTCGGCGACGATCACGGCGCGCAGCTCGTCGAGCTCGCGGCCGAGCTCTTCGATCTGGTCCGGGCTCAGGACCAGCGGTCCGTTCTCGGTTTCGGTCAGGATGGTCATGATTCGTTCCCCTTCGTGAATCAGATGTCGATGTCGACGTCGCCGACCGGCGCGCTGATGCACAGCTGGATCGGCTGGTCGGGGTCGGTGTCGGTTTCGCCGGTGCGCAGATTGCGCGTGCAGCCCGAGCGGCGCACCGCGGTGCAGGAAAAGCAGATCCCCATGCGGCAGCCGTACTCGGGACTCAGACCGGCGGATTCGGCCTGCTCGAGCAGCGTGGCGCCGTTGTTCGGCGCGCTCACGCCGCTGGCCGAGAAGCTGACGGTGCCGTGCGCGTCGGCGGCGTCCACCGGCGCGAGCGACAGTGTGAACTCCTCGGAGTGCAGCCGGTCGGCGAGCTGCTCGGCCTCGTAGATCGTGCGCACCGCGTCCATCAGCGCCGGCGGGCCGCAGACGAAGGTCTGCGCATCGGCGAACCACGGCGCGACGCGCTCGAGTTCGTCGTAGCCGAAATATCCGTCGCCCTTCGGCTGGGCGAGGTCCACCCACGGCGCATCGGGATCCACCTTCGGCGGCAGGTCCCGCGTGCGGCGCGGGTAGCGCAGTTCGATGCGGAAGTTCGGGTGCCGTCGCGCGATCGCGTCCAGCTCCGCTCGATGCGGCAGCGCGGCGGGCGATTTCGCGTAGTGCAGGAAGACGACCTCGCCCGGATGCTCCTCCGCGGCGAGCGTGCGCAGCATGGACAGCACCGGCGTGATGCCGCTGCCGCCGCTGATCAGCAGCACACGCCGCGGCCGCGGCTCCGGCAGCCGGAACACGCCGTCGGCGGGTGTCAAGTCGACCACCATGCCGGGGGCGGCGTTGCGGTAGAGGTACTGCGACACCAAGCCGTCCGGATGCGCTTTCACGGTCAGCTGGATGCGGCGATCCCGATCGCCTTCCGGGTTCACCGGCGAATAGCACCGCGTGTGCCGCACACCATCGATCACCACGCCGATCTGGACGTACTGTCCGGCGACGTGGCCCTTCCACTGCCGGGTCGGGCGCAGCGTGAGCGTGACCGAACCCGGCGCCGAGCGGCGCACGTGAGTGATTTCGGCCCGCATGTCCCGCACCGTGAGGGTGGGGCGGACCAGCTCCAGATAGCGGTCCAGCGGGTGTGGCGAGGTCAGGGTCTGCACCAGGTTGATGAGATCCACCATTAGTTCTCCGTGCCTCTTGTCGGGCTGACGACGTGCGACCGAATTTCAGTGCACGTCTGTACACTCAACTAGTGTGACCGATGACCGGGGCTAGGTGTCAACCGGCGAAACATGTGACTCGAACTACATCTGGGGATAGGTCGAATGGTGAACGGATGTATGCTCACCGGGATGAATGAGCAGGCAGCGACCCGAGGCGAACGCAAGGAGCGGACCAGGCAGGCACTCCTGGACGGCACCCTCGCGCTGGCCGCCGAGCGCGGATTCGCCGCGCTCAGCCTGCGGGAGATCGCCCGCTCGGCGGGCATCGTGCCCACGGCGTTCTACCGGCACTTCGCGTCGTTGGAGGACCTGGGCGCCACTCTGGTCGACGACGGCGTCACGGCGCTGCGGCTGGCGCTGCGGGAAGTCCGCCGCAACGCCGACGCGGGGCTGTCGGACACGGTGCGCTTCGTCTTCGCGCAAGTGGGCCCCAAACGGGAACTGTTCGGCTTCCTCACCAGGGAGCGCCACGGCGGGTCCGCCGCGCTGCGCACGGCCATCGCCAGGGAGATCCAACTGATCGTGCGCGAACTGGTCGCCGATCTGTCCCGGATCCGGGCCCTTGACTCCTGGACACCGCGAGACCTGGAGATCGCCGCCGACCTGATGGTCACCACGGTGACCGACGGGATCGCCGCCTACGTGTCGGCCGCACCGCGCGACGAGCAGGCGATCATCGACCGCACCGTCCAGCAGATGCGGTTGATCGCGCTCGGCATGGGCGGCTGGCGGCCACCGAAGCGGCGCTAGCTCACTCGACGGGCCGCGCGTCCTCGACGCCGTCGCGCGCCACGGCGACCGGATCGGGTGACCGCACCGGCAGCAGCACCGCGAGCCCGGCCGCGAGCACCACCAGCAGGCCGACGATGCCCGCCCGGTCCGTGCCGAACAGCCAGACGAACAGTCCGAACAGACTCGGCGCGAGGAAGGACACCGCCCGTCCGGTCGTCGTGTACAAGCCGAAGAGCTGACCTTCGCGGCCCGGCGGCGCGAGGCGGGTCAGGAACGAGCGCGCCGCCGCCTGGGCCGGACCGACGAAGACGGTGAGCAGCAACCCGAAGATCCAGAACATCATCGGCCCCGACACCACGAGCAGCGCCAGCCCGCACACCAGCATGGCGGCCAGGGACACCACGATGACGATCTTGGGCCCGGCCCGGTCGTCGAAGCGCCCCGCGACGATCGCGCCCAGCGCCGCAACGACATTCGCGGCGATGCCGAACAGCAGCACGTCCGAGTCGGCGATCCCGTAGACCCGCACGGCCAGCACCGCGCCGAAGGTGAACACCCCGGCGAGGCCGTCCCGGAAGACGGCGCTGGCCACCAGGAACCCGACCGTGCGCCGGTCGACGCGCCACAGTTCACGCAGGTCGCGCCACAGCACCCGATACGAGCCGAGCAGGCCCGCGCTCGCCGCGCCGGGATCGGCGTCCGTCCGCGGCAGCTCGGGCACCGCGAACAGCACCGGCAGGGCGAAGGCGGCGAACCAGACGGCGGCCAGCACCGCCACCAAGCGGATGTTGAGCCCCTCGTCGGTGGGCACACCGAGCAGCCCGCGGTTGTCGCCCTCGCCTGCGATGAAGCCGAAGTAGCAGATCAGCAGCAGGAAGATGCCGCCGAAATAGCCCATCGCCCAGCCGAACCCGGAGACCCGGCCGACGGTCCGCGGCGTGGAGACCTGTCGCAGCATCGCGTTGTACGGCACGTTCGCCAGTTCGAAGCAGGCCGACGCGAACGCCAGCAGCGCCAAGCCGAACCACAGGTCGTGGTAGTCGTCGTGCACGAAGAACATCAGCGTCATCGCCGCGATGGTCAGCGCGGTCAGGGTACCGAGCGAGCCCTTGCGTTTCGCCGATGCGTCGAAGCGCTGCCCGCTGACCGGCGCGGTCAACGCCACGATCAACCCCGCGATGCCCAGCGCCCACCCCAGCCACGCGCTGGCGGAGACACCGCCGGGCAGATCGTCACCCACCTTGTCGGTGAGATACACCGAGAAGACGAAGGTGAGGATCACGGCGTTGAACGCAGAAGACCCCCAATCCCACAGCCCCCACGCCACCACCTGCCCGCGCCCGGCGGCCTGCCCGACGGTCGCCCTGGCGTTCACCTCGGTCATGCCGCGCAGCTTAATGCGCGCGGACGTCACGAGTCCGGCCGAAATCGAGACCGGCCGCATTGCTATGCACCCAGTTGCATAGTACCGAGTGTCACGGCTATTCTCACCGCATGGCACTCGAGCATGCGCTGCTGGTATCGCTCACCGAGCGCGCCGGCTCCGGTTACGAGCTGGCGCGCCGCTTCGACAAGTCCATCGGTTACTTCTGGAGTGCCACCCACCAGCAGATCTACCGCGTGCTCAAGCGCATGGAGGAGTCCGGCTGGGTGGACGGCGAGACGGTGGTCCAAGAGGGCAGGCCGGACAAGAAGGTCTACTCGGTGAGCGAGACCGGACGCGCCGAACTCGCGCGCTGGATAGCGGCGCCGAGCGATACCGCCACTCCGCGCAACGAACTCGCCGTGAAGATCCGCGCGGCGGCCTACGGCGATGTCACCGCGTTGCGTGCCGAGGTGGCCCGCCACCGCGACCAGCACGCCCAGCGGCTCGAGCTGTACCGGCACATCGAGAAGCGCGACTTCCCCGACCCCGGCCGGCTCGCCGGGACGGCCCTGCACCAGTACCTCGTCCTGCGCGCGGGCGTCCGCGTGGAGGCGGGATTCGTCGAATGGTGCGACGAAGTTCTGCAAGCACTGCACCCGCGCGCGACAGCCCCGCACGCGGACGGAGAAAGGCGACCGCAGCCATGAGTTCGTTCCCCCATTTGCTCGAGCCGCTGGATCTCGGCTTCACCACCCTGCGCAATCGCGTGGTGATGGGGTCGATGCACACCGGGCTGGAGGACCGCGCTTGGGACACCAACAAGCTGGCCGCCTACTTCGCCGAGCGCGCCCGCGGCGGTGTCGGCCTGATCATCACCGGCGGCTACGCGCCCAATCGCGCGGGCTGGCTGCTGCCGTTCGGCGCCAAGCTGACCAACAAGACCGAGGCGTACCGGCACCGGACGATCACCAGGGCGGTGCACCAGCACGGCGGCAAGATCGCCATCCAGATCCTGCACGCCGGTCGCTATTCGTATATGCCCGGCAGCGTGTCGGCGTCGTCCATCAAGGCCCCGATCAACCCGTTCCGGCCGCGCGCGCTGTCGGCGAAAGGCATCGAGCGCACCATCGACGACTACGCCCGCTGCGCGAAACTCGCTCAGTTCGCCGGGTACGACGGCTGCGAGATCATGGGCGGTGAAGGGTATTTCATCAACCAGTTCCTCGCGCCGCGCACCAACAAGCGCACCGACGCGTGGGGCGGCTCCCCGGAGAACCGGCGCCGGATCGCGGTGGAGATCGTGCGCCGCACCCGCGCCGCGGTCGGCCCGGATTTCATCATCGTGTTCCGCCTGTCGATGGCCGAACTGGTGGAGAAGGGGCAGACATTCGACGAGATCGTCGCCCTGGCCACGGAACTGGAAGCCGCCGGGGTGAACATCCTGAACACCGACATCGGCTGGCACGAGGCGCGGGTGCCCACCATCGTGACCTCGGTGCCCCGCGCCGCCTTCGTCGAATTCACCGCGAAGATCTCCGCGCGGGTGAACATCCCGGTGTGCGCGTCCAACCGGATCAACATGCCCGAGGTCGCCGAGGAGATCCTGACCCGCGGTGACGCGCAGTTGATCTCGCTGGCCCGTCCCTTCCTCACCGACCCGCAGTGGGTGAACAAGGCCGCGCAGGATCGCGTCGACGAGATCAACACCTGCATCGCGTGCAACCAGGCCTGCCTCGATCACGCCTTCCAGCACAAGACCGTGTCGTGCCTGCTCAATCCGCGCGCCGGGCACGAGACCGAGCTGAAGCTGCTGCCGACCCGCCGCGGCAAGCGCGTCGCCGTGGTCGGCGCGGGCCCGGCCGGGCTTTCCGCGGCGGTGAACCTCGCCGAACGCGGCCACCGCGTCGAGTTGTTCGAGGCCGACGACAAGATCGGCGGCCAGTTCGACATCGCCCGCCGCATCCCGGGCAAAGAGGAGTTCAGCGAATCGATCCGGTACTACACCCGGATGCTCCAGCTCACCGGCGTCACGGTGCACTTGAACAAACGGGTCGGCGCGGACGAGCTCATCGCTGGCGGCTACGACGAAATCGTGCTGGCCACCGGCGTGCGGCCGCGGATCCCCGACATCCCCGGTATCGACCACCCCATGGTGGTGTCCTACGCCGAGCTGGTGCGGGAGGAGAAGCCGGTCGGCAAGCGCGTCGCCGTGATCGGCGCGGGCGGCATCGGCTACGACGTGAGCGAATTCCTCACCGTGGAAGGGCATCCCACGCTCGAGCTGGACGAGTGGAAGCAGGAGTGGGGCGTCACCTCCGACGACGAGCAGGTCCGCGGACAGCTCACCACGCCTCGGCCCGCGCCGGCGGCGCGCGAAGTCGTTCTGCTGCAACGCAAGTCGACGCCGTTCGGCAAGGATTTGGGCAAGACATCCGGATGGGTGCACCGCGCCGCGCTGAAGGCCAAGGGCGTCGAGCAGATCGGCGGCGTCAACTACGAACGCATCGACGACAACGGCCTGCACATCAGCTTCGGGGAGAAACGACAACGGCCCCAGTTGATCCCGGTCGACAACGTCGTCGTCTGCGCGGGCCAGGAATCCGTGCGTGATCTGGAGGCCCCGCTGCGCGCCGCGGGGATCAGCCCGCACCTCATCGGCGGCGCCGATCTGGCCGCCGAACTGGACGCCAAGCGCGCCATCGACCAGGGCACCCGGCTGGCCGCGCGGCTGTGAGCGGACGGCGGCCGGGCCGCGCGCCGGCCGCCTCGGCCCCGGCACGGATGCCGCGCCGGGGATCGTGCGGCCGGCCACCGCGTCGCGTCGCCTAGGCTGCATCGGGTGAGCCTGCCCTCCCCCACCTCCGAGAACCGCGCGGTCGTCACCGGCGCCTCCTCCGGCATCGGCACCGCGCTCGCCGCCGAACTCGCCGCCCGCGGCTACTCGCTGATCCTCGTCGCCCGCCGCGAGGAACTGCTCACCGAGCTCGCGCAGCGGCTGACCCTGGCCCACGGCATCACCGCCGAGGTGCGCGCGGTCGATCTGGCCGACCGCGACCAGCGCGGTGTGCTGGTGAAAGAACTGGCGACCCGCGAGATCGCCGTCCTGTGCAACAACGCGGGCATCGCGACCTTCGGCGCGATCGCCGAACTCGACCCGGCCTACGAGCGCGCGCAGATGGAGCTCAACGCCGTCGCCGTGCACGATCTGACATTGGCCGTGCTGCCCGGCATGCTCGCCCGCGGCAGCGGCGGCATCCTGATCAGCGGGTCGGCCGCGGGCAACATGCCGATCCCGAACAACGCCACCTACGCGGCGAGCAAAGCGTTCGCCAACACGTTCTCCGAATCGCTGCGCGGCGAGCTGAAAGGCTCCGGGGTGCATGTCACCCTGCTGGCCCCCGGCCCCGTCCGCACCGAGACCCCTGACCCCGCCGAGGCCTCCATCGTCGACCGGATGGTGCCCGACTTCATGTGGGTCTCCTCGGAGTACACCGCCAAGGTGTCCATCGACGCGCTCGCCCGCAACAAGATGCGTGTGGTCCCCGGCCTGATCAGCAAGGGCATGAGCGTGGCGGGACAGTATGCTCCGCGCGCGGTCACCGCCCCCATCGCGGGCGCGTTCTACCGGAAACTCGGCAGCTGAGCCCACCGCGTCAGCGAGCCGTCAAGAAGCGACGCCGGGTGGTCAAGGATCCGCAAACGACGCGCCCACCGGCCCGGTACCCGGCGTAGTCCTGGCATCGGCCCCGCAATTCGAGAAAGCGGGGGCGACCCAGGAGAACATCGTGACGCTGCTCGACATCATCCCGTCCTTGCGCTCGGGATCGTCTTCGCGCCTGGATGCCACGGTCTGGCCGCGAGAAACGCATTACGACGGCGACGGCGGGATCACCCTCGGCGGCGTCGCCCTCGCCGATATCGCCGATCAGTACGGCACGCCCACCTACGTCTTGGACGAGCAGGAGGTGCGGTCGCGCTGCCGGGCCTATCGCAAGGCTTTCCCGGAGGCCGAGATCATCTACGCGGGCAAGGCCCTGACTGTCCGGGCGGTGCTGGATTGGGTTACCCAGGAAGGGCTTTCGGTGGACGTGTGCTCGGCTGGCGAACTGGCCGTCGCGCTGGCGGCCGGGGTGGACCCCGCCCGCATCGTCCTGCACGGCAACGGGAAGTCGTTCGACGAACTGGCCGCCGCCGTGCGCGGCGGGGTCGGCCGGATCGTGATCGACTCGCACACCGAGATCACGCTGCTGTCCGCCCTGACCACGACATCGCAGCAGGTGCTGCTGCGGCTCTCGCCCGGCATCGATGTCCACGGTCACCCGGCCGTGCGCACCGGCGTACACGACCAGAAATTCGGCTTTCCGCTCGGCGGCGATTCGGCCGCCGAGGCGATCGACCGGGTGCTGCGCAGGCCGAACCTCACCCTGGTCGGCTTCCACTGCCATCTGGGCTCACAGATCCATCAGCCGGACCACTACGGCGAGGCGGTGCGGCGCATGGTCGCGGCGATGGCACAGGTGCGGCAAGACCACGGTGTCGTCTTGACCCAGCTGGATCTGGGCGGCGGCCACGCGGTGGCCTATCGCGGCGGCGACGCCGAAATGAACCTCGCCGAACTCGCCGACATCCTGGAGGACGCCCTCGACGCCGCCTGCGCCCGCCACCATTTCCCGCGCCCGGTGCTCGCGTTGGAACCCGGCCGCGCGATCGTCGCCCGAGCCGGGGTGACGCTGTACCGAGTGCTCTCGATCAAACACGTCGAGGGCGGGCACACCTACGTCACCGTGGACGGCGGGATGAGCGACAACCCGCGCGTCGCGCTGTACGGCGCGCGCTACGACGCGGTGGTCGCCAACCGTCACCCGTGCGGCCCGCAGATGACCGCGACGGTCGCCGGTCGCTTCTGCGAGGCGGGCGACATCCTCGCCGCCGACGTGCGGCTGCCCGCCGATCTGCGTCCCGGCGAAGTGCTGGCGGTGCCGTGTACGGGCGCCTACCACCACAGCT
The DNA here is from genome assembly GCF_035544775.1 of Nocardia implantans. Taxonomy (NCBI): domain Bacteria; kingdom Bacillati; phylum Actinomycetota; class Actinomycetes; order Mycobacteriales; family Nocardiaceae; genus Nocardia; species Nocardia implantans. Next base: position 162,242 of record NZ_JAYKYQ010000002.1, on the reverse strand, counting down.
TGGCTTCGTCCTACAACAGTGTCGGGCGTCCTCCGATCATCGCCGTTCGCCACGGCCGCGCCCGCGAACTGATCCGCAGGGAGACGACAACCGACCTGCTCGCCCGTGAGGTCGGGCGCTGATCCGGCCGTCCGCTCAGCGGCGCCTGGTGCCGAACAGGCCGCGGGTGATCTCACGTCCCGCCGCGCTGGCCGCCGAGCGCAGGAAGCCGCGCACCGCGGGATTCCGCATGATCCGCTCGGCGGCGGACTCCTCCTCCACGCGGGTCGCGCTGCGGCCGGGGACGGGCGCCGGTTGCGGCTCCCGCGGCGCCTCGGCGACCTTCGCGGCCAGCAGTTCGTAGGCCGACTCGCGGTCGATGGTCGCGGCGTACTTCGAGGCCAGCGGGCTGGACAGCGCCCGCGAGCGGATCGCGTCCGCGCCGATGGTGTCCATCAGCGACCGCGGCGGCCGCATCCTGGTCCAGGCCACCGGCGCCGGCGCGCCCTGCTCGGAGAGCACCGTCACGATCGCCTCGCCGGTGCCGAGGGAGGTCAGGGCCTGCTCCAGGTCGTAGACACCGGTCGTCGGATAGGTACGGACGGTCTTGGCCAGCGCCTTCTGGTCGTCCGGGGTGAACGCGCGCAGTGCGTGCTGGATGCGCGCGCCGAGCTGGGACAGCACCGGATTCGGGATGTCGGTGGGCAGCTGGGTGCAGAAGAACACACCCACCCCCTTGGACCGGATCAGTTTGACGGTCTGCTCCACCTGATCCAGGAACGCCTTCGAAGCGTCGGAGAACAGCAGGTGCGCCTCGTCGAAGAGGAAGACCAGCACGGGCCGGTCCACGTCGCCGACCTCCGGCAGGGTCTGGAACAGGTCGGCGAGCACCCACATCAGGAAGGTGGAGAACATCACCGGCCGCGCCGCGTCCGCGCCCAGCTCGAAGAGCGTGATCACCCCTTTCCCGTCCACCATCCGCACAAGGTCGGCCGGGTCGAGTTCGGGCTCGCCGAAGAACGTGTCGCCGCCGTCGGCCTCCAGATTCGCCAGTGCGCGCAGGATCACGCCGGCGGTGGCCGCGGAGACACCGCCGATACCTTTCCGGTCGTCCTTGCCCTCCGGGCTGGTCAGGTGGGTGATCACGGCGCGCAGGTCCTTCAGATCCAGCAGCGCGAGACCGTTGCGGTCCGCCCAGTGGAAGATCAGGCCGAGGGTGGATTCCTGCGTCTCGTTCAGTCCGAGCACCTTGCTCAGCAGCACCGGACCGAACGAACTGATCGTCGCGCGGATCGGAAGCCCGGCCCCGGCGGTGCCCAGCGAGACGAACTCGGTGGGGAAGCCGGTCGGCGCCCAGTCCGCGCCCGTCTCGGCGATGCGCGTGGCGAGTCGTTCGCTCGTTCGTCCCGGCTCGGCCAACCCCGACAGATCGCCTTTGACATCGGCCAGCACCACCGGAACCCCGGCGCTCGACAGTTGCTCCGCGAGGCTTTGCAGGGTTTTCGTCTTTCCCGTTCCGGTCGCCCCCGCGACCAAGCCGTGCCGGTTCATCATCCGCAACGGGATACGGATGCGCGCGCCGGGATCCACCGTCCCGTCGACCACGACGGTGCCCAGATCCAGCGCATCCCCTTCGAACGCGTAGCCTGCGGCGATCTCCCCTGCGGCGGCCTGGCCCTCGGACGGTTCGTCCCGCCTCTGCGCACCGGCTCCGCCCGCTGTCTGCTCGGCCAGTTCCCGTTCCGCCGCCTCCGCGGCGGCTGCCGCCTCCGCCGCGATCCGCGCCGCCTCGTCGGCCGCTTTACGCGCCGCGGCCGCCTTCTCCTGCGGAGTGGTCATCGCACGTCTCCGTCCTGGCTCGACCCGACTGCTTCACTCACTGTTTGCCGCGGCCCCGAAAACACCTGGTTGCGAACCAGAAGAAACTGTATCTCCGCTGGTCGAGTTCATGGCCACATCGGCGGCTTCGGGGTTGCCGTGCCGTACCGCCTGCACCGGCCCTTCGCCCGGCTAATGTTGCACGGGTGTCCGACAAATACATGGTGTGGATGGATTGCGAGATGACCGGCTTGCGCTTGGACAGCGACAAGCTGATCGAAGTGGCCGCACTCGTGACCGACAGCGATCTCAACATCCTCGGCGAGGGCGTGGACATCGTCATCCACGCCGACGACGACGCGCTGGCCGCGATGCCCGCCGTGGTCGCCGAGATGCACGCGCGGTCCGGGCTGACCGATGAGGTCCGCCGCTCCACCGTCACCCTCGAAGAGGCCGAGCATCGCGTGCTCGACTACATCCGCCAGTACATCCCCACCCCGCGCACCGTGCCGCTGGCCGGCAACTCGATCGCCACCGACCGCGGTTTCATCGCCAGGGACATGCCGCTGCTCGATGCCCATCTGCACTACCGGATGGTCGACGTGAGCTCGATCAAGGAGCTGTGCCGCCGCTGGTACCCGCGTATCTACTTCGGCCAGCCGGAGAAGGGGCTGAGCCATCGCGCCCTGGCCGACATCCAGGAGTCCATCCGCGAGCTGGAGTACTACCGGCGCACCGCGTTCGTCGCACCGCCGGGCCCTTCCACCACCGAAATCGCCGCCGTGGCCGCCGAGGTGGCCGAGAGCGCCACGCAGCGGTCCGAATCGGCGCAGGTCAACGGGTCGCCAGACGCCGATTAGGGCCAGGGCGGGTTGACACGCTAATATCTAGCCCGCCGGTTCTTCACCGGCGATGGTGAGCGTAGTTCAGTTGGTAGAGCACCAGGTTGTGATCCTGGCTGTCGCGGGTTCGAGTCCCGTCGCTCACCCCAGGTGTCGCGGTGTGCGAACCGTCCTCCGGGGCGGTTCGCACACCAGACCAGCCTCTTCCTCTCTGTTCATCCGCCACAGCGGAGGCTTCGCGGAATCCTCCCAGCGTCGGCGACGGCGCGAAATGGTCGTCGGCCTAGCACGACCTGATCGACGGTGTGCGTATGACCGCGGTGCCGAGCGGCTTTCCGAAGTATGTCCTGGCCACGAGCAACGCCCGCCAGCAGGCCGATCGCAGCCGTTTCACCGCAGGCGGCGCTCGCCAGGCAGCCGCCGATGCTGCCGCGGCACCGAGCCACGACGGCTTTCCCACTGCGCCCCAATCCTTTCCACCGCGCGCCCATTCGCCGCGATGTGAAACAAATCCACTCCAGAATCCGCCACTCGTCCGTAGACTGCGGTGCACGTGGGACGGTGTCGCTGGGGCGCCTTCCCGGTTCGACCAGAAAGACACACCTCGTGATGCGTTCCGCGGTAATCGCAGCCTTCGTCGGCGCCACCCTCGTCATCGGATCCAGCGGGACCGCGGTCGCGGGCATCGGACTGCCCACGCTGCCCGACTCCGGCTCGGCGTCGAGCGGATCGGCGGGCGGCCTGGCCACCACCGGTTCCTCCGGCACCGGTTCGGCGGGCAGCAAGCTGCTGTGCGCCGCCACCGGCAGCGCCATCGCGATCCTGGGCGACGCCCAATTAGGGTGCAACATGCTGCCGTGAACGCACCGTGAACGCCGAACGGGCCGCCGGATTCGCTCCGGCGGCCCGTTCGGCTTTGGTTTCGGCTCAGCGGTTGTCCTCGGCGTTACCCGCCTTCCAGACCGGCCACGGGATGTTCCAGTCACCCAAGCCGTCCACACCGGACAGGGTGCCGCCCACGGTGTTCTTCACGATCGTGATGTCACCGCGCTTGGCGTTCTGGAAGACCCACTGCGCGTTCGCCGGGCTGAGGTTCAGGCAGCCGTGACTGGTGTTGCTGTACCCCTGCGCACCCACCGACCACGGCGCGGAGTGGAAGAAGATGCCGCTGTAGGACAGCCGGGTCGCGAAGTCCACCGGCGTCTTGTACCCGTCGGGCGAATTGACCGCGACGCCGTAGGTCGAGGAGTCCATGATGATCTTCTCGTGCCGGTCGGCCACGATGTAGACGCCGTTGTCGGTGGGCGTGCTGTCCTTGCCCATCGAGGTCGGCATGGTGCGGATCACCTGACCGTTCAGCTCCACGGTCACCTGCTTGGTGTTGTCGTCGGCGGTGAAGACCATCGCGTCGCCGATGGTGAAGAACGAGTGGATGTTGTCCTGGCCGTACAGACCGTTGCCGAGATCGCGCCCGTAGACGTTCACATCGACGGTGACCTTCGTCCCCGGCGCCCAGAAATGCTCCGGCCGCCAGCGCACCTCACGATTGTTCACCCAATAGAACGCGCCCTCGACGGGCGGCTCCGTGGTGATCTTGATCGCATCCTGCGCGGCCTTCCGGTCGGGAATGTTCTCGTCGAACTGGACGGCCACCGGCTGGCCGATGCCGACGACCTCCGCCTCACCGGGGACGAGGTAGGGCTTGGTCTGGTTACCGGGCGAGCTCGTGGTGAAACTCAGCGTCGCGGAGTTCGCGCCGCCGAGCCCGATCGCGTCCGCCTTCAGCCGGTAGGTCTTGCCGTAGCCGAGCACCTCGGTGGTCTCCCACGACCGGCCGTCGGCGGCGAGCTTGCCCTCCACCGTCTTGCCCTGCGGACTGACCAAGGTCACATTGGTGAACTTGCCGTCCTCGACCTTGAACGCCAGCGGGACGCCGGGCGACACACCGACTTCACCGTCTTTCACCGGCGACATCAGTTTGGGCTTGATCAATTCCGTGATGGGGTTGCGGTCGATGGCCACCTGGGCCGCATCGGCGGCGTCGGACGCCGAACATCCCGTCGATGCCAGCGCGGCGACCGCCACGACGATCACCGGCCCCGCGAACGTGCGTAGCGACCACCGTTTGGCCGGCTTACGCTCGCGCCGACCCAGACCAACACTCATTTCAACCCCGTTTCAAAGTCTCGGTGCTCCAGGACACACCGATGGCTTCGGATGCCGACCGCCACGCCGCTCACCCCGCCGTGTACGCGGGCGGTCGAAACCACAATCGGACATTCTGCCAGTGCGTCACGTCCAGGCCAATGTGAACACCTCGTCCGTCACTGCAGCGTTACCACCCTCTAGATCAACACGCCGCACCCCCGCGTTACCGGCGCGGGAGGACATCACATCCGCGCCGGTCAGGACACGATTTCACTTCTGCGGCCCCAGCCTGTTAAGGTTTGTCCCGCACCGGAACACGGAGCAAGCGCCATTAGCTCAATTGGCAGAGCAGCTGACTCTTAATCAGCGGGTTCGGGGTTCGAGTCCCTGATGGCGCACAATTCGAGAACCGTGCCCTTGTCAGTCATCGGCTGGCAAGGGCACGGTTCTTTCGTCTCCACGGCGTCCCGATTCCCGTGACATCACCGTGACCTGGCCTCTTTCCCAGATGCACCTGCTGTCCCGATTCGGACAGCGATACGCCCGTCGCGGCCCTGAAATCCACCTCGGTGGCTGAAAAGTTCTGTGATGTACAGCACAAGAGGTTTAGCAGCAAACTCCCAGCTTGGATAACGATTCGGCAACCGCGCCCTGGGCGTTCCAAGATCGGCAGCACCTGCCATTCATGATCAGTTCACCCTCTGTTAACCATGCGTGACCATTCTGCAATCAGGTCACAAAGCGACCTGAAGTTTGGTCAGCCCGAGGAGTTGTAGACACCGATTCGGTAACGATCACACGGCAGGCACTGCCCGCCACGTGATCGGCGGAGCGGAATCCGGCAACGGACCCGCAATCCCATACTTCCGCCCGTCTCTCCGCATCGAGGATGCGGAGTCTCACGCGACAAGCGGCCGAGCCCCACCGAGGGCGATCCGGTGCCGTACGCACGAAGCGTCGCGTTCCGGGGACATCAGCGTCCCCCACAACAAAACCACACAACAGCACATGGCCGTTTCGGCGAACGCACACGAGCGTACGCCGCAGGATCCGTGCTGCCCAACTGCGGCCGGATCGAGTAAGTCCCCGATCAAGGAACCGATTCGCAATGCCTGACAGACGCCTTTCCGCCCTTCGTCGCCCCTCGCTCCGCGAAACCGTCACCGTCGGATTCGCCGCCGCCGGTGTCGTGGCCGTGGCCGCCTGCTCCGCGGCGTCCGTTGCCGACAACAGCGTCCCGTCTCGCATCGCCATGGTGGCCGAGCAGCAGCCGGAGGCAGTCGCCGCTCCGGTCGCCGCCGAGGTCGCCGCTCCGGCCGCAGAGGCGATCCCCGCACCGATGCCCGCACCCGCGCCCGCCCCGGCTCCCGCGCCCGCTCCCGAGCCTGCCCCGATGCCCGCCCCGGCCCCGCCGGTCTACCCGGACAACCTGGACGGCTGGATCCGCCAGGCGCTGGACATCATGTCGGCGAACGGCATTCCCGGCACCTACAACGGCATCTACCGCAACATCATGCGCGAGTCGACCGGCAACCCCCAGGCCATCAACCTGTGGGACTCCAACGCAGCCATGGGCATCCCGTCCAAGGGCCTGCTCCAGGTGATCGACCCCACCTTCGCCACCTACCACGTCGCGGGCACGCCCTTCGACATCTGGGACCCGGTCGCCAACATCGTCGCCGCCTGCAACTACGCGGCGCACCGCTACGGCTCGATGGACAACGTCAACAGCGCGTACTGAGCCATCCCGCCACGCAGCCTCCCCATCCATTGATGGGGAGGCTGTGGCGCTTTCCGGCCGATCCGCGCCGTCGGCCTGACGCGTCCCTCCGGCTCCCGGCCGTGCGCCGGGCGATCGACGGGCCGAGCTCCGGCCATAATGGTCGGCACACCTGCGACCACTGGACCTTGCCGTGACCGACTACGCACACAGCGACGCGGCCGCCAAGAGCCGCGCCGAGAAGGCGCGCCGGCTGGCGAGCTACCTCTGGCACCGAGGCATCACCGAACCCGAGGTGCTGGCGATGCCCGCGCCGATTCGGCGCAAACTGGCCAGGGCCGCCGGGACGAATCCGCCGAGCACCGACGAGACCTGGACCGCGGTGGCGCGACTGCTGACCGAGAAGGACGCCTGGGCCGCCCGCCATCCGCGGCATCCCTCGGCGCGGCGGGAGCACACCGACGAGAAGCTGCTCTGGGTGAAGCCGCCGATCACACCATGGACCTGATGATCCGCCAAATATGCTGTGCCGCAACATTTCTCACGTCTACTACAGAATTACGTAGAGTAGAGTTATGGACCAGCAGACCCAGCCGTCCCGATGACCGAGCGCAAGCCGCCGAAGCAGACCTTCGAATCGTGGGTCGACAAACAGATCCGCGAGGCGGCCGAGCGCGGCGAATTCGACAACCTGGCCGGCACCGGCAAGCCGATTCCCGGAGCCGGCACGACCCCCGACGAGGACTGGTGGTTGCGCGCGTATCTGCGCCGCGAAGGGGTCAGCGGTGACGCGCTGCTTCCTCCGTCGCTGGTGCTGCGACGCGATATCGAGCACCTGCCCGAGACCGTGCGCGACGCGACCGGCGAACGGGAGGTGCGCGCCGCCGTGAGCGAACTCAACAAGCGCATCGTGGACTGGCTGCGGATGCCGCAAGGGCCGTTCGTCCCGATCGCTCCGGTGAACGCGGACGAGATCGTCGAGCAATGGCGGCACGCGCGCGAAGCCGACCGGCCGCGGCGCGCGCAGCCCGGCCGTGCGGCCACCGCGGCCGCCCCGACGCCGGACGAACACATCGCGCCGCGCGCGCGCCGCCCGTGGTGGCGTCGATGGCGGCGGCACGGCACCGAAGCCGGATAGCGCCGCAACCGGCGATCAGGCGCCGAGCTCGGTCACCTGTTCCACCTCGGCGATCACCTTCTCCGCCAGCGCGCGCAGCGCCCGCGCCTCACCCGGCGTCATCAGCTCGACGAAGACGCGACGGACCAGATCGACGTGATTGGGCGCGGCACGCTCCAGCGCCACGCGCCCTTCCGGCGTGAGCTGCACGATGATGCCGCGAGCATCCTCCTCGGCGGGCCGCCGCTCGACCAGTCCGCGCGCGTCCATCCTGGCCAGATGCTTGGACAACCGGCTCTTCTCCCAGCACACCTCGGTGGCCAGCTCCTTGGCGCGCAGACACCCGTTGGGGGCCGCCGACAACGCCACCATCAACTCGTAGTCCGCCAGGGACAGGCCGTCCTCGGCCAACCCGGCGGAAATCGCCCCGTCCAAACGCTGGCGCAGCCGCACGTAGGCCTGCCACGTCGCCTGCTCGTCGTCACTCAACCACCGGACCATGGGAATGAAGTGTAGTCACGGTTGGTTGACATGGACACCAACTCCCGAGGAGGTCCCGATGCCCGCCGTCACCGTTCCCGACATCATGGTCCTGCCACGCCTCCCGCGCACCGACGCCACCCTGCGTGAACGGCCGGTGCGCAGCGTGGTCACCGCGCACAGACAGCGCGAAGGCGCCGGCTTCGAGGTGCGCAGGCCGTTCCCCAGCATGGATCTGCGCACGGCCGATCCCTTCATCCTGCTCGACCAGATGGGTCCGGTCGCCTATGAACCGCACGAGGCCAAGGGCGCGCCGTGGCATCCGCACCGCGGCTTCGAGACGGTCACCTACATGCTCGACGGCACCATGGTGCACCACGATTCACAGGGCGGCGGCGGCGTCATCGGCGAAGGCGACACCCAATGGATGACCGCGGGCTCCGGCATCCTGCACGACGAGGTCCCGCCGGAGGAGATGGTCGCCTCGGGCGGCTGGTTCCACGGCATCCAGCTCTGGGTGAACCTGCCGCGCGCGCTCAAATTCGCCACCCCGCGCTACCAGGACCTGCGCGCTCGCGAACTGACCCTGGTGAGTTCGCACGACGGCGGCGCGCTGGTCCGGCTGATCGCCGGCGAGGTCGGCGGATTCACCGGTCCCGGTTCGACATACACCCCGATCGCCTACGCCCACGCGTCGATCACACCCGGCGGAATCCTGGAAACGCCGTGGCCGCAAGAATTCACCGCGATGGCGTACGTGCTGTCGGGCAGCGGCACGGTCGGCGCGGAGCGCAGGCCACTGGCCGAGGGGCAGCTCGCCGTCTTCGGTCAGGGAGACGCGATCAGCGTGACCGCCGATGCGCGCCAAGACAATCGGACCGGAGCGCTGGAAGTCCTGCTGCTCGGCGGACGTCCGATCCGGGAACCGGTGGTGCAATACGGGCCGTTCGTGATGAACACGCGCGCCGAGATCATCGAAGCCATGGAGGACTACCAGGCCGGACGCATGGGAAACATCCCCGCCGAACACATCCGCGGCGCCGGGACGACCGCCTGAGCGGCCGCACCGGGTGTGATCCCCTAATCCCCTAGTTCCGTCCCCCCGAGGTTGACAACGGAGCGGCCCGTCACAACAGTGGATGCGGCGTCCGGTCGGACGCCCATCCACCGCAGCAACCACATAGAGGAATACATGAACGTTCGCCGGCTCTCCGTCAGCGCGGCCGTCGCGGGATTGACCTTTCTCGCGGCTCCCGCCGCCCTAGCCGCCCCTCCGTCCGGATCCGCCGGAACCGGCTCCTCGGCCGTCGACACCGGCTCCGCCGCGACCGGCTCGGCCGGTCTGTCGCAGACCGGTTCGGCCGGTGGCGCCTTCGCCAACTGCGACGACGCCCGTGCCGCCGGTCGCGCGCCGCTGTTCCGCGGCGAACCCGGCTTCGGCCCGCACCTGGATCCCGACGGCGACGGCTTCGCCTGCCCGACGGTCTGAACCGACCGCGAAACGACGACACCCGGTGGGCAGCTGCCCACCGGGTGTCGTCGTTTCTCCAGCTCAGCGGAAGATCTTGAGCAGCACCAGCCCGACGAAGACGGCGGCGGCGCCGATCAGGCTGTATTTCACCTTCGGCTCGTTCAGCTTCGAAACCACGATCTGCTTGGTGTCGTCCGCGATGCGATGCGGGTCCGCGCGTACCGCGAGTTCGTCGAGCGTGCTCGCCAGCCGAGTGCGGGCGGCCTCGATCTCCTGCTCGATCCGCTCGGTATCCCTTGCCACGTTCCACCCTCCTGTTGTCGATTGCCGCACCCGGTGCAGAATCACGCCGCACGCTCGGCCGTTCGCGCAGTACCCGGGGCTCGCGGACGAGTCTATCCGCCGCCACGCGGCGCGATCCGGCCGTGCGCGGATCTGCGGTCCCGACCTTCGGATACCGTGCTGGAGGTGACCACCAACCAACGACTCTCCCCGGGTGACACCGCCCCCGACTTCACGCTGCCCGACGCCGACGGCAAGAACGTCTCGCTGTCGGACTACCGCGGTCGCAAGGTGATCGTGTACTTCTACCCCGCCGCGAGCACGCCCGGCTGCACCAAGCAAGCCTGCGACTTCCGCGACAACCTGGCCGACCTGGACGGCGCGGGCATCGACGTGGTGGGCATCTCGCCGGACAAGCCCGCCAAGCTGGCCAAGTTCCGCGACGCGGAGGGACTGACCTTTCCCCTGCTGTCGGATCCCGATCGCGCCGTGCTGACCGCCTGGGGCGCGTACGGCGAGAAGACCATGTACGGCAAGACGGTCGTCGGCGTCATCCGCTCGACCTTCCTGGTGGACGAAGCGGGCAAGATCGCCCTCGCGCAGTACAACGTCCGCGCCACCGGTCACGTCGCCAAGCTGCGCCGCGACCTGTCGGTGTAGCCCACGGGGCAGCGAAAAGCCCGGCGCCGCAGGGGCGCCGGGCCGGAGTCGGGTGGATCAAGCCTGCAAAACCTGCTGGGCGGCCCATTGCGCCATCAGGCGAAGGTGCTCGTCCCACCAGTCCGCCGCTTCCGGGGTGAACGCCGCGGGCGGTGGAGCCTCACCGGGGAACAGCAACGCGCCGTCGGGCGCGCCCACCTGGCGATCGGACGGGATTCCGGTCCCCGGCACGAGCGGCTCCGGGGCCTCCGGCTCCGGCGCGACAGGGGCATCGGCGGCGACCAGCGGCAACGGACGGTGCCGCGGGGACGATCCCCAGCGCTGGTCCGGAAGCCACACTCCGGTCGTGGTGGCATCGCCACCGTGCGGGCCGTCGAACGACTCGTCCGCCTCGGTACCGGCGGGCCGGACCGGCTCCACCGGATGCGTCGCACCGGCGCCCTCGATCCTGGCGTCGGTCACGACGGTCGGCACCGACCGAGACGAATCGTTCAGCAGGTAGCTCCCGCCGATGACCATTCCGCTGGCCAGCACACCGGCCGCGGCGAACACCGCCACCCCGCCGCGCGGTCGATTCGACTCGCTCACCGGGCCTGCGTAGCTGTCCTGCTCCAGCCGTGCGCTCAACGCCGCGCCCGCGGCGGAGGCGAAAGCGCCTACGGTGCAGGGGATCACCGGAGCCCCGAATTTCTCGACCGCCGTCAGCACGGCCGAACCCGCGCCCGCCGAGCCGATCAGCGCCACCGCGTCCGGCCGCGCGCCGGCCGCGTCCAGCTGATCCCACGCGGCCGTGACGCCCATGCCGAGCGATCGCGGCGTCGCCCGGCCCGCCTGCCCCACCGCGGCGAGCACTCGGCGGCGGCCCCGGTCCACCAAAGTGAACGCGTGGTACCCGGGCACCACCTCACACACCAGCAGGTTGTCGTAGGCGTCCAGCCACGTCATCATGCTCGCCACGCTCAGGTGGGCCGATTTCACCGAGACCATCGAGGCGCTGTGCCACCGGCCCGCCGCCAATCTGGTCACGATGGCGCGCCGCTCCGCGGCGTCGCGATAGGCGACCGCCACACCACCGACTTCCCGCTCCGCGCCCAGGCCCGCGGCCACGGCGTCGAGCGCGGCCTCGACCGCTGCGGCCACGTCCGCCTTGCTGTCGCCGCCGGTTCGCTCGACCCGGCGCAGCAGCACTCGATCGGCCAGCTTCCTGCCGTCGGCGAGCGCCACCGCGTGCACGGCACCGCGTTCGGTCGAAACGCCGAGAGTCACCACAGATTCAGCTACCACTGATCACGCCTTCCCTCTGTGCATTGACCGAGCTCACGGGCTTGCCGAAAGCCATGAGCCCCATGGATTCCCCTGCTCGGAACACACGCCGCGATGCACGCGCGCTCGGTATATGTTCGATGCCGCATCGGTTACGGATGGGTAGCGGAAATCCAGCCGACTGGACGCGAACGGCGGATGCGCGTATCGCACGCTTGCCCCTACCGTTAGCCTGGATGCGTGGAAGTACGCGCGGAGGCCAGGGTGAAGCACCGTCTGGACCCTGCGTTGGAGCTGCAGGCCGACCCACAGGAGCTCATGCCGCGACGCCGGCCGACGCAGGAACGCAGCAAACGAAAGTTCGACGCCTTACTCCAGGCGTCCAGGGAGTTGCTCGTCGAGGTCGGGTTCGAGTCGTTCACCTGTGAAGAGGTGGCGGCACGGGCGGAGGTGCCGATCGGCACGCTGTATCAGTTCTTCGCCAACAAGTACGTCATCGTCTGTGAGCTGAATCGCCAAGACCTGGTTGCCGTTTCCCAGGAGCTGGCCGACTTCCACGGTGAGATTCCCTCCCTGGACTGGTTGCGGCACATGAACCAGTTCGTCGACCACTTGGCCAACCTCTGGATGACCGACCCGTCCCGGCGGGAGGTGTGGCTTGCCATGCAGTCCACGCCGTCCACCCGGGCCACCGGGGCGATCCACGAGAAGCAGTTCGCCGAGGTCGTCTCGCAGATGCTGCGGCCGCTCACGCCGCGCACGCCGAGGGCACGGCGCACCATGATGGCCGAAGTGCTGGTGCACGTGGTCTATTCGATGCTCAATTTCTCCGTGCAGGACGAGCAGAGCAGCGCCGAAGCGGTCGCCGAACTCAAGCGCCTGATGGTGGCCTACCTGCTGGTCGCGGAGAAGGAATCGCGTACCGGCGGCGAAGGATAACGGGTGGTCCCGGCCGCGACCGGGACCACCGCGCTGCTCAGCCCGCGCTGTCGCGGCCTTCGATGAGGTCGGCCAGCTCGCCCGGGTCCTCCAGCACCACCATGGCGGCGGCGGTGTCGCCGTCGTGCGTCAGCGAGAGGTGGACCCGCACCCGGGGCAGGAATTCCGCGGCCAGGCCGTGCAGCTTGATGCTCGGCCTGCCCCACGCGTCGTTGACCACTTCGATCAGCGGATACGGGTTGTCCCCGATCTGCGGGCGGCGGGCGAACCGCGACGACGCCCATGCTTTGAGCACCGCCTCTTTCGCCGCCCACCGCGCCGCGTAGCTGCGCGCCGGGTCGGTCCCTTTGCTCTGGCAGTAACGCCGCTCTCCCGCGGTGAAACTTTCCCTGAGCATGGTCGTTCCGGCGCGTTCGAGCTGTTCGGCGAACTCGGAGATGGTCACCAAGTCCAAGCCGATACCGAGGATCGTCATAGGCGGGCAGCCTACGACGTGCCCGGCGCGCCCGCGCGCGGACCCGGCGCGGCGAGTTGCCCCGCCGCGCTTCCGGTTACGCGCATCCGATGCCCTTCGCGCGGTAGGCCCCGTCCTGGTCCAAGCGCGCCTCCGGCGAGAGCAGCACGTCGGCCTCCAGCTGCCGTGCCCGCTGGGACGGGGTGCCCTCACCGCCGAGCCTGCGATCCGCGGGACGCTCGTACAGCGGAGCGCCGCCGCACATCGCCTCCACGAACCGCTGCCGTCCGGCCAGCTGACGCTCCTGCGCCCTGCGCTGGTACTCCTCGCGCCGCCCTGGCTCGATGGCCTGGATGAACGCCTCCGGGTGCACCACCGCGAGCAGACCGTTCACGTGGCCGAAGCCGAGCGAGGTGACCAGACCGGCCTTCAGCGGAAGGCGGCCACCCAGGCGCAGCGGTTCGCGCAGCCACACCAGGTGCGGGAAGGCGAGCATCTTCTCGTCGACGCAGTCGAGGCTGCGGTTCGGCGGGATGACGCCCTGTTCCAGCACCTGGCACAGGCCGATGAGCTGGAAGGCGGCCGCGCCGCCCTTCGCGTGCCCGGTGAGGCTCTTCTGCGAGACGACGAACAGCGGAGCGCCGTCCGAACGTCCGATGGCCGTCGCGAGACGCTCGTGCAGTTCGGACTCGTTCGGGTCGTTGGCAGCGGTGGAGGTGTCGTGCTTGGACACCACCGCGATCTCGTCCGGGGTGACGCCCAGCTTGCGCAGTTCGGTCGCCAGCCTGGACTCCGTCCCGCCACGACCGGCGCCCAGCGCGCCCAGACCGGGAGCCGGGATGGAGGTGTGCACGCCGTCGGCGAAGGACTGCGCGTAGGCCACCACGCCCAGCACCGGCAGACCCATCTCCAGCGCGACGCTGCCGCGCGCCAGCAGGATGGTGCCGCCGCCCTGGGATTCGACGAATCCGCCGCGGCGGCGGTCGTTGGCGCGGGAGAAGTACCGGTCGCTGATGCCCTTGGCGCTCATGGCCGCGGAATCCGCGGTGGCCGACATGTCGCCGAAGCCGACGATGCCCTCGATGCCGAGATCGTCGTAACCGCCGGCCACGACCAGGTCGGCCTTGCCGAGCCGGATCTTGTCGACGCCCTCCTCGACCGACACCGCGGCGGTGGCGCAGGCCGCCACCGGGTGCACCATCGCGCCGTAGCTGCCGACGTAGGACTGCACCACGTGCGCCAGCGCCACGTTCGGCAGCGCCTCCTGCAGGATGTCGTTCGGGCGCGACTCACCCAGCAGGTTGTCGATGTACAGCGAGCGCATCGAGGACATGCCGCCCATGCCGGTGCCCTGCGTGTTGGCGACCAGCGAGGGGTGCACCCAGCTCATCAGCTCCGCGGGGCTGAATCCGGAGCCGATGAACGCGTCCACCGTGCAGACGATGTTCCACAGCGCGACCCGGTCCACCGAAGCGGCCATGTCGGGCGAGATACCCCAGATGGTGGGGTCCCAGCCGGTCGGGATCTGGCCGCCGACGGTGCGCGAGAGCTTGGCCCGGCGCGGCACGCGGATCTCGGTGCCCGCCTTGCGCGTCACCGTCCAGTCGCCGGAGCCCTCGACCGGCGTGATCACCGTGTGCTCCGGGTCGGCGGCGTAGAAGGCGCGGGCCTCGGCCTCGCCGCCCACCGTGAACGACAGGTCCTGGTCGAGGAAGACCGAGGTCATCAGCGGCGCCGAGTTGTCGGTCATGGCGCCGTCGTCCTCGTAGCGCCGCACACCGCACCGGGCGACGACGGCGTCGTGGTAACGCTCGGCCAGCTCGTGCTCGGGCACGTAGTCACCGGACGCGGCGTCGTACCAGCCCGGCTTCGGGTCGTTCTCCCAGGTGACCATGCCGGTGGTCCAGGCGAGTTCCAGCACGCCCGCCGCCGACAGCTCGTCGGAGACCTCCATCTCGAAGCGGGTGCGCGCCGAGCCGTACGGGCCGAGCTCGCCCGCGCCGACGATGACCACCATGTCGGCCGGGTCCGCGGTCACCTCGCCCCACTCGGGGACCGGCAGCGCGGAGGTCACGGTCGGCGGCGCGGGCAGCGCCGCGATCGTGCGGCCGGAGTCCGCGTCGGTCTCCGCCTCCGTCTGCTCCGCGGCCTGCTTGGCCAGCGCGGGCAGGTCCAGCTTGGCCCTGGCCAGCCCGCCGGTCAGGTCGATCTGCTGCGGGCCGCTCGCGGTCACCTGACGGGCCCGCGAGGTGCACCACTTGAGCAGCTCGTCGGCCATCTCGGTGGTGGACCAAGTCTGCACGCCCGCCTTCTCGACCGCCTCGACCATCGGGTCGTTGTGGCCCATCAGGCCGGTGCCGCGCACCCAGCCGATCAGGGCGTGCACCAGGGTGACCCGGCTCGACCACGACTTCTCGGCCCGCCACTTGGCGACCACCGCGTCCAGCGCAGCCTTCGACTCGCCGTAGGCTCCGTCGCCGCCGAA
The DNA here is from genome assembly GCF_035544775.1 of Nocardia implantans. Classification (NCBI taxonomy): domain Bacteria; kingdom Bacillati; phylum Actinomycetota; class Actinomycetes; order Mycobacteriales; family Nocardiaceae; genus Nocardia; species Nocardia implantans. The sequence goes on along the minus strand of NZ_JAYKYQ010000002.1, from coordinate 146,584 downwards.
CATGCCCCGGTTGGGCGAACCCGGCAGCACCACGTGCAGTTTCGCGTCCACGTCGTGATCGGCGCCCAACTTGGACAGCCCGCCGATCAGCCGTTCGACCGACCACAGCAGCACGCGCATCTCCATCTCGGCGCGCGCGCCCGCGTCGGCGAGGTCACCGGCCACCCGCGGCGCCGCGAACGGCAGCAGCAGGGTGGGCGTCATCGCGTCCTTGATCTTGATCTTCGCGCCGCCCGCGCTGTCGACCTGCTCGGTGCCGATCCAGTCGATCAGGGCATCGACGTCCTGGTAGGACGCCATGTTGGCGGGAACGACCCACAGTGCCGCGCCGTGACGGGCGTTGTCGCGGTAGAGCTTCCGGTAGAAGGCGAGACGTTCGTCGTTGAGCGACGAGGTGGTGACCACCACCGTGGCGCCACCGCTGAGCAACCTTCCGGTCGCCGCCGCGGCGATCGATCCCTTGCTCGCGCCGGTGATCACCGCGATGTCGGAGGACCACAGACCGGGCTCCTCCGTGCTCAGGGCCGCCTCGGCGATGCGCTCGTACAGTCCGGCCAGCACCGAACGCGCCTCGTGCATCGCCCGCTGCCGCCACCAGTTGGCTTGGGCTGCAACGGCTTCACCCGCGCCGATGAACCCGGTGACCGGCTGGTCGGCACTGTCGGAGTCGTCGGCGAGCCACAGTCGGGCCAGATCCTCGCGCGCGGTGGCCCACCGGTCGTCCAGCAGCACCGCCTTGCGGGCGTCGAACGCAGGCGCGACCAGACGCGGCCAGTCCGAACCGAGTTCGGCCGACACCAGATCGACCAGGGAGTCCTCGGTGGCTTCCGGCGCGGACACGCGCTCGGACAAACCGAGCTGTTCGAGCACGACGCGCGCGGCCGTGGCCAGCACGCCGTCGCGGCCGGTGATCTGCTCGGTGAATTCGCCCAGCGCGGCGGCGTCGACGGTCGCACCGCCACCCCCGCCCGCCGAAGGCAGCGACACCGCGACACCGCGGCGGGCCGCGACGGCCTGCACGGCCGCGTCGATGGCCGCGTCGACCGAGGCGGCGTCGCCGAGCGCGCCGGAGACCAGCCCGCCCAGGTCGCCACCGCGCACGCTGGTGCCTTCCCTGGTGCCGAGCGACACCTCTGCGGTCACGTGGCTGGCCCAGCCGTCGCCGAGTTCCCAGACCTTCTTGACCCGGTCCGCGATGGCGGCCGGACGCTTGCCGGACGGGCCGAAGACCTTGCGCAGATGGTCGCCGATGGCGTCGGTGAGCACCGTGCCGAACGGACGGTAGGTGCGGGCGAGCCGCTCCACCGTCGCCGACAGCGCGCCCATGTCGGCGTCGGCGGCGCCGTCGATCGCGCCGAGCGACAGCTCGGAGCCGAGGTCGACCAGCAGCTGGTTACGCCGGGAGGACACGCCGTCGCACAGGCCCTCGATGGTGTCCACCGGGCCGATCTGGTCCAGCCGCAGCTTGGTCCACAGCGCGATCAGCACGCGCGTCGCGTCGGCGGCGGTGAAGGCGATGTCGTCCGGACGCGGCCCGCCCGAACTCGGCGCGGGCGCGGCCACGGGGGCGGCGGCGACCGCTGCCGGAGCCGCGGCGGCGGCCGGCTCGTCCACCGGCTCGTCGACCGGGGCGGGATCGGTGTCGGTCGCGTAGACGATCGCCGCCTCGCGCTCGATGTTGAGCACCTCCACCTTGGCTCCGCCGAAGGCGGGCAGCTTCAACGTCTGGCTGGCCAAGTTGGCCACCGTCGGCGTGGCGCCGAGACCGATCTCGACGAACCGCTCCACTCCGAGCCCACCCTGCGCGGGGTCGGTGAACAGCAGGTCCTGGGTCTCGATCCAGCGCACCGGGCTGGCGAACTGCCAGGCGAGCAATTCGATCAGCACCACGCGGCACAGGTCGACCGGCCGCGCCGCCCAGCTGTCGAAGTCGGCCAGCACCTCGGTGAGCGGCTCGGACGGCACCAGGTCCGCGATCTCCTGCACGAACGCCCGCTCCAGCGAGAACAGCCTCGGCACCAGGTTCGGGATGTAGCGGCCGACCAGGGTCGCCGGGTCCAGGTCCACCGGCAGCAGCTGTTCGAGCTTCTGCCGGAACTCCGGAACGCCCTTGCGCAGCACCGTCGAGTGGAACGGCACATCGATGCCGGGGACCAGGATGAAGGCGCGCTTGCCGCCGAATTCCGCACGGCGGCGGTCGATCTCCTGCTCCAGCGCGTCCAGCCCGGCCACCGTGCCCGCGATCGCGTACTGCGAACCGCGCAGGTTCAGGTTGACCACCTCGAGGAACTCCCCGACCCGATTCCCGACTTCGTTGACGAAGTCGACGACCTCCGCGTCGGGCAGTCCGATCTGCGAGGGCCGGATGGCAGCCATCCGGTAGTCGCTGCGTCCCTGCGCGTCCCGCGGCACCAGCTCGTGCATCGCGGAACCGCGCTGGAACACCACCTCGAGCACCGCCTCCAGCGGCAGCACTCCGGCGACGGCGGCCAGCGCGTTGTACTCGCCCACCGAGTGGCCCGCGAGCAGCGCGCCCTCGACGAACGCGCCGGACTCGCGCAGCTCCGCCATCTGGGCGACGCCGAGGGTCGCCATGGCGACCTGGGTGAACTGGGTCAGGTGCAGCACGCCGTCCGGGTGCCGGTGCTCGACGCCGCGCGCCTTCAGGTATGTCGGGTTGTCCCGCACCACGGCGAGAATCGAGAAGCCAAGCGCCGCACGGGTGTGCTTGTCGGCGCGGTCCCAGATCTCCTTGGCCGCCTTCGACCGTGAGCGGGCGTCCAGCCCCATCCCCTTGCGCTGGATACCCTGGCCGGGGAAGGCGTAGACGGTCTTCGGCGCCGCGGTGCGACCGGTGGCGGTCATCACCAGCTCGCCTTCGGTGCGGCAGGAGACCTCGACGATCTCGCTGCCGGCGTCGAGCGCGACGCGCTCGACGCGCACATCGATCTGCGCGCCGGGGCGGACCATGCCCAGGAACCGGGTGGTCCATGCGGTCAGCGTCCGCGCGGGTACCGAACTCGCCGGATCCACCGCCGATACGACGTGCTGCGCGGCCGCCGACAGCCACATGCCGTGCACGATCGGACCGCCGAGCCCGGCGAGCTTGGCGGCGGCATCGCTGGTGTGGATCGGGTTGTGGTCGCCGGAGACGGCGGCGAAGGCGTGCATGCTTCGCGGAGCCACGATCGTGACGTCGCGGCGACGCCGGCGCGGGGTGTCGGTGGCGGCGTCGGACACCGTGCCCGCCGCGCGCGGCGGATCGGCGAGCTCGCCCGCTCCGGTGCGTCCGCGGATGGCGAACCGTTCGGTGAGGGTGGCCAGCACCGGCATCGACATCCCGGTCTCGGGCTTGTCCAGCATGGCGGTGATCCGCACGTGCACCTCGACCACGCGGCCGAGGTCGGTGTCGACGGTCTCCCCCGCCTCCGCGCGCACCGCAAGCACGCTGGTCTCGGCGGGCAGCGCACCGGCGAGATGCACCTGGTGGTCCAGGTGGACCAGGTCGAGCATGCCCTCGATGACGCTCTCGCCCCGCGCGGTGCGGGTCGCGCCGAGCACCGCGAACACGGCGGGCCAGCACGCGCCGACCAGCACGTCGGGCACGGTACGGCCGAGCGTGCTCAGCGTGGCGGGCAGGCCGGAGCCGGTGACCCCGGCGTGATCGGCGATCAGGTCCGGCGTCCAGGCCAGGTTCACGTGGGCGACCTTGCCCTTGACCTCGGGCAGGTCCTGGCCCGCCGCGACCGCGAGCAGCGCGGACATGGCCTCGTCGGCGTCGGCCTCGGTGACGACCGGGGCGCCGCCGTTGTAGACCGAGGTCGGCACGGTGATCCGGATGCGGACCGCGTTGCCCGCCAGCAGCGGGACGGTCAGCTCAACGTAGGCGTGCTCCGGCTCCGGACCGGTGGTCTCGACCAGCGTCGCGCCGCTGGGCGGATGCACCGCGCCCTTTCCGTCGACGACCCACTCGGACAGGTCGCCGAGCCGGTGCACCGGGCTGATCGCGGTGCGCCCGGCCCACTGCACGTCGGGGGCGGCGAGCACGGCGTCGATCGGGCCGCCGGTGACGCCCGCCGTGCGGCGCGCGTCCACGGGGACCGGGGCCACGCCCGCGCGCACCAGGGAGTACGCGGTGTCCTGTTCGAAGCGGTCGAGCAACTCGCCCACCGGCTCGTCGACCCGGGTGATGCCCGCGACCGAGACCGTGCCGGGGATGACGCACACCTGATCGGCCGAGTAGCGCGGATCGTGCGCCTGCCACAGCGAATCCGAGCGCCACCAGCGGCGCACGTCGCCGTCCACGACCGGAACGAAGTTCACCGGCTTGCCGGGGGTCTTGCACAACGCGATGAAGAACGGGACGTCGGCCGGGTGCAGCAGCGTCTGCGCCGTAGCGGGGTAGGCGTCCTTCAGCGCGCACAGGGCGCCGACCGGGTCCTCGAAGTCCTCGTCACTGGCGAACAGGGTGGGGATCTCGCCGCGGTCGGCCGGGTGCAGCCGAGACTCGGTGCGGCGCACCATCTCCGCGAACCGGTCGCGCCAGGTGATGTCCAGCCACACCGAACGGGTGGCCTCCGCGATCGCGTCGCCCAGGTCGCTGCCGCAGTCGAAGTCCTTGCGGCGGTCCAGCCCGACGGCGAGCTCGATGTAGCGCTCCAGCCACTCCTGGTAGGTCATGGTGGACAGGTCGCCGAAGTACGGCTTGGCGGTGGCGTTCAGCGCCGCGATGATCTCGTCCCGGCGCGCCGCGACCGCGTCGGCGTCACCCGCCACCTCGTCCAGCAGCCGGCCGGTGCGCGAAGCGGCGTTGTCGATCTCGTGGATGTCGGCGCCCAGCTGGCTGCGGCCCGAGGCCATGCCGCCGGACGCGGTGCCCGCACCGACCCAGTCCGGGGTGCCGGGGGTGTCCACGAGCAGTTGCTTGACCTCAGGCGCCGTGGTGGCTTCCAGCGTGGCCATGGCCGCGGTACCGACCAGAACGCCGTCCAGCGGCATCACCGGGTAGCCGTGCCGCACCGCCCACTGGCCGGTGAGGTACTCCGTGGCGCGCTCGGGCGTTCCGATGCCGCCGCCGACGCACACCACCACGTTGGCGCGGTTGCGCAGCTCGGCGTAGGTCTCCAGCAGCAGGTCGTCCAGGTCCTCCCAGGAGTGGTGACCGCCGGCCTTGCCGCCCTCGATGTGCATGATCACCGGGTAGTCCGGCACCTCGTCGGCGATGCGAAGCACGGCCCTGATCTGGGCGACGGTGCCCGGCTTGAACGCGACGTGGCTGATCCCGACCTCGGTGAGCTCCTGGATCAGCGCGACGGCTTCCTCCAGCTCCGGAATGCCCGCGGTCACGATGACGCCGTCGAACGGGGCGCCCGCCGAACGGGCCCGCTGCACCAACCGCTTGCCGCCCAGCTGCAGCTTCCACAGGTACGGATCGAGGAACAAGGAGTTGAACTGCACCGAACGCCCCGGATGCAGCAGCTTCTTCAGCTCGGCAACCCGGTCGGCGAAGATCTGCTCGGTGACCTGTCCGCCACCGGCCAGCTCCGCCCAGTGGCCGGCGTTCGCCGCGGCCGCGACGATCTTCGCGTCGACTGTCGTGGGGGTCATGCCGGCGAGCAGGATCGGCGAGCGTCCGGTCAGCTTGGTGAAGGCGGTCTCGACCACGATGCGCCCGTTGGGCAGCCGCACCGGCCGCGGCGCGAACGCCGACCAGGGGGTCGCAGGCTCCGGCGCGGCGCCCGGGGTGAGCAGGCTGCGCTGACCGGCGCGGGTGGCGGCGGCGACGATGCCGAGGCCGGTGCCCTTCAGCGTGCCGCCCGTGACGCGGGAGAGCAGGTCGCCGGGGCCGAGGTCCAGAATCCACTCCGCGCCTGCGGAGATCACGCCTTCGACGACCTCCACCCAGTCGATCGGATCGACCAGGATCTGCCGCGCCAGCTCGCCCGCCAGTTCCGCGTCCAGGCCGCACTGGGTGGCCCAGCTGCTCACCAAGTCCACCGTGTCGGCCAGCGCCGGGTGGTGGAACGCCACGTCGACGGCCACGTCCTCGAAGACCGGAGCGAACACCGAGCCACCGCGCACCTTGGCGTCGCGTTCGCGCGCCTGCTCGTCGTGGAGCTGCGCACACCGCTGCCGCACCCGCTCCAACTGCGCGGGCGGCCCGGACAGCACCGCGCGGCGGCGTCCGTTGCGGATCGAGACCACCACGGCGGCGGCGGGATCGGCTCCCGCGCACACCTCGGCCACCACGGCGCGCAGCTGCTCGGGATCGACGTTGGACACCGCGACCATCGGCGAGCGCTCGCCCACCGGCATCAGCCCGCGCCGACGCGCCACCAAACCCGCTGCGGCGCCGATCATCTGGGCCACCGCGAGCAGCTCCGCGTCGCGGGCGCCACCGGCTTCCACCGCCGCGGCGGCGAGCAGGCCCTGCGAGTGCCCGACGATCGCGACCGGCGCGTGCTCGGCCGGATCCAGACCCTGCAGGCGCAGCGCCCGCACGGCCGCCACCTGGGTCAGCAGCACACCGGGCATGGACACCGCCGCCGAGCGCAGCACCGCCTCGGACGGGGCCGCGGACGCCTCGCCCTCGTCGCCGTCGGCGAGCTCGTTCTCGAGCATCCACCCGATGGGATCGAAGCCGACGGGACGGACCACCAGCAACTGCGCCGCGACCGGCTCGAGCAGCGTCGCCGCCTCGTTGACCAGTGCGGTCAGCTCCGGCTCCAGCGCGCTGTCGCGCCCGATCTCCTCCAGTTCACGCAGCCACTGCGCGCCCTGCCCACCGAAGGCGAGCGCGTACGGCACGCCGCCGAGCAGACGATCCAACAGCGGCGACCGCGCCCCGCCCGACGCGGCCTTCCCGGCGGCGCCGGCCACCTTCGTGCTCTGTCCGGACTCGGTCTTGGTGCTCTCGTTGATCGTCAAGACGCTTCGACTTCCTTCTCCATGCGACATGCCTCGGCGACACGCCGGTCCCTACCGGTTCACGAGTGATCGCGGGTGATCGGCCTGATAGGGGCGAGGATGGCACAAAATCATGAGGAAATCCTCACGTTTGCCTCCGGGCGTGGCCGCTACTTAGGAGTATTTCAGTACGTACGTACCAGAATAGTCGTGAACATGACTCCGCCTCATGTTTGAACTCCCTGGTCCATCGGGTTACCAACGCGTACGAAACATGAGTGCCCCTCATATTGAGGTTCATCAAATCGTTATAATCCCAGGTGGGGTTACTGACCAGTACGCCACGCCAACCCAATGCTTCGCTATGACCGATTGGCCCGGTAGAGTTTGGACGGTCGTACCATCAAGCGCGAGTGGCGAAATTGGCAGACGCGCCAGATTTAGGTTCTGGTGTCCACGGACGTAGGGGTTCAAGTCCCCTCTCGCGCACAGATTCCCGTCAGTCGTGACGCTCGCCCGAGCCGCGTGTCGGAGGGCCCTTTCCCGCACGAAGGCGCCCCCGGAAAACCGCTCTGACCTGTTCCGATTCCTGGCCCATCTGCCGGACCGCCCCACACTTGATCCCTGCGAAATGTTTGCTGGCACAGGCGGTCGGCGTTGATCGCGCCGGTCATCCGGCCGCAGGCGCCGTTGCAGATATTCGTTTACGTACCGCAGGTCACGAACCGCGTGGTTCGTACCGGCGACGGCGATGTCCCCTATCTGTCCACCGGCGGCGACGAAGGTCGCGTCCTCGACAAGCACACCGGCACCGCGTTCGAGTGGCGGCCGGGCACCCGACTGGAGCGGACCCGACTCGATTGGCGGAGTAGTGCTGGCCCGAAGGTCACCGGACGGACACGCTGTCATCGCATTGCCCGCCCGCGGAGTCATCGGCGTCGAGGTGGAGCCCGAGGCGACTTACGACGTGGCGGCTGTGGATGCGGCGGCGATGATCCAGTTGCCGAATTCCACGGCCAGGTGCCATCGGTGCTCGCGGATGAACCGGGCGGGCAGACTCGCCGGGAACTGCACGGTCAGCAGGGCTTCCATCGTTCCGCGGCGGTCGAGGAATTGGTGTCGTACGCCGCCGATCACGAGGCCGTCGTCGAGCAGGGCATGGCCCGCGATCTGCTGGGGGTAGCGGGGGTCGGCAGGGATGGTGAGTGCTTCGGTTCTGCCGTAGTCGACGAGAAATCGGGTGGCCAGGGGTGACCCGCCGGTGGCTTCGACGACTTCCTGGCGGCCGTCGGGAAGTCCGCGCAGGAGGTAGTGGTCGGGGCAGGCGGCGACCATATCGGTCTCGGCGTTGGTGGCGGTGAGGTCGGAGAACCAGGCGGCGAATCGTTCGGCGCTGTAACCGGGAACCTCCAGGCGGGTGACGGCGTGCCCGGTGCGGCCCCGGCTGAGCGCCACCCCGGTGCGCGTCATCCGCTCGGAGATCTCGAGGTCACGCTTGAGTGCGGCGTACACGCCCGCGTGACCCAGGCGGGTCTTCATCGAGGTCAACGCGGATCGTTGCGCGTCGAGCGGAGCGCCGAGCAGGTCGTCCAAACGCTTTCCCGGCGCGAGTTCGGCGAAGGCTCGCGCTCCCAGACGGCGGGCGAGTTTGGTCAGCACCACTTCGGCGCGGCGGGCTTCCCATGCCCGTACTCGTTCCCGCGAGATTTGTTCGCCGCCAAGGTACGTCCGAATCGCGATGGACTCGCCCATGAGCCTCGCCTTCCTCTCCGCTTTCCGTCCCGGCCACTTCCGTCGACGGGGGATGAACCAACGTCCGCCCGCTCGGGGAGCGCGGTTGGCTAACCACGAGGCAGACCAGCGTCAACGTAATCCCACACCCTCACAAACGCAAGTGTTCCTAGCTTTAAGCGCCCGACGAGAGGAATCGGTCGATCCTGACCACGCGGGTGATCTTCCCTGCGGCTCTTGCACATCGCCGAACACGAGTGGCATCTGGCCTGCGAGTTCGGCAACCGGATCACCGCGTATCCGCGCTGACCGAACCGCTCGCGGCCCGGTCCGCCGGTCGCCGGCTCGCGCATCGAGTAGAACAGGGGCATGGACCGGCGCGGACGCGACGCGAGCATCGAGGAACTGTCACCGCCCCCGGCCCCGCGCAAGCGGACCGGGGGACGGTCGGCGCGCGTACGCGAGGCGGTACTGACCGCGACGCTGGAACAGGTGGCCGAACACGGGATCGAGGGGTTGACCATCGGCGATGTCGCGGCCAGGGCGGGCGTGGCGGAAACGACGATCTACCGGCGCTGGGGCACGCGCACGGCCTTGATCGCCGAGACCGTCACCGAATTGGCGGCGGCGGGCAACCCCGCTCCCGATACCGGGACGTTGCGCGGCGATCTCCGGCAACTCGCCGAACAGATCTCCCACCTGCTCTCGCGCCCCGGCATCGCGCGGCTACTGGGCACGACCATCGCCCTGTCGGCCGACCCCGAGGTCGCCGAGGCGCGCCGACGCTTCTGGGTCGACCGCTTCGACCGAACCGCGCACGTCATCGGCAGGGCCGTCGATCGCGGCGAGCTGCCATCGGACGTCGATGCCCGCGAAGTGCTCGAAACCCTCTCCGCCCCGATATATTTCCGTCTCCTGGTGGTGGATGGTCCGCTCGACGACGAATTCATCGCGCGCTGCATCGAGCACACGCTCATCCTGCATGGGGTGCCCCGCTGAGGGTCCGCGCCTTCGACGACTGTGCTCACCCCGAGCGGCGAGGGCCGCTCAAACCTTCCCGTGCGGCGTGACCTCCGTGTCGTGTTCGCCGGACGGCGCGCCGACCGCTCCGAGCAGGCTCAGCACGTCGACGGCTTCAGCGACCCGCCGGGACCCTGCGCTGCGGCCTCGGCCGGTTGTGCGGCGACCCAGATCCGCGATGGGCCTGCATCGTGGCGACCGGAGACGAACCACACTCCGGTCGCCGGTTCGATGTGGTAGGCGGCTTCCCGGACTCCGACCGTGAGGAAGGTTTCGGTCACGATCTGCGCCCACGGCTCGATGCCGCGGGCGCGCAGTTCCGTAGTTCGGGGTGGCCGACCATGTCGATGTCGTCGGGAGGGGGTCGCTGGTCCAACTGAGTTGTGCCGGCATGGAGTTCGCGCCGTCGGTGGCCTAACTGCGTTCACCTGGCCGACGACCCGGCCTACCGCCGGGGCCTGTCGGTGCGGCCGTGCCCGGTCGATCTCGACCCGCTGGTGCAGGCCATGTGGTGGCATCCGGCCTACGACAGCGAACCGGAACACCAGTTGTTGCGTGAGGTGGTCCGCGCCGTCGTCCGGGACGTATTCCCTCCCGGCGACAACCTCGACCCATGAGGGTCGCCCCGGCGAGCGCTCCGCCGGATTCGTCCGTCGCCCGAGCTGCCGGATGGTCTCGGACCGGATGCCAGGCGGCGCGACCGACCGGTCAGGAATCGAGAAGCGGCGCGCGCCGCGGGGCGCCTAGCGTTGGGGGCATGAACCTCACCACTGATCAGGCCGCGATCGATTCCGTCGTGCTCGAGGTGCCGGACCCGGACGCCGCCGAAGCCTTCTACGCTGCCGCGTTCGGACTCGGCGACAAGGTGCGCTTGCGCGCCTCCGACGCTGCGACCACCGGTTTTCGGGGTTACGTGCTGTCGCTTGTGGTGTCGCAGCCGAGCACCGTCGACAGCCTCGTCGGTACCGCCGTCGACGCGGGAGCGACGACGTTGAAGCCGGTCAAGAAGAGCTTCTGGGGCTACGGCGGCGTGGTGCAGGCTCCGGACGGGGCGATCTGGAAGGTGGCGACGTCGGCGAAGAAGAACACCGGGCCTGCCACCCGGGAAGTCGACAGTTTCGTAGTGCTCCTCGGGGTCGACGATGTCAAAGCGACCAAGCAGTTCTACGTCGACCGCGGCCTGGCCGTGGCGAAGAGCTTCGGCAGCAAATATGTAGAGTTCGCCACCCCGGCCGATGCGGTCAAACTCGCGCTCTACGGGCGGCGCGCCGCGGCCAAAGACGCGGGCATCGCACCAGAGGGCTCCGGGGCGCACCGATTCGCCATCCGCGGCACTATCGGCCCGTTCGTGGACCCGGACGGTTTCGCCTGGGAGACCGCCGACTGAGCGGTTCGACCGCCGGCCCGCCCCACCGCAGGGTGCGCACCCCGACGGATTCCCGGACGAGACTGCTGAGGCAGGATAGCGCCGTGACCGAATCCTCTCAGCGCCCATGGGGCAGCTACACCATCCTCACCGAAGGCGACGGCTTCAAGGTCAAGACCATCGAGGTACACCCCGGCCGGCGCCTCAGCTACCAAAAACATGCGCGCCGCGCCGAGCATTGGTTCGTGGTAGCCGGAGAAGGGCTGGTCACGCTCGACGGCGACACCGTCGAAGTGCGCACCGGAGAGGCCATCGATATCCCGCTGGGCGCCGCTCACCGCATTCACAACACCGGTCCGACCCCACTGGTTTTCGTGGAGGTACAGCACGGCGACTATTTCGGAGAGGACGACATCGTCCGCCTCGAAGACGACTACGGGCGGTCGGAGACGAATCAGCCTGCGAAGCAGTCGGTCTGACCGAATCGCCGTCACCAGGCGGTCGTCCCGGTCACATGGGTGTGCCCATCGAGCGAGGGACCAGGTCGCTCGATGGGCACTTCGCCGTGGCGCGGACCGTCAGAGTGAGCCGCCGCCGCCCAGCAGCCACGGGTTGAACGTGCACTCCAGATTCGGGTGACCAGCCGGATCGAGAGCCCGCAGCGCGATCGACAACGCGCGCGGCGAATACATCATCGTCAGATGATCCGACACGTCTTGCTCGCACCCGTCCTGCAGCGTGATGTTCTGCACCGCCACCCCCGGCGCCGCCTTCAGGAACGTCAGGTCATACGGATTGGTGATCTCGTCGTACCGCGTGCCGACGATCGTGTAATCCACCCCCGTGATCGTGTCGCCGTGCTCGTTCAGCTTGTTGACGAAATCCGAGCCGATCGTCTGCTGGATTCCCGCGTGCCCGACGAAGATCTCCACGAAACCGAGCACATCGATACCGAAGTTGTTGATCGCCCGCCCGAGCGCGCCGATGCCGTCCAAACTAGTCCCGTGGTGCGTGGCGCCGAAAGTGACCAGATTCTTCACCTTCGCCGCACCGCCCTCGAACTTCGTGTACCAGTTCGACATCGATCCACCCTGGGAATGCGCCACGATATCGACTTCCGAAGCGCCGGTCGCCGCCAGCACCCGATCCACGAACACCGCCAGCTGTTTGGCCGAATCCTGGATGTAACCGGTGCCCATCACCCCGGGCAGCACCGATCCCAGGCCCCCGCCTTCCAGGAGATTCGACCGCCCATAGTTGAACGTGAACGTGCAGAATCCGGCGTCTTTGATCGGCTGGCCCATGAACGCGAATCCGTTGTACGCGTTCATCCACGTTCCGTGCACCAGAACCACCGGACGCGGATGCTCGGCCGTCGGTTTACACGCCCAGTCGTTCGTCCCCGGCGGCGCCACGTCCGGATGCGTCAATCCGTATCCGAACGCCGCCAGCCACGACGTCATCGGCGGACCGAAACCCACAGTGTCGCTGGCGTAACCGCCCGAGGATCCCGAACTGCTGCCCGACCCTCCGTAACAGTCACCGGAGCCGTTGCCCGACCCGGCCCCACTCCCCGACGTACACGCAGAACCCGACCCCGCGCTTCCCGAATCCGCCACCGGCGCCGCCTTACGGCCCGCCGCGATGTAATCGGCCAGCTGCTGCTCCGTCGGTCCTGCCTCGGGCGCCGCGTGCCCGGTCAGCACGCTCAACCCCATCGTCATGGTCGCGGTTACGGTGAATACGGCGGTACGCAGTATTCGCCGACTGACGCTTGATCTCATCGAATGCCTTTCCGTATCTCGACATCGTTGTCCTTGCCGGCAGGCGCGCCTCGCAATGTCGAACGGCAGCAACGATAGGACGCCGATCAGTGGAAAATGCTGGTCAGCGCGGGACTCTGGGCGGCTCACTGCGAAGTTGCGGGCTCATATATGAGCGGCCACAGAACGGCGGAACGCGAGCTACACCTGGCGAGGACGGGCGGCCGGTGAGAAACCGCGCCACCTCCCCTTTCCGGCAGGCGATCGGAAAGAAGCGGTAGCGGGTGTCACAAACTGTCCCGCCATTTCGCGATGGCGCGCCCGACCTCGGTGACGGGAGGCTCGTGGTAGAGCCACTCCCTTGCCAGCCGGTGCCAATTGTTGGTGACCCGCAACTGACCGAGCACGGCGAAGGTGAACAGATCCGCACGCCGGGAGAACACGTGCTCCGGCGGAAGCAACTGCTGCCGCATACCTTTGAACTCGGCGGCACGAGGATCGACAGCGAGAATCACCGCGCCGGTGGCGATCTCGGGGGTGATCGTTATCCGCTCGTCGAGCAAATGCCACCCCGCCGCCGCCCAGACGTATTCCAAACACTCCTCCGCGGCGACACCCGCGTCCGGGTCGATGATGCCGCGTCCGACCCAGGCCTCGTAGAGGTCTCCGGCGCGGTGTTCTCCGGCCGCCCGCAGACACGCGCGCTCGAAATCGACATGCGCGGGGTCCATCCGGTCGTAGAGCCCGAAATCGACGAACGCGAGCCGGCCGTCGGCCGCGAGGAGGATATTTCCCGGATGCGGGTCGCCGCAGAATTCGTTGTCCTGGAACAGCGAACTGATGTAAAAGCGGTAGATCAGCTCACCGAAGCGATCGCGTTCGGCGTCGGGCAGCGTCCGGAGCTGCTGAAAATTCTCTCCTGCGACGAATTCCGTTACGAGAACTCTTCGGACGCAATATTCCTCGATACTGTCCGGCACCGTGATGAAAGGATGGCCGCGATACCGCATCGCGACGCGATGCTGGGTCCTGGCTTCCCGCGGATAGTCGAGTTCGTTGCCGATGTTGCGCGCGATCTCGTCCAGCACGGCACTGTCGGCGGCGCTGGGCAGCATGGATCTCCACAGCTTGCTGAGCGTTTCGAGATTGCGCATGTCCGCGTGGACGGCCTCGTCTACGCCGGGATACTGCACTTTCACCGCGACGGCGCGCCCGTCGTGCAGCAGCGCCCGATAGACCTGGCCGATGGATGCCGCGGCGATCGGCGTCTCGTCGAAATCGGCGAAGACGCGCGCGAGCGGCCCGAGATCGTCCTCGATGACCTTCGACATCGCCGCGAACGGTACGGCGGGCGCTTGATCGCGGAGTTCGGCCAGCTTGCCGCGGAAGAGTTCCCGATGCGATTCCGGAACGAAGTCGGCGTCGAGCACCGACAACATCTGGCCCAGCTTCATCGCCGCGCCTTTCATGCTGCCGAGCACGGTGACGACCTGCTGCGCGGTCGCGAGCGTGGAACGCTCGGCCAGCACTCGCCGGGCCTCTTCGGTCCGGCCGATCATCGACAACCGGGTGCCGACCCCGCGCACGGCTTGACCCGCGGCCAGTCTGCCCAACCGACCGCTCCTGGCCAGACGTCCTCCGGGCACTCGATCGGCCACGGCATGCACCTCCATGAGCATCCGCGCGGCGTGCGTCGCACGTCCGGATATTCTTCGCACCCGGACCGCGAATTGTCGAGGGCGCGACGCAGCGCCGTAGCCGGAATGCCGGTCTACCGTGAGCCGGCCATGCGCCGGGCACCGGCCGGTATCCGCCGGGTGCCGTCCTCGGTCCAGACGATCAGCGCCGAACGCAGGTACCACAGTCCCCTGGGGTCGGCGGGGTCGAGACCGGTGAGCTGGGCGATTCGGCGGAGCCGGTAGTCGACGGTGTTGGGATGCACATGGAGGTGCCGGGCGGTGCGCTGGCGGTTGAGGTCGTTGTCGATGTGAATCCGCAATGTCTCCAGGAGGTCCGGGTGCTCCATCAGCGGCGCGACCTGGGTGCTCAGGACATCGCGGCCGATGCCGGGGCGGGTGAGCTGGTATTGCAGCGCCAGTTCGGTGAATCGGTACAAGCCGGGCCCGTGTCCGAGTTGCTCGACGGTGTCGAGCAGTTCGTGGGCTTGGGCAGCGGCGGCGGAGACCTGCCTCGGCCCCGCGGTCACGACGGCGGCGGTGATCGGCACACGCGCCGCCGCGGCGAGCTTGTCCACCACGCTGTCGAGATCCAGCGCGCTGACCTGGGTGGTGGGAATGAGGATCGTTCCTCCGTCGACCGACAGCAGCGACAGCGCGCGGCCGTCGAACAGGTCGGCGAGACCGGACTGGAGCCGGCGGAGCTTACGCCGGGCGACGACTCGGCTGTCGAGCTGGGGAAGACGCTCGTCGGGATGCGCCGGTAACGCGACCGCGAGCACGAAATACTCCTCGGCGACCGGTATCCCGCATTCCCGAGCCATCATCGAGGTCGCGTGACCGCCGAGCAGCGCCGAAGTCAGGGTGTGCATCGCGGTGTGGCCCTCCGCCGCTACGGCTTTGCACTCTCGCACATAGGCTTTGCTGACCGTCGCGGTGATCAGATTCAGCAGCTCGAGCGTGACGGCGGTGCCGGTGACGAGGTGGGCGCGGTCCGTCGCGCCCTTGTCGGCCAGCAGCATGCCCAGGCCGAATTTGAACCCGGCATGGATCGCGTGGAGGATGCCGTCGATCGGGATGCCTTTCCTGGCCCATCCCGCCGCGGCGGTCCGCAGAATCTCGGTCCGTCCGGTCGAATCCTGCCCGTTCAAGCGCTGGACGGCCCAGTCCAAGCACATCCGCACCACGACAGCGACTTCCGCTTCGGCCGTGCCGCCGGGCAGAGCGGCGGAATCGATGAGGTGCGCGACGACCTTCGCGGCCGTGCGCTGGGCTTTCGGGGAAAGCGGCACGGTCTGCCGTGCCTGGTTCGATCCGGGGTTGGCGATGCTTTCGATCGTCACTGGTGACCTCCTTGTCGCCGTGGAGCCGAGGCCGCGCCGGATGTGCGCTGGATGCGACCGTGACCACCTCGCGATGTCCGCGGCGCTACCTGCCGTTCGGTCTGTGGAAAAACGGTAAACCGCAGGCCGACTCAGTTGCTACTCCGCTTCGGCCGCTCGGTACCGAAACGGAAAAAGTGGGTTTGACCAGGCAATATCATGAACGGCCACCCGCTTTCGGAAGCCCATCCGCAGCACATACATGGTCAGGTACTCACTTTTTGCGCGGCGCGCCGCGGTTGCTCATACGGCGGCGCGCGCCGCGACCTCGGCGTCGGCCCATGCGCCGATCATCCGCGCCGTCATGTCGATCGCCTCCGCGCGCACCGGATCGTCGACCTCGAGGGCGGACGCGCGCAGCACCGCCGCGAAACCGGTGTTGATCACGACGAATGTCATCACGTCGTACTCGTGATCGTCACCGGGACCGAGCATCTGGATCAGCATCACCTTCACCAGCAGGCGCAGCCGCGGTTCGAACTCGGGGATGCCACTGCTGTAGAACTGGACGCCGGCGACGAGCGCGCGCACCAACTTCGCGTTGGCCACCAACTCTTCGGTGATCACTCCCAGGATGTCGGCGGCGACCTGCTGCATCGTTTTCCCCGACACGTCGAAGACGCGCTGGGTGAAGCGCCGTTCCACCGTCTCGAGCAGCCGTTCGAGCAGTTCTTCGACCAGGACGCCGCGATCGGCGAAGTACCGGTAGACCGTGCCGATGCTCACGCCCGCTTCGGCCGCGATCCGGTTGGTCGAGGTGTTGGCGATACCGCGCTCACCGAACAGCCGCGCCGCCGTATCCAGGATGTGCTCCCTGGTCGCCTTGGCTCGTGCCTGAGCGGGACGACGACGTTGACCCACAGCCTTCGGCGGCATGACTTCCTCCCGCCCGTTCACTGAAAATGAGCGTTGCTCATCTTAACCACAGCAAGCGGCGTCGCGCCCGAACTCGAGTGCTCTGACGCGCACTCGACGCTTCCGCACCGACCGGACCGACGGTCGGCGAGCGGACGAATCCGCAGCTCACGCCGCGACGTCGAAAAGAGTGAGCTCGCCCGCGGATTGGGCGCGCAGCTCGGCGCGCTCACGGATCGCGCAAGTCGGGCCGATTCCTTGTGCGACCGATTGCGGCGACAGCAGCCAACCGTGACAGCGACGGCAATGCGCGACCAGTCGCACCATGGGGCGGTCATCAATCTCGGCCAATTCGTTCTCCTCTGGCCAGGTGACTACGCCGTCAGTGTGGCATGAGGCACCGACAAACTCCCCGGCTCGGCGTTGTCCACCGCAGCCGCATGAGATCTCGCACACGCGTTGAGGAAAGATGTGGCCCATGACCGCTTCTCGACTGATTCGTTCGTTGGTGGGTACCGCACCCGCGGTGCTCGCCGTCCTCAGCTTCACCGCGGCCGGAGGGGTCGCGACCGCCCAAGCCGCGCCCGGCATTCCCTCGGTTCCCGGCGTCGTGCAGCGCCTGCAGATCGCTCCCGGCCACAACAGCATCGAGGCCAGCGGCAACGTCGCGCAGGGCAAGGCCGACAGCTACTCCATCGCCACGGCGCCGGGGCAGCGCCTGAGCTTCGACGTCGCGGGTAATGCCCGCGTCTCGGTGGCCCCGCTGATCGGCCCGCAGGTCGCCAACGAGGTTCCGCACGCCGATCTCGTCGCCGACGGCAACGACTACCAGATCGTCGTCTCCTCCGCCGACGGCTCGGCGGCCGGCTACACCCTCAAGGTCACCATCGTCTGACGTACGCCTTCCGCCCGCCGGCCCGATGAGTCGTGGCACGACCTCCGGGACGGCGGGCGAAGTCCGTGCCCAGCCCGCCCCCGGCCGGCGAGCACGGACGCCTGCTCGTCTCCGAGCAGACAGTGCCGTTGGGCACACCCGAGGCAAACATCCGCGTGCGGCGGATCGCCTAGCACTATGGTGAGGCGGTGCTGCTCGAACCAGGTGACCAGTTCGCGGGCTTCGTCGTGCGGGCCCCACTGGGACACGGCGGCAGCAGTCAGGTGTACCTGGCCGAGGATCCGGAGTGGTCGCGGCCGGTGTCGTTGAAGATTCTCGGACCCGAGGACAGCCGGTCGCCAGAGGCGCGCGCTCGATTCGTGCACGAGTTCGACATCTTGTCGGCGCTGCGGCACCCCGACATCGTGCGGATGTACACCCACGGGGAAACCGATGGCAGGTTGTGGTCGGCTCACGAGTACGTCGCGGGCGCGACGGGTTCGACGTTGGTGCGATCGCCGCGCCGGTACCCGGACTTGCGGCAGGTGCTCCACGTGCTGACGCACGTCGCGGCGGGATTGGACTTCGCACACGCCAACGGAGTGGTCCATCTCGACGTGAAACCGGCGAACGTGCTGGTCGGGACGGACGAGCCCGCGACGGTGAAGATCTCGGATTTCGATTCGGCCCGATGGCTGGACCGCCCGGAGCCGCCGCTGGCCACCGAGGGGTTCGTCGTCGTCTCGGTGCCGTATGCCGCACCGGAACTGCTGCGAGCGGACACAGTGTCACCGGCGACCGACCAGTACGCCTTGGCCTGTTCCGCCGTCGAACTGCTCACCGGGCACACGCCGTTCGCTCGCGGCAACCTCATGGCCACCGCCGAAGCGCAGCTGAACGAACCGCCTCCCACGCTATCCACACGCCACCGCTGGATCCCGCCCGAGGTCGACGCGATCCTGCACCGGGCACTCGCCAAGGCCCCCGGCGAGCGCTACGACTCCTGCGCCGAACCCGTCCGCCTGCTCACCGAAACGCTCGCCGACGTCGATCCCCGCCCGCTCGCCCCCATCCTGAACCGTCTGAAGGTGTCGGTCACCCGCTCGCCACTGCTGAATGCCACCCTCGGACGGCTCGGCAATCGGCTCGTGCTGCGGTTCCGGCCGCCCTTTGCGTCCGCTCTCGAGTACGCCCCGGTGTAGCCCTTGATTTGCCGGTTTCCTTGCGATGAGCCGGTACTGCGGTCACGCTGAAAGGTATGCGGACCCGCGATATCGAGGTCGGGTGCACCTATATGGTGCTGGTCCCGCAGCGCCTGCCGCGCAGTCGATACCCCGACTGCGACCAGCCGGGTTCGCTCACTTGGGCGTGGTCGTGGCTGCGCGGTGGCCGGTTCCGGCTCACCGTCACCGACATCGACCACACCAGCGATCCGACCACCGTCGAAGGGCTGCGGATCACCGCGAACTCCCGCATCGCCGTGGTGCTGACCGGTGAGCAAGCCAATGAACTCGGGCTGCCGGTCGGCGTGTTCCGAGTGCGCGGGACCTTGTTCGACGGCGAGGACCGGCCCGTGCGGCTGCCCGAGGTCGAACCGCTGCGAGTCCCCGCTCGCTGGCTGCGGCCGGTCGAGCAGCCCTGCTTGACGCACCGCGATATCGATTGCTTCCCTTACCTGTGAGGTTTCGCGGGAACCTGCGCCCACTGTGATCATCCGGCCGGTCCGGTCGCGCCGCTCAGGGCGTGTGAGGCGCGATGAGCTGCTCCACGGCCGCCCAGAGTTCGGCTTCGCGCCGCGGATCGTAGGACTCCTCCGACGAGCGGGCGACCCGGCCACGGTCGACGTAGGATCCGGTCGGCGCGGCCGTGGCGCCGAGGACCACGTCCGCGAGCTCGCGCCCGGCGGCAGCACGGCTGTTCGCGAACGGCGTGCGGGTCAGCGCGGGCAGGATGCGGCGCATCGCGAACCGGGAGACCGGGCCCGCGTTGCGAGCGAGATCGGTGCCGGGGACGAAGCCGGGGTTGAAGCCGATGACATCGATCCCTGTCGGCAGACGGCGGGCGTACTCGTGCACCAGATAGATGGCGGCGAGTTTGCTCGTCGAGTACGCGGTGCGGCCGGCGGCGGTGGTGCGCGGCGCGGAGAACGCGCCGGGGCGGGCCAGGACGTCCGGGGACCGCCAAGCCGGGCCCGGCACCATACCCATGTTGTGCCGGAAGTCGCCGAAGTGGGTGTCGCTCACGGTGATCACGACGCGGCCAGGGGCGCGCAAGCGATCCTCGAGCAGGCGCACGAACAGGTGGTTGGCGAGCACGTTGACGGTGAAGGTGGACTCCAGCCCGTCGGGCCCCGCGGTGAGCGCGTTCGTGTACTGGATTCCCGCGTTGCCCACGAAACCGTGCAGCGGCGGCAGCTCGCCGCGGTCGAGCCTGCCGCGGATTTCGTCCGCCGCCGACCGCACGCTGTCCAGTACGCCGAGGTCCACCGGGACGTGCGACACCATCCCCCCGCCGGCGCCGAGTTCGGCCGCCAGCCGTGCGCCGGTGGCCTCGCGCGCGGCGACGACGAGATGCGTCTGCGGCGCCGCGTGCACGATGCGCTCCGCGGCGACGCGGCCGATGCCGCGACTCGCCCCGGTCATCACGATGGTCGACGGCATGGCGGCTCCTTCACTGCGTGATCTGCGCGTCGCGAACGGTCGCGCGGCGGGCACGCCGCCATGAACGCACGCCGTCCGGGCCGGCCGGATCAGTGCACGAGCTGGTCGGCCCATGCCCGTGGCAGCGCCGCACTCGACACATCGGCGATCTCGTGCAAACGCTGTGCGGAAAATCCCTGACGGCTGAGCTGGATCAGGCCCTGGGCGACCAGCACCACATTGGCGCTGACCGCCGAGAGCACGGCTTCGTCGTCGTCTCCCGCGGCGTGCATCGCCGACCGCAGCCGGTCGGCCACGCCCCGCTCCATCTCGGTGGTGGTCCGGCGGCCGATGGTGGCGACTTCGGGGATGCGGGTACCGAGATGGGCGATGCTGTTGATCATCAGGCAGCCGCGCCGGTTCGGCTGCGCGGCACAGTCTTCGATGATCGCCTGGTACAGCGCGCGCACCGCGGAGCGTGCCGAACCGCCCGCCGAACCGATGGCCTCGCGCACCAGACGCGCGCGGCGCTCGCAATAGCGTTCGAACGCCGCCAGGAACAATCCCCGCTTGCTGCCGTAGGCGGCGTAGATGCTCCCGTTGCCGACGCCGGTCGCGAGCGAGACGTCTTCCACCGAGGTGCTGTCGAAACCTTGCGACCAGAACAGCTCCGTCGCGGCGTCGAGCAGACTCGACTCGTCGAATCGCCGCGGCCGTCCCATGTGCTCACCGTACCAATCGGCGTGCGAGGTGGCGCACACCGCTTGTTCTGGAGGCACCACTCCATAATAATGATGACATGTCCAACACTTTCGCCGCCTCGCCCAGCAAACGGGTGGGCATCCTGGTCTTCGACGGCGTGAAGATGCTCGACTTCGTCGGGCCGGCGGAGGTGTTCGTCGAGGCGAACCAGTCGGTGGCGGGTTACGAGGTGGTCTTGATCTCGGCCGACGGCAAAGACGCGCAGACCTCGATCGGCGCCCGGGTGGAGGTGAGCTGCGCGGCGGCGGACGCGGGCCGTTTCGACACCGTGGTGATCCCGGGCAGCGAGCTGCCGCCGGGCAAATTCATGACACCCGAGGTGATGGCCGCCGCGCGGCATCTGTCCTGCAGCACCCGGCGGCTGGCCTCCATTTGCAGCGGCGCGTTCGTGCTGGCGGATCTGGGCCTGTTCGACGGCCGGCGCGCGACCACGCACTGGAAATTCGCGAACGAACTCGCGCGGCGCTACCCGGCGATCGACGTGGACCCGGATGCGATCTTCGTGCGAGACGGCAACCTGTACAGCTCGGCCGGGGTCGCCGCGGGCGTCGATCTCGCGCTGGCGCTGGTGGAAGAGGACCACGGCGCCGACGTCGCGCGGCGCGTGGCGCAGGCGCTCGTGGTCCCCATGCAGCGCGCGGGCGGCCAGTCGCAGTTCTCCGCGTCGCTGAGCGGACCAGCGCCGCGCAGTCCGCTGGTACGCAGAGTGGTGGACTTGATCTGTGCCGACCCGGCGTACCCGCACACGGTTCAGACGTTGGCCGCGCACGCGCGGGTCAGCGTCCGGCATCTGACCCGGCTGTTCCGCGCGGAACTCGAACGCTCGCCCGCGGAATACGTCGCGTTCATCCGTTTCGGCACCGCCAGGGACATGCTGCACGCCGGATACAGCGTGACGGAGGCCGCCATGGCCGCGGGGTACGGCACCAGCGAGGCGTTGCGCCGGGCGTTCGTGGCGCGCGTGGGCATCTCCCCGCGCAAGTACCAGCAGCGTTTCCGGTCGACCGTCAGGACCGATCCGGCGCTGGAGCAGGCCGTGTCCTGATTGGAGGCTTTTGTGGCCCGTGGGGAGGGGCGCGCGGCGGGGGCCGCGGCCGAGACTGAGTCGGCCACAGCGCCGCTGATCGAGCGCTGAAGAGAGGAAACATATGTCCGCCCCGGCTGATCCGACCATCGTTCTGGTGCACGGCGCTTTCGCCGACGCTTCGAGCTGGTCTCCCGTCACCGCACGGCTGCTCGACCAGGGCCATCGCGTCCTGGTTCCCCCGGTGTTCAATCGCAGCCTCTCGGCGGACGCGGCTTACATCAAGTCGTTCGTGGAGCGGATCGACGGCCCGGTCCTGCTGGCCGGGCATTCCTACGGCGGCGCCGTCATCACCGTCGCCGGCGTCGCCGACAACGTGGTCGGCCTGGTCTACGTGTCCGGCTACGCGCTGGAAGAAGGCGAAAGCCTGGGGCAGCTGCAGGGCGGGTTCCCGGATTCCGATCTGGCGGCCAACCTCGTCTACGCGCCGTACCCGATCGAGGGCGCCGAGCCGGGCACGGACGTCTCGGTCGCCGTCGCGGCCTTCCCCGAGGTCTTCGCCGCGGGCCTGGATCCGGCGAAGGCCGCGGTCCTCGCGGTCTCGCAACGGCCGCTGTCGGCTTTCGCGTTCACCGAGCCCGCCTCGGCGGCCGCGTGGAAGACGAAACCGGCCTGGGGCATCGTCTCCAGCGCCGACCGCACCATCAATCCCGACGTCGAGCGGTTCGGCTACCAGCGCGCCGGAGTGCGCGCGGCCGTCGAGATCGACGGGCCACACCTGGTGATGCAGACCCACCCCGACGAAGTCGTGGCCGTCATCGTCGACGCGATCGCGCAATCCGCCTGAGTTCCAGTAGTTCCACCCCCTTCCAGAGAGGCACGACCATGTCAGGTAACCCGCACGGCATCTCGCTCGAACCGGCGGCGCAGGAGTTCGTCGACGCGACCTCGCAGCCGCCGTTCCTGTACCAGCTCCCGCCCGAGGAGGGGCGCAAGGCGGTGGACTCGGTGCAGGACGCGCCGATCTTCAAGCCCGAGATCGACGAGGAGTGGATCACCGTCGACGGCGGCCCGACCGGCTCGGTGCGGGTCCGGATCGTCAAGCCGCAGGGAGTCACCGAAACGCTGCCGGTGATCATCTACACCCACGGCGCGGGGTGGGTGTTCGGCGACGCGCACACCCACGACCGCTTGGTGCGCGACCTGGCCGTCGGCACGCACGCCGCCGTGGTGTTCCCCGAGTACGACCGGTCGCCCGATGTGCGGTACCCGGTGGCCAACGAGCAGTCCTACCGGGTGGCGCAGTGGGTCACCGCGGAGGGCGCGCAGAAGGGCCTCGACTCGTCCCGCATCGCGATCGCGGGTGACTCGGTCGGTGGCAACATGGCCATCGCGCTGACGCTGATGGCCAAGGAGCGCGGCGATGTCTCCTTCGTTCAGCAGGTGCTGTTCTACCCGGTGACCGACGCCAACTTCGACACCGGCTCCTACGAGCGGTTCGCCGAGGGCTACTTCCTCACGCGCGAGGGCATGAAGTGGTTCTGGGATCAGTACACCACCAGCGCGGAGGATCGCGCCCGGATCACCGCGTCACCGCTGCGGGCGACCACCGAGCAGCTGGCCGGGTTGCCGCCCGCGCTGGTGATCACCGCCGAAGCCGATGTGCTGCGCGACGAGGGCGAGGCCTTCGCGGGCAAGTTGCGCGCCGCGGGCGTGCCGGTCACCCAGGTGCGCTACGGCGGGATCGTGCACGACTTCGTGATGGTCAACTCGCTGCACGACACCCACGCCGCCAAAGCCGCGGTGGCGCAGGCCGTCGCGGCGCTGCGGTCCGCTCTGTACACCGACTGAACGATTCGGAGGAACCACATTCGTGAGCACCGAGCCCACCAATCCTTCCGCGCCGACCATCGTGTTGGTCCACGGCGCGTTCGCCGACTCATCCAGCTGGAACGGAGTCGTCGAGCGTCTGCGCGCCCGAGGACATTCCGTGATCGCGGCCGCGAACCCGCTGCGCGGCCTCGACAGTGACGCGGCCTATGTAGCGTCGGTCCTCGATTCCGTGGCAGGGCCGAGCATTCTGGTCGGCCATTCCTACGGCGGAAGCGTCATCACGGTCGCCGCCGCAGGCAGAACCGATGTCGAAGCGCTCGTCTATATCGCCGCGTTCATTCCGGACGAGGGCGAGAGCGCGCTGCAATTGACCGACAAGTTCCCCGGATCGACGCTCGGGCCCACCACCCGGGCGGCGTCCTATCCACTGCCCGACGGGGGCGCCGGCACCGAGCTCTACATCCGGCAGGAGGAATTCCACCGGCAGTTCGCCGCCGACGTGCCCGCCGCCACCGCCGAGCTGATGGCCGCGACCCAGCGGCCGGTCGCCCTCGACGCGTTGCAACAGCCGGCGACCGCCGCCGCCTGGCGGGGCATCCGGTCGTTCGCGCTGGTCACCGGCGAGGACAAGAACATCCCGGTGGAAGCGCAGCGGTTCATGGCCGAACGCGCAGGCGCCGAAGTCGTCGAGGTCTCGGCCTCGCACGCCGTCTCGGTGTCGGCTCCCGACGTGGTAGCTGAGCTCATCGCCCGAGCCGCCGCCGGTTAGGAATCCGCGGTCACGCGACGCGGCCCGCGCGGCAGGAGAGTCTTCCGTGCGGGCCGCGACGACCCAGCTGGATGGCGCGGATTTCCGCCTGCGCGGCTACCGCACTCGGCCGGAGTATCCGGTGCGCCGCATCGGATACCGAGCCTGGCATGTGCGTCCCTTTCCTCGGCCCACCGATCAGCGGCGGGTCCGCGCCGCCCGATCCAGGCCGTAGTGGCGCAGGATCGGGCGTCGTCAGCCGCAGACGGCCCCGCCGGAAGCGGAGCCCACCAGCTTGGTGTACTTGGCCAGGACGCCGCGGGTGTAGCGGGGCGGCAAGGGTTTCCAGTCGGTGCGGCGGGCAGCGAGTTCGTCGGCGTCGACCAGCAGGTCCAGCGTGCCCGCCGCGACGTCGAGGCGGATGCGGTCACCGTCGCGCACGAACGCGATCGGGCCGCCGTCCACGGCCTCCGGCGCGACGTGCCCGACGCACAGGCCCGTCGTGCCCCCGGAGAAGCGCCCGTCGGTGAGCAACAGCACGTCCTTGCCCAGGCCCGCGCCTTTGATGGCCGCGGTGATGGCCAGCATCTCCCGCATCCCCGGACCGCCCTTCGGACCCTCGTACCGGATGACGACCACGTCGCCCGCCGCGATGGTGCCGTCTTCGAGCGCGTCCATCGCGGCCCGTTCCCGATCGAAAACCCGTGCCGTGCCGGTGAACACGTCGGAATCGAAGCCCGCCGACTTGACCACGGCGCCATCCGGTGCCAGAGATCCGGACAGGATGGTGATGCCGCCGGTCGGATGGATCGGCGCAGCCATCGCACGGATCACCTTGCCGTCCGGGTCCGGCGGGGTGATGTCGGCCAGGTTCTCCGCCACTGTCCGTCCGGTCACGGTGAGACAGTCACCGTTCAGCAACCCGGCGTCGAGCAGGGCTTTCATCATGACCGGCACGCCCCCGATCCGGTCCACATCGGTCATGACATGGTTGCCGAAGGGTTTGACGTCCGCCAGGTGCGGCACCCGGCGACCGATCCGGGCGAAGTCGTCCAGCGACAGATCGACATTCGCCTCGTGCGCGATGGCCAGCAGGTGCAGCACGGCATTGGTGGAGCCGCCGAACGCCATGACGACCGCGATCGCGTTCTCGAACGCCGGTTTGGTGAGGATGTCCGACGGGGTGATGCCCTGGCGGATCAACTCGACCACGGCCTCGCCGCTGCGGCGGGCGTAACCGTCGCGGCGCCGGTCGGTCGCCGGCGGCGCGGCGCTGCCTGGCAGCGACATGCCGAGCGCCTCGGCCGCGCTGGCCATGGTGTTCGCGGTGTACATGCCGCCGCAGGCGCCCTCGCCGGGGCAGATCGCCCGCTCGATCGCGGCGACGTCGTCCCGGCTCATCAACCCTCGGGCACAGGCGCCGACCGCCTCGAAGGCGTCGATGATCGTCACTTCGCGCTCGCTGCCGTCGGAGAGCTTCGCGATCCCCGGCAGGATCGACCCCGCGTAGAGGAACACGCTCGCCAGATTCAGCCGGGCCGCGGCCATCAGCATTCCCGGCAGCGATTTGTCGCAGCCGGCCAGCAGCACCGAACCGTCGAGTCGCTCGGCTTGCATCACCGTCTCGACGCTGTCGGCGATCACCTCGCGCGAGACCAAGGAGAAGTGCATCCCCTCGTGTCCCATCGAGATGCCGTCCGACACCGAGATGGTGCCGAACTGCATGGGGAAGCCGCCGCCGGAGAAGACGCCGTCCTTGCAACCCCGGGCGAGCCGCTCCAGGGACAGATTGCACGGCGTGATCTCGTTCCACGAGGAGGCCACGCCGATCTGCGGCTTCTCCCAGTCGTCATCGCCCATGCCGACCGCGCGCAACATCCCGCGGGCGGCGGTCCGCTCCAGGCCGTCGGTGACGTCGCGGCTGCGTGGCTTCAAATCGGGGACTTTCGAATTCTCGGGCACGGTTTCCCATCATGCTCGCCTCCGCACCGATTGCGGCGGCGACCACGCCGAATCCACGCCGACCCGCCGCTCGTCCGCCCTGAGCGTAATGCCGGGCGGACCCGCGCCCGCGGACCTTACGCTCAGTTCATGAGCGAGCACCCGAGACTGCACTCGATTCCCGGTGGACGCGACGACCGTCCCCGCCAACCGGACTCGCGGACGCTTCCGGAACCCCTGTGGCGCGAGGTGCTCGGCGAACAGTTGCGCACCCTGCGGCTGGACCGGAACGAGACGCTGGTCGAGACGGCCCGGCGGGCCGGCATCTCCCCGCAGTATCTGTCGGAGGTCGAACGGGGCCGCAAGGAGCCGTCGAGCGAGATGATCGCCGCCCTGGCCGGGTCGCTCGGCACCACGCTGGGCGAGCTCACCGGCCAGGTGGCCGACGACCTGCGCGCGCGCCGCCAGATCGCCCTGCTGCCGCGCTCGGCGCCGCGTTCCGGCACCGGGCCCACGCTCATGGCGCTGGCGGCCTGATCAGTCGCGTCGCCCCAGCACCTGATCGACGAGGCCGTACTCGATCGCGGCCGACGCCGTGAAGACCCGGTCGCGGTCGGTGTCGTGCCGCAGCCGCTCCACCGACTGCCCGGTGTGCCGGGACAGGATCGACTCGATCTCCGCCCGCAGCCGCACCAGCTCGTCGGCCTGCAGGATCAGGTCGGGAATCGCGCCCTGTCCGCGCGCGGCGGGTTGGTGCAGCACCACCCTGGCGTGCGGGAGCATGGCGCGACGACCCGGCTCGCCACCCGCCAGCAACACCGCGCCCACCGCGATCGCCTGGCCGACGCAAGTGGTCTGGACAGGCGATCGAATGTGCTGCATGGTGTCGTACACGGCGAGCATGGAGGACAGGTCGCCGCCCTCACAGTTGATGTAGAGGTTGATCTCCTGCTCCGGGCTCTCCGACTCCAGGTGCAGCAACTGTGCGATGAGCGCGTTGGCGACGCCCGAGTCGATCGGCGTGCCGAGGTAGACGATGCGCTCGGCGAGCAGGTGGGAGTAGATGTCGGTGATCCGCTCGCCGCCCCGCGGATGCTGCGCGATCACATTGGGGATGGTGTAAGTGCTCATGCTGTTTCCTTCACGCTGCGCTGCCGCCTCCGGGCCTGACCGTTCATGCTCCGCCTGATTCCGGCATGAACGGGGCCCTCCGTGGTCACGCTGCGCTGCCGCCTCCGGGCCTGACCGTTCATGCCGAGATCCCGATGCGCTGGCGTTGGGGGACGATCTGTCCGAAGGAGTCGACGATGTGGTCGATGAAGCCGTACTCCTTGGCCTGTGCGGCCGTGAACCAGCGGTCGTGCAGCGAATCCTCGTAGATCCGGTCGAACGGCTGGCCGGTGTCCTCGGCGATGATCCCCAGCACCGTGTCCACGGTGTAGCGCAGATCGTCGGCCTGCACCTCGACGTCGACCGCGGTGCCGCCGATGCCCGCCGATCCCTGGTGCATCAGCACCCTGGCGTGCGGCAACGCGAAACGCTTCCCCTTGCTACCCGACGACAAGAGGAATTGACCCGCGCTGCAAGCCAATCCGAGCGCGAGCGTGGAGACTTCACACGGCACCAGCCGCATCACGTCGCGGATGGCGAGCATGGAGGGCACCGATCCGCCCGGCGAATGGATCCACAGCGAGATACCCGCCTCGGGATCCTCGGCGGCGAGGGTGAGCAGCTGGGTCATCAGCAGCGTCCCGTTGTCGTCGTCGAGCGCGCCGTCGAGCACGACTATGCGGCGGCTGAGCAGTTGCTCGCGGGCCCGCCAGCTGAACATCGGAGTCTTGTCATCGTGAGCCATGGCTCCACCGTGCCGTACCCGCGACGCCGGACCGCACCCTTGCTGCCCTGGGCAGATCCGCTCTCAGCAGTCGAGCGACCGATCATGAACGGCGTCCCCGAAATCCGTGGAGCCCCGGATGATGCCGGCCGCGAAGACGGCGATGCCCGCCGGGCGCGTGCAGCGGGGCGGGCATCTCGGGCCGGGACGGGATCGCTAGGACTCGCGACCGGCGGTCGAGGCGGAACGCTGCCTGCTGGTGCGGGCGCGACGGCGTTCGGCCTGCAGTTCGGCGAGTTCCTGCTCGAGGATGTCGGCGACGCGGAACGAACCGGTGTCGTAGATGTCCGGCGGGCGGGCTGTGGGCGGCTGCGCGACGTCGGGCTTGGGGATGTCCTTGCCGTTCTTCGGCTCCGGCATCGTGCTGTCGCTCTTGACATCGGCCAGCGGCTGGCGGGTGACGGCCGGAATCTCCGCCGTCGCGGCCTCGGTCTCGGACACCGCCGGGCGCGGCGTGGCCTGCGGCGTCTGCCGGACGACCACCTTCGCCGGGGCGGGCTCTTCGGCGGGCACGCGCGCGGCGGGCCGGTCCTCGGACTTGACGGCCGGAACCGGCGCGACGGGCTCGGCCGCGGCGAGCTTCTTCCCGTTGGCGGCAGGCGCACCGCCATTGGTGACGATGGTGTCGGCGTCCTTGACCCGCACCGGCGACGTGAAGGCTTCCATCGCGTCGAGATCCTCGATGGACTCGGGCAGCACCGGCTTGCGCGGGGCCTCGACGGGCGGCCGTTTCTTCTCCGCTTTCACCGTGGCCACGGGCTGCTCGTCGGGAACCTCCGACGGGAACTGCGTTTCGGCGACCTCGACCACCTCCTGCTCGACGGTCTGCACCGGGGGCGCCGCCACCACGGGCTCCGGCTGCTGGTGCACCTGTTCGTGCGGCACGCTCGGCGCCTCGGGCGCGGCCGGCATGCGGTATCGCGGCAGCGTGAGCCGGATCTGCTCGGCCGGGTCGGGCAGATCGCGGACCTGCTCGGTGGCCCTGGCGATGGCGAGGCCGTAGCGGGCGCTCGCGGCGTCGTGGATGAGCAGCGCGACACCGATCATCACCGGCGCGATGGCGTGCACGGCCGCGTCGTACCAGGCGCCCGCGCGCAGGTAGGGATAGGTGTTGAGGCTGACGGTGAGGGCAAGCAGGGCGACCTCGGCGGCCGCGACCTGGCGGCGGTTGTCCACCACGCCCCATTCGGCGACCTTGTTGGTGCCGATCATGATGATGATCAGGCAGACGCTGATCATGCCTTCGAGCAGGTAACTGAACCAGTACAGCGGATCGGTCGCGCCGCCGGGAGCGATGTTGTGCTGGACGTTGACCGCCGACCACAGCATGCCCGCCGCGACGACACCCGCCAGCGCGCGCAGCGACCAGGACCGATGCCGATACAGCGAGGCCAGCTTCGCATGCGGGCTGGATTCGCGTCGTTGCGCGGCAATCGCCTTGCGGGCGAGCAGGAGGTCTCGCATGTCGGCCTTCTCGATCGCTTCGGTGGTCTGCCTGGCGCGGTCGGATGCCGCGGCAGCCGCCTGCGCCTCCTTCCAGCGCTGTCCGCGCTCCTGGGTGCGAATCCGTTCGGCGAGTTCACGTTCGGCATACAGTTCGTCCTCCGACAACGCCTCCGTGAGCGCGGGATCGAACTGGTAGGCGAGCCGTCCACGGGCCTTCTCGACCCGCCTCGCCAGCTGTGTAACCTCGTCCTCGATGGGATGTTCGATGACCATCAGCGCTCCCCGCACGGGAGACGCGATGGCAGACAAGTGATCACGTATGGCAACGGCACGTTTTATTCATAGTCGATCCACCGCTACTGGCGAAACTGTTCATTTGCCATCTCGCAAAACTATTCGGCGTGCCGCGCACGACACACGCGACGGGTCGTGATTCCCGGCGGGCGCAGGCACTTCCTTCCGCCGCGCAGCGGACCATTGATCGCTCTATGCTGAACGTGCGCGCTTTCCCTTCGCGGCGGCGCGTGCGCTCCCGCAGCGCGTTCGGATACGCCGGTGCCGCCGAGATTCGCCCCTCGGCGGCACCGGGCCGATCACGCTGGGTATTTCATCTATGAGCCCGCCGTACATTCCGGCGCACGACCATACGGATCGCGGATTCGGCTATGCCGCAGCGCGACTCAGGGGCCGAGCGCGAAACACCTAGCCCCGGTCGGGTGCTGCGCGGGGCGATCCCAGGAATGCGAACCACTCACTCGGGATCGATCACGGGTTCCACCGAGTCGAGCACCCGGGACAACGTGTCGAACAACAGCGGGTCCAGCCGATCCTGGTCGACGTCGTCGCGGGACAGCCACTGCACCGTGAGGTCCTCGGCCATCGCCCACCACGATCGCACCACCAGGCGCTCCGCGGTCGAGCGCGCGGGCCTGCCGAGCGCGGCGAACACCCGATCGGTCAGTTCGTCGTGCATCCGCTCCATGATCGACTCGAGCACCGGGTCCTGCCCCGCGGCGCGCAGCAGCCCCACCAGCGGTCCACTGCGCCTGCGCATGTAGCTCACGAAGTTCGCGATCATCGACGCGAGCGGGTCGGCGGCGTCGCGATCAGGGCCGGTGGCGCGCAGGAATCGCTGCGACGCGGCACGGACCAGCTGCGCGTAGTAGTCCTGCTTGGTCGGGAAGTAGTGGAAGAGCAGTCCGCGCGAGATGCCCGCCTGCTGTGCGACCGCGTCGACGGTGATCTGGTGCCACGGCCGGTCGATCAGCATGCCGAGACCGATCCCGATCAGTTGCCTGCGCCGGTCGTCCGCCGAGCGGCGGCCACCCGACTCCACGGCCACCTCGGTCATCCACCCTCCTCTATTGAGCAATGCTCAATAATATGCTACCAATGACCGGACCGGAAGTTGAGCAATGCTCAGCAGACCTCGAGGATGGGTATGGACTTCACGCATTCCGACCGAGCCGTCCGCCTCACCGACCAGGTGCGGCAATTCGTGCGCGAGGAGATCGAGCCGCGCGACGAGGAGCACGCCGCCGCCCTGCGGGAGTCGCCGTGGGCGGTCCCTCCGGTGGTCGATGAGCTCAAGAAGAAGGCGCGGGACGCGGGTCTGTGGAACCTCTTCCTGCCCGATCCGGAACTCGGCGCCGGGCTGAGCAACGTCGAGTACGCCCCGATGGCGGAGGCGATGGGCAGTTCCGGGTGGGCGCCGGAGGTGTTCAACTGCAACGCGCCCGACACCGGCAACGCCGAGGTCCTGCTGCACTACGGCAGCGCCGAGCAGCGTCAGCAGTGGCTGCGGCCACTGCTGGACGGCACGATCCGCTCGGCGTTCTGCATGACCGAACCCGAGGTGGCCTCCTCGGACGCGACCAATATGGCCGCCACCGCCGTGGTGGACGGCGAGGAGATCGTGCTCAACGGCCGCAAATGGTGGAGCACCGGCGTCGGCCATCCGAACTGCAAGTTCGTCATCTTCATGGGCCTCACAGATCCGGAGGCGCACCCCTACCAGCGGCACTCGATGGTGCTGGTGCCGCTGGACACCCCGGGCGTGCGGGTCGAACGGATGCTCACCACCTTCGGCTACCTGGACGAACCCTTCGGCCACGGCGAAGTCACCTTCACCGACGTGCGCCTGCCGCTGGACGCCGTGATCGCCGGGCCTGGGCGAGGCTTCGAGATCGCGCAGGGCCGCCTCGGCCCCGGCCGCATCCACCACTGCATGCGCGCCATCGGCCTGGCCGAGCGCGCGCTCGAACTGGCCTGCCGTCGCGCGCTGTCGCGCACCGCGTTCGGCAAGCCGCTGGCCAACCTCGGCGGAAACCGCGAGCGCATCGCCAACGCGCGCGTCGCGATCGATCAGGCGCGGCTGCTCGTCCTGCACACCGCCTGGCTGCTGGACACCAAGGGCTTGGCGGGAGCGCGCAGCGAGGTCTCCCAGATCAAGGCGGTCGTGCCGCGGATGACCCAAGAGGTGCTCGACATGGCGATGCAGTTGCACGGCGGCGCCGGGCTTTCCGACGACTTCCCGCTGGCGCGCGCGTTCGCGGGCATTCGTTCGCTGCGCTTCGCCGACGGTCCCGACGAGGTGCACCTCGGCGTGATCGCCCGTCAGGAGTTGCGCAAGTACGGGAACGACCGGTGACTGCCGCGGAGGCCACCGCCGTCCGCGCGGAGGACGCCTTCGACGTCGCCGCCATGCACGCCTGGCTCGCCGAACGGGTGCCCGGACTGAGCGGTCCGCCCGAGGTGCGCCAATTCTCCGGAGGCGCGTCCAATCTGACGTATCTGCTGCGCTACCCGGATCGCGACCTGATCCTGCGCCGCCCGCCGAGCGGAACCAAGGCGGCTTCCGCGCACGACATGGGCCGGGAATTCCTGGTGCAGCAGCGGTTGCGTCCGCATTACCGCTACGTGCCGCGGATGGTGGCCCGGTGCGCCGATCCGGACGTGATCGGCAGCGATTTCTATGTGATGGAACGCGTGGCGGGGACGATCCTGCGCGGCGATCTGCCAGAGGGCGCCGTCCTGTCCCCCGAGCAGGCGAAGCGGTTGTCCACCGCGGCCTTCGACTGCCTGATCGAATTGCACCAGGTGGACCCCGAGGCGGCCGGTCTCACCGAGATCGGCAAAGGCGCGGGTTATGTCGGCCGCCAGGTCGCGGGCTGGTCGCGGCGCTTCGTGAACGCTCGCACCGACAATGTCAGCGACTTCGCAGCGGTGATGGCCTGGCTCGACGCCAATCAGCCCGCGGACGTCGCCACCACCGTCATCCACAACGACTTCCGGCTCGACAATCTGGTGCTGGATCCGTCCGGCTCCGGCGCGATCGTCGGCGTGCTCGACTGGGAGATGGCGACCCTGGGCGATCCGCTGATGGATCTCGGTGGCGCGCTGGCCTACTGGGTGCAGGCCGACGACGACGAGGTCATGCGGGCTTCGCGTCGTCAGCCGAGTCACCTGCCCGGCATGCTGACCCGCGCGCAGATCGTCGAACACTATTGCGCGCGCACCGGCCGCTCCGCAGAGAACTGGCCGTTCTACGAGGTCTTCGGCCTGTTCCGGCTGGCCGTCATCGCCCAGCAGATCTATTACCGCTATCACCACGGGCAGACCACGAACCCGGCGTTCAAGGACTTCTGGATGCTGATCAACTACCTGGAATGGCGCTGCAGGAAGGTCGCTGGGCTCGATTGACGTCGTCCTCTGCCCGGAAGCCGATGATCCCGGCCCGCGTGGGCTGAGCCGCGCTTCCGGTGGGCTCCTGCTTCCACGCCGACTGCACAGCCCGCGTCATCGTCCGAGCACGATGGACCCCATATCCCTGACCGAGCAGCCCTGCTCGACCGGCACCCCCGCGAATCGGTCGCGCAGCCAGGCGAGCACGCTCGGCTCGGCGAGGGTGTTGAGGGTCAGGTGTTCGCTCGCGTGGTCACGGATGTAGGTGACGCGCGCGGCGGGGTCGCGGCAATAGGTGGCGGCGAGCGCGTCGGCGGGACCGATCGGGACGAGCCAGTCCGCGGTCGCGTGGTAGAGGAAGACCGGGGCGTCGGGCGCCGACTTGCCCATTCTGGTGCGCTCGAAGACCGCGCGCAGCACCGGCGTGCGCAGCAGACCGCCGTGGACCAGGCTGTCGATGTCGAGGAACGGCTCCGTCGCGGCTTGGTACAGCACGCACCCGTTGTCCTTCGCCTCCAGCAACCGCCGTCCCAGCGGCGTGGCGTTCGCCCGCAGGTAGGCGTCCAGTTCCGGTTCCTCGCGAGCGAGACCGATGACGGCGGCCGCGACCAGGCCAGCGCCCGGCCCCTTGTTCGCCGCCAGCGACAAGGCCTCGAGGTCGACGTCGGTACCGCCGGAGACGACGCCGACGAGATGCAACTCCGGCGCGTAGGAGCTGCGCAGCTCGGCGCCGTGCAGCGTGGGAACCGAGC
Organism: Nocardia implantans; assembly: GCF_035544775.1. Taxonomy (NCBI): domain Bacteria; kingdom Bacillati; phylum Actinomycetota; class Actinomycetes; order Mycobacteriales; family Nocardiaceae; genus Nocardia; species Nocardia implantans. The sequence continues at coordinate 112,288 of NZ_JAYKYQ010000002.1, read as the reverse complement.
CCCCGGAATAGCCCCACATCGCCACCTGGGTGTCCGGTCCCGGCAGTCCCGCCGGACCGAACCGCTGTGCGGCGCGAATGCCGTCCAGTGCTATCCGCGCGGCCAGCGGGCCGTGGGCGAACGCCGAGTTCGGCCCTTGATGATCCGGCACCACGACCGTCCACCCCTGCGCCAACAGCGCGGGAGCGCTACGCAACTGATCGATCTGCCCGTCCAGCAGACCGGCCGGCATCGACCGACGCACCGTATAGGACGGCGCGCAGAACAGCCCGGTGGAATCCTCGGCGGCGTGCAGCGACACCAGCTTCCCGTTCGCCGCACGCGGTTTCAGCAACGTCGCGACGGCGGCGATCGGCTGGTCGGCGCTGTTGTTCGACCGATAGGAGATCTGCCATGCCTCGGTGTCCAGCCCCGCGGGCAGCTGGTCGGCGACGGTGATCGGCCGGGCGGCGAGAATCCCGCCGAGCCGTTGGGAGCCGACCAGCTCGGCGGGCGGCCGATAGAAGGGGTCTTGCTCCGGCGGCGGCGGATCCGTCACCACCGGGACATCCGGCTCCGCCTGCGCCGGCGGGCCCGGTGCCGCCAGCAGCACCGAGAGAGCCGTTCCGACAACCGCGCAGCACCGTGTGAACACCATCGACGACCTCCCCTTGGCTCGACCGCTTCCGCACTGCGTTTCGCGCCGATCGACCGCTCCGGCAGTGGCATCGTAGCCAAAGTCCCCGCGCCCGAACGGCGCATCGGGAGTACCGCGCTCAGTTCGGTGCGGTGATCTTGCTGATGGTGGACTCGTCGTCGGCGGTGACCACGGTGACGAACTGACGGTAGGTGCGGCTGGTCGCGTCGGGGCGCAGCTCGGTGATGACCACGTCGTAACGTCCGTCCAGCATGGGGGTGATCATGACGCAGTGCTGCGTCCCGGTGGGAACGGAAGCGATGCCCGCGTCGATCACGGCGACCGGTGGCACCACGGCGTCCGGCAGCGTCAGCGACCGCGCCACCGCTCCCGACCGGGTCACGTAATAGGCGTGCTGGAAGGCCAGGATCACATCCGGGCCCGACGCGGTGGAGCCGGTTCCGTTGCCGCGCACCAACTGCGCGCCACGCGTCGGCTCGCAACCGGGCCCGCCGCCGAGGACCGGGTCGGCCACCGTGGCCGACTGCCGCGGCGCGGAGGCGGCATCGGTGTAGACCAGCACCAGCGCGGCGGCGGCGAGCGAGGCGGCCGATGCGGCGCCGCCGACCAGCCAGGCGCGGCGCGCGCCACGCCGAGCACGGCGCCGAGCGCGGTGGGCCCGGCGCCGGTCGCGTTCCCTGCGCGGCGGTGGCTCGTGGGCGGAGATCATCCCTGGCCACGTGGGCACGCGTTCGGCCCTGACCTGGCCTCGGCGGGCGCGTCGGCCGCCGGGCTCGGACGTGTTCGACGACATGATCTCGCCGCACCCCCTTTTACCGGCGCCTATTCGGCCGCCGTGGGTTCCCTCTCAATGCCGTTGCGCAATAACAACATTGCATATTTCTCCGGATTCTGTCGGTCGAATGCTCAACAGACAAGGCCGAAATGCCGGAGGGCGGTTCCCCTGATCGAGCTACCCCCAGGTCAGCGGATCCAGATGGAGGAAGAAGCGCTGACGATCGCGGTCGAGATCGATGCCGTAGCGTTCGGCGAAGATTCGGTCGGCGTGCGCGGCGCGCTGCTCGTCCTGCCACGACTCCCTGGAGTTGGCCAGCAGCAGGGCGATATCGGCGTACGGGTCGGCGATGCCGAGCCGCCCGAGGTCGACGAAACCGGCGACGGTGTGCGTTTCGGGATCGAGGATGATGTTGGGCAGGCACAGATCGCCCTGGCACACAACGGCTTCGGCGAACTCCGTGGTCATCCTCGGCTCCAGCTCACCGGCCAGCCTGGTGAGCAGGACGGTGGGCGGAATGTCCTGCTGTTCCTCCGGGAGGAATTCGGTGTGCACCGCGCCCCGCACCACCACGTCCTGGGCCATGGCGAACATGCGTGCCAGGCCACGATCGAACGGGCACTCCTCGGTGGGCACATCGTGCAGGCGTCGCACCGCGTCCGCGATGGATTCCCAGGCGCGGGTGAGCGTCTGCGCGCAGACAGTGTCGGCGGGCACGCCGCGGACGGCGCTGGTGACCAGGCAGGCTGCGTTATCGTCGGCCCGCCAGTCCAGCACCTCGGGGCCGGGGATTTCGTGGCCGTCGAGCCAGGCGACCTTGTCCCGCTCCAGCGCGAGGGCGGCGATCTGTCCGGCGTCGACACACTTGGCGTAGCGGGACGCGTCTTCGGACCGGAACACCTCGGCGCCGGACGCTCCGCCGCCGACCGGCTCCCAGCGGCAATCGGACGGCAAGGCGGCACGGAAGCGAAGAAGCGACTCGGACACGCCATCGACGGTAGCAACGCGAGGGCAGCGTGACCCACCTCGCAGACCTCCGGCAACCGGGAGGTATAGTTGCTTAAAGCAACTAGTTGTAGTTGCTAATCAATTTGCCGGTGGGGAACGTCGAGGTGAGTGTCATGTCCGCAACCGCTCGCGAGCACGAGATCACGGCGGCCGAACTAGCGGCCGCCGACGAACTCGGTCAGCGGCTGGTCCGGTTCATGCGCGCGGTCAACCGGGCGAAATGGCAACCTGTCCGGCCGGGACCGGACGGGCTGGAGCGACTCGCCTACACCGTGCTGTTCTCGCTCGTGCACGACGGACCGCAGCGCGCGGGCAGGCTCGCCGAACTGCTGCACGCCGAGGCGTCCACCATCAGCAGACAGAGCAGACAACTCGTGGCGCACGGCCTGGTCGAGCGCCGGGCCGACCCGGTCGACGGCCGCGCGTGCGTGCTCGCCGCCACCGCGGAGGGCGTTCGTGTCTTCGAGGAGAATCGCGCGCAGCGCAACCGATGGCTGGCCGGCATCCTGGCCGACTGGCCCGCACCGGACCGCGACACCTTGACCGCGCTGCTCGACCGGCTCACCGCAGGAATAGAGACCACCACCCGACACCCAGCCGATCCGAAATAGGGCTCATTCATGACGACTTCCACCACCCGGGCTCCGCGGAACCCGGACGCAGCCGCGGACACGTCACTGTCGCACCGGCAGATCCTGACCATCCTGTCCGGGTTGCTGCTCGGCATGTTCCTGGCCGCGCTCGACCAGAACATCGTCAGCGTCGCGATCGTCAAGATCGCCAACAGCCTGCACGGCTTCGACGAACAGGCATGGGCGACCACCGCTTACCTGATCACCGCGACGATCACCACGCCGCTGTACGGCAAACTGGCCGACATCTACGGCCGCAAGCCCTTCTATCTCACGGCGATCGGGCTGTTCGTCATCGGCTCGGTGGCCTGCACCTTCGCCACCTCGATGTACCAGCTCGCGGCATTCCGCGCGTTCCAGGGCTTGGGCGCGGGCGGGCTGATGTCGCTGGCGTTCACCATCATCGGCGACATCGTCCCGGTCCGCGAACGGGTGCGCTACCAGGGCTATTTCATGATGGTGTTCGGCACGGCGACGGTGCTCGGCCCGGTGCTCGGCGGTTTCTTCTCCGACTACGAGGAACTCGGCGGCATCGAAGGCTGGCGGTGGGTGTTCCTGGTGAACGTCCCGGTCGGCCTGCTCGCGCTGCTCGTGGTGGCCAAGGTGCTCAACGTGCCGCACCAGCGCCAGCGCCACCGGATCGACTGGTTCGGCGCGCTGACGCTGACGATCTGCGTCGTTCCGTTGCTGATCGTCGCCGAGCAAGGACGGCACTGGGGCTGGTCGTCGCACCGGTCGCTGCTCTGCTACGGCATCGGGGCGGCGGGCCTGCTGCTGTTCGTCTCGGTCGAGTTCCTGATGAAGGACTCGGCGCTGATTCCGCTGCGGCTGTTCAAGAACTCCACCTTCAGCGTCACCATCGCGGGCGGGTTCATCGTCGGCGTCGCGATGTTCGGCGCGATCACCATGGTGCCGCAGTACTTCCAGGTGGTGCGGGGCTATTCACCCACGAAGGCGGGCCTGCTGATGTTGCCGCTGGTGCTGGGCATCACGATCGGTTCCCAGGCGGCCGGGCGGATCACCAAGCGCACGGGCCGCTACAAGATCCTGCCGGTGACGGGCACGTTCATCGTCGCGGTCGGCGCGGTCCTGTACGCGCAAGTGCAGTACGACAGCCCGCTGTGGCAGCCGCTGGCGATCGGCGGACTGATCGGGCTCGGGCTCGGCTGCTGTATGCAGACGCTGATCATCGCCGCGCAGAACGCCGGGCCGCGCTCGGACATGGGAGTTTCCACCGCGTCGGCCACGTTCTTCCGGCAGATGGGCGGCACGCTCGGCGTCGCGGTGTTCCTGACCATCCTGTTCAACCTGCTGCCGCACCGGATCACCGACGCGTTCGGCGGCGCGCTGCCGCCCGGGTTCGGCGCCGATCAGCTCAGCGGCATGCAGTCCAACACCAGCGGCATCGCGGCGCTGCCCGACGCGCTGAAGGTGCCGATCCTCACCGGCTTCACCGACTCCATGCACGGCGTGTTCTACGCGGCGGGCGGGGTCGCGCTGCTGGCCTGCGTGGTGCTGATGTTCATGAAGGAGATTCCGCTCCAGGACGCTCCGGCGCCGGTCGCGCAGACGCCGGTCGAGAAGACCGGCGCCGCCGAGTCGCACTGGGACGCGGATCAGGTGTGGGAGGGCGCCGCGCAGGCGCTGTCGGAGCCGGAACCGGTGCTCGCCGCAGCCGCGGGCGGCTACGGCTCGAGTGATGCCGCGGGCAACGGCGCATACCTGCGCGAGCCGCGAGCGAGTTTCGACGGCGCCGAGTACGAAGGCCGTTCGCTCAGCGGCTATGTCCATCGCGAGGACGGCAGGCCGGTGCAGGCTGCCGCGTTGACGCTGATCGACCATCAGGGGCGGCAGGCCGCGCGCACGAGCGGCGGCGCGGACGGCAGTTACCTCGTCGGCGCGCCCGATGCGGGCAGTTACGTGCTGATCGTGTCGGCCGCCGGGCATCAGCCCGCCGCGGTGAACGTGACCGTCGCAGACCGGCCGCAGCAATGCGACATCACCTTGCTGGGCTCCGGCGAGGTCTCCGGCGTGGTCCGGTCGAGCACTCTCGGCGAGCCGCTGCCCGGCGCGACCATCACGCTGACCGACCTGGACGGCGAGGTCGTCGGATCCGCGACCGCGGCCGCCGACGGCGGCTACGTGTGCCACGGCGTGGTGCCGGGCACCTACACCGTCGTCGCGGTCGCCGAGCACATGCGTCCGAGCGCGTCCGCGCTGACCGTGCCGGACAGCGGGTTGTTGCACCACGACATCGATCTCACGCCGATGGCGGTGCTGGCCGGGTCGGCGTGGTCGGACGGCGGCCGTGCGGCCGCGGACGTGCAGATCAGCGTGCTCGACGCGGCGGGCGTCCTGACCGCGACGACGCGCACCGACGAGAACGGCCGCTATGTCGTCACGGATCTCGCCGAAGGCGACTACACCGTCGTCGCACGCGGCTACCCCGCGGTCACCAGCCGGATCACGGTGAGCGGCGGCGAGGTGGCCCACGATGTGCGGCTGAGCTACGACATCGAGGACGAGGCGACCGGGAAGGTCCCGCCCGTCCGCTGACGGATTCTGCCGAGTACGCGCGAGGGGCGGTGGTCACCCGACCACCGCCCCTCGCCGTTCGCGCCCGTTGATCCGAAGTTCGGACGTCTCAGCAGGGTGTCATCCCTCGGACCGGTCGCGTTTGTGGTCGCCGAACGGTTCGTCGCGTTCCCGGACCGCCGCGCGGAAACCGGCGGTGGCGGCGCGGGTCTGGAAGGCGTAACCCTCGGTGGTATGCCGGGCGATGCCGTCGAAGACCGTGCTGATCATGCCGGAGTTCGCCACGCCCTGGGCGTACAGTGCCGAGTTGAGCGCCAATTTGGCCATCATCAGCTGGTTGACCGGCATCCGCGCGATCCGCGCGACGAATTCCTCGGTGCGCGCGTCGAGTTCGTCGGCGGGCCAGGATTCGATCGCCAGGCCCCATTCCACCGCTTGCCTGCCGGTGAGGCAGTCGCCGGTGAACAGCAGGCGCTTGGCGCGCTGGTCGCCGAGGCGGTGCGCCCACATGCCCGCGGCGGGGACGCCCCAGACCCTGGTGGGCGGATAGCCGATCTTGGCGTCGTCGGCGCAGATGATCTGATCGGCGAACAGAGCGATGTCGCTGCCGCCCGCCACGGCGAAGCCGTGCACTTTGGCCACGGTCGGCTTGTTCGCCTGCATCAGGCTGGCGAAACCGCGATTGAACCGGCTCATCATCGCGTAGTCGATCATCGGGTCCCAGGTGCGCGCCGGGTCGTGATTGCGGCCCTGCACCACCGGATCGACGACCGTCCCCGCCGCGTCGCCGGGGCCGCCCGCCACCGCGAAACTCTGCTCGGCGAACAGGCTCAGGTCGTATCCGCCGCAGAATCCCTTGCCGCGCCCGGACAACAGGATCACGTGCACCCGCGGGTCCAGATCCGCGCGTTCCACCGCGTGCGCGAGGTCGTTCGGCGTGTCGGGTGTGATCGCGTTGCCCTTCTCCGGCCGGTCGAAGGTGATGCGGGCGATGCGGCCGTCCCGCTCGTAGGTCAGCGTCCGGTACTCGCGTGCGTCGTCCGGGTCGGGGCGTCCGGCCCACGGCGAGTCCGGCTGCTCGGTCCACCCGCGATACCACGCGCCCGCGCCGCCATCGGCCTGGATGTCACTGTCGGTCATCGCTTTCCCTTCGACGCTGCGGAACCCGTCCCCGCAGTCTGGCGCAACCGTGGTTTCACAGTCAATATTGACTGTGAAATGCCGCGCCGACGAAGGGAGCCGGGGAATGGCCGGACTACGCGAGGAGCAGAAGCGGGCGACCCGCGCCCGCATCCTCGACGCCGCCGCCGACCTGCTGGCCGAACAGGGCTACCGGGCGCTGTCCACCCTGTCCGTGCAGCGCGCCGCGCGAGTCAGCCGCGGAGCGCTGCTGCACCACTTCCCGACGTTCGGCGCGCTGATCACCGCATTGGTCGGCCATTTGGTCGCGCGCAACGAAGCGGCGGTGCGCGAGGTCGCGGCCGGACTCGGCGAGGGGGCCGATCCGGTGCTGCGGGCCTTGACCGCCCTGTACGAGTCGATGGCGCGGCCGGCCGCGCAAGCCGAGTTCGAACTCTGGACGGCCGCGCGGACCGATCCGGCGCTTGCCGAGGCGTTGCGCGCGGCCGAACGCGCGGCCGGGCGCGACTTACGGCGCGTGGTGGACGGGCTGTTCGGGCCGGAGCTCATCGCCCATCCGGGTTATCCGGCCGTCCGCGATCTCACCATCGCGATACTGCGCGGCACCGCCATGTCCCGCCCGCTGCGCACCTCCGAGCGCGCCGCGAGGGCAACCATCGACCGATGGGCGCAGGCCATGGCGGTCCTACTCGCCCAGGACACTTAGCAATCCGGGAGCGTCGGCACAGTCGAATCGAGTGTGATGTGCATCACTTACAGTCTGGATTGTGCTGTCTCACACAGTCTCGCTATCCTGGCTGCACTTTGAGACCATCGAGTCTCAATGCAGCCTTCGACGGGGCCGGGTTCGACCACCGCACGGCGCCCGGCGGAGGCCGATTCCTGCCGGGGAGCGCCTGCGGCGCCTGTACTACCAGGAGCAAACGCCATGCGATCGAAGTTGATCTCGGCGGCCATCGGTTTCACGGTGATGGCGCTGTCGTGCGTCGGAACGGGCAGCGGGCCCGCCGTCGCCGAGCCCGAGTGCCCGAGCATGTACGTGGTGGCCATCCCTGGCACCTGGGAGACCACCGATCGGCCGGACGGCGAGCGCCCCGGCCCTGGCATGCTGGCCGGAGTCACCAACGGACTGCCGCCCTCGGTGCGGGTGGACTACGTCAGCTACGCCGCGACCGCTTTCCCCTGGGAGAGCGAGGTTTACGGCGCTTCCAAACGCGAGGCCGTCGACAACGCGCGCGGCATGATCGGGGCGATGGCCAGGGCGTGCGGCGCGACCAAGATCGCATTGCTCGGCTACAGCCAGGGCGCCGACGCCGCGGGCGATCTCGCCGCCGAGATCGGCACCGGGCTCGGCGTCGTGCCGCCGCAGCGCATCGCGGCGGTCGGGCTCATCTCCGACCCGCGCCGCTCCCCCACCGACGCGCTGGTGGGTCCGCCGGTGGGCGGCGCGGGGGCGGGCGGTCCCCGCATCGGCGGCTTCGGCTGGGTCACCCCGCAGACCCGCACCATCTGCGCGGTCGGCGACCTGTACTGCGCCACGGCCTCGGACGATTTCGTGACCCGCTTCGCCGGTTTCCTGGCCCAGACGTCCCATCCCGATCCCGCCGATCTCTGGCGCTACCAGCTGGAAATGGGCGCCATCGTCGGCGATCTGATGTCCAACGGCGGAATCCCCTTGCTGCAGAGCCAATTGTCCGAGTCGGCGAACCAGGAACGCGCCCGGCTGCTCGACGAGTTCTACCGCTCCGAGGCGCACACCGCCTACGGCAGCTACCGCGTCGACGGCAGGGCGACCGCGCTGACGTGGATGCACGACTGGCTCGCGTCGCTGGCCTGAGTCAGGGGGCGAGCCGGCGCGCGACCTCGCCGAGCCCTTCCGCGACGGCGGTCTGCTGCCCGGCACTGAGCACGTCGACGACGACTCGGCGAACGGTCGCGACATGCTCCGGCGATCTGCGCCAGCCGTTCCCGGCCCGCGGCGGTGAGCACGGCGATGACGCCGCGCACGTCGGTAGGGCAGGTCTCGCGCATCAGCAATCCGGCCTTCTCCAGCTGGGTCACCTGGTAGGTCAGCCCGCTTTTCGAGGTGTAGAGCGCGTCGGCCAGTTCGGTCATCCGCAGGCGGCCCTCCTGCGCGTCGGCGAGCCGCACCAGCACCTCGTATTGCGTGTGCGACAACCCTTCCCGCTCGAGCTGCCGTTCCACCTCACGGCCGACCAGCGCGCCCGCCGCGAGGAAGCTGTGCCACACCTGCGTCTCACGCGCGTTCAGCCACCTGGTCTCCACGCCTCCACCGATTGTCTCCGCGCACGGGGAAGCCGCACCCATCGCGCTCGGCGCCACCGAGACGGTGCCGCTGGTCTACGACTTCTGGGGCTTCCCCGAGCGCTACTACCAGGTGCGCTATCCCGCGCCGGGTGCGCCGGAGCCGGCCGAGAGCGTGCGAGACCTGTTGCGCGGACCCGGCGTCGCCGTGGCCGACGTGCCGGAGCGCGGCCTCGACCACGGCGCCTACGTGCCGCTGAGACAGATGTACCCGGACGCCGACGTGCCGGTGCTGCAACTGTCCATGCCGACGCTGGACCCGAGGGCGCTGCTGGACATCGGCCGGAAACTGGCGCCGCTGCGCGAGCAGGGCGTGCTGATCGTCGGCAGCGGTTTCTTCACCCACAACCTGCGCGCGATGACGTCCGACGACGAGCAGGCGCACTCCTTCACCGCCGAATTCGATGCCTGGGGCGGCGAGGCGCTGGCCGCGTGCGATGGTGGACGCGCTGCTCGATTTCGAGCGCAAGGCGCCCGCCGACCGCCTGACCCACCCGCGTGCCGAGCACTTCGCACCGCTGTTCGTCGCGCTCGGCGCGGGCGAGGAGGACCTCGGAACGCTGCGCACCGTCATCGACGGCTACTGGTTCGACATGGCGCGACGATCGTCCAGCTCGGCTGACCGCCGATCCCCGCCTCCGCGGTATGCAAGTCGTCCCGCTGGTGAGCGCGGCGGTGGTGCGTACCGCCGCGCACGGCGTCACCGGATGCGCAGCGCTGTCAGCCGCCAGCCGGCCGAGCGGCCGCGCACGATGCGCCCGGCAAACGCGAAGCGGCGTCCGCCGCGCGCGTAAGCGGCGAAGATCTCGGCGGTCCTCGCGTCGACGAGCACCACGCTCACCCGGATCGGCACCGCGACGCCGAGGCCGCGACCCGGCACGAGACCGGCGTCGAGCAACGTGCGCACCGCGGCGACGACCGTGGCGTCGGCGACCACGGCCAGTTGCGGCACGGGTCTCCTGCGGTCGAACACCTCGAGGGCGATGCGCACCGCCGACTCGGCGAACCGCCGTGCGGACGATCCGATTTCGTCCCCCGCCCGCGCCGCGGACGCATGACTTCCCCGCACCGCGCGGCGCACCCCGGCACTCGCCGGGCCCGAACCGGCGCGCGGCCGCGCGCGGCACGGTAGCGCCCGGACGGGTTCGGGAGCGCGTGCCTCGGCGCGCCCGCTGCTGTCCAAGGGGGGCTCCGGATTCGGAGCGGGCGCCAACCAATCGTGATAACCAGCCATGCCAATCCCTTCGAAACCCGATGGTCGAGATCCTGTGGCGACCGATTCTGCGGGCGGGCCACCGGAAATCGCGCGTAGTCGGCTACCCGATTCCGTCGGACACAGCGACACCCGGATCCGGCGCGCACGAAGACCGACCTAGGTTGGAGGGGCAGGCAGTCCCGACCGGAAAGCGGAGACCTGGATGACCGACGAGCGAGGAGCGGATGTGGCCGTTCCCGGAAAGCCCGCGACCTCGCGTCGCCCGGCCCGCCTCGCGCTGCTGGTTCTCGCCGGAGCGCTCGCGGTGTATCTCGCGCTCGGTCAAGTGCTCGCGATCCTGCCGGTTTCCTGGACGATGCCGCTGCTGGGCAACGCGATCGCGCAGTCGGCGGTGCTCTTGCTCGGCGCGGTCCGTGACGCGCTGGGCTCGTGGAACATGGCGCTCGCCGTGGTCGTGACCGGGCTCGCGCTGGCGGCGCTTCGCTCGGGCGAGCGGGGAAGGCGGCTGGCGGGCACGGTGACCGGCGTGGCCGTCGCCGGGCTGGCGCTGTCGGTCGCGACCAGCGCGACGCTGGTGTTCGCGGCGCACGACGCGGCGGGCGTCTGGGTTCCGTTCGCTCCGGCCGTCCCGTTCCGCGCGGTCGGCGACCCGCCCGACGAGACCGTCACCTACGCGACCCTCGACGGGCAGCCGATCGAAGCGGATCTGTACCTGCCCGCACCGGGATCGGCACCCGCACCGCTGGTGGTGAGCATTCACGGCGGCGCGTTCGTCACCGGCAGCCGCGGCACCGACGCCTACACCTCGTGGCTGGCCGGCAACGGATACGCCGTCATCGACGTCGACTACCGGCTCTCCGGCGCCGCCGACCACCGCTGGGACACCGCGGACGCCGACGTCGCCTGCGCACTGATCTGGGCCGCCGCGAACGCGCAGCGGTACAACTGGGACATGCGGCGGGTCGCCACCTTCGGCGAATCCGCGGGCGGCAATCTGGCCGTCAATGTCGCCGACAAGATCAACGCGGGCGCCTTGCGGCCCAGCTGCGGCAGCGCCGCGGAGCTGCCGCGGGTGCGCGCCGCGATCGCGCTGTATCCGGCGGTCGATCTCGTCGCGTCCGGCACCGAGACCGCCCTCGGCGTCGACGCGGCGCGGCAGTACCTCGGCGGCACGCCCGAGCAGTACCCCGAGCGCTACACCGCGACGAGCTCCGCTCCGCACGTCACCAGGGCCTCCCCGCCCACCCTGTTGATCCAGGGGGCGAGCGATCACTTGGTGCTCGCCGAGCACACCGCGGCCTACGCCGCCGCGCTGGAGACCGCGGGCGTCCCGCAGCGCTACGTCGAGCTGCCCTTCCTGGAACACGCCTTCGGCACCACCGAACTCGACACCGGCGCGCAGGTCACGCGCGAACTCACCAAGACCTGGCTGGCGGAATACCTGCCGTAACCCACGCCACACCGACGGGCGGGGAATACCGGCGCACGCCATCCGGTTCTTTTGGTTGCCATATCCACCAAATTGAGTCAGACTGAAGAACGAAGGAGGCGTCGTGCAGTTCGGAATCTTCACGGTCGGCGATGTGACGACCGACCCCACGACCGGCCGGACGCCGAGTGAGCACGAGCGCATCACCGCCATGGTGACGATCGCGCGCAAGGCCGAGGAGGTCGGGCTGGACGTGTTCGCCACCGGCGAGCACCACAACCGGCCGTTCGTGCCGTCGTCACCGACGACCATGCTCGGCTACATCGCGGCGCGGACCGAGCGGCTCCAGCTCTCCACCGCGACGACCCTGATCACCACGAACGATCCGGTGAAGATCGCCGAGGACTTCGCGATGTTGCAGCACCTGGCCGAGGGGCGCGTCGACCTCATGCTCGGTCGCGGCAACACCGGGCCGGTCTACCCGTGGTTCGGCAAGGACATCCGCGACGGCATCGCCCTGGCGATCGAGAACTACCACCTGTTGCACCGGCTCTGGCGCGAAGACGTGGTCGACTGGGAAGGCAAGTTCCGCACGCCCTTGCAGTCGTTCACCTCGACCCCGCGTCCGCTGGACGACGTCCCGCCGTTCGTCTGGCACGGCTCGATCCGCAGCCCCGAGATCGCCGAGCAGGCGGCCTACTACGGTGACGGCTTCTTCGCCAACAACATCTTCTGGCCGAAGGAGCACTTCCAGCGGCTGATCGGGCTGTACCGGCAGCGCTATGAGCACTACGGCCACGGCTCCGCCGATCAGGCGATCGTCGGCCTGGGCGGACAGGTGTTCATGCGCAAGAACTCTCAGGACGCGGTGCGTGAGTTCCGCCCCTACTTCGACAACGCGCCGGTGTACGGGCACGGCCCGTCGCTGGAAGAGTTCACCGAGCAGACTCCGCTCACCGTGGGCAGCCCGCAGCAGGTCATCGACAAGACGCTCACCTTCCGCGAGACGTTCGGCGACTACCAGCGCCAGCTGTTCCTGATGGATCACGCGGGCCTTCCGCTGAAGACCGTGCTGGAGCAGCTCGACCTGCTCGGCGAGGAAGTGGTGCCGGTGCTGCGCAAGGAATTCGCGGCCCTGCGCCCGGCGCACGTGCCGGACGCTCCGACGCACGCGAGCCTGGTCGCCGCCCGCGACGCCGCCGTGGAGGCGACCCGATGACCCGCATCGCCGTCGTATCCGCCGGCCTGTCGCAGCCCTCGTCGACCCGATTGCTGGCCGATCGGCTCGCCGCGGCGACCGGCGCCGCGCTGTCCGCGTCCGGCGCGGACGTGACCGTCGACGTGGTCGAAGTGCGCGAGCACGCCAGGGATCTGGCCGACAACCTGCTGACCGGATTCGCGCCGACCGGGTTGCGAGCGACGATCGACACCGTGACCGGCGCCGACGGCCTGATCGCCGTCACGCCGATCTTCAACGCCTCCTACAGCGGCCTGTTCAAGACGTTCTTCGACGTGCTCGACCCGGACGCGCTGGCCGGGATGCCGGTGCTGCTCGGCGCGACCGGCGGCTCGGCGCGCCACTCCCTCGCGTTGGAACACGCCCTGCGACCGATGTTCAGCTACCTGCGCGCGGTGGTCACGCCCACCGCCGTCTACGCCGCCTCCGAAGACTGGGCGTCCGCGACAGCGCAGGGATTGAGTTCCCGAATCGAGCGCGCCGCAGCGGAATTCGCCGCTCAGCTGACCAAGCGGCCGCGACCGCGTGCCGCCGATCCGTACGAGGACCCGGTGCCGTTCGCACAGTTGCTCGGCACGCACTGATCTTCTTCCGACCGATCCGCCCCACCCACACCCGCAACTAGTTCATTTCTCAACCAACAAGGAGCACGACATGTCGACCGGAACCACCAACGCGCTGACCGCAGGCACCTGGGCCATCGACCCCGCCCACTCCACCCTCGGCTTCTCGGTGCGCCACCTGATGGTCAGCAAGGTGCGCGGGCGCTTCACCGACTTCTCCGGCAAGCTGGTGATCGGCGAGGACGGCAGCGCCTCGGCCGAGGCCGAGATCCGGGTCGACTCGGTCACCACCGACAACGAACAGCGCGACGCCCACCTGCGCACCGCGGATTTCTTCCAGGCCGAGCAGTTCCCGGTGGCGACGTTCAAGTCCACCGGTTTCCGGGTGAACGGCGACGATTTCGTGGTGGACGGCGAATTCACCATTCGCGGCGTCACCAAGCCGGTATCGCTCGACGTGGAGTTCCTCGGCGTCAACCCGGGCATGGGCAACGGGCCGGTCGCGGGCTTCGAGGCCAAGACCGTGATCAACCGCCGCGACTTCGGCATCACCATCGACATGCCGCTGCCCGACGGCGGCGCGGTGATCGGCGACAAGATCACCCTCACCCTGGAGGTCGAGGTCGGCCTGCAGGCCTGATCCCCGGCGCCTCCCGCGCTCGGATGCCGGCGCGGGAGGCGTTTTCGGTCAGAAGAGCGTCATCGGCTCGGCGGCGGCCGGCTGCGGCAGGGGTTCCAGCTCGGGCAGCCTGGCTCTGACCTCGTCGTGGAAACGGCGGGCCAGCTCCAGCGAGCCCGCGTTGTCCGGCGTGTGCAGGAACACCGTGGGCGAGCGGCCTTCCCGCAGCCACTCGGCGACCGTGCCGACCCACGGCCGCCAGCCCTCGACGGTGCGCCGGACGTCGTCGCGGCCGTGGTACCGCACGATCGGGTATTCGGTCAGCGCCCGCATCCGGCGGCGCACCCGCGGCTTCTTCGCGGCCGCTTCCTGTTCCGCCGCGCTGGTGGGCGGACCGTCGAAAAGCACTGTGGTGTCGAACGGCACCCATTCGGCGCCGACCCTGGACAGCACGTATTCCAGCCTGCGCGCCGCCTGCTCGTCTTCGAAGAACGCGGGGTGCCGTACCTCGACGGCGGCCCGGTAGGTGCGCGGTAGTTGTCGCAGGAACCCGGCCAGCACACCGAGATCGGTGGGTCCGAACGAACCGGGCAACTGCACCCACAGGGCGTGGATGCGTTCGCCGAGCGGCTCCATCGCGGCGAGGAAGGACCGCAGCTGCTCCTCGACGCCGGTCAGCCTGCGTTCGTGGGTGATCGGCTTGGGCAACTTGAGCACGAATCGGAACGTGGGATCGCTTTGCCCCGCCCAGGATTCGACCGTTCGCCGCGACGGCGTGGCATAGAACGTCGTATTGCCTTCGACCGCGTTGCACCACGTGGCGTACCAGCGCAGCCGCTCCCCTGCGGAGAGCTGCCGTTCCTGCCAGGCCGCGTGCGCCCACATCGCACATCCCACGTGAAGCCGCATGCTTTCGACGCTAACCCACGCCCCCGACACGGCGACCGGTCGCCGAACTCACCGCCGCGCCGCCCGATTCCTCGACCGCACCCAGCCGAACGTCAACTCCACCGCGCGTCTCCAGTTCTCGTACTCGTCCTCGCGCAGCTGCGGGTCCATCCGCGGAACCCATTGGGCGGCAAGGCGCCAGTTGTTGCGCAAGCCTTCCAGGTCGGGCCAATATCCCACGGCAAGCCCCGCGGCGTACGCCGCGCCCAGCGAGACCGTCTCGGCGACGAACGGACGCGACACCGGCACGTCCAAGACGTCGGCCACGATCTGCATGAGCAGGTTGTTCGAGGTCATCCCGCCGTCGACGCGCAGTGCCGCCGCTTGCAGGCCGGAGTCGGCGTTCATCGCCTCCACCACGTCGCGGGTCTGCCAGGCGGTGGCCTCCAGCACGGCGCGTGCGATGTGGCCCTTGGTGATGTAGGAGGTCAGTCCGGCGATGAGGCCCCGCGCGTCGCTGCGCCAATGCGGCGCGTACAGACCGGAGAACGCGGGCACGACGTAGCAGCCGCCGTTGTCTTCGACCGTGCGCGCGAGGGTCTCGATCTCCGGCGCACTGGTGACCAGCCCGATGTTGTCGCGCACCCACTGCACCAGCGAGCCGGTGACCGCGATCGGACCCTCCAGCGCGTAGACCGGCTCCGGGCCGATCTGGTAGCCGATCGTGGTGAGCAGACCGTGCTCGGAGCGCACCAGGTCACGCCCGGTGTTCATCATGAGGAAACCGCCGGTGCCGTAGGTGCACTTGGTCTCCCCGCGCGCGAAACAGGTCTGGCCGAACAACGCCGCGTGCTGGTCGCCGAGCGCGGCGGCGATCGGGATACCGGGCACCACCCGGCGGGTGCTGCCGTAGGACGCGGTCGAAGGCTGGATGCGCGGCAGCATGCGTGCGGGGATGCCGAAGAACTCCAGCAGTTCGTCGTCCCAGGTGAGGGTGCGCAAGTTCAGCAGGAGGGTGCGGCTGGCGTTGGTGACGTCGGTGCGGTGCAGCCCCCCGTCGGGGCCACCGGTGAGGTTCCAGATCAGCCAGGTCTCCATGGTGCCGAACAGCACTTCGCCGCGCTCGGCGCGCTCGCGCAGTCCTGGCACCGAGTCCAGCATCCAGCGCAGCCGTGGGGCGGCGAAGTAGCTGGCCAGCGGTAGGCCGCACAGCTCGCGAATCCTTTCCGAGCCCGGCTTGCGCTCCAGGTCGCGGACCAGTTCCTCGGTGCGCACGTCCTGCCAGACGATCGCGCGCCCGATCGGCGTGCCGGTGCGGCGGTCCCACACCACGGTGGTCTCGCGCTGATTGGCGATGCCGAGCGCGGCGATCCGGTCGGCGGTCACGCCGGAATCCCGCAGGGCCTGCGGCACGATGCGCTCGACGTTGCGCCAGATCTCCAGCGCGTCCTGCTCGGCCCAGCCCGGCCGCGGATAGTGCTGCCGGTGCGGGCGCTGCGCGACGCCGACCAGCCGGGCACGCTGGTCGAACAGAATGCACCGCGTGGAGGTGGTGCCCTGGTCGATGGCCAGCACGTAACGCTGCTTCATGCTCGGCTGCTCCTGCTCCTGCTCGGCATCGGCTGGTCACCGCCGGGACGAAAGTCAGTCCCCGGCAGCGAGATCACGCGACACCGCCCGTGCGGCGTCGAGCACCTGACCGACCAGCGCGGGCCGGTGCCGCAACTGGGCGTCACAGAGCCGGTCCACGGCGCCGGTGATGCCGATGGCGCCGACCACGAGCCCGCCGGGGGCCCGGATCGGCGCCGCGATTCCCGCCTCGCCCGTACGGAATTCCTCGGTGTCGCCCGCCCATCCGGCCTGCCGGACGCCGCCGAGCGCCCTGGCGAGCGCGGCGCGGTCGACCAGGGTGCGGTGCGTGAGCGGGGCCAGCTCGGCGCGGCGCGTCGTGGCGGCCAGGTCGGTGTCGTAGGCGAGCAGGACCTTGCCCAGCGCGGTGGCGTGCGGCGGCAGCAGTTCGCCGAGTTCGAGCGCCTGCTGGGTGTTGTCCGGGCGGAACACGTGATGCACGACGACCACCGCGCCGTCCATCGGCGCACCGATCCGCACCGACTCGCCCGTGCGCGCGGCGAGTGCGTCGGCCCAGTTGATCGCGCGGGAGCGCAACTCGTTCGCGTCGAGGTAGCTGGTGCCCAGGTGCAGCAGCGCCGCGCCCAGTTGGTACTTGCCGGTGGCCGGGTCCTGTTCGACGAAACCGACGCCGTGCAGGGTGCGCAGGATGCCGTGCGCGGTCGGCTTCGGCAGATCGAGCGCGCCCGCGATGTCGCCGACGCCGAGCCGCCCGGAACCACGGGCCAGCAGCCGCAGCACGGCCGCCGCCCGCTCGATCGATTGGATCGCACCCGGCATATCGGACAACCTACCCGCGTCGTGATTCGACAATGTCGAACGATTGGTAATACCTGGGCAACATCATCGAAACCCAGTGTGAGCTGCGCCATACATCCTCCTCGCGGGTCGGACGGTAACGGCGCCGCCTTCCGGCAACCAGTCGAGGCGTTCGACAATGTCGAACGGCAGCGGTATCCGGGTTCCACGTCCCGCCGTAATTTCCGTTTCACGCACGGTCGCGTCCGCGACCTGTGGGGCGAACGGAGGCTCAACGATGAACTTCGGCTCGATCTTCCTCAGCGAAGCACTCGGCACAGGCGTGCTGGTGCTCCTCGGGGTCGGTGTGGTCGCGAACGTATTGCTGGCGAAATCCAAAGGGTTGGACGGCGGCTGGCTGCTGATCAACGTGGGGTGGGGGTTCGCCGTCCTGGCGGGCGTCTACGTCGCCTACAAGACCGGCGGTCACCTGAATCCCGCGGTCACCGTCGGCATCCTGTTCAGCGGCGCCGATGAGTTCGCCCCCGGCATCGCGATCTCCGGATCGACGACGCTCGCCTACCTCGGCGGCCAATTCGCCGGCGCGTTCCTCGGCGCGACCGTCGCCTACGTGGCCTACAAGCGCCACTTCGACGCCGAGACCGACGAGGAGAAGAAGCTCGCGGTGTTCGCCACCGGCCCCGCGATTCGCGCCCTGCGCTGGAACTTCGTCACCGAGGTGATCGGCACGTTCACCCTCGTCCTGGTGATCCTCACCTTCGGTCACACTCCGAGCGGGCTCGGCCCGGCCGCCGCCGCGCTGCTGGTCGTCGGCATCGGCGCCTCGCTGGGCGGACCGACCGGATACGCCATCAACCCCGCCCGCGATCTCGGTCCGCGCATCGCGCACGCGCTGCTGCCGGTGAGCAAACCCGCCCACGCCGAAGCGGTCCTGGTCCCGGTCGGCGCGGGCGCCCCCGCACCGGCCGAATCGGCCGACACCGAATCGCGCGGCAAGGACTCCGACTGGGGTTACGCCTGGGTGCCGGTGTTCGGCCCGCTGTTGGGCGGCGCGCTGGCCGGACTCGCCGCGCAGTTGCTGTTCTGAATCCTTCTCTCGTCCAATAGTTTCCCGAAAGGACCGCGATGAGCCAGTACGTCGGCGCCATCGACCAGGGCACCACGAGCACCCGCTTCATGGTGTTCGACCACGGTGGCAACGAGGTCGCCCGCCACCAGCTCGAGCACGAGCAGATCCTGCCGCGCCCGGGCTGGGTGGAGCACAATCCCACCGAGATCTGGGAGCGCACCCGCGCGGTCATCCAGACCACGCTGACCAAGGCCGATCTCGTCGCGAGCGACCTGGCCGCGGTCGGTGTCACCAACCAGCGCGAGACCACGGTGGTGTGGAACCGCAAGACCGGGCGGCCGTACTGCAACGCGATCGTCTGGCAGGACACCCGCACCGATCGCATCGCCGCCGACCTGGAGCGGGCCGGGCACGGCGACATCATCCGGCGCAAGTCGGGCCTGCCGCCCGCCACCTACTTCTCCGGCGGCAAGCTGCGCTGGATCCTGGAAAACGTTCCCGGGGTGGCCGAGGACGCCGAACGCGGCGACGCGCTGTTCGGCACCACCGACACCTGGCTGCTGTGGCAGCTGACCGGCGGAGTCGACGGCGGCGTGCACGTCACCGACCCGACCAACGCCAGCCGCACCATGCTGATGGACCTGGAGACCCTGGACTGGGACGACGAACTGCTGTCGGTGTTCGGGGTGCCGCGGGCGATGCTGCCCAGGATCGCCCCCTCGGCGAACCCGGACCTGTTCGGCACCACCCGAGCCGACGGACCGTTCGGCGGCGCGGTCCCGCTGGCGGGCGTGCTCGGCGACCAGCAGGCCGCCACCGTGGGGCAGGTCTGCTTCCGTCCCGGCGAGGCGAAGAACACCTACGGCACCGGCAACTTCCTGTTGCTCAACACCGGCACCGAGATCGTCCGCTCGCAGCACGGCCTGCTGACCACGGTGGCCTATCAGTTGGGCGCGCAGAAGCCGGTGTACGCGCTGGAAGGCTCCATCGCGGTGACCGGCTCGGCGGTGCAGTGGCTGCGCGACCAGCTGGGCATCATCTCCGGTGCCGCGCAGAGCGAATCGCTGGCCCGCCAGGCCGAGGACAACGGCGGGGTGTACTTCGTGCCCGCGTTCTCCGGGTTGTTCGCGCCGTATTGGCGCTCGGACGCGCGGGGCGCGATCGTCGGCCTGTCCCGCTACAGCACCAACGCCCACCTCGCGCGGGCGACGCTGGAATCGATCTGCTACCAGACCCGCGACGTGGTCGAGGCGATGCAGGCCGACTCCGGCGTGCGGCTGGACGTGCTGCGGGTGGACGGCGGCGTCACCGCCAACGAGCTGTGCATGCAGTTGCAGGCCGACTTCCTCGGCGTGCCGGTGTCGCGTCCGGTGGTCGCCGAGACCACCGCGCTCGGCGCGGCGTACGCCGCGGGGCTCGCGGTCGGCTTCTGGAACGACACCGACGAGCTGGAACAGAACTGGAACGAAGCCAAGCGCTGGCATCCGACCTGGTCGGCGGAGCAGCGCGAGCGTGGCTACGGGCGCTGGAAGAAGGCCGTCGCCCGCACCCTCGACTGGATCGACGTCGACGAATGAGGGGCGACGCCGTCCTATCCGAATAACACCGAAACAAGGAGAGATACCGCTGTGTCCGCACGATTGGACGCCCAGTACCGCGCCGGCGCGGTGAACGCACTCGGCGACACCGAGATCGACGTACTCGTCATCGGCGGCGGCGTGGTCGGCGCGGGCGCCGCCCTCGACGCCGCCTCCCGCGGCCTGACCGTGACCCTGGTGGAGGCCAGGGACTTCGCGGCGGGCACTTCGAGCCGCTCCAGCAAACTGATCCACGGTGGCCTGCGCTACCTCGAGCAGCTGGACTTCTGGCTGGTGCGGGAGGCGCTGAAAGAACGAAGCCTGCTGCTGCACCGGCTGGCCCCGCACCTGGTGCGGCCCGTGTCGTTCCTGCTGCCCTTGCGGCATCGGGTCTGGGAGCGCGCCTACCTCGGCGCGGGCGTCGCCTTGTACGACACCATCGGCGGCGCCCGCGCGCTGCCGATGCACCGGCACCTGTCGCGCACCCGCGCGCTGGAGCTGGCGCCCGCGCTGCGCGAGGACGCGCTCACCGGAGCGATCCGGTACTTCGACGCGCAGGTCGACGACGCCAGGCACACAATGATGATCGCGCGTACCGCCGCCCAGCACGGCGCGACCGTGCTCACCCGCACCAAGGTGACGGCGCTGCTGCGCGACGGCGAACGCGTCGTCGGCGCGGAGGTCACCGACCTGGAAACCGGCCGGGTGCACACGGTCCGCGCGCGCCGGGTGATCAGCGCCACCGGGGTGTGGACCGACGAGATGAACCGGATGACCGGCGTGGAGTTCCCGTTCCATGTCCGGATGTCCAAGGGCGTGCACATCCTGGTGCCGCGCCATCGCCTGCATCTGGACACCGGCCTGATCATGCGCACCGAGAAGAGCGTGCTGTTCGTCATTCCGTGGCACGGTCACTGGATCATCGGCACCACCGACACGGACTGGTCGCTGAGCAAGGATCACCCGGCCGCCAGCGACGCCGACGTGCAGTATCTGCTCGACCACGTCAACCGGGTGCTGCGTGAGCCGATCACCCGCGACGACATCGTCGGGACCTACGCGGGGCTGCGCCCGCTGCTGTCCGGCGCGTCGGCCGACACCGCGACGCTCTCGCGAGAGCACGCGGTGGCCGAACCGGTCCCCGGGCTGTTCGTGATCGCGGGCGGCAAGTACACCACCTACCGGGTGATGGCCGCCGATGTCGTGGACGCGGCGGTGGCGGGCCTCGGCCGCGCGGTCGCCCCGTCGGTGACCGAACACCTGCCGATCCTCGGCGCGGTGGGCTACCAGGAACTCGCGGCCGACCTCGACAGCCTGGCGCAGCGGGCGGGCCTGCCGCGCGCGACGGTCGAGCGGCTGCTCGGCCGCTACGGCTCGGCGATCACCGACCTGTTCGACCTGATCGCCCGCGAACCCGAACTGGGCCGCCCGCTCACCGGCGCGCCGGAGTACCTGGGCGCGGAGGCGGTGTACGCGGTGACGCACGAGGGCGCGCTGCACCTGGACGACGTGCTCACCCGCCGCACCCGCGTCTCCATCGAAACCGCCGACCGCGGTCTCGCCGCCGCGCCCGAGGTGGCCTGGCTGATCGGCGCGCACCTCGGCTGGGACGCCGCGGCCACCGAGCGGGAGATCAGCCGCTACCGCGAGCGGGTGCGCGCCGAACTCGCCGCCAACCAGGCAGCTGACGACGAGGCCGCCAACGCGGCCAGGATGGTCGCCGTCGCGTGAGCGTGCGTGGCACGGTTTCCGCGCGACCGTGCCACGCCGTGCTCACCGATCCATTCCGCCGTGGCCGCGCGGGGTCGACTCGTCGGTCTCGAGCTGCTCACCGGCGGGGTGCTCGTCGGCGTGCGTCGGTTTGGTGTGCTCGTCGGCGAAATCCGCGTCCTGCTGCATCGACTCCGCCGTCTCCGGATCGATATTCGGTGTGCTCATAACCCGCGCGTACCCGCGCCGACGTGGCCGACACCGCTCGCTGTGCCACGCACGGGAACCGGCCTTGACCTCAACGGCGGTTGAGGATGGAGCATGGATCGCATGACTCGTCCAGTGGAAATGTGGAACACCGTCTACGACAACGACACCGCCCCCTGGGTGATCGGCGAGCCGCAACCGGCCATCGTCGCGCTGGAACGGGAGGGCGGTATCACCGGCCGTGTACTGGACCCGGGCTGCGGCGCGGGTGAGCACACGATCCTGCTGACCCGGCTGGGATACGACGTGCGCGGAATCGATATGTCGCCGAGCGCGGTGGCGTACGCGCGCGCCAACGCGGCCCGCCACGGTGTGCCGTCGGCCGTGTTCGAGGTGGCCGACGCGTTGGCCCTCGGCGACCGGCCGGACTTCGCCGGTGACCCGCCCGGCTCCGCCCCCGCGTTCGACACCGTCGTCGACAGCGCGCTGTTCCACGTCTTCGGAACCGACGACGAGGCGCGCGCCGCGTACGTTCGCAGTCTGCACGCGGTGTGCAAGCCGGGCGGCACGCTCCACGTCCTCGCGCTCTCGGATGTCGAGCCGGGCTTCGGCCCGCGCATCAGCGACACCTTGATCCGGGAGTCGTTCCGCGACGGCTGGACGGTGGAGGACCTGCGGCCGACCCGCTACCGGGGCCGGGTCACCGACGTGGTGGCCGATCAGGTGACGGGCCTGGAGATCTCGGAGTCCGGACAGGTCGACGCCGCCGCGTGGCTGGCTCGCATCCGCCGGGTGTGAGCCGTCCGGCTCACACCCCCTTGGGGGCTCTGCTGCCCATGAAACCGAACAGGTACCCCGCGACCCGCCGCATCTGGATCTCCTCGGCGCCCTCGGTGATCCGGTAGCGCCGGTGGTGCCGGTAGATGTGCTCGAACGGCTTGTGCCGGGAGTAGCCGAGGCCGCCGTGCACCTGCATGGCGCGGTCGGCGGCCTCGCAGCACAACCGGTTGGCCCAGTAGTTGCACATCGAGACCTGCTCGGAGACGGCGAAGGTGCCGTAGGTGTCCATCGACCACGCGGTCTTGTGGATCAGGGCGCGCAGCATCTCGCACTGGGTGTGCAGCTCAACCAAAGGGAACTGGATCGCCTGGTTGGTAGCCAGCGCCTTACCGAAGGGCTTGCGCTCTTTGGCGTAGGCCACCGACTGGTCTATACAGTACTGCGCCGCACCGAGGCTGGACGCGGCCTGGCGGATGCGGTTCTCGTTGAAGAAGTGCTGCACCACCGCCAAGCCGCGTCCCTCGCCGCCGAAGACCGCGGTGTCCGGTACCCGGACGCCGTTCAGCGCGACCCTGGCATGGTCGGTGGGCATGTTGAAGGTCCACAGGTACTCCTCGACCACGAACCCCGGTGCGTCGGTGGGCACCAGGAACGCCGTGATGCCCGCGGCGTCGCCGGGACCGCCCGAGGTGCGCGCGAAGATCAGGTCGGCGTCGGCGATGTGCACGCCGGTGTTCCAGGTCTTGCGCCCGGTGATCACCCAGGCGTCGCCGTCACGGACCGCCGAGGTCTCCATGTGCGTCGCGTCGGAGCCGTGCTCGGGCTCGGTGATGCCGAAGGCGAAGAACTTCGTTCCCGAGGCCAGCCCGTCCACCCACTGCGCCCGCTGCTCGGGTGTGCCGTACTCGAGCATGAGCAGCAGGCCGACATTGTTGGCGACGATGGCGTGCTCGTTCTGCAGATCGCAGTGCAATCCGAGGCCACGGCGGGCCAGGTGCTCGCGGATCACGGCCATGCCGAGGTTGGTGCCGTCCCGCCCGCCGTATTCCGCGGGGAACGCGTACCGCAGGTGCCCTGCGGCGTCGGCGCGCCTGCGGACCTCGGCCAGCAACTCCTCCCACTCGGCGTTCGGCAGGCCGCCGCGCTCCCAGTCGGTGCGGGCGTCCTCGCGCCGGTGGTCGAAGAAGCGGATGTTGTCGTCGGCCTGCTCCAGCGGGGTGATCTCCCGGTCGATGAAGGCGTCGAGTTCGGCCAGGTAATCGACCAGTTCCGCAGGTAGCTCGAAATCCATCGGCAGTCAGCCTTTCGCAGTGGGTCGGATCTGCATCAGCAGATCCCATTCGATTTCCGACACGCGGCGCCCGCTGGCGGCCATCACGATGTCGCGCACGCTGCCGTCCAGGTGGGCCGCGGCCTGCCCGGCCAGTCCGACGCCCCAGCCGAGCGTGCACATCGCCTTCCACCAGCGGAACCGGTCTTCGTCGAAGCTGCCGCCGCCGCGGTGGTATCCGCGCAGGAACGCCTCACGGCCCGCGAGGCCGCCGAACTCCCGGTCGTCCGCGCGGAAGCGCCACATGCGCAGCGCGGGCCAGGCCACGTCGCGCATCGGATCGCCCTGACGCTGCGCGCCCTCCCAGTCGAGCACGGCGCGCAGCCCGTCGGGACCGACGACGATATTGCCGTTGCGCAGGTCGGTGTGCAGCAGCGCGGTGCGGGGCGGCGCGGGCGGGCAGTGGCGTTCCAGCCAGCGCAGCGCCAAGGCGAACACCGGGCGGTCCGGCAGCAGTGCGCGCACCTGCGCAGCGGCCTCGACCAGCTGACGCTCGGGATCGGCCGCCGCTGCGGGCAGCCGCGCGGGCGCGGCGGCCGGATCGATCGCGTGCAGGCGGCCCATGGCCTCGCCCAACTGCTCGGCCACCCGTTCGCCGAGGCCCGAGGCCTCGGCCAGCCGTAACACCTTGCGCGGCACGGTCTCTCCATCGATGCGCTCGGAGACCACGAACGGGCCACCGACATAGCCTGCCTCGGTGCAGATCGCCACCACGGGCGGCACCGGGACGCCGTGGGTGCGCGCCAGTTCCCTGACCGCGGCCTCCACGTCCACCGGGACCAGCTCGATCGCGCCCGGCACGATGGTCGCGACCAGCCGTCGCGTCCCGCCGCCCAGATCGGCCTCGAAGGCGACATTGCGGCGGCGGGCGCCCGCGGACAGATATTCGACGTTCGTCACCGTCACCGACCGGTTCCCGGCCCCGAGGAACTCGGCCAAGCCGCGCGCCAGGTCGGCGCTCACTCGGCCGCCCACTCGTCGTACCCCGGCTTGGCGATCGCCAGATCGGCCCGCACGACGGAGACCAGCGCCGCCCAGAGCTGCTCGTCATCGCCCTCGGCCACGGCGGCGAGCAGCGCACGCTCCCGCTCGGCCGCGGCGGGACCGGATTCGATCTCCCTGCGCACGATCCTGGCGAGGTTGGCCCCCACCCGCGCCTTGTGCTGCAATCCCGCGGGCAGGGCGGGCAGCAGCGTCTCCTCGAGCAGCTCGGCGAGCGAGTCCAGCAACTCCGCTGCCGATGGGCGATTCTGCATTCGTTCCCCTCGGTCGACTCCGGCCCTCAGCATGGCACGCGTCCGCGCGGTCCCGATCGGTACTTTCGGCCGTCACGCGTGGCCGCGCAGTCGTAGAAGCCCGTTTCGCTGCCGGTCAGCGCCAGCGATAGTCGATCTCCATGCGGGGTGAACGTATGGCGGGTTGCGGTCGGGGGCCAGCGGTTCACCCGCCGAAACGTTTCCTTTGCGATGGCTGGGAATACGCCGTGAGTGAACTTCTGCTCGAGGTCGTGCCGGGGTCGGTCGGTAAACTGCGAGGGGGAAAGTGGGCGCGCGTGCGCCATTTGTCGCGCCGGGCGAGCACAGGGAGAATGCATGGCGACCAGTCCCGTCCGATCCGGCATCGTCGCGGGGTTGGCCCTGGTCATGGCGGTGCTCGTCGGGGCGTGCTCGTCCTCGCCGGGGCCGGGCGGCGCACCTGGTGCGGCGGGTTCCGCGCCCGCGCCGATCACCATCACGCCCGCTTCCGGTGCACGCGATGTCGATCCGCTGGCGCCGGTGCAGGTGAGCACCTCCGACGGCCAGCTCACCTCGGTGCGGATGACCAATGAGCAGGGCAAGGCCGTCGAGGGCATCATGACGCCGGACAAGACGGCGTGGAAGCCCACCGAGCCGCTCGGTTACGGCCGCACCTACACCGTGACCGCGGAGGGTTTGAGCATCACCGGCCGTACGGGCCCGACCACATCGACCTTCTCCACGCTGACCCCCAACAATCAGACGAAACTGTCACTGACCACCACGGGCGGCACGCCGCTGTCCGACGGCGGCACCTTCGGCGTCGGCACCGTCGTGGTGGCCCACTTCGACGAGAACATCCCCGACCGCGCCGCCGCCGAGAAACGCCTCTCGGTCACCACCGATCCGCCGGTGGAGGGCGCCTGGTACTGGCTGGACGACCGCAACGCGCATTGGCGTCCGAAGGAGTACTACGCGCCGGGCACCAAGGTCAGCGTGGCGGCGAACATCTACGGCCAGGAGCTGGGCGGCGGCCTCTACGGCCAAGAGGACACCAAGACCACGTTCACCATCGGCGCATCGCACATCTCGATCGCCGATGACAACACCAAACAGATCCAGGTCTTCGAGAACGGCAGGCTGATCCGCACCATGCCTACCTCGATGGGGATGGGCGGCAGCGAGGTCGTCGGGGGCAAGACGATCACGTTCTGGACCCAGCCCGGGATCTACACGGTCATGGACAAGGCCAATCCGGTGATCATGGATTCCTCCACCTACGGCCTGCCGATCAACTCGCGTCTCGGCTACAAGGAGGCCATCGGCTGGGCCACCCGGATCAGCACCGACGGCATCTACCTGCACCAGCTCGATTCCACCATCTGGGCCCAAGGCAACACCGACGTCTCGCACGGCTGTCTCAATCTCAGCGGGGAGAACGCCCAGTGGTTCTTCAATTTCGCCGTCCCGGGTGACGTGGTGGAGGTCCGCAACACCGGCGGCGCCCCGCTGGAGGTCTGGCAGAACGGTGACTGGGGCGTGCCCTGGGACCAGTGGGTGCGCGGCAGCGCGCTCCACTAGAGCCGGCACACCGGCCGGTCTTGCCGATGGCGGGAAGCTGCACTACATTCCTGCACTCGCGAGACCACCCGGTCTCCCCTCCCCGCGCGACGTACCCGCGACGGCACCGCGTGGGACCCGCGTTGACGATCGGAGCCGGCTCGATGGCGATGCTGCTGTACTACCTACTCCTACCGCTCTATCTGGCCGAATCTCTCGTCAACCTGCTGGATTGAGCTGGGGACCGATACAGCGCGATCGCCGCCGGGCCAGAGGCACGCAGACATACACCACTCACAGAGCCAGCTGAGCCGGGGAGCGCGTCGAACGTTCCGGCGGGCGATGTCAACCGGCTTGCTCGCCCCCCGGCGGCTGATGGAAGCCGGGCCCGGCCTTGGGTTCCACGTCGCGCGGGTCGATCGGTTCGCGGCAGTGGTCGCAGACCAGCATGGGTGAGGTCGAGTGGCCGCAGGTGCGATGTTCCAGGACGACCGGCCTGCCCTCCGGCCCGGCCAGGTGGTTGTCACCCCAGACCATCATCGCCGTGACGATCGGATACAGCTCGCGGCCCGCTGCGGTCAGGTGGTAATCGACCCGGCCGCCGCCGTGGTCGGTGCGAGTGAAGATTCCCGCGTCGATCAGCATGCGCAGGCGGCTGGTGAGCAGATTGCGGTTGGTGATGCCGATATTGCGGGCGAAATCGCTGAAACGGTGCACCCCGAAGAACGCCTCGGCGATGAGCAGGATGGTCCACCGGTCGCCGAGCAGTTCGACGACGCGGGTGACCGAATCGTCGACCGGACGCCGCAGTGTCATGGCGCCATCTTCGCATCTCGCTGCGGTATTGCTTTCCTACCGGCAGTATCGGAATAATACTGATCGAGACCGGTGCCCGTTCCGGGCCGGACAGCTGGGAGTGTCGATGACGACCACGAACCACCCGACCGACGACTACGTGCGTCTGCTCGACCCCGCGGTGCGGCCCGACCCGTATCCCGTCTTCGCACGGCTGCGCGAGACCGCCGCGTTCCGGATCGGCACGGCTCCGGTGGTCGTGCTGACCCGCTACGCCGACTGCGCCGCCGTGCTGCGCGATCCGCGCGCGAGCGTCGACCGGTCGCTGGCCCGGTTGCAGCTCGGCTCCATGCCGATCTACGACGGCACCCGGGAAAACGGTGCGGCGCGGGCGAAACCGTCGTTCCTGTTCCTGGATCCGCCCGACCACACTCGCCTGCGCCGCCTGGTGTCCAAGGCGTTCACCCCGCCCGTCGTGCGGAGCCTCGAGCCGAGGATCACCGAGATCGTCGACGACCTGCTCGATCAGCGCGCCGGCGCGGGCAGCCTCGACGCCGTCGATCACTTCGCCTATCCGCTGCCGGTGACCGTCATCTGCGAACTGCTCGGCGTCCCGCTGGCGGACGAAGCGCGGCTCAGCGCCTGGTCCGCGCTGCTGTCGCGCACGCTCGACCCCACTTCGCGCGCGGCCGCCCAGTTCCGCGCCGACCCGGCGGAGATCCAGCGCGCGGGCACCGATTTGTACGCCTATTTCGAAGAACTCATCGACCGCCGCCGCCACACCCCCGGCCCCGATCTGCTGTCCGAACTCATCGCCGCCGAAGACGCCGGAGACGCGCTCACCCATGCGGAACTGATCTCGACCTGCGCATTGCTGCTGGTCGCCGGGCACGAGACGACGGTCAACCTGATCGCCAACGCCACCCTCGCCCTGCTGCGCAGGCCGGACGAACTCGCCGCCCTGCGCGCGGACCCGGACCGGGCGCAGGGCGTCGTCGAGGAGACGCTGCGCTTCGACCCGCCGGTCCAGTTGATCCCGCGCATCGCGGCCGACGACCTGACCGTCGGCGGCACGGACATCCAGCGCGGTGACCTGGTGGTGCTGCTGATCGCCGCCGCGCACCGCGACCCGGCGATGTTCGGCGACCCCGACCGATTCGATCCGGCGCGGGAGAACCGTCACCTGGCCTTCGGCCTCGGGGCCCACTTCTGCCTCGGCGCTCCCCTGGCCCGCCTGGAGGCGCGAGTGGCGTTGACCCGGTTCGCGCAACGCGTCGAATCACCCCGGCTGACGGTCGATCCGCCACCGTATCGGGAGCACGTCAACCTGCGCGGGCCCGCGCACCTGCCCGTCGAATTCGCCGCGATCGCTCCCCGGTAGCTCAGCCGTCGTAGGAGACGTGCGGCGTCCAGCCCTCGGCGGGGCGGATGGCCGCCGCGTACAGCGCCTCCGCTACCCGGTCCCTGGTGAACGCTCCCTCGCCGAGAACGCCGTTGACCTGCACCGCGACCGCTCGGATCCCGTCGGGCGCGAGGGTGGCGTCCAGACTGGCGACCAGGTTGCGCACCGCCGCCTTCTGCACACCGAGCGAGGCGGCTCGGTGCCAGGGCTTGTCCGCGGCCGCGCTGCCGGTGACCAGCACGCGGGCGCCCTCGGACAGAAAAGGACGCGCCGCTTGCACGGCCGGCAGCAGCGCCCCCGCGCCCACGGTGACGTCCTCGATCAGCTCGGCGACCGTCAGTTGCAACGGATCGGCCTCCCGGAAAACGCTGGGGTTGAAGTGCAACACGTCGATGCGGCCGTGCCGCTCGCCCACTCCCGCGACGACGCGGGCCACGTCGGCGGGGTCGCGCAAATCCACGCCGACGCCTTCGGCTTCGAACCCTTCCTCGCGCAACTGCGCCGCCAGCGGTTCGGCCTCTTCGGGTAACCGGCAGGCCAGCACCGTCGTGAAGCCGTCGGCGGCGAACAGGCGGGCGACCGACAGCCCGACGCCTGGACCGGCGCCGAGCACCAGCAGCACGGTCATCGTTGTCCGCCTCGGGTCCGGGACCCGATACCGGCCTGGCGCGGCGTTCGACCTGGGGCGCGCCGCGGCCGATCACCCACCGGGCCGGTCGCCACCGACGTGTCCGATCGGCCAGCTGGGAACTCGTTCGCGCGCAGGCGGCTCGCACCGATCATTCGACGACGGCCTTGATCCGCTCGAGGGTCTCGCGCATGCCCTCGACGTTGGTCTTGCCGCGCGCCCAACCGGCCAACAGCCAATACAGTCGCAGCACCGGATTGCTGTGCAGCTGGAACGATTCGGTGACCTCGGTGCCGCCGTCCACCGGCCGGAAAACGTAGCGCCAGGTGTTGATCGGCATGCCCCGCGGTCCGAGCACGGTGAACGCGAACTCCCGGCCGGGCTCGCAGGCGTCGATACGGCACACCGTCGCGTACTTCAGTCCCCAGCCGTTGCGGTTGACATGACCGCGGAACTTCACCCCGACCGCGGGGCCGGTCGCGCCGCCGAGCCACTCCGCGGCGAACGTCTCGGGACTGAACCGCCCGGTGTTCTCGATGTCGCTGACCAGTTCCCAGATCTTGTCCGCCGGGGCGGCCATCCGGACCGTGACGCTGTCGTGCATGCGCCGAACGCTAGCAGGCGGTGCGCCCGCCGCTTGCGGCCGCGACCGCACCGCCGCCAAGCGGTACGCCCAGCCGTCCACGTCCGCCAGCCGCTGGTCCGGCCGCAGCACCCAGCAGGCGGCGAGCAGATCATGACCGAAGTGCGCCAGGGCCGCGTGCTGCGGCCAGTGTTCGCGGGTCCACTCCGGGTCGTCGGTCGCCGAGTCGATGCCGCTGCGCACCACGCCGACCAGCTCGAATTGCAGGTGCTGGACCAGCACCCACGCCGCCGCGTCCATCGGCTCACGGCGCAGCCGGTCGAGCAGCGCGCGGGCGGCGGCGCGCACCCGGTGTTCCAACCAATGGAAGGTGCGCCGGTGTCCGTGGGGCGCGACCCCGCGCAGCGCGAGCACGGCGACGGCGACACCGAGCAGCGTCTCCCAGAGCCGATCCCGGATCACGGGTCCGATCGGCCCGCCCGTCGTGGCGACTCCGCCCGCGATCAGGGCGACCGGCGTGATGAAGACGACGGCCAGCGCGTAGTTGCGCGGCACGAACAGCTCGATGCAGAACTGCAGTGCGGCGACCAGCGCGATCAGCGCGTATCCGGTCGGCCCGAGCTGGTAGATCAGCGCGAAGAGTCCGAGACCGGCGATGGTGCCGACGAACCGGTGGATGGCCCGCACCTGCCCGCGCACCCGATCGGGCCCGGTCTGCAACACGATGAGGGCGCTGAGCACCGCCCAGTGCGGCCGATCCAGACCCAGCAGCACGCTCAGGCAGCCCGCGCCCAGGCAGCCGGCGGCGACACGCATCGCGCTGATCGCCGCGTGCGAGGAGAACGACAGGGAACGCTGGAGCCGGAAGCCGATGCCGGGCCGTGCGAACGAGACCAGGGGGTCGACCAGCAGATCGTCGGTGTCGTCGTCGGGCGCGTGCCCGGCGAGGTCGCGCCGCGCCTGCTGCAAGGTGGCGAGCAACTCGGCTTCCCTCGGGTCCGAAGGCAGGCCCGCGTCGTAGACAGCGGCCCACGCGTCGGCCATCGCGGCGCCCGCCCGGTGGCGCAGATCGATGGCGGGGGTTCCCGCCTCTCGCGCCGCGGCATAGGCCTCGACCGCCCGGACCGCCGTGCCGACCGCCACGCGTTCGGGTTTGCGGTGGTCCCGCAGCACCCCGGCCATCGAGACGACGATCGACGCGACGACACCGCAAGCCGTGCAGAACAGCAGTGTCGCCACCGCGGTCCCGGCCTCCGCGGCTTTCATCGCACCCGCGCAGACCAGCGCGAAGAACAACGCCCCGGGCGGGCCAAGCCGCAACGCGTCGATGACGAACACGGCCACGACCGCGATCGCCGACACCATGGCGACCATGAGCAGGGACGAGCCGAAGCCCGCGTCCAGCAGGCCGCCGATCGCCGCACCGGAGCCGACCGCGGCCAGCAGCGCCGCACCCGCGGCGAGGACGACCCTGCCGCGCACTCGGAACGGCCGTCCCTCCCCGTAGAGCACGGCGAAGGCGCCGAACATGACGAACACCGCCACATCCGGATGACCGGCGCCGGTGATGATCGCGGCGGGTACGGCGAACGCCAGCGCGGCGCGCGATGCCACGCTCCACCGCCGGCCCGCGGGCGGCAAGGCGAACAGCAGCGAGCCGACTCGGCCTTTCGGTGGCACCGGATCCGGGTATGTCGCGGCCACCTGCTGTCCTTTCCGTTCTGGACGAACCACCTGAAGCACACACTAGATTCGGGGCATGACCGCCGATGCTCATCTTCCGCTACCCCCGCGCGTCCACGCCTTCGGCGACGACGCGCTCGGTGATCACGACGCCGTCGCCTTGGCCGCGCTGGTGCGCGACGGCGCGGTCTCGCCGCGCGAACTCGCCGCCGCCGCGGTGGCGCGCGCCGAACAGGTGGAACAGCTGGCGGCCGTCGCCTACCGGAGTTACGCGCAACCGCTGCTGCCCGCCGAGCGGAGCGGCGCCTTCTACGGCGTGCCCAGTTTCGTGAAGGACAACACGGACGTGGCCGGCATGCCGACCAATCAGGGCACGGCCGCGTTCCGCGCGCGGCCGGCCCGTGCGCACAGCGGCTACACCCGGCAGTTCCTCAGCACCGGCCTCACCGTGCTCGGCAAGAGCGCCATGCCCGAGTTCGGCTTCAACGCCAGCAGCGAGACCCCGCACCTCGCGCCAACGCGCAATCCCTGGCACACCGGCCATTCGGTGGGCGGCTCGTCGGGTGGGGCGGCGGCGCTGGTGGCAGCGGGTGTCGTCCCGATCGCGCACGGCAACGACGGCGGCGGTTCGATCCGGATCCCGGCGGCGTGCGCGGGTCTGGTCGGTTTGAAGCCGACGCGGGGGCGGCACGTGGTGTCCGGGCTGGCGCGCACGCTGCCGGTCGACATCGTCAGTGAAGGTGTACTGACCAGGACGGTGCGCGACACGGCGGCGTACGCCGCAGCGGCCGAGAACTATTGGCGCAATCCCGCGCTCCGGCCGATCGGACACGTGGATGGTCCCCCGACCCGACGCATGCGGGTGGCGCTGGTGCTCGACAACCTCGCGGGGCCGCTGGCCGCAGGGCCTACCCGAACGGCTGTCGAAGACGTCGCACGCACACTCGAATCCAGCGGTCATTCGGTGGAGCCCGTGCCGCTGCCGTTCGACGCCACCATCGAGAGCGCCTTTCTGCACTACTGGGGCCTGCTCGCGGCCGCGATCACCACCACGGGCCGGTTCCTCGACCGCCGGTTCGACGCGCGTCGCGTGGACGACCTGACCGTCGGCCTGCGCGCTCTGTTCCTGCGCCGGGCTCTGCACGCGCCGCTGACGCTCTACCGCCTCCGCGCGGCGGCTGCCACCTATGAACAGGCGCTCGGACCCTACGACGCGGTTCTGCTGCCCACGCTCGGGCACACCACACCCGAACTCGGCTATCTCAGCCCGACCGTGCCGTTCGACGAACTCATCGAGCGGTTGCGCGCCTACGTCTGCTTCACCCCGATCAACAACATCACCGGAACACCGGCCATCACGGTTCCCGCAGGCCTGACCGACGCCGGGCTGCCCATCGGCGTGCAGTTCGCCGCCACCCGTGGCAACGAGCGCACCCTGCTGGAGCTGGCCTACCTGATCGAAGCCGAGCGGCCGTTTCCCCGTCTGGATCGCTGAGCGATTCCACCCGCGCGGGACACCCAAGCGCGGGGCCACTGCACCCGAGCGCGGGGCCTTGTTCCTCCGAGCGCGGCGCCCGTTCCCCCGAGCGCGGGGCGGGATCGCCCGAGCACGGGCCGGATCGCCCGCCCCTCGAGGGGACTCCGGACTCCCTCAGCTCTTCTGGCGCCCAGAGGCGTCGTGCTCGTGGCGCGCCGGTAGGTCAAGGCGCGACGGCGTTCGCCTCCGACGACGGACGGTCGCGATGCACCGGCCCGTGGGCGTCGTCGCAGTGGTCTTCCAGCACCGGCAGCAGGCGATGCGCGTCCACCTCGGCCGAGGCGGCAACGGCGTGGGAGTGGTCGACCTGCAAGGTGGTGTGGGTGATGCCGTAGTCGTGGTCGAGCAGGTGCTCGATCCGCTGGCGCAGGCCGTGGCAGTCGGCGCCCGGCCGGACGAGCACGTGCGCCGACAGCGCGATGTCACCGGAGGTGATCTGCCAGACGTGCAGATCGTGCACCTCGTCGACGCCATCGATGTCCACCAGGCCGCGCCCGAGCGCGTCGGGATCGACGCCGGCGGGCGCCGCCTCCAGGAAGATCCGGCCGGATTCGCGCACGAGCCCGAGCCCCGCCTTGACCATCAGCGCGACGACGATCAACGTGGCGATCGCGTCGGCCCTGGCGAAGCCGGTGGTCAGCACGACGAGACCGGCCACCGCGGTGGCGATGAACCCGTACAGGTCGTTGAGCACGTGCTGGAAGGCGCCCTCCACGTTCAGGCTGGAGCGATTGGCCTTGCTGATCGCCCAGGTGGCCGCGATGTTGACCACCACACCGGCCAGCGCGGTCGCCAGCACGAGTCCGCCGGTGACTTCGGGCGGCTCCAGCAGCCTGCGCACGGCCTCATAGGTGAGCCAGCCCGCCAGCACGAGCAGCGTGACGCCGTTGGCCTGTGCCGAGAGGATCTCGGCGCGCTTGTAGCCGTAGGTGTACTTGCCGTTCGCCGGACGCGCCGCCAGCCGGATCGCGATGAGCGCGAGGACAATGGACGCGGCGTCGGTGAGCATGTGCGCCGCGTCCGACAGCAGGGCCAGCGAGTTGGCCAGCAGGCCGATCACGACCTCGACCGACATGAAGCCGACGATGAGGGCGAGCGCGATGGTCAGCCAACGGCGATCGGCCTGACCGGAGAGCCCGTGCCCGTGCGCGTGACCGTGTTCGTGTCCCATCGACCAACCCTTCCAGCACCTGATGTATGCGCATATCTGCATCTGTTGTGGGTAGCTTAACCCACCCCGAGCGGTGCGCGACAGGGCAGCGGAGTGAACTGGATCACGTCGCATACGCCTTCGGCGTGCTATCAGCCGAACAGGGCGTGCACCGCCGCGTAAGCCGCCACGGTGGCGATCAACCCCGCCGACACACCGGCGACCACGTTGGTCACCGCGTAGAAGTACGCGCCCCGCTCGGCCAGCCGCACGGTTTCGTAGCTGAAGGTGCTGTAAGTGGTCAGCGCTCCACAGAAACCGGTGCCGAGCAACGCGAACAGCGGCGAGGACAACGCCGATCCCGCGCCGCTGAGAGCGCCGAGCACGAGACAGCCGATCAGGTTGACCGCGAAGGTTCCCCACGGAAACAGGCTGTCGCGACGATCCTGCACCGCGCGATCGATGAGATACCGCAGCGGTGCGCCGATCGCGCCGCCCACCAAGACCAGCACAACCGTCATCGAGCCGCCTTCCGCGCGCGTCGCAGGCGTTCGTATCCCGCCCTGGTAAGCCCCATGGCGACGAGTGTCGCCGACAGGGCGCAGATCAGCGTGCCCGCGAGATAACCGGCCGCGACGACGAGCGTGTCCGGCCGCAGCAGTGCGCGGATCTCGTTGGCGTAGGTGGAGAAGGTCGTGAACCCGCCCAGGACGCCGACGCCGAGAAAAGGACGCAGCCACCGATGGGCGGCCCAGATCTCGGTCACCGCGACCATGAGCACTCCGATCGCGAAGCAGCCCGCGACATTGGTGACGAAGGTGGCGAGCGGAAAGTGCCCGGGGTGAGCGGGCAAACCCTGAGCGATGCCGTAGCGAGCGAGCGCGCCGAGCGCACCGCCGAACGCGACGACGACCGACACCGGCCCGTGCGCACGCCAGAAGTCCCGCCGCCGGGCGCGGCCACGCGCGCGATCGGCGACGCCGGTCGGTTCCTCGATCAGTTCACCCGCCACGCAGATCTCTTACCCGACTGCCCGCGCCGCCGCCACCGCCGGTCACCCCGCCGCCGCGCTCACCGGCGCTCGGCCTCTCCGTCGCCGTCGTGCGCGACGAGCACCGAGCAGCCGACATGACGTGCGGCCTTCTCCGCGGTGCTGCCGATGAACCGCCCCCAGATGCCCGAGTGCCCGCTGCGCCCGAGCACCAGCAGGTCGGCGCCGTGATCGGCGGCGGCCGTCGCCAGTTCGCGCGCCGCTTGGCCCGCGCGGATCTCGGCCTGCACCGCGATGCCGCGCTGTTGCGCGGTCTCGGCGGCCGCGGCCAGCCAACGGCGGCAGGTCAGCTCGCCGATCGAGCGTTCGTCCTCGATCTCGCCGACCACCGGCCCGTAGTGCGGCAGGTATTCCTCCACCGCGACGACCGTGAGCACGGCGCGGTGCACCGTCGCCAGCTCGAGCGCCATCGTCAAGGCGGTCCTGGCGCCGGGTGAATCGTCGTAACCCACCACGATCCGCTGGAACACCTCTTCATTGTGAGCCCTCGGCCGAGCCGGAGCCAGCTTTCCGGCAACACCATGGCAATCATGCCGTGGCCGTGACCCGCTCGGCCGCGAGCACTTCGGCGGCCGCACGCTCGCCCGAGCGGATCGCTCCCTCGATGTAGCCCGACCACTCCGTCGCGGTCTCGCTGCCGGCCCAGTGGATCGGGCCGACCGGCCTGCGCAGAGCAGAACCCACGGTGGTCAGGACGCCCGGCGGGAAGAAGGCCCCGTAGCCGCCGCGCGTGTACGGATCGTCGGCCCAGACCTTCTCGTGCCACTCGATCGGTTCTCGCGCGGTGTACCCGAAGGCGCGCACGAGCGAACCGATGATCATGGCGCGTCGTTCGGCCGGGGGCAGGGCGGCCAGTCGCTGCGCGGCCCGGCCCGGCACCAGCGCGCCGAGCACGCCTGGACCGCCGGGCCGGGTGGCGTCGAAGGTGACCGGAACCGGATCGTGCAGGTTCAGCGCTTGCCCGGTGAGCAGGTCGTCACGCCAGAACGGCCGCTCGTAGACGGCGAACGCCTTCAGCACCGAGCCCATCGGCATACGCTGGGTCAGCTGGTCGCGCGCGGCGGGCAGCGGCGGGTCGTAGGCGATCCGCCCGGACAGGGTCGGCGGCACCGCCACGATCACGTGCTCGGCGTGCACCTCGCCGGAGTCGAAGCGCACCACCACGCCGTCCGCCTGCCCGCGGATGGCGGTCACCGGCGCGCCGAGACGCACCGCGCCGCCCAGTTCCGCCGCGACCGCGCGCGCCGGCCCGTCGGCGCCGTCGACGAACAGGCGGGTCACCGTCTCGGCGGTGACCCCCGCCTCGACGCCGCCCGCCGAACGGATCGTGGTCAGCAGACCGAGCATCGAGATGCTGCCGACATCGACGCACAGTTCCTCGCCGATCATCACCTCGGCCAGGTTCCGCGCCCGCCGCTCCGGCAGATTCCGGCGCAGCCAGGTCGCCGCGGTCATCGCGTCCAGCCGATCGGCGTCCGGCGCGGCCCACGGACGCGCCGGATCCAGCCGGGCGGCCAGCCGTTCCAGCCGCCACATGGCCTGTGCGAGCACGACAAGGACGAACGTCGGAAGGGGCGGACGCGCGCCGGTGAACGGCCGCCTGACCACACCCTCGACGAGGAGGTCGGCCCCTTCGGGCGGTGCGTAGGTCGCGGCGCCGTACTCCTCGGCCAGCGCGGCGAATCGCGTATGGGCGGCCGAGATCCACTGGCCGCCGAGGTCGACGGCCCATCCGTCACCGGCACGGGCGGTCAGCGTGCGCCCGCCGACGCGCTCACTCGCCTCCAGGACGACGACTTCCCGGCCCGCCGCTCGCAACGCCCGCGCCGCGCACAGCCCGGCATATCCGGCACCGACGACAACGACGTCCGCACGGTCCATGGTGGCCTCCCGTCGCCGCACCGTAACTCGACAACCACTGTCGATCACCCGTGGCCGATCCGCAACCGGCGTGGCGAGCATCGTCGCGGTCGCGGTCGCGTCGTCCTGCGCCGATGAGCCGCACGGCGCGTCGCCGCTCAGCGGGTCAGCGTGGCCAGGGCGGCGACGGCGGCCTCCTGCAAGGTCGCGGTCAGCGTGCGCGGCGGCGCCGTGACGCGTCCGCGCACCCATTGCCTGCAGTACTCCTGCGCCGGTCCGACGCAGATCGCGTGCGCCACCGGGTAGCCCTCGCCGCCCGCCTCCGCGGCGCCGAGCAGCTCCAGATACCGGCGCTGCAGCGCGCCGAAGAAGACCCGGTTGTGCTGCGCCAGTTCGGGTTCCGCGTAACCCACTACCTCGTCCGGCAGCGTGGCGAACAGGAATCGGGCCAGCTCCCTGTGGTCCTGCACCCAACCGAGATGGGCCGCGAGCATCGCGCGGATCGCCTGTTCGGCGCCTGCGTCCGGCGCGTCGAGACGCTCCAGCACCGTCCGCTGGTAATCGAGCATCCCGGAGACGTAGACGGCGGCGGCCAGTTCGGCTTTCGATCCGAACGCGTGGAACATGCTGCCGCTGGACAAGCCGAGCCGGTCCCGCACACCGGCCACCGTGAAGGACGCGTACCCCTTGGCCAGCAGCTGGCGCGTGGCTTCGGCCAGAATGCGCTCACGAGTGCGCACGGCCGGGCTACTCGCCGAACTCGGCGTCGATGCCGGAACGGACCGCGGCGAGCACCTGAGCGCGCACACGCAGTTTCGTCCCCGCGTGCGCCGCGAAGTCGATTCCGGTCAACCGGCGCGCTTCGGCCGTCGCGCGCGTGCGCAGGTCGTCGGCATCGGCCGCGAGCACGTCGAGAAAGCCCAATTCCCTTGCCTCTTGCGGCCCGACCAGCATCCCGGTGTTCGCCGCCCGGTCGAAACCGGGCGCGGTGAGCCGGTGCCGCGCCAGTTCCACACCGTAGTGCGGAATGGTCAGCCCGATCGCGACCTCGTTGAGACCCAGCTTGAAATCGCCTGTCACGCCGAACCGCACGTCCGTGGCCAGCAGCGTGAACGCGCCTTGGGCGATGGCGTGCCCCTGGCATGCCGCCACGACCGGATAGGGGAAGCCGAGCAGCCGGTGGACCAAGTCGCCGCCGGCCCGGAGGGTGCGGCGGATGTCGTCGGCGGAACGGGAGAACGTCGCCAGGTCGTAACCGGCGGAGAACACGCGCGGGCGGCCGGTCAGCAGCACGACGGCTCGGTCCGCCTCGGCCCGGTCCAAGGCGGCGGCGATGGCGCCGAGCATGTGCTCCGACATCACGTTCGCCTTGCCGTCGTCCAGCGTGACCGTGGCGACGCCGTCGTCGAGCCGGTAGGTGACGAGTTCGGTCATGACAGCCTCCTCTAGAGCAGAACTCTAGAGTAGCACTCCAGAGCCTCGCAGCTAATTGCGGGCTGCGGTCGCGGCGGCCCGAGCAGGACCAGGTGCTGCCGCCGCGAAGAGACGAAACAACGGCGCCGGATCGCCCGATACAGCAAGCACACGATGCTGCCGAAAAAGCCTGGCGCGTCCGGGCTTCGGACTAGCCTCGGGACAGGCCCAGGTGAAGGAAGCGACATGACCGCAGCAACCGCCATCCGCCCGCTGGCGCCGAGCGAGGCCATCTTCGCCAACAGCGAAGTCCTCGTCGGCTATTCGATCCGGGTCGCGGGCCGGTTGGATCTCGCCGCGCTGTCGGCGGCGTTCGAGGCCGTGGTTCGCTCCCGTCCGATCCTCGGCGCCCATCTGGAGCCGGACGGGCGCGGCGGCCACCTGCTGCTCGAATCCCCCGGCGCCGCACCCGAGCTGACGGTCGCCGCGGGCGATCCCGAACAACTGCTCACCGGCGCCCGCCTCGACCAGCGCGAGGCGCTCGCCTCGCTGTGCGTGGTCCGGGACGGCGACAGCGCGGGCGTCACGTTGGTGACTCACCACAGCATCGCGGATGCCTGTCATTCGCTGGCCGTGTTCGCCGAGCTGTTGTCCTGCTACACCGACCGCACCCGCGGCCGATCCGCCGAACTGCCGCCGCACGGCTTCCCGCGCTCGGTGGAGGAGCTGCTGCGCGAGCGCGGCGTGCGGAAGATCGGCACACCGGTCGCGCCGCACCGCCCCGCCGGCGTCGCCGGAAGCCACTCGGAGCCGGAAGATTCCGGCTACCTCGTCCCGCGCACCGCACGGTGCAGGCTGACCAGGAAGCAGACCGCCGCGCTGATCGAACTCGGGCACCGGAACAACACCACGATCAACGGCCTCGCCTCCGCCGCGATCCTGCTGACCGAAGCCGAGCTGCGCGGATTGCCGCTGACCGAACTGGCCTACACCTACTCGGTGGACCTGCGCACCCGGGTGACCCCGCCGATCGGGACGACCGAAGGCACCAACGTGCTCGGCTTCGCCAACTTCGCCCCGACGCCGACCACCGGCACGACGTTGGTCGAACTGGCCCGCGCCATCAGCGACACGCTGCGCGCGGGACTGCACACCGGCCTCGTGCAGCAGACCCCGCTGCACATTCCCGAGATCGCCGCCGGTCCCCCACCGCGCGCACCGGGCATCGTGCTGGCGACCAATTGGGGACGCGTGCAAAGGCCCGGAGTGCCGGACGAGCTGCGCATCACCGACTTCCGCTCGATCATGCTCGGCAAGCCGGACAAGACCGGGCACCGGCTGCAGCAGCCGAGCGGCACCATCATCATCAGCACCTTCGACGACCGGCTGAGCATCGAGATCCATCACCCCGAGGAGACCACGGAGGAACAGCGGGTTCGGGTACGACTGCTGACCAGCCACCTGTCGGAGTTCAGCGCCGCGGGAGCGGCGTGAACCCCGCCGCGCCCGTCAGGCGCGCGCGGCCTGCCTGCGCGACAGAGTCTGCAAAGGATCGGTGAGCACATCGGTGAAGGCCAGCTCCGCGGCGCCGAGCAAGGTGGCGTCGCCCGCGAGCGCGCTGGTGCGCAACCTGACTCGTTCACGGAGGGCTTGCAGGCCGTTCACCGCGACGCGGCTGCGCACCTGGGCCGCCGAGGCCAGATAGATCTCCCGCAGCACGCCACCGAACACCACCATCGACGGATTGAAGACGTTCACCAGATTCGCGACGCCGTAGCCGAGCCATTCGCCGACCTGGTGCAGCGCGTCGCGTGCCGCCGCGTCGCCGCGCGCGGCGGACTCGATGATCGCGTCCACCGCCGCCTGACCCGCGGGCTCGGTCCGTCCCGCCGCCGCGATCAACCCGAGCTCACCCGCTTCGACTTCGAGGCAGCCACGGGAACCGCAGGCGCACGGCCGCCCACCAGGATTGACGATCATGTGCCCGACCTCCCCGCCGTAACCGCCTTCGCCGCCGAGCAATTCGCCGTTCACGATGATGCCGCCGCCGATGCCGACGTCACCGTGCAGGTAGATCAGGTTCGCCAAGCCTTCGCCCACACCGCGTTCGCGTTCGGCCAGCGCGCCGAGGTTGGCGTTGTTACCGACCGCGACGCGGAGGCCGAGACCGAGTTCCCGCGTCAGTGCGGCGCCGAACGCGACATCCACCCAGCCGAGATTCGGTCCGTATCGCACGACGCCGTCCTGTTCGCGGACCATGCCGCAGAACGCGACCCCGACCCCGACGCACCGGGCGTCCGGCGCTGCGGCGGCGATCATCTCCCGCGCCATCGCGGCGAGCGCGGCGATCACGTCGTCCGGGTCGAACGCGCCGCCGGGGCGGGCGGCCGCGGTGCGATCGAGCACCGAGCCGCCCAGCCCGACCCGGGCGGCGGCGAGCCGGTCCGCACCGACGTCCAGCGCGACGACGTAGACGCGCTCGGCCTGCGGGCGCACCACCAGCGACGGTCTGCCCGCCCGCCCGGTCTGACCGGGCAATTCCTCGCTGACCAGCCCCGCCGCCGCCAGATCCGTGGTGAGCGCGAGGATCGTGCTGCGGTTCAACCCCATTCGCTCGGCGAGCGCGGCGCGCGACACCGCTCCGTCGCGGTGGACGTGCCGCAACAACGCGGCGAGGTTGCGCGTGCGGATCTCGTCGGGCGAAGGTGCTGCTCGCATTCACCGGGCTTTCGTCACGGGGGCTGGGATTCATCGCCGCGGGAGCGCACGCTTACGGGAGAGTGCGTCCACTCCGGCCGCCAAGAGCAGCACGAATCCTGTCACAACGAATTTCGTGCCCGCGCTGTAGCCCATCAGCCCCATGCCGTTGTTGATCACGGCGACCACCGCGGCGCCGAGCACCGCGTCCAGCATCCGCCCGCGCCCGCCGAACAGGCTGGTGCCGCCGATCACCGCCGCGCCCACCGCGGTGAGCAGCACGTCGCTGCCGCCGGTGTTC
Source organism: Nocardia implantans (assembly GCF_035544775.1). Classification (NCBI taxonomy): domain Bacteria; kingdom Bacillati; phylum Actinomycetota; class Actinomycetes; order Mycobacteriales; family Nocardiaceae; genus Nocardia; species Nocardia implantans. The sequence continues at coordinate 70,328 of NZ_JAYKYQ010000002.1, read as the reverse complement.
GGATCGACGGAGTTCGCCCGCGATGCCGCGATCAGCCCGCCCACCGCCGCCATCGCCGAGCACAGCACGAAAGCGGTGATCTTCACGCGATCCACCGCGATGCCCGCGCGCCGAGCCGCCTCCGCGTTGCCGCCGACCGCGTAGATGTGCCTGCCGAACGCGGTGCGGTCCAGCACGAACGTCCACAGCAGCAACAGCGCGACGATCATCGGCACCACGATGGGCATACCCGCCAGCGAGTGCACGGCCGGATTGCGGCTGCGCTCGCCGTTGAGCACCAGCACCGCCGCGCCCGCCACCAGCGCGAGCAGCGCGACCCGCAGCACGACCACCCGCGCCGCCGTGCCGGTGAGCCCGAGTTTCGCGCGCGCCCGCCACTTCCGGTACTGCACGAGGGCGAAACCCGCGATCAGCGCCGCGTACAGCACCCAGCCCAGTAGTGGCGGCACGTTCTTGTTCGCGATGGCGACGATCGTCTCGTCCCGGATGGAGATGTTGCGGCCGTTGTCCATGATCTTCAGCGCCACGCCCTGCAACGCGAGGAACGCCGCCAGCGTCACCACGAACGACGGGATCCCGATCTTCACCACGACCGTGCCGATCGCCAGTCCGATCGCAACGCCGGTGAGCAGCGAGACCAGCACCGCCGCGTACCACGGCCACCCCTCGTCGGTCAGCAGCACGGCGAGCACCGCGGCGCAGACCCCGCTGGTGAATCCGGCCGAAAGGTCGATCTCGCCCAGCAACAGTACGAAGATCAACCCCATCGCGATCACCGCGATGGCCGCGCCCTGGGTGAACAGATTCGCGAAGTTGGCCTCGGACATGAAGACCGGGCGCGCCGCCCAGAAGACGGCCGACAGCACGACGAGCGCGATCACCGACGGCAACGCCCCCATGTCGCCGCCGCGCATCCGGCCGACGTAGCCGGTCATCAGGTCGGTCACCGGCGCCGCCGGTCGCCGCTCGGTGGTCACCGCGGTCATCGGGTCACTCCGCTCGCCTCGAGGCCGAGCGCGCCGCTGCGGCCTGCCGTGATCAATTCGACGACCTGCGCGTGCGTCACGTCGGAGGTCCGTACCTGGGCGGCCATCCGGCCGAGATAGAGCGCGGCGATCCGGTCGGACACCGCGAAGACGTCGTTCATGTTGTGTGAGATCAGCACCACCGCGAGGCCCTGGTCGGCGAGTTTGCGGACCAGTTCGAGCACCTGCTGGGTCTGCGCGACGCCGAGCGCGGCCGTCGGCTCGTCCAGGATCACCACCTTGCTGTTCCACAGCACGGCTTTCGCGATGGCCACCGTCTGGCGCTGCCCGCCCGACAGGCTCGCGACCTGCTGGCGGACCGACTTGACGGTGCGCACCGACAGGCTCGCCAGCGTCTTCTCGGCGAGTTCCTCCATCGCGTATTCGTCGAGCACCAGACCGCGCCTGCGTTCCCGGCCGAGGAACATGTTCTGCACGATGTCGAGGTTGTCGCAGAGCGCGAGATCCTGGTAGACGATCTCGATGCCGAGCGCCGCCGCGTCGCGCGGGCTGTGCACCTGCACCGGCGCGCCGTCGAACAGGAATTCCCCCGCGTCGATCGGATGGGTTCCGCCGATGCATTTGACCAGCGTGGACTTGCCCGCCCCGTTGTCTCCGACGAGCGCGGTGACCTCGCCGGGATAGGCGCTGAACGCGACCTCGTGCAGCACGTGGACAGAGCCGAAACTCTTCTCTACTCCGCGTAATTCGATGACCGGCGGTTCGGACATGGGTGGCTCCTCGCCAAGGGAAGGAGCCCCTTCCGCGCTCCCCTCATCGAACCGCGGAAGGGGCGTGCGATATCAGATCCCGTTGTCCGCGCAGAGTTTCGCGAACTCGCCGGTGCACAGCTCGGCCTTGGTGACATAGCCGTCGGCCACTACGTCCTTGACGTCGCGCGGGTAGATCGGCTTGGGCTCCAGCAGCACCGACGGCACGTCGGCGTTCGACTCCGGATCGCGCACCGTGCCGTTGGTCGTGCCCTGCTCCCCTTTCACCAGCCCGACCGCGAGTTTCGCGGTCGCGTCGGCCTCCTTCTGGATCGCCTTGTAGACGGTCATGCACTGGTCGCCCGCCAGCACGTTCTGCAGGCCCTGCACCGTGGCGTCCTGCCCGCTGACCGGCACCTGGCCGTTGAGCTTCTGCTTCTTCAGCACCGCGATCGCGGCATTGGCCAATCCGTCGTTGGCCGCGACGACGCCCCCGATGTCAGGCCGTCCGGTGAGCATCTGCTCGAAGATGGTGCCCGCCTTCGTGTTGTCCCACTCCGGGACGGCCTGATCGGGGCCCTTGACGTACTGGCCCGCGTCGAATCGCGGCTTCAGCACACCGTCGTAGCCGGTCTTCAGCAGGGTGGCGTTGTTGTCGGTCGGTCCGCCGTTCAGGTACGCGACCACCGGGCGCACCGCGTTGCGATCGGTCAGGCACTGCGCGACGCCCGCACCGAGCAGACTGCCGACCTTCACATTGTCGAAGGACACGTAGTACTGCGCGCCGCCGCCCAGGGTGAGCCGGTCGTAGTCGATCACGGTGACGCCCTGCGATTTCGCCTTCTGGATCACCGCTTTGCCGGTGCCGCTGTCCAGGTTGGTCATCACCAGCACCGAGACGCCGTTGGTGATCATCTGGTCGGCGATGGTCTGGAAGGCGTTCTTGTCGCCTTGGGCGTTCTGGATATCGGCCTTGACGCCCGCGGCGTCGAACGCCTGTTGCAGGTATTTGCGATCCGCCGTCTCCCAGCGGGCGGAGGTCTTGCTGTCCGGAAGGATCACGCCGATCCGGGTTTCGCCGCCGGAGTCCCCCGAGTCGCCGCACGCGGTGAGTGTGGCGGCCAGCAGCGCGAACGACAGCGCGGCGGCGCTGAAGATGCCCTTACGCATGAGTGGGCCTTTCATCACCGGCCGAGACGATGCCCCGGCCGGTCGGAGTGGAACGAATGTTGTGGACAGCAACATATTCCACTGTGACACAGCGCACAACAGCTAATTTGTTGTTCCGGATAACAATCTCGACACGCAGACGTTCGCCGAGGTCGATGGCACCGCGGCCGGATCGGCAAGGGGCGCGGGATGGCTCGTGAACAGGGATGTCGGCCGATCCCTCCGGCCACGCCCGCGGATGCCGGAGGCATCACCCGCACTCAGGGGCGGGCACCGGACACGCCCAGGAGTCGCCCACGCGCGGAACCGACCACCGAGGAACGGGCGCATGGCGGGCCTCCGGCACAGTACCCTTGGCGGTGAATCATGGCGCGGTAGCGACAGACTGGGATCCGGGAGGGGAACAGTGGATACGCTCAGGCTCGACCCGGCGGCGGTGGCCGCCTACACCGCAATCGCGGACGCGGTGTCGAAACAATTGGCGTCGGCGGCCACGGTCGCCTCCGGCGCGGTGGATCCGGAACGGCTGGCCGCCGATCTCGGGCTCGTCGGCGCGGAATTCGCGGCGCGCTTCTCCGCGGCCGTCTCCGAACACGCCGAAGCGTTGTCGACGGCGGGCCAGCTGGTCGGCGCCTACGGCCAGGTGCTGCGCGGTTACAGCGAGAGCGCGCAGGATGTCGACGCCGCGACGGCGAGCGCGATCACCAGGTCCGGGGAGGCGTCGGCATGAGAAGCCTGATGGGACTGCGCAAACGCGCGCACGTCACCCAGCCCGCCACCGAGACCACCCGGCCGCTGAGCACCGAACCGGGCGTCGATCCGCCGATCGTCGCCGCGCTGGTCGAACCCCTTCTGACGCTTCGCTCCTCGCTCGGCACCGGCGTCGGCGTGCCGAGCGCGGCCGCGACCGGGGCGCTGTCGGCCGCTTCCACGCAGGCGGCCGACACCGAAGGTCCGCACCGGGAAGGCCTGCACGCGCTGGAGTCGACCTGGACCTCGAAGGCCGCCGACAGCGCGGTGCCCGCGATGCGCACCACGCAGACCCAGATCGGCGACATCTCCGATCGCGGTCCGGCCTATCTGTCCGTGCTCGCCGACGCGCACGCCACCTCGGGGCGCGCGGCGCGGCGGGTCGACCAGATCATCGCCGACTTCCGGCGCGACGCGCGCGAGATCCTGGACAACGCCACCTCCGCACCGGAGACCGACGCCGTCATCACCCGCGCCACCCAGGCGCTGCGCGACGCGCTCACCACCGTGACGGCCGCGCGCACCGAAATGGACGACCACACCAGGCGACTCGACGAGATGGGTCCGCTCACGGTCACCACACCGTCCGGCGTCTCCCAAGGGCAAGCCGTCTCTCCCGGCAGCACCGGTCAAGTCGTGCCCGGCACCACGGCACCCGCCACCACCCAGCCGATGGACCCGGCCATGGTCGCGCAATTGCAATTGCAGCAGCAGCTCATCTCCGCGGGAGTGGATCTGGGCACCACGGCCATCAACGCGGGCGTCGACATCGGCACGCACATCATCGACAAGATCGCCGAAGTCGGCATCCACGGCATCGACACCGTCGCGGCGGCCGCGGACAAGGCGATCCCGGAGCTGATCAACCCTGGGTCCACCACCAATCCCGGCTCGAACGGCGACGACTCGAAGAACTCCTCGAAGTTGTTCGACTTCGGCGGATCGCCGGAGCACAAGCCGTCCACCAGCGGCCCGGGTTCGGTGATCCCGCCCGGCAACTCCGCCCCCGCCGCCCGCGCGGACGTGCCGAAGCCGGAGAGCAGGCCCGCGCCCGCGGTCATCCCGCCCGCCGATTCCGCGCCGCCCGCGCCCGCGAGCAACCCCGACCATCCGGCGCACCCCGGCCCGACCGGCGGCATGGTGGTGCCGCCCGCCGCGCCGCCCGGCGGTGAGGACCACGAACACAAGCCGCGCGACGGCCAACTCGGCGTGACCATCCCGTCCGCCGTGACGGCGGTCGTGCCGGTGCTGGGCGAATTCGACGATGACGCCCCCTGACCGGGAGCATCCCAGTCAGGGCGCGGGCCAGGCCAACCCGTTCGACACGGGTCTGCCGATGCTGCGCATCCCCGCGAGCAAGCCGTCCAAACGACGTCGTTCGCCCGGGCGCCGCAAGCAGACCCGTCGTCGTGAACCGCAGTACGAGGCGCCGGAACCACCGCGTCAGCCGCAGCGGCAAGAGACCAGGCCGCGCTTCGGCGAATGGGAGCAATGGCTGGAGCCCGCACCCGCCGCGGTGCGGGCTGCGCAACCCGTTGCCCCACAGCAGCGCGGCGCACCGGCCGAGCCGGAGCAGGTCAAGGCCGAGGACAGCCACGTCCCTGCGCCCGCCGTCGTCAATCGATCCGGCATCCATCCCGGCACCCCCGTGCGGCGTCCGCGGCGCACCGATCAGCAGCGCGGCAACCGTTCGCTGACCGTCCTGATCGTCCTCGGCATCGCGATCGCCACCGTCTCGATCGGCATGGCCATGATCTACGGTTCCGAGTCGAATTCCCGCAAGCCGGCGGCGACGTCGCCGCCGCGCGCGGCCGGGCCCGCACCGGTTACGTCCACATCAACCTCGCGGGTCAGGCCGCCGTGGGCCATCGCCACGCCGGGATGCGAGCAGAAACGCACCGGCGACGTCATTTCCGGCACCGATCCGGGTGGCACCGGCAACGGCCCCGACGCCATCTTCGCCTTCGAGTACGCCTACTACGCCGAACGGTCCGGCTACCGGGCGCGCGCGGTGGTCGCCCCCGACGCCGCCGTATCACCCGCCGATCAGATCCAGCGCGGCATCAATCAGGTGCCCGCGGGCACCCGCTACTGCGTGCAGATCTCCCGGGCCGGGGACGGGCCCGACGGCCAGGCGCGGTGGGAAGTGCGTTTGACGCAGCAGTTTCCCGGCGAGGACGCGAACACCTTCACGCAGTTCATCACGACCCGAACCGGAACGGATCAAACGCTGATCACCAGCATCACGGCGGGCTGAGGGCATCCGGCCGAGACCGGCTCGTTCCGCCGCCGGTGCCGGACCACTCTTGCGAACACCAATGTTCGCCGAGCATGATGAGCGGTGAATCGACTTGCGGCAGCGATCGTTCCGACACGATCGCGAAGCGAAAGGTTGGACCGTTGCATCGCCTGATCCGGATAGCCCTCACCATCGTCGTCGCGGGCCTCATCGCGCCTTTTCTATCCGTGGCCTCCGCGCACGCGGCGCCGACGGTGCGCTGGGAGACCAGGGTGAGCGACCGGATTCTCGACATCGGAGTGTCCTCCCCGAACCTCGAGGGCCCGGACTGGTCCGTCAAGGTGGTGCGACTGCTGCTTCCCCCTGGCTGGTCCAAGGACGCCGCCCGCACCTGGCCGACGGTGTGGGTTCTGCACGGCGGCTTCGACGACCACAAATCCTGGACCGACAAAGGCGATCTGGCGGCGCTGACCGCGGGACGGGAAGCGATCTTCGTACTACCCGAGACCAGTTGGTGCAGCGCGTATTCCGACTGGTACAACGACGGCCACGGCGGCCCGCCTGCGTGGGAGAGCTACCTGTTGAACGACGTGCGCACCCTGCTGGAAACCGGCTACCGCGCCAATGCGACCCGCGCCATCGCGGGCAATTCGATGGGCGGCCTCGGGGCGATGAAGTTCGCCGCCGCCCACCAGGGATGGTTCCGCTCGGCCGCTTCCTTCAGCGGCAACGTCGATCCGCTGCACGACTCCGGCGCCCCCGGCGAACCCGACAAGCCCGGCCAGGGCTGCGCCGCCGACTGGAAACGAGTCTGGGGCGATTACACCGTCAACCGCGACATCTGGGTCGCCAACAACCCCTACAGCCGGGCCGCCGATCTCACCGGCATCCCCTTGTTCGTCTCCTACGGCAAGGGCGATCCCGTGGAATCCGCAGCCTACGAACAGAACTACCGTTTCGTGGACCGCCTGCAAGAACTCGGCGCGCAGGTGGACGAGCGCTATGTGCCCGCCCAGGGACACAACTGGGACGCCTGGAAGATCCAGATGCAGAACGCCTTGCCCATGCTGCTGTCCTCGGTGGGGGCGGGATGAGCGCGCTCGCGGCCGCGAACTGCTCCGCTCAGCGCGGCGTCAGCTTGACGACCGGAATCACCCGATCGGTCTTCTCCTGGTATTCCGCGAAGCCGGGCATCACCTCGACCATCGCGGCGTAGAGGCGATCGCGTTCCGGGCCATCGGTGATCGCGGTCGCGGTCGCCTCGAGGGTTTCGGTGCCGATTTCGATCGTGACCTCCGGATGGGCGCGCACGTTGTGGTACCAGTCGGGATTGGTGGGAGCGCCCGCCTTGGAGGCGACCACCACGATGTCCTCGCCGTCGCGAATGAACGCGAGCGGATTGGTGCGCGGGCGACCCGACTTCGCGCCGGTGCTGGTCAGCAACAGCAGCTCGCGGCCTGCGAAGGGGCCGCCGACCTTGCCCTGGTTGGCGCGAAATTCCTCGATGATCTGGGTGTTCCAGTCGCCTGCCATGGCTTGTCTCTCCTAGGGAGTAGGGTGCGCCGGGTCGTGCGCGAGCCTACCCAGATCTGGCTGCCGGAGCCGAACCAACGCCCGCCCAACAGCGGAAGGGGCACGATGGCGGGGTGCGGGTGCTTGTTGTCGAGGACGAGAAATTGCTGGCCGACGCGATCGCCGACGGCCTGCGCAGGCATGCCATGGCGGTCGACGTGGTGTACGACGGCGCCGCGGCGCTGGAGCGTACCGGCGTGCACGACTACGACGTGGTGGTACTCGACCGCGATCTGCCCGGCGTCTCCGGTGACGCGGTGTGCGGCACGCTCGTGGCGTCCGGCGGCTCGGCGCGCATCCTGATGCTGACGGCGGCGAGCGCCGTGGCGGAGCGGGTGGCCGGTCTGGGGCTCGGCGCGGACGACTATCTGACCAAGCCGTTCGCCTTCGCCGAGCTGGTCGCCCGAATCCAGGCGCTCGGGCGGCGGGCGCGCAGCGCCGCTCCCCCGGTGCTGGAGCGCTCCGGCATCCGGCTCGACCAGCACCGGTTCGCCGTCACCAGGAACGGCGAGCCGGTCACCCTGTCGCGCAAGGAGTTCGCGGTGCTGGCCGAACTGCTGCGCGCGGACGGCGGCGTAGTCTCGGCCGAGCAACTGCTGGAGAAGGCGTGGGACGAGCACATCGACCCGTTCACCGGCGTGGTGCGGTACACGATCATGAACGTACGGCGCAAACTGGGCGACCCGCGGCTGATCGAGACCGAGCCCGGCGTGGGCTACCGGATCCGATGAGCGGGCGCACGATCCGGCTGCGGCTGACGCTGCTGTACGCGACCGCGTTCTTCCTGGCGGGCGCGGTGCTGATCGCGTTGACGTACTTCTACCTCAACCAGTCGCTGGAGCGGCGGCCCGGCGGCGGTGCGCAGCAAGTGGTGCGCGAATATCTCATCGAGCGGGCGGAGCGGAACCGGGCCCCGATCTCCACGGAACTCTTCAACGCGCTCAGCGAGCAGGCCCAACGCAATCGGCGCGACACCCTGCGCGCCATGCTGATGTGGTCGCTGGTATCCCTGGGCGCGGTGGGCATCGCCGCGGGTGGCTTCGGCTGGTTGCTGGCCGGACGCGCCCTGCATCCGTTGCAGCGGATCACCGCGACCGCGCGGCGCGTTGCCGACACCAGCCTGCACGAGCGCATCGCCCTCGACGGTCCGCAGGACGAGATCAAGGACCTGGCCGACACCTTCGACGCGATGCTGGAACGGCTGGATCGCGCCTTCGACGGACAGCGCCGATTCGTGGCGAACGCCTCCCACGAGTTGCGCACACCGCTGACCATCAACCGGACGCTGATCGAGGTGGCGTTGGAAGACCCCGAGGCGCCCGAGTCCACCCGCAGGCTCGGCGCCACGCTCCTCGAGGTCAACCGCAGGCACGAACGACTCATCGACGGCCTCTTGGTACTGGCCACCAGCGAACAGCGGCTGACCGAACACCGCCGCGCCGACCTCGCCGACATCGCCGCCGACGCGGTGGGGACCTGGGCCGAGCGGCCAGGGGCCGAGATCACCGCCGATCTCGAACCGGCTCCCGTGCAGGGAGATCCGCTGTTGCTGGAACGCCTCGTACACAATCTGCTCGACAACGCCGTGCGCTACAACCTGCCCGAGAACGGCTGGGTGACCATCCGGTCGACGACGAGCGGCGACCGCGCCGTGCTCACCGTGGCCAACAGCGGCCCCCGGGTGCCCGCGTTCGAGGTCGACAGTCTCTTCGAGCCGTTCCGCAGACTGTCCACCGCCGAGCGCTTGGCCGCTTCCGAGGCCCGCGGCGCCGGGCTCGGCTTGTCGATCGTGCGCTCGGTGGCCCAGGCCCACGGAGGCACCGTCCACGCGACGGCCCGGCCGGAGGGCGGTCTGGCCGTCACCGTCGACCTCCCTCGCGCGCGGGAGTAGCGCAGGACGGGCGAGTCCGACACCTCGCCCGTACCGTGCTCAGTAGTTGTGGCAGGTGTCGGCGATGACGCGGAACTTCTCGCGGTGCTGCTGCGCCTCCGGCGAGTTCCTGCGCTCCTCGAACCTGCTCTTGGCCTGCGGGTGCTGGTCCAGGAACTCCTTGGCGCGCTGCTTGCGCTGCTCGACCGGGAGGCTCAGGAATTCCTGGAGTTTCGCCTTCCGGTCCGGGTGGGCGTCGAGCCGGGCGGCGGCGTCGGGGAATTGGGCGTGCACGGCGGCGTCGATCTGCGCGAAGCTGCACGTCGTCTCGAGCAGTCCGCCCGGCTGCGGCTGCGCGGAAGCGGTTGCCGGAACCAGCAGCGCACCCGCGGCGAGCAGACCGCCCAGGGCGAGGGTGGCTCGAACGATTCTCGTCATGTCGGATAACCCTTTCGGTGGGGACGTGGGGCCACCTCGTGACCCGGCGTCAGTCCACCAGAAAGGCTGTTTGGACGGCGCTAGGTCGTGCCGCCGGGCTACCGTTGGGGTCGCTGTCGTGTACGGATCTACCGATTCCCGCTGCTGGAGGCGTCTTGCGCACCATCGCTCGTGTACTGCTCGCCCTCGTGGCCTTCGCCTGCGCTGCGGTCTGCGCCCCGGCCGTGGCGCTCGGCACGCCGCAGGCCGTGCACCTCGACGACGTGACCGCGAAGAAGCTCGACGAACTGCTGTCGCTGCGCGCTCAGGCGCCCGCCTCGGCGAGCAAGGCGGAGCTGATCGAACTGCTGTCGCGCCGCTTCCTCGGCACGCCTTACGGCGCGAACATGCTCGTCGGATCGGCCACCCGGCCCGAACAACTGGTCGTCGACCTGCGCCGGGTGGACTGCTTCACCTTCCTGGACTACGTCCAAGCGCTCACCGCGGCCACCGACCGCGACCAGTTCACCACGAACCTGATCCGCACCCGCTACGCCGGTGGCCGCGTGGATTTCCAGCAGCGCAAACACTTCTTCACCGACTGGGCGCACGTTCCCGAGATCGCGGCCACCGACATCACGGCGACGTTGAGCACCGCCGCGGTGACCGTCACCCGGCACCTGAACGCGAAAGCCGACGGCGGCATGTATCTGCCGGGGCTGCCCGTGGTCGATCGCGCGATCACCTACATTCCCAGCGCCGCCGTCGGCCAGGACGTCGTCAGCGGGCTGCGCACCGGCGACTACATCGGCGCCTACGCCGACCAACCGGGACTGGACGTCACCCACGTCGGCATCTTCGTCATGACCGACGCGGGCCCGGTCTTCCGCAACGCGTCCTCGCTCGCCGGCAACGACAAGGTGGTGGATTCACCCTTCGCCGAGTACGTCCGGTCGACCCCTGGCATCGTCGTCCTGCGGGCGCGCTGACCGCGCCGCGGGTCAGGCGACGGGCGCCGGCCGCCGGACGGCCGATTTCGGCGTCCCGGTGAGCGTCTTGCCCAGGTCGGTGCGCAGCGTGGTGGCCGAGTCGAGCAAGTAGTTCTGCCGCACCTTCCACGGATGACGGCCGCCCTGACGGGGGAAGTCGCCGATGGAGCGCTGGATGTAGCCGGAGGCCAGATCCAGCAGCGGGTGCTCCTCGAGCGTGCCACGCGGCTCGGGCACCACAGCCGCGTAGCCCTTGCGATCCATGTGGTTGAGCACCTTGCAGACCAACCGGGAGGTGAGGTCGGCGCGCAACGTCCACGACGCGTTGGTGTAGCCGATGCACACGGCGAAGTTCGGGACGCCGGTGAGCATGGCCCCTTGCCAGACGAATTGCTCGGACAAGTCGACCCGCACACCGTCGACGCTGGGCACGATGCCGCCGAAGGCCAGCAGTTGCAGCCCGGTCGCGGTGATCACGATGTCCGCTTCCAGCACCCGGCCGGACTTCAGCCGGATGCCCTCCGGGACGAAGGTGTCGATGTGATCGGTGACGACCTCGGCCTTGCCCTTCTTCATGGCCTTGAAGAAGTCCGCGTCCGGGACCGCGCACAGACGCTGGTCCCAGGGGTTGTAGCTGGGCGTGAAGTGCTCCGCGACGGCCTTTTCGTCCTTCAGGATGCGGGTGGTGAGGCCGGTGAGCAGCTTGCGCGCCGCTTCCGGACGGCGACGGCAGTACTGGTAGAAGCCGATGCCGAACAGGATGTTCTTGGTGCGGATCAGGCGATGCGCCAGACGCGGCGGCAGCAGTTCGCGGATCCGGTCGGCCACCTTGTCCCGCCCCGGGACAGCGCTGATCCAGGTCGGCGACCGTTGCAGCATGGTCACCAGCTGCGCCTGCTCCGCCATCGCGGGGACCAGGGTGACCGCGGTCGCGCCACTGCCGATCACGACGACCCGCTTGCCGCGATAGTCGAAGTCCTCGGGCCAGAACTGCGGGTGCACCACCTGGCCGGTGAACGACGCGATGCCCGGGAATTCCGGCGCGTACGGCTGGTCGTAGTCGTAGTACCCGGCGCAGGCGTAGAGGAAGCCGCAGGTCAGCGTGTGCGTTTCGGGCGAGCCGGACGCGTCGCGCCGCTCGAGGGTCAAAGTCCAGCGCGCGGCGGCGCTGTCCCAATCGGCCGCGAGCACCTTGGTGCGGAAACGGATGTGCCGGTCGATGCCGTTCTCGGTCGCGGTCTCGGTGATGTAGCGCAGGATCGAGGGACCGTCCGCGATCGACTTGGCGTCCCGCCAGGGCTTGAACGGGTAGCCGAGGGTGAACATGTCGGAGTCCGAGCGGATGCCGGGGTAGCGGAACAGATCCCAGGTGCCGCCCAGCGAGTCGCGGGCTTCCAGGACGGCGTAGGTCTTGCCCCCGCACTCGGTCTGCAACCGGTAGGCAGCGCCGATACCGGATAGTCCCGCGCCGACGATCACGACATCGAGGTGTTCCGGTGCTGCATCGGTCTGCGTCATGTCTCCAGTGTGCGAGCCCGATGGGGTCGCTTTCTTGACTTTGCGCGACAACTATTTGATCCTCGACGACATGTCGGTGATTCGCTCCGCGGGGTTGCGCGGCTTTCGCGCGACCGTGGCCGAACTGGGCGGCGACGCGGAGGCGCTGGCCTCGGCATGCGGCCTGCCGGTGGCCGCCCTGGACGCCGACGACCTGCTGGTACCCGACGAGCGGGTCGCGGCCGTGCTGGAACTGGCCGCGCACCAGCTGCGCTGTCCCGACCTGGGCCTGCGGATCTCCCAGCGGCAGGATCTGGACATGCTCGGCCCGCTGGCGCTGGCCATCCGGAATTCGCCGTCGCTGGCGGATGTGCTGGAGTGCTCGGCGCGCTATCTGTTCCTGCACGCGCGGTCGCTGAGCCTGACGCTGGAACCGGACCCGTACGGGGACCGCGGCGTGATCGCGCTGCGCTACGGCGTGCGCCCGGGACTTCCCACACCCGTCCAGGGCACCGACCTGGGCCTGGCCTTCGTGCATCGCACCATCCAGCGCTTGGTGGACGACAGGTACGGGTTGCGCTCGGTCGAGCTGCCCTATCGCCCCGAGGCGGCGCTCGCCCGGTACGAGGAATTCTTCGGCGCCCCGGTGCGCGCCGGGCGGCCGTTCCCGGCGCTGCGGGTGCCGAGCAGCCTGGCGAGCAGGCCGCTCACCGGCGGTGACGAGAACCTGCACCGGCTGGCGATGGCCTTTCTCGCCGAGCAGTCCGGTGACGCGGCGGCGGCGCTCGCCCCGCAGGTGCGCGCCGCCGTGCAGCAGTTGCTCGGCACGTCCGCGCCCGAGATCGGCGCGGTGGCACGGCTGCTGACGGTGCATCCGCGCACCTTGCAGCGCCGTCTCGCCGCCGAGCACACCTCGTTCGCCGAGATCCTGGACGAGGTGCGGCGGGACGCGGCGCGGCGGTATCTCGCCACGACGGACATGCCGATGAGTCAGGTCGCCTCGCTGATCGGGCTCTCCGAACAGGCGACCTTCACCCGCTGCGCCCGAAGGTGGTGGGGCACAACGCCTACCGCCCTGCGCCGCGCGGAGGCGCACGGAAGCGGCCAGCCGCACGACACTTTCGGGTGACAGAACGGCATCCGGGACGATTTCGCGGCGATCCGGCGCGGCCGGCGGCGTTCGAATCGTCGCTGGGAAGCCGCGATTCGGTCGCTAGAATCTCCGATCGACTGGGAAGGGGGCCGCATGGACGCGGTTATCAAGGAGGTCGCCGAGGAGGGCAAGCGGCTGATCGACCGGGCCTGGCTCGGCGAACTCAGCCGCGACCAGGCGGTGCACATGTTCGTCCAGGTCGGCGACGGCATGGTGCGCTACGAGACGGCGCTGACCATCATCGACGACGGTGTGCAGCGGCTGTCCGCCAACGCCAGACGGCTGCGCATCCTGCGCTGGTGCGCGGTGCTGGAATTTCCCGTGTTCGGCGCGTTCGCCGTACTGGCGGTGCTGGTAGGGGATCTCGTCACCGCCGCGCTGGCGATGCTGTTCCTGCTGATCCTGCAGATCATCCACCGCACGATGGTGCCGCATCCCATGGCGGTTCCCCGCCACCCCCGCGACTAGCCCGTCGCGGTCGGCACTCGCGCGGTGCGGCGGTGATTAGTGTGCTTCTCATGGCTCACACGACCGACGCACATCCGCACGAACCGCACGGCGACGGCTTCGCGTCCAGGCTCAACTGGCTGCGCGCGGGTGTGCTCGGCGCGAACGACGGCATCGTGTCCACCGCGGGTCTGGTCGTCGGCGTCGCGGCGGCGACGACCGACACACCGGCCTTGTTCACCGCCGGCATCGCGGGTCTGTCGGCAGGAGCGATTTCCATGGCGGTGGGCGAATACGTCTCGGTGAGCACGCAGCGCGATTCCGAGCGGGCCCTGCTGGCCAAAGAGCGCAGGGAGTTGCGCGACGAGCCGGATTACGAGCTGATCGAGCTCACGGGGATCTACCAGGCCAAGGGACTGACGCCGGAAACGGCGCGCAAGGTCGCCGAAGAACTCACCGCGCACGACGCGTTCACCGCGCACGCGGAGGCGGAATTGGGCCTCGATCCCACCGAGTTGACCAACCCATGGCAAGCGGCGTTGTCCTCGGCGGTGGCCTTCACACTCGGCGCCATGCTGCCGTTGCTCGCCATCCTGCTGCCGCCGGTCACCGCGCGCATCCCGGTGACGTTCGCCGCCGTGCTGGCCGCGCTGGCGCTCACCGGGTCGGTCAGCGCCGGGCTCGGCGGGAGTTCCCGTGGCCGGGCGGTGGTGCGGGTGGTGCTGGGCGGCGCGCTGGCGATGGGCGTCACCTACGGCATCGGGCAGCTCGCCGGCGTCGCCGGAATCTGACCGAGGCCGAACGCGAACACGCCGGTGCCGGGGGAAGGCCATCGTCCTTCCCCCGGCACCGGCGTGCGGTGTGCGGTCAGTGCTTGAAAGCGTCCCGCAGTTTGTCGGCGGCGCGTTTCAGATTGCCGCGGGCCTGCTCCCGCCGCCCCTCGGCCTCCAGCCGGGAGTTACCGGTCGCTCGGCCGAGGAATTTCTTCACGCTGCCCCTGCTCGCTTGCACTCGGTGCGCGAGGCGATCGTCGAACTTCATGAGGAATTCCTAGTAATACCAGCGGCGGCCACCCACCGGACGGCCCACCGAACCGGCCACGAGCAGCACTAGCCCGATGATCAGCACGATGATGCCCGCGGTGGTGAGCAGCCCGATACCGAGCAGCCAGCCCAGGACCAAGAGGATGAGGCCGAGAATGATCATTGTCGTATTCCTTTTCTTCTCAATTATTTCGCGGTCACGGGTTTCGAGGTCGATACCGTGGCGCCGCGATCGGTGCGAGCAGTACCCGAACCGCGTGTGCCCAACCACCGCCGCCAAGCCGGCTCCTGCGGAGCCCGCTCCACCGGTGCGGCGGTGCCTGCCTTCAGATCACGCCGCACCGCCGCCATCTCGCGGCGGGACTGTGCGAGTTCACGACGCGCCACCACGCCGCGACGGGTGACCCGCCAGGCGCCGGACAGGACTAGGGCCAGTCCGAGCATCCCGATCGCACCGAGCGTGACGCCGTAGCCGAACAGCGCTCCGGTGGAACCGTGGAAGTGGTAGTCGAATACCGCGAAATCGCTCGTCAGTTGCTGAGCGGAGCCGGTGTTACCGACGACCGCGGCAACTCCGATGATCACGGCCGCGATCAAGGCGATGAGCCCGATGATGATGATCATGGCAATCCCTGTTGCGTCGAGTCGTTTGACAACTCCGCAATTCCCGGGGTCCCAGCGATCAAACGGGACAAAAAGGAAAGTTTGAGCGAGGGAAATCCGTCTATGCGATTCCCATGACGTACACGGTTACTTTGCACAACGTCACCCGCGAGTCCGCGTCTGCGATCGAATCGTCGCTGCGTGGCGTCAACGGTATCGATTCGGTCGACATCGACGTGGCCTCGGAACGCGCGCTCGTGAACTCGACCACGCTCACCTACGGTGAGGTCCTCGACGCGATCCGGCAGACCGGAGCCGCCGCCTCCTGATCGGGCCGGCAGGGCCGGAGGACCAACACCGGCCCGCCTCGGCGGGCGCGGGCTCCCTTCGATCCGGTGCGGGATGATGGCCGGGTGACGGATGTGTTCGACTCCGACTTCGCCCGCAACCCGTGGCCCACGCTCGAGCGGCTGCGTGTCGAAGGCGGCGTGCACCGCGTTCGCACGCCCGACGGACCACCGGCCTGGCTGGTGACCCGCTACCGCGACGTGCGGGCGGGTCTGCTGGACGAGCGGCTGTCCACCCGAGACCGGTATGCGAAGGGGGACGACTACCGCGGTTTCCCGGTGCCGCCGCCCCTGGACCTGATGCTCAGCGCCGCCCCGGACGACCACGCACGGCTGCGCAGCCTGATCACCGCCGAGCTGTCGCCACGCCGACTGGCCGAGTGGACCGACCGCGCTCCCCGGCTGGTGAATTCCCTACTGCGGGACGGTATTCAGGGCGAGACCGTCGATATGGTCGAACGACTCGCGGTGCCGCTTCCCGCAGCCGTACTCGCGGAACTGCTCGGCCTCGACGGCCCCACCGCCGAACGCCTGCGCGGCTGGGCGAATTCGACCTTGCTGCCCTCGGCATCGCCACCGCGCGCCCGCGACACGCTCGCCGCCATGCTCGCGATCATGGCGGAGGCCACCGCGCAGGCGCAGCGCGCCGACACGGTGCTCGGCCGCTGGGTGGCCGCGCACCTTTCCGCCGGGTCTCCGACCGGCGCCGAGCTGACCGGACTGCTGTTCTACCTGCTGTTCGTCTGGTACGAAGTGCTCGCCGACCTGATCGCCGGTTCTGTGCTCACCTTGCTCGGCCGTCCGGATCAGCGGCAGGCGTGGCAGGCCATGGGCGACAAGCGATCCGCCGTGGACGAGATGCTGCGTTACCTTTCCCCGCAGGTGCTGGCCGGACCTCGTTTCGCGACCACCGACCTGGTCGTGGGCGCGACGACGATCCCCGCCGGGCAGACGGTGCTGCTGTGCCTGGCCTCGGCCAACCATGATCCCGAAATCTTCCACCGCCCCGCCGAAGTGGACCTCGCCAGGGAGCGTGGCGACCAGCTCGCCCTCGGGTACGGCATGCACGCCTGCTTGGGCAATGCGCTGGTGCACACCGTCACCGCGGCCGCTCTCGATCACGTGCTCACCCGGTGGCCGGACGCGGCGCTCGCGGTGGACGAACGAGAGATCGTCTGGCGCTCCGGTTTCCGCCATCGTGGACCGGTGACGCTGCCGGTGAGACTCCGATGAGATGGGGCGAGCGACGATGATCGCCCCACCTGCTACCGCTCTCGAATACCGGGCCTCTCGTGATCGCGACCCCGTCCGGGGCGACCACACCGGCATGCGCCGACGGAGCAGGGACGAGTATGATCTACGCCACACACCCTGTCAACCACAGGAGACACGCTGACATGGGGGAGGACTTACACCCGTTCACACGGGCTCTCAACACGCTCATCAACGGAATGCACCCGCCCACAGGCAAAGACGGGCGACCCCAGGAGATCACCCACCGGGCGCTCGCCGAGGACATCCACCGCACCACCGGGGCGCGCCTGTCCGCCAACTACCTCTGGAAGCTGCGCACCGGGCAGGCGGTGAACCCGTCCTACGAGACGCTGGAGGTGTTCCGCGGTTACTTCGGTCTCGACAGCCTGGACCCGTTCACCGACCCGCGGCTGGCGGCGGCGCGCGGCAGCGAATTGGCGTTGATCAACGCGCTCAAGGGAAATGCCGAACACGAGGTGCTCGAGCTGGTGCTGCGCGACGGGCTGCGGCAGGGTACGGTGCGCGCTGAATCGGTGCTGGCGATGCTGGAAGTCCTGCGGCGCATCGAGAACGAGCACAACGAGTGAGCGATGCGGATCGCGGCTTGGAGCAAGGACGGAGGTGACCAGCCGGTGCTGGATCGTCGCTGGCTGCGCCGGGAGCTGCGCGCCTTGGGGCTGCCCGGCCGGTTCACCGTCGGCGAGCTGGCCGAGGCGGTCGCCGGGCGTCGCGCGCGGCCGCTGCGGCTGCGCCCGGAGAACTTCCCGGTCACCGGGCTCACCGGCGGCCTGCTGGTCACCGACGCGATCGATTTCATCGCCTACCAACGCAACACCTCGAAGGTGCATCAGGACCACATCGTCTGTCACGAGCTCGGCCACCTGCTCGCCGGGCACCGCACCGTCGACGTCCGCGGCGTGGAAGCGGTGCGGCTGCTCGCGCCGAACATCGATCCCGCGGTCGTGCGGCGCATGCTGGGGCGCACCAGCTACGCGCAGCCACAGGAGCGCGAAGCCGAGCACATCGCGAACATGCTGATGACCCACCACATCACGCAGTGGACGGCGCGGGAGGAGTGGGTGCTGCCCGATTCCGCGCCGGTCACCGCACGCAGGCTGCTGGACGCGCTGGGGCCGGGCCGGGACTGAGCATGTGGTTCGCGCTGGTGTACGGCGGCGTCGGCGTCCTCGCCTTCGCGGCGTTCCTGTGGCGAACCGGTCTGGCCCTGCGTAACCCGGGTAGTCCGGCTCGCTGGGCGGTCGCGTTCGCCGTCCTGGCGGCGGGCATCGGGTTCGAAGCGGCCGTGCCGCGGATCTACACCTGGATCGATGACGTCTCCGGCGTGCCCAATCTGGCGTCGCTGGTGGTGTACGGGGCCATCGCGAGCGCGGTGCTCGCCCAGGTGGTCTGGACCGGCTTCATGGTGGCCGACCGGGAACCGGACGCCCGCGCGGCGCGGCGCGTGCTGGTCCTGCCGGTGCTCGTGCCCCTGGTGCTCGCGGCACTGTTCGCGGCGGCGCCGGCGCACGACGAGAGTCATCCCACCGACTTCGACCACCATTACGCGAAAGTGCCGCTGGCAGTGGCCTTTCTCGGCGTCTACCTCGCGGTCTATTCGGCGGCGCTGGTCCGCATCATCGTGCTGTGCCGCCGCTGGATGGGCGAGGTCGACCGGATCTGGTTGCGCCGCGGCCTACGGTTGCTCGCGCTCGGCAGCACCGTCGCGCTGGGCTACAGCGCGGGCAAGGTGATCGCGATCGCCGCGGCCTGGGCCGGGATCGATCTGCGCCGCCTCAACACCGACATCGCGCCCGCGTTCGCCAGCCTGGGCGCCGCCGTCATGCTGCTCGGCTACCTGTGCCCCTCGCTGGCGCCATGGCTGCTGGACGCCACCGCTGGGCTGCGCGCGCTGCCGCGGCTGCGCCCGTTGTGGCTGGCCCTGCGCGAAGTGGACCCGGAACTGGCGCATCCGCCGGATCGGCACGGCGCGGCGGCACGAGACCGCCTGTACCGCCGGGTGATCGAGATCCGGGACTGGCTGTTGCGGTTGCAGCCGCACCTGTCCGCCGAGGCCGAAGCGATCGCCGAACGACTGGCCGGCGAACTGGCGATCCCGGCGCGCGACAGGGCCGCCGCGATCGAGGCCGCTCGCATCGCCGCGGCGCTGCGAGCGCACCGGCTCGGTCTGCCGCCCACCGGCGAGGATCAGTCGTTCCGCGAACCGAGCCGACCCACGCTGGCCGCCGAGCTGGCATGGCTGGTCGCGGTCGCCACTCACTTCGACCGGGGGCCATTGGTTTCCGCGACATTGGCCGAGCTGCAGAACACCGGCGATCCGACCGTCCCGCGCTGAGTCAGTACGGGCGGCTGGGCACGCGCGTGCGCCGGATGGGCACCACCGTCCACCAGGTGACGCAGCGCCACACCCATTCCAGCGGTCCGTATTCGAACAACCGCAGCCATACCGCGCTGCACACCGCCTGCATCGCGATGATTCCGACCGCCAACCCGAGAACCGCCGCGTAGCTGCCGGAGCCGGACAGGCCGAGACGCGGCGCGGCGAGCAGGATCGCGGCGGTGGCGCCGACGTAGTTGGTCAAAGCCAGACGGCCCAGCGGCCGCAACACCTCCGCCAGCACCTCGCCCGGCTCGATGCGCAGCAACAGCAGCAGCCCGGTGACATAGGCCAGCGCACCCAGCAGACCCGCGACGGCGAGAGACGGGATGGACCACTGTTCCAGATACGGAGTGCGGTATTCCCACCTGCCCGCCACTATCGCGGCGGGCAGGGCGAGGGCGAAGACCGCGGCGATCTGCCAGCCCCGCTCGTCGAGGGTGTCGACGATCCCGGCACGGGCGGTGGCCAGTCCGAGCAGGAACAACCCCGGTGTGAGGGCCAGCCCGCCGCCGAGAGCGAGCGCGACGCCGAAGGTCCCTGCCAAGCCCGCCAGCAGCACCGCCCAGTTCGGCAGCGCCGAGGCGGGCAGCAGAATCGCCAACCCGGCCAGCGCGTACGGCAGCAGGGCCTCGCCCGGCTGGAACTGCTGATGCACCAGGCCGATCACTCCGAGCGCGAGCAAGCGGCGGATCAGCACCAACCGTGGCCGCTCGCCGCGCTGCGCCGCGCTGTCGAGCAGCAAGGCGAAGCCGATCCCGAACAGGAACGCGAAGATCGGGAGGAACCGCCCCTCGAACACCACCGTCAGCACGTGCCGGACCGGCAGCACCACGCCCGATTCGTCGGTCGCCGGGATGCCGGTGATCCGCCAGATGTTCACCACCAGCATGCCGCACAGCGCGAACCCACGAACCGCGTCGAGTTCGGGGATGCGTAGCGGACCCGCGTCGTGGTGCATGGATCTCACGGTAACCAGCGTCGGCGCGGGAGCCGGGATCTCCGCCGAGATGTCGCCCACATTGATTAACGCACTAACTATTCATGCGCTAATTTGGAGTCCGGACAAGGAGGCGCCGATGGAGACCGAGATCGAGGACCCGCTGCGCTTGGACCGGCAGGTGTGCTTCGCGCTGGCCGTGGCCAATCGTGCGGTGCTGGCCGTCTACCGTCCGCTGCTCGAGCCGCTCGGGCTCACCCACCCGCAGTATCTGGTGATGCTCGCGCTGTGGGGCGAGGCGCCGATGTCGGTGAAAGCGATCGCCGAGGCCATCCAGCTGGACTCTCCCACGTTGTCCCCGCTGCTCAAGCGCCTCGAAGCCGCCGGGCTGATCAGCCGCGAACGCGACAGCCGGGACGAACGCAACCTGGTGGTGAACCTGACCCCGGCCGGAGCCGAACTGCGCGCGAAGGCCGAGCGGATACCGCCCGCCGTCGTGCAACGCCTCGGCGTGACCCTGGAAGACCTCGAGCAGTTGCGCGAAGTACTCACCCGGGTGAACGAGGCGGCCCGCCGGTCGGTGCTCGCCGAGCCCGATCCCCCGTCCCCCCACCGAGGAGCCCGGTCATGACCCGAGAGCGACGACGGCCCGGACCGATCCAGTGGATCGGCTACGCCTTCGGCCGCCGCCTGCCCGATTCGATGCGCGAGTGGGTGCGCGACGACCTCACCGGCAGGTTCGCCGCCACCCGGCACGTGCTGCGCGGCATGGTGCCGTTCACACCGCTGTTCGCGGCGTTCCTGCTGTTCCCCGGCGAATTGTGGCTGCGCGGCGCGATGGTCCTGCTCGCGTTGCTGCTGGCCCTGTTCTACACCGTCGCCTTCATGCCGATGAACCGCGCGCACCGGCTGGCGAAGCACGGCCTGCCCGCCGATCTGGAGAACTCGCGGCGCGCCCAGCGCCGGGCCGTGGAACGAGCCAGGTACGCGGCTCAGCACCCGCACTGAGCGGCACGTCCACGGAACCCGCCGCTACGACCACCTGGGCGCCTAGGGGCTGGCGGCGAGGCCGACGAAGGCCGCGAAGACGGCCAGATGGACGCCGCCTTGCAGCAGCGTCGCCCGTCCCGGAACGATCGTCAGGCCGCCCACCACGACGGTCAGGGCCAACAGCACCATCTGGGTCGCGCCCAGGCCGAGCACCAGCGGGCCGTCCAGCCAGATGCTGGCCACGGCGATCGCCGGAATGGTGAGGCCGATGCTCGCCATGGCCGAACCCAGCGCCAGATTGAGACCGATCTGCACTTGGTCGCGGCGCGCGGCCCGCACCGCGGCGATCGTCTCGGGCAGCAGCACCAGCAGCGCGATCACCACGCCCACCGCCGATTGCGGCAGACCCGCGGACTGGACCGCCGATTCGACGGCGGGCGAGACCACCTTCGCCAGCCCCACCACACAGACCAGGGCGACCAGC
Organism: Nocardia implantans; assembly: GCF_035544775.1. Classification (NCBI taxonomy): domain Bacteria; kingdom Bacillati; phylum Actinomycetota; class Actinomycetes; order Mycobacteriales; family Nocardiaceae; genus Nocardia; species Nocardia implantans. Next base: position 48,433 of record NZ_JAYKYQ010000002.1, on the reverse strand, counting down.
AGCAGGCCGAGGCTGGTGACGGCGTCGCGCACCGTCGGCGGCTCGACGCCCTCGTCGTCCTCCGCGACGACCCCGTCCGCTTCGACCGGCAGGAAGTCGTCCGGATGACGCACGGTCTGCACCATCACGAACAAGACGTACAACGCGAGCGAGGCCACCGCCGCGAAGGCCAGCTGCGCGGGCGAGAACTCCGGACCGGGCTTGCTCGTGGTGAAGGTCGGCAGCACGAGGCTGAGCGTCGCCAGCGTCGCGACGGTGGCCAGCGCCGCGCCGGTGCCTTCGGCGTTGAACACCGCCACGCGCCTGCGCAGGGCCCCCACCAGAAGGCAGAGACCGAAGATGCCGTTGCAGGTGATCATCGCCGCGGCGAACACCGTGTCGCGCGCCAGGGTCGCGGTCTTGTCGCCGCCCTGGGTCATCAAGGTGAGGATGAGCGCGACCTCGATAACGGTCACCGCGACGGCCAGCACCAGCGAGCCGAACGGTTCACCGACGCGGCGCGCCACCACTTCCGCGTGGTGCACCGCCGAGAGCACCGCCCCGATCAGCGCCACCGCCACGATCGTCACCGCGACCCCGGGCAGACTCCGGCCCCAAGTAGCCACGAGAGCGACGACGGCGAGCAACGGTACGAGCACGGTCCAGCGAGCGATCAACACACGGATCATGCCCCCCATGATCCCAGCAAATTATCCGCATCCCGGTCAGGTGACCAACAGCCCCGCCTCCGACTCGCTTATCCAGGCACGATGTGCGAAAGCGGGCCACCAGCCCCCAGCGACGAAATCCACTGATGTCTGTTCGATCAGCCCGACGAATCCTGTAGCGCGGTTCGGCCACGACACGCGCACGGTGATCCCGAACACACGAATCCAACGGCGGCCGTTGGACTATCACTCACGTCCTACTCCGCGTGATCGCTCCGCCCCTACCCATGGCCGCGCTCTCCACCCCGAGCGGATCCCGCGAGTGGCACATGGCTGTGTCGAATCGCGAGAGGGCCGCACAGTGGTGCGCCACTCGCGGAGCGGGATGCGTGACCGCCGCTCAGTCGTCGAGATCGATGCGTAGCGTGAGTAGGTCAGTGCCGACCAACCGGACGGCCGCGCTGTTGCCGCGCGGCAAGGAGGCCAGCCGGGCGCGCGGGTCGTCGTCGGGCAGCAGGTGCGCGGTACCGGTGTGCCAGTGTCCGTGCAGGCGCAGCCGGACCCGGTTGTTCGCCTTGATGTTCCGCACGTACTGCGAACGCTCGCCGAACTCGGAGACGAGCCAGAATTCCCGCCCGACCTTTCGCCCACCGATCGGCGTGATCCGTGGCTGCCCGCTGACCCGGCCGGTGGTCTCCAGGAGAGTCTGGCCGGGCAGCGTCCTGAGGATCGGATTGCCCAGTCGGCGCTGGAACGTCGTCACCGCCCGATGCTGGATATCGCGCAAGTTCGGCATGCGGCGACCGTAACACCGGGCGCACCCGTCGGCAGGTTGCGCGACACGCGCGATTCGGGCGTTGACCAGCGCACGAATCCGGATGCGACCGGCCGAGGCGCCGATAGGAACCGGAACGCAAACACTCCCCCATCGCGTCGCGCAGTATCGACCCTCCGCCGCATCGGTTCGGGCCGGGCAGGGCACGCGGTGAGCAACCGGACGAGTAGCCGTATGCGGCAACGCCACAATGTGACGCGCGACACGATCGCCAACTCCGGCAATATATCTCGGCACTCTCGACCGTAAGCACGCGCAGCGCTCACTCCCTATGCAGCGGAACCACGCGACAGCGGCCGCTGCCCGGTCAGGCACATGTTCGCGACGATCGCCCAGTGTTGCGGAAACTATTGCAGCGCAACGTGTTCCGCCGGAGATATCGGGCCGACCCACCGTCATGGGAAAGCGCCAGCGGCCGAAAACCGAAGTTGGATCGCGAGACAACCCGCGTTTCCCGCTGGCCGCCCGGCGGCGCGATCGCGCGCGGGCGAGCCGAGGCGATGTCGTTACCGAAGAACATCCGGCAAGGAATCGACCCCGCGCCGGTCGATAGGTGAGAATTTGGCGGTGCGCACCCAGTTCACTGCCGAGCTCATCGCGTTGACCAACGACCTGACGCAGATGTGCACGCTGGCCCACGACGCCGTCGAGCGCGTCACCGACGCGCTCGTCGACGCCGACCTCACCGCGACCTACGAGGTCTTCGCTCTCGACGAGCAACTGCAGAAGAGTTACGGCGCGTGCGAGGCGCGCACGGTGGTGCTGCTGGCATTACAAGCGCCGGTGGCCCGCGACCTGCGCCACGTGGTGACCGCGATCCAGATCGCCGGTGAGCTGTCGCGCATCGGATGGCTCGCCAGCCGGGTCGCCGACAAGGTGTATCAGAGTCACCCGGGGCACGTTGCCGAGCAACCCATCCTGGACATCCTGGCCGCGATGGGCAAGCTCGCGGCCGAGCGCACGGCCCTGGCCGGGCGCGCCGTCGCCGGCCAGCACCCGCTGCCGGAGCAGGAGACGCAGGCGGATTCGATGGACACGCTGCACCAGCAGTTGCATGCCGCGCTGCGCGACCCGTCCGCCCAACCGGCCACCGAGGTCGCGATCGATATCGCGCTGCTCGGACACCACCTGGAACGCTGCGCCGATCACACCGCGCGCATCGAGCGGCTCATTCGTTTCCTCGACACCGGGGTGCCCCCGACCGCCCAGCCCGCCGACGACGAGTGAGTCCGCGTTCTACAGTGGAGCCGTGCTGTTCGGCCCGGCGGCGGGGGCTTTGATCTCGGACGGTGGGTTGGCCTCCGAGCTGGAAGCACGCGGCCACGACCTGTCCGGCGCGCTGTGGTCGGCCCGCCTGCTCGTGGACGATCCGGCCGCGATCCGGGCCGTGCACGAAGCCTATTTCCTGGCGGGCGCCGACATCGCGACCACCGCGACCTACCAGGCCTCTTTCGACGGTTTCGCCGCGCGCGGGCTGGCCAGGACGCAGACGGTGCGGCTGTGGCGGCGTGGCGTGGCGCTGGCCTGCGCGGCCCGCGACGCCTGCGCCGGCGATCGGCGCCGATGGGTCGCCGCCTCGATCGGTCCCTACGGCGCCGCGCTGGCGGACGGATCGGAATACCGTGGCCGCTACGGACGCACCGTGGCCGAACTGCGCGCCTGGCATCGGCCGCGCATGGAGGTGCTCGCAGAGGCGGGCGCGGATCTACTGGCCTTGGAGACGATCCCCGACATCGACGAAGCCGAAGCGCTGGTCGACGTGGTGAACGATCTCGGCGTGCCCGCATGGCTGAGCTACACCATCGACGGTACGCGCACCCGGGCCGGGCAACCGCTCACCGACGCCTTCGCGGTGGCCGCGGCCTCGGACTCGATCGTCGCGATCGGGGTGAACTGCTGCGCCCCCGCCGATGTCGCCGCCGCGGTGGAACTCGCCGCGGGCACAGGCAAACCCGTGGTCGCCTACCCGAACAGTGGTGAGGACTGGGACGCGGTGCGCCACCGCTGGAGCGGACCCGCACGGTTCACAACGGGACAAGCCAGCGACTGGTTCGCCCGAGGCGCCCGGATCATCGGCGGATGCTGCCGCGTCGGTCCCGACCGGATCGCCCGCCTGGCAAGGGAACTGAGGGGCAACCCGCCTGAGGCCGAAGCACGGGGCTGATCGCTTCACTTCTCCTCGAGCATGGGGAAACGACCCGAGCCGAGCAGTGCGGCGATCGCGTCCATCTTCGCTTGCGGGGCGGCGTAGTCGGGATGCGCGCGCAGCACCGACGCCGCGTCGTGCAGCCGGATCATCTGCCGTTCGGCCTCGGCCGCGGTGCGTCCGCCCGGGCTGACCGGATGGCGTGTGTACACCGGACGGCTCCCATCGATCCGTCCCAGCGCGAGCGCTTTGTCCACCCGGCGCGAGCAGCGGCAGAACGCCGCCGGATCGACCAGGCCGCAGGTCGCGTTCAGGAAGTTCCCGAGTCGTTTCTTGGCGCGCTCCAACCGCTTCCGGTATGCGGCGGGAGTGATGTCGAGGATCCAGGCGGCCTCGGTGGAGTTCAGCTCGAACACGTCGCCGAGCACGAAGGCGATCCGTTCGTCCCTGGCCAGGCATTGCAGCATGCCCTGACTACAGGTCAGCCGCACCTCGGCGGTCAGCAGCACCGCTTCCGGTCCGCGATAGTCCGCTTCCGACAGTCCGTCGGCCAGCCCGTCCCGGTAGGCGTCCAAACTCAGTTCCGCGGCCTCCTGCGGAGTCTGCCGCCGCAGATTCAGCAGGTGGTTGACGCCGATGCGGTAGGCCCAGGTGAGCAGCTTCGCCTCGGCTCGCCAGGTGTGCAGATGATCGAGGACGCGCACCATGATCTCCTGGGTCGCGTCCTCGGCCTCCGCGGGCCGCCAGACCATGCGCAGCGCCAGCCGGTACAGCGGATCCTGCAACAGGCGCACCACCTGCGCGACGGCGTCCCGGTCGCCCGCGACCGCGCGGGCGACCATGGCCTTCTCCCGCGCCGCGGCCTGCTGCTGTTCGGTGCTCATCCGGCCATCTTTCGGCCCGCGCCGCGGTCGGCGCAAGCACCGCCGGAATCACATCGCGGCCGCTGTCACGCGCGAGCGGCGGCCCCGGCCAGGGCGTGCCGGTCGAGCCACTGCGCGACCGCCCGGCCGATCTCGTCCGGCCGGTCCTCCGGCGCGTGGTGGCCCGCCGGGCCGATCTGCGCGACCTCCGCGCTCGCGAAGGTGCTCGCCGCCCAGTCGATCACCTCCGCCGACCCCAGCCCCACACCGTCCTCCAGCGCCATCAGCAACTTGGGTACCTCTGGCGTCGCGGCCGCCCAAGCGCCGTAGTCCCGGACCAGGGCCACGACGTCGGCGGGCTCGCCGTCCAGCGGGAACTCTCGCGGCCACACCAGCAGCGGCTTGCGCGAGGACGGCGTCGGATACGGCGCCCGGTACACGTCGTGATCCTCCGGCGACAGGTCCGCGACGCCCTTCGGCAGGTTGAACTCGATGAACATGTTCTCCTCCAGAATCATCCGCTCCCCTTCCGCGGAGCGGAACTTCCGGAACAACTCGGCGCCGAGCGGAGGCAGCTCGTCGAAGCGCATCGGCCGCAGGAACGTCTCGATCAGCGCGATGCCGCGCACGCGACCTGGATGCCGAGCGGCCCAGTCCATGCCGAGCGCGCCGCCCCAGTCGTGCCCCACCAGCACCACCCGGTCCAGTCCGAGCGCATCGAACCAGGCATCGAGGTAGGCGGCGTGATCGGTGAAACGGTAGGCGCTGTCGGGCTTCCCCGACTCCCCCATGCCGATCAGGTCCGGCGCCAGCACCCGGGTCCGGTCGGCGACGTGCGGAATCACGTTGCGCCACAGATGCGAGGAGGTCGGATTGCCGTGCAGGAACACGACGGGGATCTCGCCCGCACCGCTGTCGCGGTAGTGGATGAACGAATCGATGACGTCGACGGTAGGCATGATGTGGTCCTTTCGGGTCCGGCTTTTCGCCTGCACCCGTTTGGACACACGAAAACCGCCGCCTGTGACCGGGGACGAAGTGAGCATCGTCACAGGCCATCGAACCGCTCGGCGCGGGACCGGCGAACCTGGGGCACATCCGTACTCATGCAGTAGTTGCATGGCCGAAACTGAAGATCGGCTGAGAAATTTTCCGGACCGTCCGAACGAACTTGCCAACTCGCGAGGCGGCTATCTACTGTCTTGGTACGTAGAATCAAGCGGGATCGAGACGGAGCGGATGCGTGCTGGAACCGGAGGACGGCTTCCCTGGTCACCGGCGCCCGCCGGACATCGATCACCCCTGATCATCACGAGCGTGCCCGGAGCAGGCGCGGCTCGACACCTCGGGACCTCCCCCTCATCAGCCCCGTGGTGTCGTCCCAGTGCGGCCTTCGGAGTGGACAACCATCCGCACAACCGCGCGGCTCCACCGGCCTGCTCGTGATAAACCGCCCCCGAATCGGCGCCGGCACGGCGATTCGGGGGCGGCCCCGTTCTCGGGCCTCGCCGCCGGGCTGCGAGGTTCGCTGTGCCGAATCTCATACGCGCCGTTCGGTTGTGCGAACCTCGCCACTGGATACCTTGACGCCGGTTACAGTTCCAAGTGGATGCGGCGTTAGGAAGTTCGATGAAGTCCACAGTGCAACGGCTGGCTCTGATCGGCGTCATGGTGGCGACTTCCCTCGGACTGGTCTCCTGCACCACCGTTCCGCCCGGCGATTCCGCGGCCTCCGGCTGCGGTTCCGGCGGGCGAGCCTGCGCCGACGCGCCTGCCCCGATTCCCTCGCGCGACGCGCTCGCGCTGCTGAACTCGCTGCGCGTGGCCGACCGCGCGCCCAAAACCGGTTACAGCCGCGATGAATTCGGACCGCCCTGGTCGGACAACGTCTCGGTGCCCGGCGGCAACAACGGCTGCGACACCCGCAACGACATCCTTCAGCGCGATATGACCGACGTGACGTTCAAGTCGGGCAAGTGCATTGTCGCGACCGGAAGGCTGGCCGACCCCTACACCGGCAAGACCATCGACTTCAAGCGCGGCACGAAGTCCTCCGACGACGTGCAGATCGACCACGTCGTGGCGCTGTCGGACGCCTGGCAGAAAGGCGCGCAGAAACTCTCCGCCGAACGCCGCCGCGACCTGGCCAACGACCCGATGAACCTGCAAGCCGTCGACGGCCCGACCAACCAGTCCAAGAGCGACTCCGACGCGGCCGAATGGCTGCCGCCGAGCAATGGCTACCACTGCGCCTACGTGACCAGGCAGATCCAGGTGAAAACGGCCTACCAGCTCTGGGTCACCCCGGCCGAGAAGGACGCCATGGCAAGGATTCTCGCCGCCTGCCCCTAGGGAAACTCGATCACCACCTTCCCGAACGGATTCCCGGCGCGGAAGTACCGGTAGGCCGCTTCGGCTTCCTCGAAGGCGAACACGCGGTCGATGACGGGGCGCATCCGGTGGGCGATGATCGCTCGGTTCATCGCCTCGAAATGCGTCCGGCTGCCCACCGCGATGCGGCGGATGGACAGATACGACGTCCCGAACGGGCTGCCCGCGGGCGGGTCGGCGGCGGGCATCGCGCCGATCATGGTGATCCGCGCGTTGTATCCGCCCGACCGCACTGATTTCGCCAGCGTCGGCATGCCCACCGCGTCGAGGACGTGTTCCACCCCGTCGCCGCCGGTGCGGTCGAGCACGGCAAGCTCCCAGTCCGGCGTCCGGCTGCGATCGATCACCTCGTCGGCGCCGAGCGCGCGTAACCGCTCGGCCTTGCGGGCGCTCGACGTGACCGAGATGACGTCGGCGCCAATTATTTTCGCGTGCTGCACGCCGAACAGCGCCACCGATCCACTACCGACGGTCAACACGGTCTCACCCGGCCGCGCCGGCAGCGGCGTACTCAGCGCCGCCCACGCCACCACCCCCGCGCAGGTGAGCGTGGCCGCCTCCACGTCGGTGAGGTGGCCGGGCACGTGCACCACCGAATCCTCCTCCAGCACCGCGTAAGTGGCGAGCATGCCGGGATACGTCGCGCCGTACTGCTCGAGGACGTGCGCTCGGCGCTGCGGGCCGTCGATCCAGCGGACGAAGTAGGTGGCGGTCACCCGGTCGCCCACCGCGGCGCGCGTCACTTTCTCGCCGACGGCGATCACCTCGCCGACGCCGTCGCTGAGCGGGACGACGCCAGGCGTCGCGGGCAGCGGGTAGGTCCCGTCCAGCAACATCAGATCGCGACGATTCAGGGACGCCGCCCGCACCCGGATCACCACTTGACGTGGGCCGGGCACCGGCATCTCCTGCGGTGCGGCCGTCAGCGCGCCCGCCCCGCGCGAGGGGTCGAGATGGTAGGCGACGGCCGTCATCAGGCGACGCCGATGTACTGGTGGTCCCACCGGATCCGGCCCGCGTCGTCGAGCGCGATGACGTCGTATCCGCCGCCGACTACCGCCCCGTCGGCCTTCGTCACCATATGCCAGGTCAGGCCGATCAGGTTCACCGAGAGGCGGATCGCGGGCCCCTCGGGGACGAACATGTGGTCACCAGGGGCGACGAACTCCTCGTAGGCGCGATCGACGCGCCGGTCCAGCGCTTCGTAACCGCGGATCTCCACGGTCGGGATCGGGAAGGACAACCGGGCCAGCGCCTCCCGCATCGCCTGCGGCGGATCCACCAGCACCTGGGCGCCGTCCTCGGCCCACAGCTGCCGGACGCGCTCGTGCCTGGCCTCGGCGTCCGGCTCGTTCCACAGCGCGATGTAGCGTTCGGCGAATCGGGACAGTTCCTGCTCATCGAGTGTCTTGCTCATGCGGCGAAGTCTTGCCGTCCTTCGACGCCTGTGCGATTCCCCGCAAGGTATGGCGAGCCCGCCGCCCGACGCCCGATACTGCTGCCATGACGACGGCGGCCGAGTCCACCGGGTTCGCCCGGCAGCTCAAGCATTGGCGCACGCTGCGCCGGGTCAGCCAGCTGGATCTCGCGATCCGCGCCGACACCACTCAGCGTCATCTGAGCTTTCTGGAACAGGGCCGCTCGCGCCCCGGACGCACCATGGTGGTGCGACTGGCCGAATCACTGGAGCTGTCGCTGCGTGAGCGCAACGGACTGCTGCTCGCCGCGGGTTACGCGCCGGTCTTCCCCGAATCGGCGCTGGACACCGAGGCATTGGCGCCGGTGCTGGCGGCGTTGCGGGCGATCCTGGACGGCCACCTGCCCTACCCGGCGCTGGTGGTCCGGCCGCACGGTGTGCTGCTCGCGGCCAATGCGGCATTCGGCGTGCTCACCGAGGGCGCAGCCCCATGGCTGCTGGAACCGCCGGTCAACGTGCTGCGGCTGGCGCTGCACCCGGACGGCCTGGCCGCCCGCGTGGTCAACCTGCCGGAATGGGGACGGCATGTCACCGAGGCGCTGCGCAACCGGATGGCCCGCAACCCCGATCCCGTCTTGGACGAGCTCATAGACGAACTGGAGACCTATCTGCCGCAAGCCGAGCCGGGTCCGGACCATCTGGGTTTCGCGGTGCCGCTGCGGCTGCGCAGCGCCGACGGGGAGTTGCGCCTGATCACCACGCTCACCTCGTTCGCCACCGCGGTGGACGTGACGCTCGCCGAGCTGCAACTGGAGGCGTTCCTGCCCGGCGACGAGCAGACCGCGCGGATCTTGCGCGACCGCGCGACGCGCTACTGACCGCTCGCGCTCACCAGTGCCGCCCGCTCGGCGGCGGACGCACCGGCTCGACGTGCGGGGAGACACGGGCGGCGCGCCGCAGATGCGGTGGCGGATGCCGGTTCCATCAGCGCCGCGAACGACTCCGAATCGGAGTAGGGCGCGACGATTTCGAAACCACTGTCCGCAAGTCGGCGGCGAGCCGGACAAGAGCTGTCCAGCCGTCGACAGGCCCCGCGGGTGGCGAAACCCGCGGGACCTACCAGCCGACTCAGACCGACGCGAGTTCGCGCTCGGCGGGAGCGTCCCAATCGATCCGGTAGCGCTGCTCCGGCCCCATGGTCTTCTCCGGCTTCATCACGGTCTTGGCCATGACCGGCATGAGCAGCTGCATGACCTTGCGCCCCACCGGCCCCGGCGTCTTGCTGTGGTTGATCTTCGCGGCGCGGGCCGCGACGCCCTCCACCCGCTCGCGCCGCAAGCGCTCGTAGACCGCGAACGCCTCCGCAGCAGGCAGATCACGCAGGCAGCGGGCCAGCTGCACGGCGCTCTCGATCGCCAGCGACGCGCCCTGACCGGAGCTGTTGGACGGAGCGTGCACCGCGTCGCCCACCAGCACCATCCGCCCGCGATGCCAGTGCGGCACCGGCGGCATGATGTGCAGCGCGCCGACCACCTCCAACTGCTCCTCGGTGGTGCGCCGGGCGAGTTCGCCGCCCGGCGTGTCGTCGCGGTAGGTCTCGCGCAAGATCTTCAACCAATGCGCGCTCGGCACCGCCCGCGCCGCGGTGAGCGACAGATATTCCTTGTGCGGCAGGTTGGCTCCCCACGCCACCCGCCCGTCCCCGAGCGGCCAGTACAGGTAGTACGCCCGCTTGCCGAACGCGAAAGTCATGGTGTCCGGCGGGATGTCGGCGTCGCACTCGGTGGTCGCGCCGAAGCCGAGCATGCCGGTGTAGTCGGGGCCCGGAGCGTTCGGGTCGATCAGCGTGCGCACCCGTGAACGGATGCCGTCCGCGCCGATCAGCACGTCGGCGGTGGCCGCGCTGCCGTCGGCGAACCTGGCCGTGACGCCCGACTCGTCCTCGTGCGCGTCCACCAGGCGCTTGTTGTACTCGAACGGAACGCCCGCCGCGACCGCGTGCTGGTGCAGCGTTCGGTGCAGCTCACTGCGATCGACCAATTGCAGCGGCGGCAGATCGGGGATGCCGGGCATCTCCAGCACCTTGGCGCCGACGGACATGTTCATATTGCGGACCGACAGCGCGATCGCGCGGACCGGGTCGCCCGCCCCGATGATGTCGAGCGCGGCGATGCCGTTCGGCGCCAGCGCGAGCCCGCTGCCGATGCCGTAGGAAGGGCCGGGGTAGGCCTCGTAGACGCGGGCGTCGATGCCCGCTTTGCGCAGGGCCGTCGCGACGACGGGACCGGCGATTCCGCCACCGATCACCAGGGCGGTACGTGTTGTGGACATGGGTGTCTCCAGGATTCGTGCGATACGGGTTCGGTTGCCCGAACCGACTCGCGCGCCACCCACCCGGTTATCCTGTGGTTGCCAGCCTTGTAGCCGGGTGCGCGTTCGCGGGCGCGGTTCGAGACTGTTCGATCGGGCCCGGCGGCGGTGTTGCCGCACCTTCGCCGGGTTCGGTTCTCGGCTAGTTCTCGGCCATCCCCCTCTCCACCATTTCGTCGACGTCGGACGGCAGCATGCCGCGCTCGTGCCACTCGCGCCATTGGGCCAGTCCGGGGAAGGTGCCCTCGGTCAGCTCCGCGCGCAGCGAGCGCGTCCACGCCGCCTCGGCCTCCAGCATCGCCAGCCCGAACTCGGATTCGATGATGAACAGCCGCGGCAGCGTGCCCGCGAGCTCGCCGAGTTCGCGTCGCACGGTGGCGATGGTGCGCTCCAGCGCTTCGAGGCGGGTGCCGAGCAGTTCCACCACCTCGGCGGGCGGAAGCACCGCGAGAATCGACAGGCCCGCGACGAACCGGTGATGTTCCGGCTCCGGAGTGGACAGCAGTTCCCTGGTCCAGTCGGCCATCTCGGCACGGCCCGCGTCGGTGATCCGGTAGATCACCCGCTCGGGCCGGGCGCCTTCCCGTTCACTGCCGACGACCTCCAGGAACCCGACCTTGGCCATGTTCTGCACGACCGTGTAGAGCGAACCCCACTTGATCGCCATGTCGTGGTCCTTGCCCCGCTCGCGCAGGGTCTGGGCGATCTCGTAGCGGTGCATCGGGCGCTCGATGATCACCGACAGCACCGCGAGCGCCAGCAGGTTGTCGACCTTGCGCTTCTTCATCGCGGCACCTCCCTTACTCGTCTACGAATATACGTCTACGAGTAATCGGCCGCAAGCAGATCAGGCTGGCACCGTCTCCTGTGCGCGCGTCTGGTCTTCCAGCAACTTGGTGGCGATGTTCGCCAGCGCCTGATCCAGCAGCGCGCGATCGGCGGGATCGGCCTCGTTCCAGTCGTCGAGCCTGGTGTCGAGCCAGCGCCGCCAGGCCGCCTTGATCCGATCCAGCTCGGCCGCTCCGGCGTCGGTGAGCCGCAGTCGCTGTCCCTCCCGCGTCAGATAACCTTCCGCGCCGACCTGGTCGTAGATCGGCTCGATCACCTCCTCGGGCACGCGGTGCGCCCGCGCGATCCCGGTCAGCGTGGCGTCGCCGCGCACGCGATCGCGCAGATACACCTGCCCGAGCGCCCATGCCTCGCCGCGCGTGAGGTCGCTGTCGGCGTCGGCGAGGATGCGCGGGCCGATCGGATCCTGCGCTCCCGCCCTGCGCATGGTCCCCGCGATCGCCCGTTCCAGTTGCACCAGCCGATCGGGTGAGTCGGGCACCGAGAACCCCTCCCCCACATCCCCCGCGCCCGCCCGCGCGCTGTCGCGCAGCGGCACCTCGGGCAGGAACCACGCGACCACGAATCCGGCCAGTGCGATCGGCACGACCCAGAAGAACACGTGGTCGATGGAGTCCGCGTACGCGTCGATGATCGGCGCCGACTGTTCGGCGGGCAGGGCGCGCAACGCTTGCGGATCCGCGGCGACCGCGGGCGGCACCACGCCGACCCGGGCCAGGGCGGCGGCGAGGTCGGGGCCGATCTCGTTGCTGTAGAGGGTGCCGAAGATGGCCGTGCCGAAGGCGCTGCCCAGCGTGCGGAAGAACGTGACGCCGGAGGTCGCGGTACCGAGCTGGGCGTAGGGCACGGTGTTCTGCACGACGATGGTGAGCACCTGCATCGCCAGTCCGATGCCGAGGCCGAGGATCAGCATGTACAGCGACTCCAGCCACGTGCCGGTGTCGCGGCCCATCGTCGACATCAGATACAGGCCGAGCGACATGACCAGCGTGCCCGCGATCGGGAAATACCGATAGCGCCCGGATTTGCCGACCACCTGCCCGGACAGGATCGAGGTGGCGAACAGGCCCGCCACCAGCGGCAGCGTGCGTACACCCGACATGGTGGCCGAAACGCCGTCGACGTATTGCAGATACGCGGGCAGGTAGGTCATCGAGCCGAGCATCGCGAAGCCGACGATGAAGCTGAGAATCGAGCACACCGTGAACACCTGGCTGCGGAACAAGCCCATCGGCAGCATCGGCTCGGTGGCCCGCAACTCCACCGCGACGAACGTGGCGAGCAGGAACACCGCCGCGGCGAACAGGCCGATGATCGTCGGCGAATTCCACGCGTATTGCTGACCGCCCCATTCCAGGCCGAGGATCAAGCAGGAGACGCCCAGCGCCACCAGGCCGATGCCGAGGTAGTCGATCACCGGTTTGGCCGCGGCGCGCACCCGCGGGAGGGTGCGCGCCGCCAGCGCGATCATCACCACCGCGACCGGCACGTTGACGTAGAAGCACCAGCGCCAGCTGGCATGGTCGGTGAACAGGCCGCCCAGCGTCGGGCCGATCACCGTGGTCACGCCGAATACCGCGCCAAGCGCGCCCTGATACTTGCCCCGCTGCCGCAGCGGAATGATGTCGGCGATCAGCGCCATCGACGTGACCATCAACCCGCCCGCGCCGAAGCCCTGGATCCCACGGGCGAGGACCAGCAACAACATGCCGTTGGCCAGCCCGGCGACCATCGAGCCGACGATGAAGATCACGGCACTGATCTGGAACACCAGCTTGCGGCCGAACAGATCGCCGAGCTTCCCCGCCAGCGCCGTCGCCACCGCCTCGGCGAGCAGGTAGGAGGTGACCACCCACGCCATATGCCCCGCGCCGCCGAGGTCGGCGACGATGGTGGGCAGCGCGGTGGACACGATGGTCTGGTCCAGTGCCGCCATGAGCATGCCGAGCACGATGGTGCCGAACACGATGTTGGTCTTGGCCCTGCCCATCGGAGCGACAGGGTCCGGGGCGACAGCAACCGAACCGGCCATCAGCTCAGTATGGGCTTTCGCCGCTCGGATGAATATCCAGCGACACGGCAGCGAATCAGCCGGCCGTACTCTCCCGCGCTTCGTCGCGCGGTTCGATGAGCGACATCGCGATGGGGACGAGCAGATCGACGAGCTCGGCCACCGTCGGACGCGGATCGGCCAGCACCCACTCGTGCGCGAGGCCGTTGATCGCGCCGATCAAGGCGCTCGCCCCCCACCCGGGCGCGCCGCGTATCCGCGAACCTGGCGCTACCACGGGCACTACGTGGGATTCCAGCACGGCCGCCCACCCGTGCCTGCGCTCGCGCCGGTGCCGCTCCATCCGCTCGCTCACGCCGACCACTTCGATGAAGGCGACCTTCGCGCGATAGGGATCCGAGCCGATCGATTCCAGGTAGGCGGTCACCACGGCGGTCATCGCGGCGCGCAGGTCGAACCGCGGGTCGAGCGCGTCCATCCGCGCGACCACGGCGGCGGCGGCCTCGTCCTGGATCCGGTCGTACGCGGCGACCAGCACGTCCTCCCTGGCTTGGAACTCCTCGTAGAACTGCCGTTTGGACAAACCCGCGGCGGCGCACACGTCGGCCAGCGAACAGTCGGCATAGCCGCGCTCGGCGAAGATCCGGGTGGCCGCCTCGAGGAACCGCTGCCGCCGCTCGGCTTTCCGTTCCACGACGGCACGCCCACCGTATTGCCTGCCCACTGTCGCCGTCACATCTCTCACCGTAGCGAAATCACGGCGACCACGAACCGGTCCCGTCGCCTTGACGGTCGCCGCTGCCTACTTGTGATCGGCGGTCATGACGCCGCATACTCGGGCCAGTCTGAAACCGATGGGGCTCACAAATGTGGCTCACCGAACGAAGAGGTTCTCGCGTGGTCATTTCCCGCAAGCACGCACCGAAGCTGCTCGCGGCGCTCGCCGCGGTCGCGGTGGGGCTGCCGTCGCTCCCCGGCTCCGCCGCCGCCGAGCCCCAGCCGGACGCTCCGGTGGTCCAGCCCGCGCTGCCGTTCCCGATTCCGCCGCTGCCGCCCGGCTTCGACCCGGCGTTCTACCGCCCGCCCGCGCAGACCTACGCCGATCTGGCTCCCGGCCAGATCATCGCCGCGCGCCAGGTCAATCTGGCCAACCTCTCGCTGCTTCCGGTGAACGTGGACGCCTGGCAGCTGTCCTACCGCTCCACCAACTCCCGCGGCGAGGCCATCGCCGCCGTGGCAACGGTGATCAAGCCGCGCGGCTACGTCGCCGACCGGCCGCTGTTCTCCTACCAGATCGCCGAGGACTCGACCGGCAACTACTGCATGCCGTCGTATCAGCTCCAGATGGGTTCCATCCCGGCGACCTTGACCGGCTCGACCCTGGTGGCCGCGCAGTTCCTCGAGGTGCAGGCCGCGCTGGCCCAGGGCTGGGCCGCGGTGATCCCGGATCACCAGGGGCCCGATTCGGCGTACGCCGCGGGACCTTTGGCGGGTCGCATCACGCTCGACGGCATTCGCGCCGCGGAGAACTTCGCGCCGATGCAACTGTCCGGGACCGGGACCAGGGTCGGGATGATGGGCTACTCCGGCGGCGCGATCGCCACCGGCTGGGCCGCCGAACTGAAGCGCGCCTACGCACCCGAACTGAATGTGGTCGGCGCCGCGGAGGGCGGCATCCCCGCCGACCTGTCCGCCGCGTTGCGAATGGCCAACGGCAATCTCTCCGCCGGGCTGATCTTCGCGGGCGCGCTCGGCGTCTCGCGCGAATATCCGCAACTGCGTCGATTCCTCGACGAGAACGCCAACGGCCTGGGCAGGCTCATGATCGCGGGCAAGGAGCAGCTCTGCGCGAGCTACCAGGCCGCGCTGTTCCCGTTCGCGGACAACCTGGGGATGCTGGCGAAGAATCCGTTCACCGATCCCGCCGTCGTGGACGTTCTGAACAAGACGAAGCTGGGCCAGGCGGTGCCGGACATGCCGATGCTGATGTACCAGGCCAACGCCGACTGGCTCATTCCGGTGGGTCCGGTCAACGAGCTGGTCGGCACCTACGCCAAGGACCCCGGCGCACGGGTCGAGTACATCCGCGACCACTTCAGCGAGCACCTCACCCTCGATCCGATCGCCGCGCCGCGCGCGCTGCTGTGGTTGAAGGATCGGTTCGCGGGCGTGCCGGTGGCCGACGGCGTCACCGTCACCGATGTCGGCTCGATGACGCTGGACCCCGCCACCTGGCAGGTCTGGGGCGAGACGGTGGGCGACGTCCTCGCGGCCGCCTTCGGGCAACCTATCGGCAGCGGCCGCTGAACACCGGCCGGCAGCTCGTGTCGCGGTCGTCCTCCACGACACGAGCTTCCGCGTCTGAGACGATCGTTGGCGATATTCTTCCCCGTAAACTTACTCCAGAGTAAGGTTGACGCATGGCGTGGAAACCAGCTGAGATCCCGGACCAGACGGGACGCACCTTTGTCATCACCGGCGCGAACGGCGGCCTCGGCGCCGTCACCACGAAAGTCCTGGCCGCCAAGGGCGCGACGGTGATCATGGCCTGTCGCAACGCGGTCAAGGCGAAAGAGGTCGCGGCGGGCATCGACGGCGATGTCCGCGTGGCGGAACTCGACCTGGCCGATCTGTCCTCGGTGCGCAAGTTCGCCGACGACAGCGACCGGTTCGACGTCCTGGTCAACAACGCGGGCCTGATGAACATCCCGTTCTCGCGGACCAAGGACGGCTTCGAGACCCAATGGGGAGTCAACCACCTCGGACACTTCGCGCTCACCGGCCTGCTGCTGGACCGGATCACCGATCGGGTGGTCACCCTCTCCAGCATCGCGCACAAGCAGACGCCGAAGCTCTGGATCGATGACCTCGACTACGAGAAGCGCCGGTATCAGCGCAATCTCGCCTACGCGCAGTCCAAGCTGTGCAATCTGATGTTCGCCCGCGAACTGCAGCGCAGGTTGCGCGAATCCGGCTCGTCCAAGCGCTCCTACGCGGTGCATCCCGGTGTCTCGGCCACCGACCTCTTCGCGCACACCGAGACCCCGCTCGATCACATCTCCAAGCCGTTCATCCGCCTGATCGGCCACTCCCCCGCCAAGGCGGCGCACTCGACTTTGTTCGCCGCCACCATGCCCGACGCCGACCCCGAGACCTACTGGGGCCCGACCCGCCTTTTCGGCAGCCAGGGCCCGGTGAAACCCTCGTCCTCCACCCGCCTGTCGCAGAACCGGGACCTGTGGCAGCGGTTGTGGGCCGAATCGGAGCGCAAGACCGGCGTCATCTACCCCGTCTGAACCGGCGACAACGGAGCAGTCAACCCGCAACCGCTCCACCGCCGACCCGGTCCGGACGTATCAAGCCACGGCCAGTGAAACCGGGACCGCTCCGCGCACGCGATGGGGGAACGATCTACCAGCTGTCGACGCGTCGGGTCCGACCGAGCCGCGCGCCCGCCCTTCGGCTCCGGTCGGACCGGCCACGTCGACAGTGCGCTCGCCGCCGCGATGACCGTGGTCACAGCGGGCGACGGACGGCGTACCTCGTTCTACGGCCCGCGTAGTAGAACGGGTACCGTAGAAGCCGTGTCCGCCTCACCCCGCCGCTCGGCACACAACCGCCCGGCCCTCATCGCGCTGGTGATCATCGCCGCGCTGGGCTGCCTGGGGCTGGCCTGGTGGCAATGGGAGCGGTACGAGTCCGCGACCGGCACCGCACAGAATCTCGGCTACGCGTTGCAGTGGCCCCTGTTCGCGGGATTCGCCGTCTTCGCCTACTTCCGGTTCGTACGGCTCGAGCGCGAGGCAAGCGAACCCGAGGAGAAGAACGAATCCGCCGCGGCCCCGCGGCCCGCTTCCGCCGCCAGCCGCACCCCGAAACCGATCGCGCCGACCGAACTGCCGCCGGGCCTGCTGCCCGAGCGGCCGAAAGCCGTCCGGGACGAGGATCCCGTGCTCGCCGAGTACAACCGGTACCTCGCCGCGCTGCACGCCAACGACATCGATGAACAGGTCCGCGCGGCGGGCCTGCACACCCGCGAGAGGAGCGCCGGTTGACCACCAGCGAGAATTCCACCGAGACCACCGCACCGGCCCCGGCCGGAAACGCGGCCAAGATCGGCCCGGCGCTGCTGCGCTACCGGGCGCTGGCCTGGATCACCGGCCTCTGGCTGCTGCTGCTCACCGGTGAGATGATCGCCAAATACGGCTTCGACGTGGCGACCCCCAGCTGGATCGCCGTGGTGCACGGCTGGGTGTACTTCGTCTACCTGCTGGTCACCGCCGATCTCGCGGTCAAGGTCCGCTGGCCGGTCCTGCGCACCGTCGGCACCTTGCTCGCCGGCACCATCCCGCTGCTGTCGTTCTTCGTCGAGCACGTCAACGCCAAGCAGGTCAAGCAGACCTACGGCGTCTGAGGCCGCGTCAGCCTTCGGCGAGCGCCGCGAGCGCGGGCGTCAACCGGGCCAGCGCCCGTCCCCGATGCGACACCGCGTCCTTCTGGGCCGGTGTCAGCTGGGCCGCGGTGAGGTCGCCGCCCTCCGGGATGAACAGCGGGTCGTAACCGAAACCACCGTCGCCCACCGGCTTCCGCCCGATCGAACCGGGCCATTCACCGCGCACCACGGTCTCCGCGCCGCCCGGCACCACCAGCGCGCAGGTGGACACGAATCGCCCGCCGCGCCGCTCGTCCGGCACGTCGGACAGCTGGGCCAGCAGCAGCGCGTTGTTGGCCGCGTCGTCGCCGTGCCTGCCCGACCAGCGCGCCGACAGCACCCCCGGCATGCCGTTCAGCGCGTCCACCTCGATGCCGGAATCGTCGGCGACACAGGCCAACCCCGTGGCCGCCGCGCCGTCGCGGGCCTTGGCCAGCGCGTTCTCCTCGAACGTCGCGCCGGTCTCGGGCGCCTCGTCGTACGGCGGAACATCGTTCAATCCGACGAGCTCGATCCCGGCGATGCCAGCCTCATCGAGGATGCGGCGCAATTCGTTCAGTTTCTTGGCGTTGCGGCTTGCCACCAGCAGACGGCGGGTCATCACTTCTTCTTCGGCTCGGCGGGTTCGGGAAGCACGCCGGGGTACGGCAGCGCCAGCGCCTCCTTCTGCACGACGAACAACCGCTCACAACTGGCGAGCGCGGCATCGAGCAACTTGTCCAGCGTGGAACGCGGGAAGGTGGCTCCCTCGCCGGTGCCCTGGATCTCCACCAGCGTTCCGGTGTCGGTGGCGACCACGTTCATGTCGACCTCGGCGCGCGAATCCTCCTCGTAAGGCAGATCCACGCGCACCCGGCCGTCGACCACGCCGACGCTCACCGCGGCGATCGCGCAGGAGATCGGCTGCGGGTCGGCCAGCGCGCCCGCCGCGCCGAGATAGGTCACCGCGTCCGCCAGCGCCACGTAGGCGCCGGTGATGGCGGCCGTCCTGGTGCCGCCGTCGGCCTGGAGCACATCGCAGTCGATCGCGATGGTGTTCTCGCCGATCGCCGCCAGGTCGATGCAGGCGCGCAGCGAGCGGCCGACCAAGCGGCTGATCTCCTGGGTCCGCCCGCCGATCCGGCCCTTCACCGACTCACGCCCGCTCCGGGTGTGCGTGGCCGCAGGCAGCATCGCGTATTCCGCGGTGAGCCAGCCCAATCCGGAGTCACGCCGCCACGACGGCACCCCCTCGGTGACGCTCGCGGTGCACATCACCCGCGTCTGCCCGAACTCCACCAGCACCGAACCCGCGGGATGCGTGGTGAAACCACGGGTGATCCGGACCTCGCGGAGCTCATCGTCCGCCCTGCCATCGGCTCGTCTCGACACGGCCACAGAATACTGGGTTGGATTGGCCGCGACTTCGTCGCGGCGTGTTCGCGGCTGTGTTTGTATTCCAGCGCCTGCGGCGCTGGGTGTTCGCGGCCCCCTCATGGCTCGTATCCGAGCGACCGCCGCTTGCTCCTTCGTCGCCTACGCGGCGGCCACTCGGACACGAGCCGGGCCACGAACGCGCATGCTCGGTCTCGCTTCGCTCGAAACCTGTAGGGGTGGTGCGCTGGGCACGCTGCGTGACAAGCGCGTGATTCACAGGGCGCCCCTGTCGGCGGGGTGTCGTACGCCACCGCTGCTGCTTCGTCTATCGAACGGCGGTAGCGTCCAGACGAGCCGGGCTTCGGAGGGCGCATGCTGCGTCTCGCTCCGGTCGAGAGCCGTGGTCGAGGCGCGCCGGGCGTGTGGGATCACGGCGGGGACCAGAGGAGTTCGGCGGGTGTCTTCGCAGGCCTCGCTGTGTAAGCCATGGGCGGCACCACGAAGCGGCGGGCCGATTGCGAGTCGGCACCGAGTTGTGGGCAGTCGGATCGAGTCGACTCCCTGAGCTTCGGCAGACGGAATGCCTTACGGATTCTTGGATCGGCGCGTCGTTCGGGCGACCCGGCGTGATGCGACAGTGCGCTTCACACGTTGTGCGAACCCGTTCGATGAGTGCGCGCCGGTCCTGTCGTTACCGGATTCGGTCAGAGATCGAAGGTTTCGCCAGGGGCCACCGCGTGCACGGGGCCGGTGAACTGTTCCTTCGCCTCGGCGATCACGTCTTCGCGGGAGGTCCACGGGGGGATGTGGGTGAGCAGGAGTTCCTTCACGCCTGCCTGGGCGGCGATCTGGCCGGCCTCGGTGCCCGAGAGGTGAATGCCGGGTGGGCGATTCGCCGGGTCGTGGGTCCAGGATGCCTCCGCCATCAGGATGTCGGCACCCTGCGCGAGTTCGTGGACCTGGGGGCACAGCGCGGTGTCGCCGGTATAGACGAAGGTGCGGCCGGCGGCGGTGACGATGCGCAGACCGTAGGACTCCGGCGGGTGGTACATCCGGCGCGCGGTGACGGTGTGGCCCGGCCCGAAGGAGACGGGCTCGCCCTCGACCCAGGCACGCATGTCGATCACATCCGACCAGTCGTCGCATTCGCCGCCGACCTCGGCGGAGGCATTGCCGATGCGCAGCGAGGTGTCCGACGGGCCGCGCACGATCGCCTTCCCTTCCGGGGGCGTCGGGTGGTAGCGGCGCCACACCAGCAAACCGGGCAGGTCGAGGCAGTGGTCGGCGTGCAGATGGGTCAGGAAGATGTCGACCTCACCGGGATCGGCGTGGCGCTGCAACGCGCCCAGCACACCCGGACCGAAATCGATGACCGTTGGCCGCATGTCCGGGCCGGTCAGCAGGTAACCCGACGCGGGAGAGTCCGGGCCGGACACACTGCCCGAGCACCCGAGGACGGTAAGGCGCATCCCCCCATGCTGCCACGCGGAATTCTCACTCAAGAAAGGATCCCCCACATTTCCGGCGGGCCGCCCGCTCACCGCGGCGACGCACCGGTTCCGGCTCGGTCCCCGCGGCGGTTTCGTCGTGCATCCGAAGAGAGTACCCAGCCGGCCAGCAATCCACTCAACGCGCCGAATAGGTGCCCCTGCCAAGAGATTCCGGGCTGACCGGGCAGCACACCCCACAGCAGCGACCCGTAGAGGGCGAGCACGACGAGGCCGAGCACGATCTGCCCGACGTTGCGGGCGAACCAGCCCCGCGAGATGAGGAAGGTCAACCAGCCGAACACCAGCGACGACGCCCCGATGTGCGTGCTGCCCGTCGCGCCGGTGAGCCAGACCCCGAGCCCGGCACCCAGCCAGATGATCGCGGTCGCGGCGAGCCCGCGTCCGATGCCGGTCACCAGGACCAGGAAACCGAGCACCAGCACCGGGAGCGTGTTGCCGATCAGATGCGGCCAGCCGCCGTGCAGCAACGGGGCGAACAGGATGCCGGTCAGCCCGTCGGCGCGGCGCGGTTCGATGCCCGCGTGGTCGAGCTGTCCGCCGACGGCGGTGTCCACCCCTTCGACGCCGTAGAGCACTCCCACGAATCCGGCGATCAGCACACCGGCCCGCAGCCACAGTTGCTTGATCGCGGCGAAGCCTCCGGCGGCGGGCCGCATGGGAGCACCAGCGGGCTTGCCCACTCGCGCACGAAGCGCCGCCAGCCGATCAGGGTCGAACGACGGCCCCAGTCCCGCGCCGGTCATGGCCACCTCCTCGCCGTGGCGGGGGGCGTGGCCCCGCCCCCACCGAGGGTACCGGCGCGGCCGGGGAATCAGGCCCAGAGCTGGCCGTCGAGCCGCTCTTCCGCCTCTTCGAGCGTGCCGTCGTAGGCCCCGGTGGACAGGTACTTCCATCCGCCGTCGGCCACCACGAACGCGATGTCGGCGCGCGTGCCCGCCTTCACCGCCTTGCGGGCGACGCCGAGCGCGGCGTGCAGGATGGCGCCGGTGGAGATCCCGGCGAAGATGCCCTCTTCGAGCACCAGTTCGCGAGTGCGTTTCACCGCGTCGTAAGGGCCGACCGAGAAGCGGGTGGTCAGCACGCTCTCGTCGTACAGCTCGGGGATGAACCCTTCGTCGATGTTGCGCAGGCCGTAGACCAGTTCGCCGTAACGCGGCTCGGCGGCCACGATCTCGATGCCGGGCACCTTCTCCCGCAGGAAGCGGCCGGTCCCCATCAGCGTGCCCGTGGTGCCGAGGCCCGCGACGAAATGGGTGATCTCGGGCAGGTCGGACAGGATCTCCGGGCCGGTGGTCTCGTAGTGCGCCGACGCGTTCGCCGGATTGCCGTATTGGTAGAGCATCACCCAGTCGGGATGCTCCGCCGCGATCTGCTTGGCCAGCGCGACGGCCTGATTGGAGCCGCCCGCCGCCGGGGAGTCGATGATCCGCGCCCCGAACATGGTGAGCAGCTGCCGCCGCTCCACGGAGGTGTTCTCCGGCATCACGCAGACCAGCTGGTAGCCCTTGAGCTTCGCCGCCATGGCCAGCGAGATGCCCGTGTTGCCGCTGGTGGGCTCCAGGATCGTGCAACCGGGCCGCAGCAACCCGTCGGCCTCGGCCTGCTCGATCATCCGCAGGGCGGGCCGATCCTTGATCGAGCCGGTGGGGTTGCGATCCTCCAGCTTGGCCCACAGTCGCACGTGGTCGTCACCGTCCCAGCGCGGGGACAGGGTGCGCAGCCCGACCAGCGGGGTGTTACCGAGGGTCGCGATCAGCGATTCGTAACGCGCCACGGGACGGGTCAGCCTCCGGCCACGGCGGGCAGGATCGTCACGCTGGCATCCTGCGGCACTTCGGCGTCCAGCCCGCCGGCGAAGCGCACGTCCTCGTCGTCGACGTAGATGTTGACGTAGCGGTTGAGCTTGCCGTCCTTCAGCAGGCGCTCGGCGAGCCCGGGGTGGTTGGCCTCGAGGTCGTCGATCAGCGCCGACAGCGTGGCGCCCTCGGCCTGCACGCGCTTCTCACCTTTGGTGAGGCCGCGCATGATGGTCGGAATGGAGACGGTTACCGGCATGGGTACTCCTCGGTTTCGCGAACAGGCATCGGTCTAGTTCTCGTACGCGTCGACGATCCGCACCGGCTCCTCGGTGACCTCGCCGTCCACGATCCGGTAGCTGCGCAGCTCGTGCTGCTCGGGATCGCGGGTGGAGATCAGCACGTAGTGCGCGAACGGCTCGGAGGCGTAGGACACGTCGGTCCGGCTCGGATAGGCCTCGGTGGCGGTGTGCGAGTGGTAGATGACGACCGGCGCCTCGTCGGCGTCGTCCATCGCGCGCCACACCTTCAACTGCTCGCCGGAGTCGAAGCGGTAGAACGTGGGCGAACGCTCGGCGTTGACCATGGCGATGAAGCGCTCCGGACGATCCGAGCCCTCCGGCCCCGCGATGACACCGCAGGCCTCGTCGGGGTGATCGGCGCGCGCGTGCGCCACCATCGCCTCCACGAGGTCGGCCCTGATCACCAGCACGAGTCGCACACCTTTCCACAACGCCGACCCATCGCAGTCGACAACGAGCCAGGATATTCGGCTATTCCCGCGGCCGGCTCGCCCGGTCCCCGATTCCGGCCCACCAGGTACCCGCCATCCGGAGGTCTGCGCCGGGCTCCCCCCGACCACGTCTTTCGAGCGAAGCGATGCCGAGCGGGCGCTGGAAATCAAACGCCGAACAGGTCTCGGTAGGCCGGGATGCCCGCCACCGTGTGCGCCGAGCGGATCGCGTCGACGATGGCGCGTTCGACACAGACGGCGGCGGCCGTGCAGATCTGGTCGAGAACAAGCAGATCGGAGGGAAAGGCGGGCGGCAGTGGCAGACCTGCGTCCTCCTCCGCCGTCCCGGTGGCGAGCGCGAAGAGCGTGTCCCCGTCCAGCGGCGAGTGCGCGGGGCGGATCGCCCTGGCCAACCCGTCGTGCGCGGTGACCGCGACCCGCCTGCATCCCGCCGGATCGAGCGGGGCGTCGGTGGCGACGACGCCGATCGTGGTGTTGAGCACGGTGCCCTTCACCGGCAGCGCGTTCGCCGCCGCCAGCTGCTCTTCGGTCGCCTCCCGCAGCCCGAAGAAGCCGGGCCCGTCGGTGCCGCACCCCCACGGCAACCCGGTGCGCGGATCGAACACCGAGCCGACGGGGTTCGCCACGACAAGCGCGGCGACGGTGATCCCCGCGGCGGCGCCGTCACCGAGCACGATGCTCGCCGTGCCCACCCCGCCTTTGATCGAACCGGCACGCGCGCCGACGCCCGCACCGACCGAACCGCGCGCGAAGTCGACGCCCGCCGCGGCCGCGGCGCGATAGCCGAACTCGGCGGTCGGGCGGATGTCCCACGCGCCGACCGGAAGATCGAAGATCACCGCGCCGGGCACGATCGGCACCACCCGGCTCGGGTCCGCCGGGTCCATCACGATGCCCGCGCCGTTGTCCTCCAGCCATCGCATCACCCCGTCGGCCGCGGCGAGCCCGAAGGCGCTGCCGCCGGTGAGCAGGACCGCGTCGATCCGGCGCACGGTGTTCATCGGATCGAGCAGGTCGGTCTCCCGAGTGCCAGGTCCTCCGCCGCGCACGTCTACCGCCGCCACCGCGCCGCCCGGCACGCGCACCACCGTGCATCCGGTCGCCGCGCCGGAGCCGAGCGTGGCGTCCGGATCGAGGACGTGATGATGACCGACCAGCACTCCGGGCACGTCGGTGATCGAATTGCGTTCACCCGGTTCGGCGTTCACTCTGTGCTCCTCACGGCGCGGACTCTTCGCGCCGATCTTCGCAGCGCGGCCGGTCAGGGCGCCAGCGCCTGGAGCAGCGAGTCCTGCATCCAGGTCAGCCAGTGGTACACGTCCAGGTGCGGAGCGCGCGGATCGTCGGGGTCGAGCTGGTCGGGCGTGTCGGCGTCGATGTTCAGCACCGTGCCAAGGGCCAGCCGCACGTCGGTGAGCGCGGTCAACCAGGCGTCGGCCTGCTCGGGGGTGAGGACGATCTTTCCGCCCGCGCTCGGCACGGTGTCGAGCACGACCGAGCCCGCCGCCAGCTTGGCGTCGATGATGTCGGGCTCGTGCAGTCCGCGCAGCGCGCTGTTGAGGTCGGCGCGTTCGGCGTCCGGCGAGCCGGGTTCGCTGCGGTGGAAGTCCGGCAGCAGCCTGCGCAGCCGCGGATCCTCCGGCGGGACGGTGTTGCCGGATCGCAATCCGGTGAGGGCGGCCAAGTCGTCGTCGGGGGCGGACTCGGCGCGCTCGGTGAGCAGCCCGGAGACCGCACCGACCAGGGACCGAAGCACGTTGGCCTCACGTGCGTCCATTTCGGATCGCAGTTTGAGACCGCTCAGCGAGTTCTTCCTGCTCCACTTGCGCACGGCGTCAGGGTAGTCGTGCTGGTCAGTCGTCCCGCTGCATGGTGGCCCAGAGTCCCGCGGCGTGCAGTCGCTGGACGTCGTGTTCCATCTTGTCGCGCGAACCGGACGAGACCACCGCCTTGCCCTCGTTGTGGACCTTCAGCATCAGCTCGGTCGCCTTCGCTTTGCTGTAGCCGAAAAGCTTCTGGAAGATGTAGGTGACGTAGTGCATCAGGTTGACCGGATCGTCCCAGACCACGGTCACCCACGGACGGTCCTCCGCCTCCAGGATCTCGGTGTACTCCACCGCTTCGGGTGTCGCCTGTGCCGCCGACAATGTCGCGTTCGCGGCGTCCACAACGACGTCACCCCGGACTGTGTTGCACAAGGCCATAGGGTCAAGGGTACGACTCGACCCCGGATAAACAACACCCACGCAGCCCCGATTCGCGTTTTCGCCGGTTCACCGGGCCGATGCCGGACGCCGTGAGCCGACCGTTCTGTCTACAGTGACAGCGTGGACCTGCGTGACGGCGTGACCAGCACCGCGCTGCTGACCGACCAGTACGAACTGACCATGCTCGCCGCGGCGCTCGCCGACGGCTCGGCGCATCGGCAGTGCACCTTCGAGGTGTTCGCTAGACGTTTGCCAAATGGTCGGCGCTACGGCGTCGTCGGGGGCACCGGCCGGCTGCTCGACGCGCTGCGGCAGTTCCGGTTCGGCGAGGAGGAACTGGCCGTCGCCGCCTCGTTCTCGGATCGGCGGACGCTGGACTGGCTGCGTGACTACCGGTTCACCGGCGACATCGACGGCTACCCCGAAGGCGAGCTGTACTTTCCCGGCTCCCCGATCCTCTCGGTGCGCGGCAGCTTCGCCGAATGCGTCGTGCTGGAGACGCTGGTGCTGTCGATTCTCAATCACGACAGCGCCATCGCGGCCGCCGCGGCGCGGATGGTCAGCGCGGCCGGTGGCCGCAGGATGATCGAGATGGGGTCGCGGCGCACCCACGAGTTCGCGGCCGCGGACTGCGCGCGCGCCGCGTATCTGGCCGGTTTCGACGCCACCTCGAACCTGGAGGCGGTGCGCCGGTACGGGATTCCGGGGGCGGGCACAAGCGCGCACGCGTTCGTGCTGCTGCACAGCGGTCCCGACGGGGCGCACGAAGCCGAAGCGTTCCGCAGTCAGGTGCAGACGCTCGGGGTCGGAACGACGCTGCTGGTGGACACCTTCGACATCACAAGGGGCGTCGCGACCGCCATCGAGGTCGCGGGCACGGAGCTGGGCGGCGTGCGGATCGACTCCGGTGATCTGGGCGTCCTGGCCAGGCAGGTGCGCGACCAGCTCGACGCGCTCGGGGCGACCAAGACCCGCATCGTGGTCTCCGGCGATCTGGACGAGTACGCCATCGCCGCGCTGCGCGCCGAGCCGGTCGACGTGTACGGCGTGGGGACGGCGCTGGTCACCGGCTCCGGCGCGCCGACCGCCGGGATGGTCTACAAGCTGGTCGAAGTCGATGGGGTGCCGGTCGCCAAACGCAGCAGTCACAAGCAGTCGCGTGGCGGTACGAAGAAGGCGATCCGCTTGGCCCGCGACACCGGCACGATCGTCGAGGAGATCGTCTATCCCGCGGCCGGGCCGACGCCGCCCCGCGACGGCTTCCAAGCCCGTGAGCTGCTGGTGCCGCTGATCCGGGAGGGCAAGCAGGTCGATGACCTGCCCACCCTCGCCGAGAGCCGCGACCTGGTCGCGCGCGGGCTGATCAGCCTGCCGTGGGAGGGGCTCAAACTCTCGGCGGGCGAACCCGCCGTGGTGACCACTTTCGTCTGAGGTCAGCGCCTGCGCTGGTCGAGGCGGGTCACCAGCCGCAGTCCGACGGCGAAGAGCAGCGCGAATACGACTCCGGTGATCGCGAACCACACCCATGCCGACGGCTCCGCGGGCTTGGCGCCGAGCAGGAAGAAGACCGCCAGGAACACGGTGGTGGCGACGATTACGGTGCGGAACAGTTTGACAGGGCTCATCAGAGGTCTCCGTGCTGGAGGCGGCGCGTCCGGCCGCCGACGAAAGGGGCACCCGGTAATCACCGTGGGCGCGGGCCGCGTTTACATCGCGCAGGCGAATTCTCCCGCGAGTCGGCGGAACGAGCGTCCGGCCGAGCGGCAGAATCTGAAACAGTTGTTCAGCCACACCGCGGGAGGTCGCCATGACCCGAGCCCTGATCATCGTCGACGTCCAGAACGATTTCTGCGAGGGCGGTTCGCTCGCGGTCGCAGGCGGCGCCGCCGTGGCGGCGCGGATCAGCGAGCACCTCGCCGCGGCAAACTACGCGGTGGTCGTGGCCACCCGCGATCACCACATCGATCCCGGCGCGCATTTCTCCGACGAGCCCGATTACATCGACAGCTGGCCGCCGCACTGCCGGGTGGGCACGCCGGGCGCCGACTTCCACCCGGCCCTGACCACCGAGCCCATCCAGGCCGTCTTCTCCAAGGGCGCCTACTCGGCGGCCTACTCCGGGTTCGAGGGCACGACCGAGGACGGCACCGGGCTGGCCGACTGGCTGCACGACCGCGGCGTCGACGCCGTCGACGTGGTGGGCATCGCGACCGACCACTGCGTGCGCGCGACCGCGCTGGACGCGCGCATCGAGGGTTTCGACACTCGCGTCCTGCTCGATCTCACCGCGGGCGTCGCGCCCGAGACGGTCGCCACCGCGCTGGACCGCATGCGCGGAGCCGGCGTCGACATCGAAGGCGGCATCAGCCGGTAGACCGTCCGGTCTCGGCGACCGCCCTGCCCTGTCGGAGGCGCCGAGTAGGCTGCTCGCGTGCCCGAACTCCCGCCCGTTTCCGATCTTTTGGCCACCGCCGTGCAGGCGCTCGGCGGCAAGGAGCGCACCGGGCAGGTGACGATGGCCGCGGCGGTGGACCACGCGATCGACACCAAGGAGCATCTCGCCGTGCAGGCCGGGACGGGCACCGGCAAGTCGCTGGCGTATCTGGTGCCGAGCCTGCGCCACGCCGTGCGCACCGGCCGCACGGTGGTGGTCTCCACGGCCACGATCGCGCTGCAACGCCAGCTGGTCGACCGTGACCTCCCCCGCTTGGCGGAGGCGCTGAGCGGACCGCTGGGCCGCACGCCGAAGTTCGCGATCCTCAAGGGCCGCAACAACTATCTGTGCTTGAACAAGATCAACAGCGCTGTTCCCGACGAGCCCGCCGAAGCGGAGCTGTTCGACGCGTTCGCGATCTCGCGCCTCGGCCGCGAAGTGCAACGGCTCAACGAGTGGGCCTCCGACACCGAGACCGGCGACCGCGACGAACTCGCCCCCGGCGTGAGCGATCGGGCCTGGCGTCAGGTCAGCGTGTCGTCGCGGGAGTGCCTCGGCAAGTCGCGCTGCTCCTTCGGCCAGGATTGCTTCGCCGAGCGCGCCAGGACCGAGTCGGCGCAGGCCGACGTGGTGGTGACCAACCACGCGCTGCTGGCCATCGACGCGATCAGCGGCATCCAGGTGCTGCCCGAACACGACGTGGTGGTCATCGACGAGGCGCACGAGCTGGTCGACCGGGTCACCGGCGTGGCCACCGCAGAACTGACCTCGTCGGCGATCAGCGCGGCGGCCCGGCGCTGCGCCAAGCTCGTCGACGAGCAGGAGGTCGATCGCCTGGAAGGCGCCGCGGAGGCCTGGCACACCGCGCTGGAGGAGCTGCCCGCCGCCCGCTGGGACACCATGCCCGACGGCATCGCCCCCGTGCTCGCCTTGGTCCGCGACGCCGCGTGGAACGCGCGCACCGCACTCGCGCCGCCGGGCAGCACCACCGCGCAGGGCGACCCGGAGAGCTCCGCCGCCCGCACCATGGCACTGGCCGCGCTCGACGAGGTGCACGACACCGCGGTCCGCGCGCTGACGGCCTTCGACGAGCCGGATCCCGCTGCTCGCCGCGATGTCATCTGGCTGGCGGCCGACGAGGTCAGGGGTGTCGTGCGCCGGTCGCTGCGGATGGCGCCGCTGTCGGTGGGCGGACTGCTGCGCAGCAGGCTCTTCGGCACCGCGACCGTCGTGCTCACCTCCGCCACGTTGCAGATCGGCGGCTCGTTCGACGGCCTCGCGGTCACCTGGGGCCTGCCCGCGCAGTCGGGCAATCGCACCGATCCGGCCACCGCGAACGGCGCGCAGGCGCCGTCGGACGCCGAGGTGGTGCGCTGGAGTTCGCTCGATGTCGGCTCGCCGTTCGACCATGCCAAGTCGGGCATCCTCTACGTCGCCAAACACCTGCCCGCGCCGGGCCGCGACGGGCTCGCACCGGCTCACCTGGACGAGATCGAACGGCTGATCACGGCCGCGGGCGGGCGCACCCTCGGCTTGTTCTCCTCGATGCGCGCCGCTCGCGCGGCCACCGACGCGCTGCGCGAACGGCTGGATACCCCGGTACTGTGCCAGGGCGAGGACGCCACGGGCGCGTTGGTGCGCAAGTTCGCCGACGACCCGGAGACCTCCCTGTTCGGCACGCTGTCGCTGTGGCAGGGCGTCGACGTGCCCGGACCGTCGCTGAGCCTGGTCATCCTCGACCGCATCCCCTTCCCCCGCCCGGACGATCCGCTGCTGGCGGCCAGGCAGCGCGCCGTGGAGATGCGCGGCGGCAACGGCTTCATGACCGTGGCCGCCAACCACGCCGCTCTGCTGCTCGCGCAGGGCACCGGCCGCCTGCTGCGCAGCGTCGACGATCGCGGTGTGGTGGCCATCCTGGATTCCCGCCTCGCCACCGCCCGCTACGGCGGATACCTGCGCGCGTCGCTGCCGCCCTACTGGGAGACGGCCGACCCGGAGATCGTCGTCAAGGCACTGGGCAGGCTGGCCGCCGCGGCGACCGTGTGATACCAAACACACCGGCCGGAATCTATTTCCACTCGGAAGTAGATTGGGTGGCCGGTACTTCGGTGACCCCCCAATTCCCACATCGAGGTATCGGCCGGTCCCCGCGCCAAGCCCTGCACGCGGCGCGGGGACGTCACCGCCCCCCTTCTGGCCGCCGATCTCAGCCGCGCACGGCCACCGCGTCGACCTCGAACAGCATGCCCGGCAACGCGAGTGCCGCCACGCCGGTCAGCGTCTGCACGGGCGGGCGGTCACCCCAGATCTCCGCGATCTTCTTCCCGAGCACCGCCAGCTTCTCGAGATCGTGGTCGACGATGTGCGTCCGCAACTGCGCCACGTCGGCGAAGTCCACGTCGGCCGACCGCAAGGCGATGCCGAGATCGGCGAACGCACGGTCCACCTGAACCGCGAATTCCGCGCTGGTAGCGTGTCCTTCGGCGTCCGAGTCGTACTGCCCGGCGATGAACACCAGTTCCCCCCGCGTCACCGCCACGTGGCTGTAACCGAATCCGGTCGGGTCGTGCAGTTCACCGGGGTTGCTGATTTCCGCGGCCATGTTTCCTCCTTGCTCGGCCGGTAAGTGCCACAACACAGACGATTCAGCAGCCCGCGGCGTGACATGGCGAACCCATAGACCATCGCGGCGCGGCGACCGAGGTCACCGCGCCGCGAATACCGCTGCCCCGCAGGGTCAGAGCGCCCACTTCAGGATCAGCGTGAGCACGCCCGTCGCGACCGCGAGAACCACCGCGCCCACACCCCACACGAATCCGTGGCGCTGCCAAGGACGCCCCGCGTCCAAGGAGAACTTGCCCGGCCCGGTGAAGGGCAGCGCGGCGCCCACCACCGCGAACAGCACGCCCATCTCGTACCCTCCCAGCAGTCCACCGGCCCAGGTGGCGTTGATCGCGTTGATCATCGTGCCGAGCACGATGGCCCCGGCCAGCGGCGTCAGCAGACCGAGCAGCAACAGCAGGCCACCGCCGAGTTCGGTCAGGCCGGCCAGCGTGCCGAACACCTTGCCCGGGTTGTAGCCCATCTGCTCGAAGCCGTCGGCGTTGGCCTGCAGGCCGGGCCCACCCCACCAGCCGAAGAGTTTCTGCGCGCCGTGCGCCGCGAGCAGGCCGCCGAAGACGACGCGTACGACCAGCAGGCCGATATCGGGGGCGATGCCGTCCAGATCGCTTTCGCTGCCGGTTCTCTCGAGTACGGATTTGATGCTCATCGTGGTCCTCATCCCTGCGCGGTCGTTCCCGACATGATCGTTACTTCGGCAAATAAACGGACTGTGGTCCGATTCTCTCCGAGCCAACTGCCCTGCCACTCGGTCTATTCCACGGGCGGGCGGACGGGATGGTTCAGCGCGGCGACGAGCGGACGATCACTCAGCGAGGAAGAAGAAGTAACCGAGGAACACCAGCATCAGTGCCCACATCGCCGGGTGCACTTCCTTGATGCGGCCTTTGGCCACCATGACCACGGGGTACAGCAGCATGCCCATGGCCAGGCCGTTGGCGATGGAGTAGGTCAGCGGCATCATCACGATGGTGATGAACGCGGGCACCGAGTACTCCAGCCGGTTCCAGTCGATCGCACCGAGTGAGCGGGCCATCAGGATGCCGACCACGATGAGCGCGGGCGCGGTCACCTCGCTGGAACCCGCCACCACCGCGAAGATCGGATAGCAGAACATGGCGACGAGGAACCAGCCCGCCGTGGTGACGGCGGTCAACCCGGTCCGCCCGCCCGCCGAGACGCCCGCGGTCGATTCCACATACGCGGTCGTGGTGGAGGTGCCGATGACCGCGCCGGCCATGGTGCCCACCGAGTCCGCCGCCAGCGCGCTCGCGGCGCGCGGTAACTTGCCGTCCTCGTCCAGCAGCCCGGCCTGGTTCGCGACGCCGATCAGCGTGCCGGAGGCGTCGAAGAAGTCGACGAACAGCATGGTCAGCACCACCACGACCATCTGACCGGTGAACGCGTCGGGCAGATGGACGATCGCCTGGCCGAAGGTCTGCTCCAGCCCCTTCGGCGCGGCGAACAAGCCCTTGGGCAGTGCGACCAAGCCGCTGACGATGCCGACGATCGTGGTCAGCACGATGCCGTAGAGCACGGCGCCGTGCCAGCCGCGCACCAGGAACACCACCGTGACCAGCAACCCGAACAGCGCGAGCAAGGTGGTGCCCTTGGTGAAGTCGCCCAGCGTGACCAGCGTCGCGTCGCTGTTCACCACGATCCCGGCGTTCTTGAGTCCGAGGAAGGCCACGAACAATCCGATGCCAGCGCCCACGGCGAGCTTCAACTGCATCGGGATCGCGTTGAGTATGCGTTCGCGAACCTTCGTCACCGCGAGGACGAAGAAGATGGCTCCGGACAGGAACGTGCCCGACAGCGCGACCTGCCAGGGAATCCCCATGCCGAGCACCACCGTGTAGGCGAAGAACGCGTTGAGTCCCATGCCCGGCGCGAGCGCGATCGGATACCGCGCCCACAGCCCCATGACCAGCGTGCCGAACACCGCGGCGACGGCGGTGGCGGTGAACACCGCCTGCATCGGGATGCCCTTGTCGCCCAGCGCGCCCTGGTCGCCGAGCACCGCGGGGTTGACCGCGAGGACGTATGACATGGCGAGGAACGTGATGGTCCCCGCCATGAGTTCGCGTTTGACGGTCGAACCGGTCGAGCGAACCCCGAAATATCCGTCGAGGCGTCCTCGGGTCCGGTGCAGAACGTCGGTGACCATGGGTGACTCCAGTCGAGGAACGATTCGGGGCGGGCCAAGGGCACGGTAGCCGACGGTTCACTGGCAGGAACACCCGCGGCGGCGCCACCGTGACCGGCGCCACCCGAGCTAAGCGCTCGGGGCGGAGACCAGCCCGAACTCGGCGTCGGAGGCCAGCAGATCGCTGTGCGGCAGCACGCGCACTGTGTACCCGACCGCGCCGGACAGCGGCAGCGGCGTGTCCACGGTGAACAGCTCGGCGCCCGCGTCGGAACCGGCGTGCGTCATGGGCACGGTCGTGGTGTCGGACAGATCGTCGGTCGCCGACACCCGGCCGAGCACCGCCTGCACCACCACGTCCGGCACGCTCAGCCCACCGAGTTCGACCCGCGCGGTGAGCGACAGCCGCGCCCCGATCACCGGCGTGTCCGGCAATCCGGCGCTGTCCACCTGGATCACCTTGACCGATGGCCACGCCGACTCGATCCGGTGCCGGTATTCGGCGATGGCGCGCGCCACCGCGAAATCGTCCGCCGTCGCCCGTTGCGAGGCCGCGGCGGCCGGAGCGTAATACTGCACCGCGTAGTCGCGGACCATCCGGGAAGCCAGGACCTTCGGCCCCAGGGTCTGCAAGGTGTGACGGACCATCTCGACCCAGCGCACCGGCATCCCGGACGCGTCGCGCTCGTAGAAGCGCGGCGCCACGGCCCGTTCGAACAGGTCGTAGAGAGCGGCGGCCTCCAGATCGTCGCGGCGGTGTTCGTCCCGGACGCCCTCCGCGGTCGGAATGGCCCACCCGTTCTCACCGTCGTACATCTCGTCCCACCAGCCGTCCCGGATGGAGAGATTGAGCCCGCCGTTCAGCGCGGACTTCATACCGGAGGTGCCGCAGGCCTCCAGCGGGCGCAGCGGGTTGTTCAGCCAGACGTCACAGCCCCAGTACAGGTAGCGGGCCATCGACATGTCGTAGTCGGGCAGGAAGACGATCCGGTGCCGTACCTCGGGATCGTCGGCGAAGCGCACCACCTGCTGGATCAGCGCTTTGCCGCCGTCGTCGGCCGGATGACTCTTCCCCGCGACGACCAGCTGCACCGGCCGCCGCGGGTCCAGCAGCAGGGCGCGCAGCCGCTGCGGATCGCGCAGCATCAGGGTGAGCCGCTTGTAGGTCGGCACCCGGCGGGCGAACCCGACGGTCAGCACGTCCGGGTCGAAAACGCCGTTCACCCAGCCGAGTTCGGCCTCGGCGGCGCCGCGCTCCAGCCAGGACGCGCGCACCCTGCGGCGCACCTCGTCGACGAGGATGCCGCGCAGGGTGTTGCGGGTCGACCACAATTCGGTGAGATCGACATCGCGCAGCCTCTCCCAGCCGCGCCCCTCCTCGACCAGCTCCGCGCCGATGTGCTCGCGCGCCTTGTCCACCCACTCCCGCGCGGCCCAGGTGGTCGCGTGCACACCATTGGTGACCGAACCGATCGGCACCTCGGCCGGGTCGAAGCCCGGCCACAGCGAAGCGAACATCGACCGGCTCACCTCCCCGTGCAGTTTCGACACGCCGTTGGCGCGCTGCGCCAGCCGCAGGCCCATGTGCGCCATGTTGAACACCGACGGGTCGGCCTCCCGGCCGAGCGCCACGATCCGGTCCACCGAAAGGCCGGGCAGCAGGGCGGATTCGGATTCCCCGTGCGCACCGCCGAAATAGCGCCGCACCATCGGCATGGGGAACCGGTCGATACCTGCGGGGACCGGCGTATGCGTGGTGAACACCGTGCCCGCCCGCACGGCGGCGAGCGCGGTATCGAAATCCTGACCGGCCGCCACGAATTCGCGGATCCGCTCCACGCCGAGGAAACCCGCGTGGCCTTCGTTCATATGGAAGACGTCGGGGTCGGGCAGCCCGGCCGACGCGGTGTAGGCGCGCACCGCACGCACACCGCCGATGCCCGCGAGGATCTCCTGGCGGATGCGATGCTCCTGATCGCCTCCGTACAGCCGGTCGGTGACCGCGCGCAACTCCGGGTCGTTCTCCGCGATATCGGAATCGAGCAGCAGCAACGGAACCCGGCCGACCTGCGCGATCCACACCCGCGCGCGCAGCACCCTGCGATCGGGCATCGCGACGTGGATGAGCACCGGCGAACCGCCGGAGGTGAGCGCGCGCAGCGGCAGGCCCTGCGGATCCAGCGCCGGGTAGTGCTCGGCTTGCCAGCCGTCGGTCGTCAGCGACTGCCGGAAGTAGCCCGAGCGGTACAGCAAGCCGACGCCGATCAGCGGCAGACCCAGATCGGAGGCGGCCTTCAAGTGGTCTCCGGCCAGAATGCCAAGGCCCCCGGAATAATTCGGCAACACCTCCGTGACGCCGAACTCCATCGAGAAATAGGCGATGCCCCGCACGCCTTCCTCGCCCGCCCTGCGCTGGAACCAGCCCGGCGCCGCCAGGTACTCCCGCAGGTCGGCCGCCGCGGCGTCCACCCGTGCGACGTAGGCGGGGTCGGCGGCCAGCTCGTCCAAACGCGCCGCGGGCACCTCACCCAGCATCCGGACCGGGTCGTGCCCCATCTCCTGCCACCGCCGCGGATCGAGCGCGGCGAACAGGTCCTGCGTCGGCGGATGCCACGACCAGCGCAGATTCGTGGCGAGCTCCCCCAGGGCGGCCAGGCGCTCGGGCAGATGGGCACGGACGGTGAAACGACGCAATGCCTTCATTGGGTAGAACCTACACGGCGACCGCCCGGCGCGCCCCGCGTGACCAGCCCCCGCACAACGTTCCGACCAGCGGCTTTCCCGGAAACACACGGCGCGGCGAGCGACCGGCGCGACGGCCCGTAACGCTCTGCATCGTCACGGAACGGCCACACGACGCACCCGGTGCCCGCGTTCCCGCTACCCGATCGAGACCCGCGCTCGCTTGTGAACTCCGGAAGCCCGGGCAAACCCACAAGCTGTGCGGACCAACCGGCCGCACCAACCGAATCAGTACGGGAGTGATCGAGATGTGGATGACAGCACACCCAAATCGCGCCCGCGATCGGCGCTGGTCGCGCGCTGGAGCAGCGATCACAGGGTTCGGAGCGTTCGCGGCGGCATTCGTTCTCGTCGCACCCGCCGCCGGCGCGGCGGTCACGACGGCGACCGCGAGCCCGGCCCAAGGCACCAGTTTCGGTTTCGGTAACTACGGAACCAACTGCCAATACCGCGTGACGGCCACGGTGGACAACAATCCCTCGACGGAATCGGTGCAGTTCGCCGACAGTGCCGGGGGCACCTTCTCACCGAATCCCGCACCGGTGGTCGGCAACCAGGCCACCGCGGTCTGGATCCCCGACACCACCGGGCAACACACCATTTCCGCGACGCAAGGCGCCGCTCCCGCTTGGATCTCGCCGGTGATGACGGTGGGCAACGGGATGAACCTCGGCTTCGCGTGCCTGGTCATGCCGTGAGCGGCGGTTCCAGCACGTCGGATTGAGCGCCCGGGTGGTCACGCGATCGACGAGCGATCGCCGTCCGTGGCCACCCGGCGCCTCATCCTCATCGACCGCGGGAAATCGGTGGCCGCAGCGGATCCGAAGTGACAGCATCGGCTGATGCCGCACTGGGTCCACGTCCTCCCGCAGTTTCTGCCTGCCTGCCTGGTCATCGCCGCGCTGCCGGGGCCTGCGACGGCGTTGTTCCTGCAACGCTCGGTGCGCGACGGACGCACCGCGGGTCTGGCGGCGGTGGCCGGCAACGAGATCGGCGTGCTCGGCTGGACGCTGGCGGGCGGGGCCGGGCTGTCGGTTCTGCTGGTCGCGAACCGGGCCGCGAATACGGCGGTGCACGTCGTCGGCGCGCTGGTGCTGATCTGGCTCGGCGTGCAGGCATGGCGCGGCGCGCGCGGCGGCGGCGAGTTCGGCGGCGCGATGACGCGGATGCTCCCGGCGGGTCGCACGCCCGCCGCCGCCTTCCGCGCCTCGCTGATCTCGATCGCGGCCAATCCCAAAGCGGCGGTCTTCGGATTGACGATCCTGCCGCAATTCCTTCCCTCCGACGGGCCGGTGCTGCCGACGATGGTGATCCTGGCGCTCATCCAGTTGGTGATCGACACCGCGTGGTGCGTCGGCGTGGTCCTCGCCGCCGACCGCGCTGGCGTGTGGCTGCGCAGCACCGGCATCCGGCAGCGGGTCGAACGCGCCCTCGGCGTGATCCTCGTCGCGCTCGGCCTCGGCCTCGCCGCCGACGCACGCTGACCGAACGCCCAGCTCGGCCGCGGCCCGGACCGGCCGGAACAGAGTTCGAAAAATCGGCTGATCCGGTCCCGGCGGCCGGTTGCCGGTAGGTTGGGGTCCGTGACCGGCCGCATCGCTATCGATGACACTGCCCCGTCCATCCCAGGCGGCCGGCCCGCCAAGGCGGTGGTCGGCGAGGTATTCCCGGTGCGCACCGTGGTCTGGCGAGAGGGGCACGACGCCGTCGCCGCCACCCTCGTCGTGCGCGCCCCCGGCGCGTCGCGAGCCACCCGTGTCCGCATGACGCCGGACTACGAGCCCGACGTCTTCAACGCGACCTTCACGCCGAACACGCCGGGAGCCTGGACCTACCGGATCGAAGGATGGAGCGATCCGATCGCGACCTGGCGATCGGCGATCGAGGCGAAGCTGGCCGTGGGGCAGAGCGCCGCCGATCTGGCCAACGACCTGGAGCTGGGCGCCCGCCTGTTCGAGCGGGCGGCGCAAGCCGTCCCCAAGAAACAGTTCGAGCGCCTGCGCGCGGTCGCGGCGGCGCTGCGCGGCACCGATCAACTCCCCGCCCGGGTGGCCCCTGCCTTCACCGAGGAAGTCGCCGAGATCCTGCGCGCCACGCCGCTGCGCGACCTGGTCACCCGCGGGCCGCAGCACACCGTTCTGGTCGAGCGGCACCGGGCGCTCTACGGCTCCTGGTACGAGTTCTTCCCGCGCTCGACCGGCGGCCGCGACGCCAACGGCAAGCCCGTCCACGGCACGTTCGTCACCGCCGCCAAGGAACTTCCGCGCATCGCCGCCATGGGCTTCGACGTGGTGTACCTGCCGCCCATCCATCCGATCGGCGAGGTCAACCGCAAGGGCCGCAACAACGCGCTCACCGCGGAGCCGGGCGACGTCGGATCGCCGTGGGCCATCGGATCGCGGCACGGCGGGCACGACGCCGTGCATCCGGAACTGGGTACCGAAGCCGACTTCGCCGAGTTCGTCGTTGCGGCGCGGGAACTCGGCCTCGAAGTGGCGCTCGACCTCGCGCTGCAGTGCGCGCCCGACCATCCGTGGGTGCAGGCGCACCCCGAATGGTTCACCACCCTGCCCGACGGCACCATCGCCTACGCCGAGAACCCGCCGAAGAAGTACCAGGACATCTACCCGGTCAACTTCGACAACGACCCCGACGGGCTCTACGCCGAAGTGCTGCGCGTGGTCAAGCACTGGATCGAACTGGGCGTCAGAATCTTTCGGGTCGACAATCCGCACACCAAGCCCGCCGACTTCTGGGAGTGGCTGATCGCGAACGTCTGGCGCACCGACCCGGACGTCAT
Source organism: Nocardia implantans (assembly GCF_035544775.1). Classification (NCBI taxonomy): domain Bacteria; kingdom Bacillati; phylum Actinomycetota; class Actinomycetes; order Mycobacteriales; family Nocardiaceae; genus Nocardia; species Nocardia implantans. The sequence continues at coordinate 10,104 of NZ_JAYKYQ010000002.1, read as the reverse complement.
CTTCCTGTCCGAGGCGTTCACCCGCCCGGCCCGGCTCTACGGGCTCGCCCGCCGCGGATTCAGCCAGTCCTACACGTATTTCACCTGGCGCGTCGCGAAATGGGAGCTGACGGAGTTCGGCAACGAATTGGCCGCGAAAGCCGACGAAGCCCGCCCGAACCTCTTCGTGAACACCCCGGACATCCTGCACGAGAGCCTCCAGCACGGCGGCCCTGGGATGTTCGCCATCCGCGCCGTCCTGGCCGCCACCCTCGCGCCGACCTGGGGCGTCTATTCCGGCTTCGAGCTGTTCGAGCACCAGGCGGTGCGCCCGGACAGCGAGGAGTACCTCGATTCGGAGAAGTACGAGCTGCGCCCGCGCCCGTTCGCCGAGGCGCTCGCGCGCGGGGAATCGCTGGAGCCATGGCTCACCCGGCTCAACGAGATCCGCCGAGCGCACCCCGCCCTGCAACAGTTGCGTTGCCTGCATTTCCACCACGTGGACAACGACGCGCTGATCGCCTACTCCAAGATCGACCCGGCCAGCGGCGACGCGGTGCTGGTCGTGGTGAACCTCAACCCCTTCGGCGCCGAGTGGGGCATGCTCTCGCTCGACCTGCCCGCCATCGGCCGCGAATGGCACGACCACCCGGTGGTGTACGACGAGGTCAGCGGCGAGGAATACCACTGGGCCCAGACCAATTACGTGCGCTTGGACCCTGCCCGGGCCGTCGCGCACATCATCGCCCTGCCCCCCGTGTCCCAGCAGGCTCGCACCGAGCTGGCCTACCGCAGGACGCTGCGATGAAACGCCGCGACCTCATGCTTCTCGCGGCGGGCACCCATACCGACCCGCACACCGTGCTCGGCGCGCACCCCCATCCCGACGGCACCGCCGTCCGGGTGCTGCGCCCGCACGCGGAGACCGTGTCGGTGCGCGTCGGCGGCGATGACCATGAACTGAAGTCCCTCGGTCACGGCGTCTTCGCCGCCGTGCTGCCGTACCCGGAGATCATGGACTATCGCGTCGTGACGACCTACCCGGGCGGCCGGACCGTCATCGGCGCCGACGGCTACCGCTTCCTGCCCACGCTCGGCGAACTCGACCTGCACCTGATCGGCGAAGGCCGCCACGAACGCCTCTGGGAAGTGCTCGGGGCGCACCCGCGCCGCTACCCGACGCTCGACGGTGACGTCGCGGGCACCTCGTTCGCGGTGTGGGCGCCGAACGCGCGCGGCGTCACCGTGATCGGGGACTTCGACGGCTGGAGCGGCAACACCGCGCCGATGCGCGCGCTGGGGTCGTCCGGGATCTGGGAGGTCTTCGTCCCCGGCGTCGAACCGGGCTGCAAGTACAAATACCGCGTGCACGGCGCCGACGGACGGACCGTCGACCACGCCGACCCGCTGGCCTTCGCCGCCGAACACCCGCCGGCCACGGCGTCGGTGGTCACCGAGAGCCATCACGTGTGGCAGGACAGCGCCTGGCTCGAACAGCGCGCTGCCACCGACCCCACCCGCGCCCCGATGAGCGTCTACGAAGTGCATCTCGGTTCGTGGCGGCCCGGCCTCGGCTATCGCGAACTGGCCGATCAGCTCGCCGAGTACGTGCGGGCCACCGGATACACCCACATCGAATTGCTCCCCATCGCCGAGCATCCGTTCGGCGGGTCGTGGGGCTACCAGGTCACCTCCTACTACGCGCCGACGGCGCGATTCGGCTCCCCCGACGACTTCCGCGCGTTCGTCGACCGCATGCACGCGGCGGGCATCGGCGTCCTGCTGGACTGGGTCCCCGCTCATTTCCCGCGCGACGAGTGGGCGCTGGCCCGATTCGACGGCACCCCGCTCTACGAGCACGCCGACCCGCGCCGGGGCGAGCAACTCGACTGGGGCACCTACGTGTTCGACTTCGGCAGGCACGAAGTGCGCAACTTCCTCATCGCCAACGCCCGCTACTGGATCGAGGAATTCCACATCGACGGCCTGCGCGTCGACGCCGTCGCGTCCATGCTCTACCTGGACTACTCCCGCGCCGAGGGCCAGTGGGAGCCCAACGTCCACGGCGGCCGGGAGAACCTGGAGGCCGTCGACTTCCTGCAAGACCTCAACGAGACGCTGCACCGGCATCACCCCGGCGTCGTGACCATCGCCGAGGAGTCCACCACCTGGCCCGGCGTCACCCGCGGCATCGACGTCGGCGGTCTCGGCTTCACCATGAAATGGAACATGGGCTGGATGCACGACACCCTCGGGTTCCTCGGCCGCGACCCGGTGCACCGCTCCTGGCACCACAACGAGATCACCTTCTCGCTGGTCTACGCCTGGAGCGAGAACTACGTGCTGCCGATCAGCCATGACGAGGTCGTGCACGGCAAAGGCACACTGTGGACCAGGATGCCAGGCGACGATTTCGCCAAAGCCGCCGGCGTACGGGCGCTGCTGGCCTACATGTGGGCCCACCCGGGTAAACAACTGCTGTTCATGGGGCAGGATTTCGGCCAGTTCCGGGAGTGGTCGCACGATCGCGGCCTGGACTGGCAGGAGCTGCAGAACCCGCTACACCAGGGCATCACCACGCTGGTGCGCGACCTGAACGCCGTCTACCGCGCCCACCCCGCACTGTGGAGCCAGGACGCCACCCCCGGCGGCTACGCCTGGATCGAGGCGAACGACCGGTCGAACAACGTGCTGGCGTTCCTTCGCTACGGCTCCGACGGCTCGGTAGTGGCCTGCGTCTACAACTTCTCCGGATCGGCGCACGACGCGTACCGCATCGGCCTGCCGCACCGAGGCCCCTGGCTGGAGATCCTCAACACCGACGCCGTGGACTACGGCGGCTCCGGCCTCGGCAACCTGGGCGAGGTGACGGCGACCGACGAGCCGTGGCACGACCGTCCCGCCTCTGCCACCGTGACGCTCGCACCGCACAGCGCGGTCTGGCTGCGTCCGGCCTGACCGGCCGCCCGCCGCACCGGAATCAGTACAGCGCCGCCGCCAGCTTGCGGCGCGCGGCCACGACGAACGGCTCGGCCTGGTCGAACAGCTCGAACAGCTCCAGCAGGCGGGTACGCGCCTTGGTGCGATCGTCGCCGGAAGTCCGCTTGACGACGGCGATCAGCCGATCGAAGGCCGCTTCGGGCCGCTGCTGGAACAATTCGAGATCAGCGGCTTTGATCGCGGCATCGACATTCGACGGGTCGGCGTCGGCATCGGCGATGGCCGACTCCGGCAGTTCCTGGGCCCTGGCGAGGAAGCGCAACTGCCGCAGCGCGCCCTTGGCCTCCTCGTTCGCCGGTTCGGCGTCGATAATCGCTTGGTAGGCGGCCTCCGCGCCCGCCAGGTCACCGTGCTCGAGCGCCGCCTCGGCCGCCGCGAAACGCGGGTCCTCCGCCTCGGCCTGCGGCTGCGGCCCGCCCTCCAGCTTGCCCGCCACCGCGTCGACCACGGCGTTCAACCACTGCCGCACCTGCGGCTCCGGCTGAGCGCCCTCGAAATCGGCCAGCGGCTGCCCGGCCGCGATCGCGATGACCGTCGGGATGCCCTGCACCCGCAGCGCCTGCGCGATGCGCATATTGGCCTCGGCCTCGACGGCGGCCAGATCCCAGGCGCCACCGTCGGCGGCCACCAGGCGTTCCAGCGTCCGCACCAGTTCGATGCTGCCCGGACTGCGCTGCGAGTACAGCACCACCACCACGGGCACCTGCATCGACCGGCGCAGGACCTTGGTCTCGAAATCGGCCTCGGAGACCGCGTGGTCGCCACCGGCCGGACCGCCCGCGCCACCGGCGGGCTGCTTCAGGCTGGACAGATCGACCGCCCCGGACATGGCGGCGGCGACAGCGGGCGAAGGACGGCGTGCGGCTGGTCGATTCACGACCTCCAGTTTGTCACGACGTGGCGGATGCGGGTGCCCCGGACTCGAACGAACCGGCGTTGCTCAGCTCACCCAACCGCCCCGTGCGCACCGCCCAGATCTCGAACAGCACCGTGCAGAACGGCGGGATGCTCGACACCAGCGCCAGAACGGTGGTCTTGGCGTTCCAGCCCAGCTCGCGCGCCGCCACGATCGCGGTGATCACGAACAGCACGAACACGATGCCGTGCGTCATGCCGAACACCTTGACCGGCCACAACACCGGCTCGGGAATCCGCTTGAACACCATGCCGATGATCAACAGCAGCCAGGAGATCGCCTCGAGCACCGCGATGAAACGAAACCGCTTGGCCACCGTGCTCAGGTCGAAGACATTGCCCATGCGCCCATTCTGCCGGATGCACTACAGGCTGTCGTAGTGAGCTGTGTCTAGTTTGATTGGCCGCGACTGCGTCGCGACGTGTTCGCGGCCCCTTTATGGCTCGCGTGTGCGCGACCGCCGCTTGCTCCTTCGTCGCCTACGCGGCGGCCGCGCACACGCGAGCCGGGCCGCGAACGGAACAGGCTCGGTCTCGCTTCGCTCGAAAGACGGAGTTGCGGTGCGCTGAGCACGCCGGCAACGGAAAATCGCTACTTGGAGCACGCGGGTTGTAGTCGCTCTATCGGCTCGGCTGCCGGGTGCTCCTTGGTGGCTTCACGCGACGGCCGCGCAGACGTCGAACCGGGCCATGAACCCGCAATACTCGGTCTCGCTGCGCTCGAAAGACGTAGTAGCGATGCGCCGGGCACGTCAGCATGCGAACTCGAGATCACGGGCACCCGAAGCGGCCGATTCCGCCGCGCCGTCACGTGCTCGCCGCCTGCAAATCCACGGCGCTTGCCCTGCCGCCGCGCGCCGCGAACTGGGCCGCGAACCGCACAGGCTCGGTCTCCCTACGCCCGAACCCGTGGGCGAGTTCTGGTGCGGTTGTGTGATTCGGTGATCTGCCGAAGCCATTTTCAGCGGGGTCGTGAGGTGACCACTGCTGGCTCGCGACGAACTCAGTGGCCACCCGTCGTCCCCGATCGGTCATCGTGGCGATAGCTTGCTGCTTCGTCAGCAGAACGACCGATGGCCGCCCACATCGGGACGGCCATCGGCAGGATTCAGCAGGAGCATCGCTCCGCCGGGCTCAGACGCGCACGATCAGCGCGTCGCCCTGACCGCCGCCGCCGCAGAGCGCGGCCGCGCCGATGCCGCCGCCGCGGCGCTTCAGCTCCAGCACCAGGTGCAGCAGGATGCGGGCGCCGGACATGCCGAGCGGGTGGCCGATGGCGATGGCGCCACCGTTGACGTTCACCTTCTCCGGGTCGATGCCCAGTTTGCGGGTGGAGGCGATGCCGACGGCGGCGAACGCCTCGTTGATCTCCACCAGGTCCAGGTCGGTGGGCGAGATGCCCTCACGCGCGCAGGCTTTGGCGATCGCGTTGGCGGGCTGATCCTGCAGGGTCGAGTCCGGACCGGCGACCACGCCGGCCGCGCCGATCTCGGCGATCCAGGACAAGCCGAGCGCCTGCGCCTTCTCCTTGCTCATCACCACGACCGCGGCGGCGCCGTCGGAGATCTGCGACGCGGTGCCCGCGGTGATCGTGCCGTCTTTGCGGAACGCCGGACGCAGCTTGGCCAGCGACTCCACCGTGGTGTCGGCGCGAATGCCCTCGTCCGTGGTCACCAGCACCGGATCGCCCTTGCGCTGCGGCACCGCGACCGGGACGACCTCGTCATCGAACACGCCGTTCTTCCACGCCGCCGCGGCACGCTGATGCGAAGCCGCCGCGAACGCGTCCTGATCCTCCCGGCTGATCCGGTCGGCCTCGTTGCGCGACTCGGTGAGCGCGCCCATCGCCTGATCGGTGAAGATGTCGTGCAGACCGTCGTAGGCCATGTGATCGCGCAGGGTCACGTCGCCGTACTTGAAGCCCTCCCTGCTCTTCTCCAGCAGGTGCGGCGCCTGGCTCATGGACTCCTGACCACCCGCGACGACGATCTCGTACTCGCCCGCCCGGATCAGCTGGTCGGCCAGCGCGATCGCGTTGATGCCCGACAGGCAGACCTTGTTCAGCGTCAGCGCGGGCACGTCCATCGGAATACCGGCGGCCACCGCCGCCTGCCGGGCCGGGATCTGCCCCGCGCCCGCGGTCAGCACCTGACCCATGATCACGTAATCGACCTGGTCGGGCGCGACGCCGCCCTTCTCCAGCGCCGCCTTGATCGCGAACCCGCCGAGATCGGAACCGCTGAAGTCCCTCAGACCTCCGAGCAGCCTGCCGACCGGGGTACGTGCACCGGAGACGATCACGGAAGTGGTCACGACGAGCCTCGCATTCGTAGATCGGACCTGCTCGTGCCCCCGCCGGGCAATGCGAGAGCAGGTGTTCCTACTCAACGGTAGCGGGTGCGTCCCGCGCACCCCGTGCCAGGTCGCGCTACCTTCGAATGGTGAGCAACGTTATCGAACAGTCATCTTTCATCCCCGCGGACTACGTCACCGCGGTCGACCACGTCGGCATCGCCGTGCCGGACCTGGACGCCGCGGTCGCCTGGTACGCGGAGAACCTGGGCATGATCGAGACCCATCGCGAGGTCAACGAGGCCCAGGGGGTGCACGAGGCGATGCTGTCGCTGCCCGGCGCTCCCGACCGCGCCACTGCCCTGCAGTTGCTGGCCCCCCTCAACGCGGAATCGACGATCGCGAAGTTCATCGACCGCAGCGGGCCCGGCTTGCAGCAACTGGCCTACCGGGTGACCGACATCGAGGCCGTCTCGGCGTACCTGCGCGCCAAGGGTCTGCGTTTGCTGTACGACGCTCCGCGGCACGGAACGGCTGATTCCCGCATCAATTTCATCCACCCGAAGGATGCTGGAGGTGTGCTGATCGAGTTGGTCGAACCGAGCGCGGATGTTACGCACTAGTATCGGCGTCAGGCGGGGAAAACTCGTTGGAATGACATTCGCAGTCGAGTCACCATCGGCTGTCTTCAGGCTGTAGTTTGTGTGCCATGTCGTCACCCGAGTCCGATCGCAATCGCTTCGTTGCACTGCCCTTCACCGTTGTGCGCAAGGGTTATGCGCAAGACGAGGTGCGTAATTACTTCGACCGCTTCGACGCGGAACTGAGAGTCACCGCCACCGACCGCGATGCGGCTGCGGCCCAAGCACGTAACCTCGCGAGCCAGCTGGAAGACGCGCGCGACGAGATCGACGAGCTCCGCAAGGAGGTCGACCGACTCTCGGTGCCGCCGACCACCGCGGAAGGCATGTCCGACCGTATTTCCCGCATGCTCCGGCTCGCCTCCGACGAGGCGTCCGAGGTTCGTGCTCTGGCGCAGGCCGAGGCCGCCGAAATGGTGTCGATCGCCGAGCAGCAGGCCACCGAGATGCGTGGCAAGTACGAGTCGCTGCTCGCCGAGACCAAGGAGAAGCGCGAGGCGCTCGAAATCGAATTCGAGCAGACCCTCGCGAACGCGCGCACCGAATCCGCCAAGATCATCGAGGCCGCCCAGGCCGAGGCCGACCGCATCGCGAAGGAAGCCGACGCGAAGCGCAAGGCCACCCAGCAGGAGTTCGAGGCCACCATGGCCGAGCGTCGCACCAAGCTCACCCGCGCCATGGAGGAGCTGGAGGCCACCAGCCGCGCCGAAGCCGCTCAGCGGATCAAGGACGCGACCGACGAGGCCAACCGCCTGATCACCTCCGCCACGCAGACCTCCGAGCGCAAGATCGCGCACGCGAAGGAACTGGCCGAGGAGATGCGCGTGCTGCGCGGCCGCGTGCTCGCCCAGCTGCTCGGTATCCGCGGTCAGCTCGACTCGGTGCCCGCGATGCTCGCCGCGGTCAATCGGGAGAGCGAACTGCTCGACGGTGTCCCGGATCAGCGCAAGTCGATCGGCGGCAACACCAAGTCGGTCACCGGCTCCCGGCAGAAGGCGATCCCCGAGGTCGCCACCGAGGACGACGAGATCGACGCGGACGAGCGCGAGAGCGCCGACATCAGCAACTGACGTCGGACCACGGCGACTGCGGCAAAACGAACCGAATTCACCGAAGGCCGCCCCATCCGGGGCGGCCTTCCTTAATTCCGGGGCATGGTCGGCCTGTGCCCTCCGGGCGTCAGGACCAGCGCCGGGTGATCCGCCGAGTACGGCGCCCGTTCCAGCACCCGTGATGCCAATGCCGCCGGTCTTCCTCTCCGCCGTAAGCGGGCCACGCGACGACGTGCGCGACGCCGGGCGGAATCTCGTGATCACAGCCGGGACAGCGATAGGTCTTCATCGCGCGAGCCCCCGGAATGGTGCGGACCACATACGTCTCCTCACCGTCGGGACCCGATTCGGTCCGCCCGAAGACATCGCCGATCGGCGATCCGCCCGACCGCGAGTGATCAGCATGGCGATCCGAACGCGGTTTCCGGCGGGGCATGCGACAAGCGTATTACTCGCCCCCGCGTGCCCCGCGGGCCCCCGAGTTCAGAACAAGCGGAATTCGTTGCTCTCCGTGCCGCGTAGGGCCTCGTAATCGAGTGTGAGACAGCGGATGCCGCGGTCTTCCGCCAGCGTGCGCGCCTGCGGCTTGATCTGCTGCGCGGCGAAGACGCCCGCCACCGGGGCCAGCAGCGGGTCCCGGTTCAGCAACTCGAGGTAGCGGGTGAGCTGTTCGACGCCGTCGATCTCGCCGCGCCGTTTGATCTCCACCGCGACGGTGCCGCCGTCGGCGTCCCGGCACAGCAGGTCCACCGGGCCGATCGCGGTCATGTACTCGCGGCGGATGAGGGTGTAGCCCGCGCCGAGGGTGTGCACGTGCTCTGCCAGCAGCTCTTGCAGATGGGCCTCGACACCGTCTTTCACCAGGCCCGGGTCGACGCCGAGTTCGTGCGAGGAGTCGTGCTCGATGTCCTCGATGGTGATGCGGAGTTCCTCACCGGCTTTGTTGGCGACGACCCACAGCGCCTTCGCGCCATCAGGGAGTTGCGCGTCGCCGTTGCGTTCCTCCAGCCAGCACGGGGGGCTCATCCAGTTCAACGGCTTGTACGAGCCGCCGTCGGAGTGCACGAGCACCGAGCCGTCCGCTTTCATCAGCAGTAGCCTGCGGGCCATCGGGAGATGGGCGGTGAGTCGCCCTACGTAGTCGACCTGACAGCGAGCAATCACTAGGCGCACCCAAGCACTGTAGGCGAACGCCCGTACCCGGGTGTCGTCAGCCCATGAGCAGAATCGCCGCGAGCACCACGCTGACGGCCAGCAAGGCGCTCTCGACGCGCGTGAGCCGCCGCCGAGTGGTCGTCCTTGCCCAGATCATGCAGAACCCGACCACGGTGCCGATCAGCAACGCCACCAAGTGACCGACCTGGGTGAAGGTCTGCTCGATGAGCACACCCTCGACCGCGACGATGGACCACAGCGTCGACCAAGCGGCACGCCACCGGTACGGCAGCGCGGCCACCAGCGCGCCGATCAGCGCCATGGCGCCGTAGCTGACGCCGACGTCCTCGGCCCAGCGGATGCTCGCGGGCACCCATCCCGCCTCCACACCCACCCACAGGCCGGCCGCGACGAACAGCGTGGCGCCGATGTGGCCGGCCAGGAAGACGCGCACCAATCGCAGCGCGCCGAAGCGCAGCTCCGCGAGCGCGAGCAGACACGCGAGCAGCGGGATGATCACCCACGACCCGACGACGTCGCCGATCACGAACGCGCTCGCCAGCAACGTCCCGAGCCGGCCGTCCAACAGGTTCTGCAGGTTGGTGCTCGCGTGCAGCACCATCCGGGCCTGTGCGGAGTCGCTCAGCACGGAGAAGACTGCCGAGACGGCGACCAGCCCTGCCAAGTACACGGCCGTCGCGGGCAGCCTCGGCCGCCACCACCGCGGTCGCGTTGTCGTGGCGGATTCGGGCGGCGCCGGGCGGTCCGGCGTCGTCGCGACGAGCATGCATACCTCCGTTGTTCACGCGGAACGGCGATCTCTCCCCCACCGTCCATCATCATCGTCCGCACGCTGCGTAGGCTTGGAGTTCCCTACGAAATTGCCACGAAACGTTCTCGTCTCGCAAAACGACGAAAGGCCCTCGACTGTGTCGAGGGCCTTTCGTGAAAGGATGTTCCGGCGGTGTCCTACTCTCCCACACCCTGTCGAGTGCAGTACCATCGGCGCTGGCAGGCTTAGCTTCCGGGTTCGGAATGGGACCGGGCGTTTCCCCACCGCTATGACCGCC